>NZ_JBIAFE010000001.1:0-668739 GCF_042869115.1 Micromonospora sp. NPDC007230 | reverse complement strand
CATTCCGAACCCGGAAGCTAAGCCCTCCAGCGCCGATGGTACTGCACTCGGGAGGGTGTGGGAGAGTAGGACACCGCCGGACAAACATTCCAGTCAGGGTCACCCGGTTTCGGGTGACCCTGACTGCGTTTCCGGCACTGCTCGCCACGCCACAGCTTCGGTGAATCCACGCGTACCAGCGGTCGGGTCTCGTACCGTCGGGACGGGACCGGAAACTGACCGCCGGACGCCGGCGAAGGGGCAGGAGTGGTCATGCGGATCGGAATCGTCGGCTCGGGCCACATCGGTGGCACCCTCACCCGTCGACTGCGGACACTGGGACACGACGTGGTCGTGACCAACTCGCGCGGGCCGCAGAGCCTCACCGACCTGGCGACGGAGACCGGCGCCATGGCGGGCACGCTGGAGGAGACCGTGCAGGGGGCGGACCTCGTCGTCATCGCCGTGCCGGTCAAGGTCGTACCGGACCTGCCGGCGGAGCTCTTCGACGGTGCCCTGGTCGCCGACGCGAACAACTACTACCCCCAGCGGGACGGTGACATCGCGGAGCTGCTCGACCGGAGCCTCAGCTCCAGCCGGTGGACCGCCGAGCACCTCAAGGGCGCCCGGGTGGTGAAGGTCTTCAACAACATCCAGGCCGCGCACCTGATGGACAACGGCCGGCCGGCCGGCTCACCGGACCGGATCGGCCTGCCGGTGGCCGGGGACGACCCGGACGCCAAGCGGCTGGTCATGCAACTGGTCGACGAGTTGGGCTTCGAGCCGGTCGATGCCGGCTCGCTCGACGAGAGCTGGCGGCAGCAGCCCGGCTCCCCCGTCTACGGGACCGACCGGGACGCCGACGGCGTACGGCAGGGGTTGGCCGAGGCGCGGCCCTGACGACGCGTACTCAACAGAAATGCCCCGCCGGCGACCGAGCCGGCGGGGCATTCTCATGTCTGACCTCGACGGGCGTCAGCCGGCCGGCTTCGGGGCGCAGATGAAGCGCGGCTCGGGGTCGTAGCGCCAGCTGAACTTCTCCCGCTTGATGACCTTGCCGCCCTTCTTGATGACCCGGTACGCGTCCTGGGCGAAGCCCACGCTGCCCGCGGCGGCGATGCACTTGGGGCCGGGGTCCAGGTAGACCGTCTTCGGCTGGGTGATGTCGCGGCGGGGGCCGTACTCGGTGGTGACGCTGTCGTAGATCTTGGTGCTCCAGATCGACACGGTGATCGTGCTGGCGGTGTAGGACGTGTCGATGAGGACGCCGTACTGGGTGTTGTTGCGGAACTTGAAGTCCAGCTGCGGCCAGTAGATGGTCGACTCGATCACCGCCGGGTACCGGCTGAAGTAGAACGAGTGCGGCTTGTGCTCGACGTCCTCCAGGCCGGCGTAGTAGGTCGCGTTGAACAGCGTCGTGGTGAACTGCGATACGCCGCCGCCGACGCCCGGCACCAGCTTGCCGTTCACGATGGTCGGCGCGTCCTGGTAGCCCTGGTCGTAGCCGCGCTCGCCGGTGTGGCCGTTGAGCGAGAACGTCTCGCCCGGCTTCACGATCGTGCCGTCGACGTCCTTGGCCGCCTGGACGATGTTCTGGCTGCGCGGCGAGGAGAGGCCGCCGGGGAACCGGGTGGTGAAGGTGGAGACCCGCTCCTTGATGCCCAGCTCGGCGAGCTTCGCCTCGGTCAGCTCCGGCTCGGCGGGCTTCAGCTCGGCGGTCACCGTACGGCCGTCGGCCTTCGGTAGGACGGCGAGCAGCTCCCGGCCGAGCGTGGCCGAGTCGACCTGCTGCCCGGACCGGCCGGGGATCACCTTCGGCTTGCCGCCGCTGATGGTCAGGCCGGCGTCCTTCGGCTCGACCTCGATCTTCGCCAGCCGGTCGCCGAGGGCGGCACGCAGCCGCTTGACGTCCACCCGCGGGGTCAGCTTGCCCGCGTCGTCGGCCGAGAAGCGCAGGCCGCTGGCGATGGCGGCGGGCGGGATGGTCACCGAGCCCCGGCCGGTGGTGAGCGTGACGGGGGCGGCCACCGCGGGCTTGGCCAGCTCGGCGACGAGCCGGTCGACCTCCTCGCGGGTGGTCGCCGGCCACTTCTCGACCAACGGCACGGTCACCGGCTTGCCGGCGAGCCAGCCCGCCTTCACCACGTCGACCGCGCCGGCCGAATCCACCGTGAGCGCCGGCTTCGGGTAGACGGGCTTCGGGGTGGTGCCGGTGAAAATGATGGCCGGCATGGTCATCTCCCGGCCCTGGCCCCCCTTCGCCTTCTGCAGCGTGACGTCCAGTCGAGCGGCGTCGACGGTGACCACCGGGTCGACCGTACGGGAGCCGACGAGGCGACTCACCGGGTGCGCCTCGGCGGCGGCCGCCGCCGCCACGGTGGCGTCCACGTCGATCGCGAGCCCGACGTCGGCCGGCTTCACCTCGACGCTCTTCTCGCCGACCGTGACGTTGATCGGGGCGCTCAGCGCCGCCGCCCGGCGGTCCAGCTCGGCCCGCAGCGCCCGGACCGCCTCGGCCCGGCTCCGGCCACCCAGCTCGGCGCCGAGGACCGTGGTGCCCCGGGGCACGTCCCCGGCGTACGCGTAGGCGCCGAGACCGGTGCCGGCGGCGACCACGGCCGCGACGATCCCGCCGGCCAGCAGCAGCCGTCCCCGGCGGGACCGCCGGCGGCCCCCGGGCGGCTCGGATGTCGGCGCGACAGTTGGTTCCGACCCGTCGTCCGGCCAGTTCACCGCGGTGACCCGCACAGTGGGCCGGTCGTCGGCGGGCGGCAGTTTTTCGCCGTACAGCGTCACAGGAACCTCGATCACGAAAACCACGTGGGGGCCGCTTCCCCCACCCGGAAGACACCTACGGTAACCAACGCCCGAGCCGGACGGGGAGTCCGCCGTCGCGGGGCGCCGGGAAGCGTGTCGCGGTGGTCACCTCCACCCGGGGTGCGATGCCGGAGCGGGCCGTGGGACGGTGGGCGGGTGCGGACCGATGAGCAGGCTCTGGCGTACGGCGGCGGGTGGCTGGACCGGGCGGGGGCGCTGCGGGCCGACCCGGAGTGGATCGACGCGCGGCTGGCCGACCGGGAGAGCGTGCTGTTGCCGTTCTGGCGGGACCGCTGCCTGGTCTCGGCGGATCGGGCGCCGGTGCGACACGCCGCCGTCGACGCCGCAAGGCTGTGCGCCGCCGCCGACGAGACGGTCTTTCTCGGGCTGGACGCGGGGCGGGCGGTCTTCGCCGTGGACCTCTCCGGCCGGACCGAGCCGGAGGCGCTGGAGCTGGCCGGGGCGGTCGAGACGGTGGACGTACGGGCCCTGGTGGGCGGCCTGACGCCGGCCGAGGCGGCCGTGCAGGCGTACGCCAAGGGGCTGCTGCACTGGCACCGGGGCCAGCGGTACTGCGGCGGCTGCGGGGCGACGGCAGCGGCCCGGGACGGCGGGCACGTCCGCACCTGCACCGGCCCCGACTGTGGTCGGCTGCTCTTTCCGCGGATCGAACCGGCGGTCATCGTGCTGGTGGAGGCGCCCGGCGACCCCGATCGGTGCCTGCTGGCCCGGCACCGCGGCGCGGCGGAGGACTCCTGGTCGACGCTGGCCGGCTTCGTGGAGATCGGCGAGAGCCTGGAGGACGCGGTCCGCCGGGAACTGGCCGAGGAGGCCGGGGTGAGCGTGGTCGACGTGGCCTACCAGGGGTCGCAGGCCTGGCCGTTCCCCGCGGGGCTGATGGTCGGGTTCCGGGCCACGGCGGCCTCCACCGACGTCCGGGTCGACGGCGAGGAGTTGGTGGCGGCCCGCTGGTTCAGCCGGGGGGAACTGCGGGCGCGGCTGGCGCAGGGGCGTCCGCTGGGCCGAATCGACTCAATCGACCACCATCTGTTGGAGTCGTGGCTGAACGGGCGGAGCTGACCGTACGCCGGACGGTCCGTCGGTGCCCGCCGGACGGGTGATGGGCCTGTCATCCTCAGCGGTTTGCCAGCCGTCCGTTACCGAACTGTGACGAAGACCGGTGGTCGCTACCGCAGGTGAGACCTCTCTGCCGTCGTGTCGTAATCGCGATGGTTTGCCCGCGGCTCATCGCCGTCCGGATGTTAACCGCCGGTAACCACAGGCGATCTTGATATTCCCGGCCTGTTACCGGTCAGTAGCTAGGCACTTGTGAGCTCTGTCGCTTCGCGAGAGCATCCATCCGCGTAACCGTGCGGTCCGTCGGCACAACGGCATCCGCAAGCGCCCCACGCTTTCCCCTTGTCCCGAGTCGCGTCCCGCGATCGGTGACGTCATCCCTTCGAGGAGGGCCCCGTGAAGGATTCGGAAGACTGCCAGTTGCGTGGCGGCACCCGCTGGCGTCGCTTCGCCGCGATGGCGGTTCCGGCCGCGGCCGTCGCCGGCGGCATCGTCTTCGGCATGGCCAACGGCGCCATCGCCGCCAACATCACCGTGTCCGGCACCGCGTTCAAGGTTGGCGCGACCCGGCTCGAGGGCGACGGCTTCAAGCAGTACGGCGGCGTCGTGTACGAGAAGGGCAACCCCGTGCCGCAGCCGGTCGCGATCTCCGAGATCGGCCACGCGGATCTGTACAACCTCTGCCAGTCGGTCAACGCGAGCGTGCCTGGTCTGCCCGTCGTGCTCCGGATCGAGGCCGGCGGTGGCAGGCAGCCCGCGACTGCGGACGGCATGCTGATCGCGATGGACTCGCTGGCGGGCGATGCGACGTTCACCAAGATCAAGATCGGCCAGGACGCCACCGACCTGAGCGCGGCCGCCCAGGCGGGTTCGTTCGGCCAGAGTTCGGAGCACGTGACCATCACCGGGCTGGAGCAGGTCGCCCGCTACACCACGGCCGGCACCTTCAAGCTGACGGGCCTGAAGCTGAAGGTGCACGCGTTCGGCGACGCCGCTGGCAAGGAGTGCTTCTCCTGATCGGACCGGGAGGTCCGCGGAGGGCGCCCTCCGCGGACCTCCCCTCGTGTTCGGCAATCCCCTCGTATCACCGCACCGTTCGTAGGAGGAGCACGTGACGACCGCGGACGCGCAGCACGCCCGACCCGGCCGGGTCACCCGGGCCTGGCGCAGCTTCCGGCGCTGGCGGCGGAGCCGGCCCTTCTGGGGCGGCCTGTTCACCGTGCTCGCCGGAGCGGAGATCTTCGGCACCACCCAGGCGAACCTGGCCGGCCTCACGCTGAAGATGGGGCCGACCGGCTTCCTCGCCTGGCTGATCCCCACCATCCTGGTGGTCTGCGGTCTGCTCATGTGGTTCACCCCGCAGCAGCGGATCTTCTACTCGGTCGTGGCGGCGGTGACGGCGGTCTACTCGCTGATCGGGGTCAACCTCGGCGGCTTCTTCATCGGCATGCTGCTCGGCATCTCGGGTGCCGCGCTCGGCTTCGCCTGGGTGCCCGGCCGCCCGGCGGCCGGCACCGAGCAGCCCGGACCGGCCGTCGACGAGCCGCAGGACGCCGACGACGTCGAGGACGAGCGGGCCCTCCTTGACGAGCTGCTGCCCCGGCAGCGGGAGGAGGAGACCACCGGGCCGCTCACCGACACGCTTCCGCAGCCGTACAACCCGTTGCGCGAGTCGACCACGGCCGAGCGGGAGGCCGGGGCGGGCGCGGACAGCACCCGGGTGCTGCCGGTGGTCGACCCGGCGGGGCCGCCGCCCGGCTCCGGCCACCGCGACCCGAAGCTGTACGGAATCCTGCTGGTGCTCGCCACCGTCTCCACGGTTGGCCTGCTCGCGCTCCGCGGCGAGCAGCCGGCGGTCGCCGCCCCGGCCGCCTGCCCGACCGCCAGCTCGCCGGCGCCGAGCCCGACGGCCTCCGCGTCCGCCTCGACCAGCCCGAATCCCCTGGCGGCGAAGAAGAGGTCGGACGGCAACCCGCTGACCAACATCATCGACGGCATCACCGGCCTCCTCGCCGGCGGGGACCCCGGTGACGCCGGCACGGAACCCCCGCCCGCGCCGCAGCCGGCCAGCACGGGGGTCGCCGCCGCGGAGCCGCTGCCAACCGAGACCACGACCGGCCCCACCCCCGCCGAGAGCACCACCAGCGCGGCGCCGACGCCGAGCAGCAGCCCCTCGGCCAGGCCCGGCGTGCCCACCAGGCCGGGCGCCGATCCGTGTGCCAGCCCGGCACCGACCAAGCCGAAGCCGGTCAAGACCCCGCTGCCCCGAATCGCCGCCGAGCCGGGGCAGCCCCGCGTCGCCGCCAAACCGTCCAAGCTCACCGGCTCCCAGGTGACCATGACCGGGCTGCGCTTCGAGGGGATCGTCGACCTGCCCACCCACGACGGCACGCTCAAGGCGCTGAAGTTCACCATGGACAAGGGCGTGACGGACGACTTCGTCCTCCAGGCCGACGGGCCGTCCGGCAAGACGTTGCGGTACGTCACCGACCGGCTGACCGTGGAGGGCGACGTCGCCTTCTACGCCACCCGGTTCTCCGGGCGGCTCCTCGGCATCCGGGTCACCCTCACCCCGGACCTGCCGCTCCCGGACGGCCTCCCGATCACCTCGCCGGTGCCGATCACCTTCACCGACCCGGTGATCGACCTGGCGTTCGTCGACAGCAACGTGCTCACCGCCAAGCCGACCCTCAAGCTCGACCTGGCCTGAGCCCGCCGAGTACGCGAAGCGGCCGGGCACCGGAGGAACCCTTCGACGCCCGGCCGCCGGTCCGCTCAGAGCCGGGCCAGCGCCCGGCGCAGCGGGTCGAGCCCCAGCGCGCCCAGGTCGAGCGCCTGCCGGTGGAACTCCTTGAGATCGAAGTCGGCGCCCTTGCGGGCCTTCGCCTCCTCCCTGGCCTGGAGCCAGATCCGCTCGCCCACCTTGTACGAGGGGGCCTGCCCCGGCCAGCCCAGGTAGCGGTTGAGCTCGAAGCGCAGGTTCTCGTCCGGCACCCGGCAGTGCGCCCGCATGAACTCCCAGCCCAGCTCCGGGGTCCAGCGCTCGCCCGGGTGGAAGCCGAACGGATTGTCCCGCGGGATCTCCAGTTCCAGGTGCATGCCGATGTCGACGATCACCCGGGCCGCGCGGAACGCCTGCCCGTCGAGCATGCCGAGCTTGTCGCCCGGGTCCTCCAGGTAGCCCAGCTCGTCCATCAGCCGCTCCGAGTAGAGCGCCCAGCCCTCACCGTGCCCGGAGACCCAGCAGAGCAGCCGCTGCCAGCGGTTGAGCAGGTCGGCGCGGACGGCGGTCTGGGCGACCTGCAGGTGGTGGCCCGGCACGCCCTCGTGGTAGACGGTGGTCACCTCGCGCCAGGTGGAGAAGTCGGTGATGCCCTGCGGCACCGCCCACCACATCCGCCCCGGCCGGGAGAAGTCCTCGCTCGGGCCGGTGTAGTAGATGGCGCCGTCGCTGGTCGGGGCGAGGCAGCACTCGATCCGGCGGACCTGCTCGGGGATGTCGAAATGGGTGCCGTGCAGCTCGCTGATCGCCTTGTCGGCGAGCGCCTGCATCCAGTCCCGGAAGGCCTCCTTGCCCTTGATGGTCCGCGCCGGGTCCGAGTCCAGCGCCTGCACCGCGTCGTCGATGGTCGCCCCCGGGCCGACGATCCGGGCGGCCACCGCCCGCATCTCGGACTCCAGGCGGGCCAGCTCCGCGAAGCCCCAGGCGTACGTCTCGTCGAGGTCGACCTTGGCGCCGAGGAAGTACTGCGAGGCCAGCTCGTACCGTTCCCGCCCGGCGGCCTGCTTCTGCCGGCCCTGCGGGGCCAGCTCGTTCCGGAGGAACTGCCCGAACTCGGCGGTGGCGGCGGTCGCCGCGGCGGCACCCTTGCGCAGCTCGGCGCCGAGCGTGCCGTCGGCCCCGAGCCGCTCGGTCAGGCCGTGGAAGAAGTTGTCGCCGTTCGGGTCGGTCCACACGTCGCACTGCTTGGCGACCTCGACCAGCTGCACCTGCGAGCTGACGTGGCCGGCCGCGGCCGCCTCGCGCAGCGTGCGCTTGTAACCCTCCAGCGCGCCGGCGAAGCGGTTGAGCCGGGCGGCGATGTTGGCCTTGGCGTCGTCGCCCTCGGTCGGCATGAGATCGAAGACCATGCGGATCTCGTGCAGCCCGCTGGCGATCACGTTGATCTCGCTGCTGCTCTCGCCCGCCTCGTAGCGGGCGAGTTCCAGCCCGAGCCGCTCCTGCATGGCCTCCTTGGCGGTCCGCTCGGCCTCCGAGTCCGGCTCGGTCACGTCGAGATCTGCCAGGGTGCGCCGGACCAGGTCGGCGCGGGCCGCGTACCCCTCCGGGGTGAGGTCGTCGAGCTGGTCGTCGTAGCCGGCGATGCCGACATAGGTGGCGCCGGTCGGGGTCAGCGGGGCCCAGTCGGCCACGTACCGGTTGGCGAGGTCATCGATTCGTCCCACGCTGCGACCCTACGTGACGGTGGTACCCGGTTGTCGACGGTGTTTGCCGTGTTCACGATGGTTCGGCGGGGCTGTTGCCGGAGGGTTGCCGTGACGGTCGACACGGGGTCCGATTTTCGCGGGACTTCGTCGTACCCCTCCGGCAGAGTGTCAGGGGTGACAGCGCATTTGACTCCTGACCGGGCGGCACTCCGTAGCTGGCTGCCCGGTTTCCTCGCGCTCGGCGTGATCTGGGGTTCCAGCTTCCTCTTCATCAAGGTGGGGGTGAGCGAGCTGCACCCGCTGCACCTCACCCTCTACCGGGTCGCGACCGGCGCGGCGACCTTGCTGGTCGTGCTGGCCGTGCTGCGCGACCGGCTGCCCCGGGAGCCCCGGGTCTGGGCGCATCTGTTCGTGGTCGCCGCCTTCGGCGTCGCCCTGCCGTTCACCCTGTTCGGCTTCGGCGAGCAGCGGGTGGAGTCGATGCTCGCCGGCATCTGGAACGCCACCACGCCGCTGATCGTGCTGCCGCTGGCGGTGCTGGTGTTCCGTACCGAGCGGCTGACCGTGCGGCGGGCCGTCGGGCTGGGGCTGGGCTTCGCCGGCGTGCTGGTGGTGCTCGGCGTCTGGGAGGGTGTGGGCGGGTCGCACTTCACCGGCCAGCTCATGTGCCTCGGGGCGGCGGCCTGCTACGGCGTGGCCATCCCGTACCAGAAGAAGTT
Source organism: Micromonospora sp. NPDC007230 (assembly GCF_042869115.1). Taxonomy (NCBI): domain Bacteria; kingdom Bacillati; phylum Actinomycetota; class Actinomycetes; order Micromonosporales; family Micromonosporaceae; genus Micromonospora; species Micromonospora sp. NPDC007230. The sequence continues at coordinate 659,719 of NZ_JBIAFE010000001.1, read as the reverse complement.
CATCGCGGGGAGCGCGTACTCCGGTGTGTCGCTGTCGGCGGCGCAGCTGCTGGTCGCGACGGCGCAGCTCGCGGTGGTCGCGCCCCTGGTGGCCGGGGCGCCGCCGGTGCCGGCCGGCCTGTCCGCCCGGGTGGTCGCCAGCGTGCTGGCGCTCGGCGCGCTCGGCACCGGGCTGGCCTTCGTGATCAACCTGCGCAACATCCGGCTCGCCGGGGCGAGCACCGCGTCCACCGTCACGTACCTGATCCCGGTCTTCGCGGTGCTGGTCGGCGCGCTCGTGCTCGGCGAGCGGATGAACTGGCATCAGCCGGTGGGTGCGCTGGTCGTGCTGCTCGGCGTGGCGGTCGCGCAGGGGATGCTGGGCCGGCCCCGGTCGCGCTCGCTGGTCGGCGCCGCGGCCGCGCCGGCCGCCGAGGCCGCCGCTCACCGGTGAGCCGGCGCCCGGGGCCGCCGCTGAGCCGCCCCGGGGGCCGGCAGATCGGCGAGGTGGTGGTGCGGGCACCGAGGATGCCGCTGGGTCGCCGATGCGGGTGGCGTCCGGAAGCGGGGATGCGTCAGCGGCGGGTGTGGGCCCACTTGACCAGGCGGTCCGCCTTCCAGGTGTTGACCACCCGGTTCGGCGGGACGCCGCAGAGGGCCGCGCGCTCGCAGCCGAACCGCTGCCAGTCGAGCTGGCCGGGAGCGTGCGCGTCGGTGTTGACGGCGAACCAGCAGCCGGCCTCCAGGGCGCGGCGGATCAGCCGCTTGGGCGGGTCCTGCCGCTCCGGCCGGGAGTTGATCTCGACGGCGACGCCGTGCTCCGCGCAGGCCGCGAAGACGGCGTCCGCGTCGAAGTCGCTCTCCTTGCGGGTACGCGCCCGGTGCCCCCGGTCGCCCGGCCCGGTCACCCCGGCCGGCCGGGACGACACCATCCGCCCGGTGCAGTGACCGAGGATGTCCAGGTGCGGGTTGGCGATCGCGGTGAGCATCCGCCGGGTCATCTTCGCCCGGTCGTCGTTGAGGCCGCTGTGCACCGAGCCGACCACCACGTCGAGCCGGGCCAGCAGCTCCTCGTCCTGGTCCAGCGACCCGTCCGCGAGGATGTCCACCTCGATGCCGGTGAGGATGCGGAAGCCCTTCGGCAGCGCCTCGTTCACCGCGGCCACGTGGTCGAGCTGCCGGCGCAGCCGCTCGGCGGTGAGCCCCCGGGCCACCGTCAGCCGGGGCGAGTGGTCGGTCAGCACCAGATATTCGTGCCCCAGCTCGACCGCCGCGAGGGCCATCTCCTCGATCGGTGAACCGCCGTCGGACCAGTCGGAGTGGGTGTGGCAGTCGCCGCGCAGCGCGTCCCGCAGCGCGGCGGCGGCCGCGTCCAGGTCGGTCCCCTCGGTGGCGACCAGCCGCCGCAGGTAGACCGGTTCCTCGCCGGCCAGCGACTCGACCACGCAGCGGGCGGTGACGTCGCCGACCCCGCTCAGCTCGGTCAGCTTGCCGCTGCGCGCGCGATCGGCCACCGCGCCGGCGGGCAGGGCACCGAGCGCCTTGGCCGCCGACCGGAACGCCCGGACCCGGTAGGTGGCCTCGTTCGCCCTCTCCAGCAGGAACGCGATCCGGCGCAGGTCGGCGATGGGATCCCGGGCACTCATGTCCTGCAACCTACGCGCCTGCGCCGCCGGTCGCCGGGTGGGTCGCGGAGTGTCGGGAGTGGACGTCGGTCACCCGGCACCGCCGGTCGTGGTGGGCGCCTTCGGGCAGCCGTGCTTGCGCTGCCAGGCGACCACCTCGGCGGCCGGCCCGCGATTGCCCCCCTTCCGCCACGAGTTCAGGTAGGGGGCCGGCCAGATCACGCCCCGCCGGATCCACCAGTCGTCGTGGCCCTGGCACTTCGGCGAGAGGCCGAAGTGCAGGTGGCACACGTTGTTGGCGTTGCCGGTGCGCCCGACCTTGCCGAGGGCCTGGCCGGCGCGGACGCGTACGCCCGGGTCGACGCCGGCGGCGATGGCGCTCAGGTGGGAGCCGTAGTAGCGGACGCCATCGTCGCCGAGCAGCGCGACCGAGAGGCCACCGTTGTACGGCCCGCGCGGGCCCCGCTTGTCGAACCGGTCCACCCGGCTCACCTCGAGGATCACGCCGTCGGTGACCGCGACGACCGGCTCCCCGCAGTCGGCGAAGATGTCCGTCCCCGGGTACGTCGAGTGGGTCGGGTGGTACGCGACGTTGTCCGCGCGGACCGGGAAGACGTGCCGCGGGTCGGAGCGGGTCGGCGTGGCCGACGGGGCGGCCGGCGTGGGAGTGGTCGGCTCGGCAGTGGTCAGCGCGGGGGACGGCGGCGCCGGGGCGGTTGCGCTCGGGCTCTGCCACGCGGTGCCCCCGGCCGGCGTGGGGCGGTCGGCGGGACCGCACCCGGCGACCAGGGCCGGTACGAGCAGCAGCAGGATCGGGTACGCCGGCCCCGGCCGGCGTCCGATCGATCGCGAGCGCATCCGGCCATCCTGACAGAGCACTACGGTAGGAACGAACGGCGAGACCCGGTGCGCGTCCGTGCGGGGGCGAGCGGAGTCACGCCGCCGCACCTGGGTAGGTCTACGGACCGTGAAGGGAGCAGAGGCGATGAACGGGTGGCCCGCCGTATCCGGTCAGCCCGGTCCGGGCCCGGTCCATCCGCCGGCGCGTACCCCGTCGGGGCTCTTCCCCGCCGGGGCGCCGATGCGGCCCACCTGGCGCGAGCCGTACCCGATCACCGGCGGCGGCGTCTCGGTCGGCGCGGTGACCGCCTTCGCCTGGCTGCTCCTGTTCGGCCTGCTCGGCCACGACGTGCCCAGCTACGCGTGGTGGACGCTGGTCGCCGGCGGGCTGGCCTGGCTGGCCGCCGCCGTGCTGGTCCGCTACGGCGACCGCGGGGTGGCGGCCGGGGTGGCGATCGTCACGGCGGGCGGGTGGAGCATCGCGGCGGCCGTCGTCGCGGTCCGCTGGGCGCAGAGCGGGGACTGGCCGCTCTGGTGACCAGCGGTGAACGGTTCGCTGCGCAGCGAAGACCGGCTTGACGTACGCGTGGTGACGGTCCACCCTCGCGGTATGGCCTGGACCACCCCGCCGCGGCTCGACCCGGACCGGAGCCGCCGTCGCCTGCAACTCCTCGCCGAGTTGGCCGGTGCCCGCACGGCACGTCAGCGCGAGCGGCCGCAGCGGGTCCGCACCGAACACCTGCGTCAGCTCATCGCCACCCGCCGGCGCATCGCCGGCTGACCGACTTTCTCCAGGAACGGCCGGCCCTTCGGGGCGTTGACCGGTCGCCTGCCGACCCGACCGGTTAACGTGCACGCGTGACGAGTCGGCGTGCTGCCGAGGCCAATTTGGGGGGACCGTGTCGTACTTCGCTGCTGCCGTGGCACGAGTCGACGGCGGATGGACCGCCGACGAGGTGAACCTGCGGGGTGTCACCGACATCGACGACGTCGCCGAGCGGCTGCGCGACGTCGAGCCGGACGCCGACCTGTCGCTGCTCTTCGTCGAGGCCGACGACACCTACCTGGTCATCCTGCGCCTCGACGAGGGTGAGGACCTGCGCGTCTTCGGCTCCGACTCGGCGTATGCGGAGGAGTCCCGGCTCGGTGCCCTGCTGGTCGGCGACCTGAAGACCTCGGTCACCGGCTTGGAGGACACCGAGGAACCGCGGGCGGCCACCGGCGGCGACGACGAGAACGAGCAGCCGGCGGTCGACCCGGAGGCGGACCCGGTGGGCGACGCGGACCTCCTGGCCGACCTGGGCATCTCGGCACAGAAGTTGCTCTCGCTCTGCGCCCACGAGGGGATGATGCCGGCCGACATCACCGCCGAGATCTGCCAGGTGCTGGGCTGCGCGGACGAGGTCGAGGAGCTGCGTGAGGTCTGAGCCGCCCGAGCCGGTGGTGCCCGGTGCCGCGGAGCCGGCCGACGCCACCGACCCGGCGCTGGAGACCGTACGCCCCGGGCAGCCGACCCCCGGCCGGCTGGGCCGGGTCGGCCCGGGCGCGGACGAGGGGCTGGCCGATCCCGGCGGCGGGGGCCGCCGGCAGCGGCACGAGCTGTGGATGCGCCGGGCGCTGGAGGTCGCGGTGACCGGCCCCGACAGCGGCCCGGCGGAGGGCGCCGACGCCGTGGTCGAGGACGTCCCGGTCGGTGCGGTCGTCTACGGCCCGGACGGCGCCGAACTGGCCGTCGGGCGTAACGAGCGGGAGCTGAGAGGGGATCCGACGGCGCACGCCGAGGTGCTGGCGCTGCGGCGGGCCGCCGAGCGGCTGGGCCGCTGGCGGCTGGAGGGCTGCACCCTGGTGGTGACGCTCGAGCCGTGCACGATGTGCGCGGGCGCTATCTCGCTGGCCCGGATCACGACGGTGGTCTTCGGCGCCTGGGAGCCGAAGACGGGGGCGGTCGGTTCGCTCTGGGACGTGCTGCGCGACCGCCGGCTCACCCACCGCCCGGAGGTGTACGGCGGGGTGCTCGAGGCGGAGAGCGCCGCGCTGCTGCGCGCCTTCTTCCGCTGACCGCCCCGCGCTGCCCCCTGCCCTGCGCTGTCCCCCTGCCCCGACGTCAGGCGGGCACCGGGGCCGGACGGAGGAGGGTCGCGGCGATCGTCCGCGCGGCCTCGGTCCACGCGGTGGGGCGCATCGTCGCCGGGTCGAGCCGGACGATGGCGCGGGTGCCCTCGGCGTGCAGGGTGTGGCCGTCGACCGAGCGGAACTGGAAGGCGTACCGCGCGCTGGTGGTGCCGAAGTGTTCGAGCCAGAAATGCACCGCCACCGGCCCGGTCCCGCTGATCGGGGCCCGGTAGGTGATGGTGAACTCGCGTACCGCGTGGAACACGTCGGGGGAGCTGTGCGGCCCGCCCTGGAAGGACACGCCGTGCTCGGCCCAGTACGGGGTGAGGGCGCGTTCCAGCAGCACCGCGTACCGGGCGTTGTGCAGGATGCCGAGGGCGTCGAGGTCGTCGAAGTGGACCGGGACGTGCTCGACGTGGCCGTACGGCGCGGCGGTGGGGTCGCTCATCAGGGGCCTTCCGGTAGCAGGGTGGGTTCGGGGCACAGGGCCCGCAGGCGGGCCAGCAGGCCCTGGCGGGCGTGCCGGTAGGCGGCGTCCGGGTCCAGCAGCCGGGACCGCATCACGGCGCTGATGCCGAGCGCGTCGATCTCGTAGGCCAGCTGCGGGACGTCGACGTCGGCGGGCAGCTCGCCGAGGTCGACCGCCTCCTGGACGAGGCGTTCGAGGAAGGCGGTCCAGCGGCGGAACGCCTCGGCGATCCGGTCCCGTACCGGGCCGGGGCGGGCGTTGTACTCGAACTCCGTAGTGGCGAAGAAGCAACCACCGGGGAGCACCCGGGCGGCGTAGAACTCGATCCGGGCGTCGTGCAGCGCCCAGATCCGGCGGACGCCCCGGGGGGCACGCAGGGCCGGGGCGATGATCCGCTCCTGCCACTGCACCACCGCCCGGTCGACGGTGGCGAGCTGGAGGGACTCCTTGGAGCGCCAGTGCGCGAACAGGCCGGACTTGCTCACCCCGAGCGTGTCGGCGAGCTGGCCGAGCGAGAGGCCGTCGAGGCCGGCCTCGGTGGCCAGGGACACGGCGGCGTCCAGCACGGCGGTGCGGGTGCGGTCGCCGCGGGCGACCCGGCCGTCGGAGGTCATGCGGTCAGCGTACCGAAAAAAGCACGACCGGTCGTATTTATTTTTGTGAGCTGGAACGCCGCCGCCCCGCCGCCGGAGTCGGCGGGCGGGGCGGCACAGGATTTTGGACCGTCAGGCGATGGCGGTGTCGAGGGCGATCTCGACCATCTGGCTGAAGGTCTGCTCGCGCTCGGCGGAGGTGGTCTTCTCGCCGGTCTTGATGTGGTCGCTCACGGTGAGGATGGTCAGCGCGCGTGCGTTGAACCGGGCCGCGATCGTGTAGAGCGCCGCGGACTCCATCTCCACCGCCAGCACGCCGTAGTCGGCCAGCGTGTCGTAGAGGTCCGGGCGGTCGGTGTAGAAGGCGTCCGCCGCCAGGATCGGGCCCACGTGCATGGTGATGCCGCGCCGCTCGGCCACCTCGACCGAGGTACGCAGCAGCCCGAAGTCGGCGACCGGGGCGTAGTCGATCAGCCCGTCGAAGCGCATCCGGTTCATGTTCGAGTCGGTGGACGAGCCGATGGCGGCGACCACGTCGCGCAGTTGGAGGTCCTCGCGGAGGGCACCGCAGGAGCCGACCCGGATCAGCGTCTTCACGCCGTACTCGTTGATCAGTTCATGGGCGTAGATGGAGGCCGAGGGCATGCCCATGCCGGAGCCCTGGACGGAGACCTCGACGCCGTTCCAGCGGCCGGTGAAGCCCAGCATGCCGCGGACCGTCGTGTAGCAGCGGGGCTCCTCGAGGTAGGTCTCCGCGATCCACTTGGCCCGCAGCGGGTCGCCCGGCATCAGGACCCGCTCGGCGATCTCTCCCGGCTCAGCGCCGATGTGCGTACTCATGGCAAAGATCCTGCCAGGCCGGGCCCGGGGATACCGGTTCGGCGTCCGGACCGGCGGTCCTGTACCCTACTCGGCGGTGGTGTGTCCGAGTGGCCTAAGGAGCACGCCTCGAAAGCGTGTGAGGGTTTACGCCCTCCGCGGGTTCAAATCCCGCCGCCACCGCCAACCGGAAGCCCGGCTGATCAACGATCGGCCGGGCTTTTCCGCTTTGGCTGGCGGTCCGGGTCGGCGCCGGCCGAGCTTGCTCCGGGTCTGCGTCTCCGGCACTGGCCGTTTGGTCGACGGTGATCATTGATCCACTCCATTAGGGTGTCGGCACGTCCATTCTGAGCGGGGGGTTCATTTGCGACGGAAAACTGCCAGCATGTCGGTTATCGCGCTCCTGGCCGGGCTGGCACTCGGTGCCCCCGCCGAGGCGGCGGACCAGGTCCAGACGATCACCCGGGATGGTGTCGTCCTGCAGTACGACCGGGTGGCGACCCCCCCGGTGAAGCTGCGTCCCCGGATGAAGGCGAACTGGGTCACCCGTTCCGACTTCGACGGCGACGGCATCGACGACATCGCGGCCATGGGCGATCCCTTCAACTACACCCTGCCGAAGACGCCGACCGGCGTGGTGACCGTGCGCTATTCGGCCGTGCCGCAGGTCGACTACTTCCTGGGCGTCCTGGGCTCAACCGGCGGCTGCGGCTGCTTCGGCACGGCGCTCGTGGCGGGGGACTTCAACGGCGACCGCTACGACGATCTGGCGATCGGTGACCAGGACGAGGTGGATCCCCGCAACGGGCTCCACGCCGGCGGGGTCTGGGTCATCCCGGGCAGCAGCAGAGGGCTGGTGGTCGACTCGGCGCGCCACTTCAACCAGAGTTCGCCCGGGGTTCCCGACGACGCGGAGGACTACGACTGGTTTGCCGGGGCGCTCGCCGCTGGCGACATCAACGGGGACGGCCGCGACGACCTCGCGATCGGCGCGCACGGAGAGAGCGTCGGCAGCAAGACGGAGGCTGGCGCGGTCACTGTCCTCTTCGGCGGCTCGGCCGGCCTGACGGCCACCGGCGCCCAATACTTCACTCAGGACCAGTCGGCGGTGCCTGGGGTGTCCGAGTCGAATGACCACTTCGGCTACACGCTGGCAATCGGGAAGGTCAACGGTGACCGGTACGCCGACCTGGTCATCGGCGCTCCTCAGGAGGACGACAGCACTGCCTGGAACGGCAGCGGCCTGGTCACCCTCATGTGGGGCTCGGCCACGGGCGTGTCATCCACCGGCGCCACGTCGGTCACCGGTGCTGCGTTGCGCGGGGCGATGGGCCAAGCCGAGAATTACGCCTGGTACCTGGGTGAGGCGCTCGCTATCGGCGACGTGAACGGCGACGGGCTGGGCGAGGTGATCGCCGGGGCGCCCAGCGCCCAGACCCCGGAAATCACGGGCGGCCTCATCGCGGTCTTCACGGGCCGTTCCGGTGGCCTGTCCAGCAGCGCCGTACGGGTCATCACGCAGCGCACCTCCGGCGTACCCGGGGAGCCGGCGGCCGGCGACCGCTTCGGTGCGGCGCTTGCGGCCGGCGACGTGACCGGCGACGGCAAGGCGGACGTGCTGGTCGGTGCGCCGGGCGACCGGGTCGGGACGGCGGCGGAAGCCGGCTCGGTCACCCTGCTCAAGGGTTCCACCGCCGGCCTGACCGGCAGCGGTGCCCAGGCCTTCGACCAGAGCCAATCGGCCGTCCCGAATACGGCCGAGCGCGGGGACAAGTTCGGTGCCTCCGTCGCGCTGCTCAACCTCAACGGCGGGCTGGACGCCGTCGTCGCGGCGCCTGGTGAAGAGGTAGCCGGCGATCTCGCTGGTTACCCGTCCGGGTCGGTAACGCGGTTCTACGGCTCCAAGGGCGGGCTCGTACCGCACCCCGTCACGGTGACCGGGTTGGGCCTGCGCAGTGACCACGTCTGGCCCCAGCGGTACGGCCTGCGTATCGCCGGGCCGCAGAGCGGCGGCCCGCTGTACTGAGCCCGCTCCTGGCGGTCGAAGCGCCCGGGTTCTTCCCGGGCGCTTCGCCGCTCCCTCCGGTCAGCAGGGGCCGTAGCCCTCGTCGAAGAGGCGGCGGGCCCAGTCCGCGTACCCGGCGATGATCTTCCGGACGGCGGTCCGGTCGTGGAGGAAGAGGTACGCCCGGTCGCCGTCGCGGGCGAGCAGCCCGTCGAACCGGTGCGTCCCCTGTGGAGCGGTGAGGTCGACCGCCGACGGGTAGTGGTCGCGCACCTCGCTGACCGGCGTGCCGGCGGTGATGCCCTCGGGCGTGCTCATCGGGTCGTCGAGCCAGAGCAGCACCAGGCGGTCGTCGACGAAGATCGGGCTGACCGACTCGTGTCCGGCCAGCGTCGGCCCGCACGCTTCCACGTCGGTACGCAGCACCCCGCGCCGGGTCAGTTCCTGCTCCGTGACGCCGAACTCCGCGTTGTGCAGCCCGTCGAGCCCGACCACCTCGGCGGCCCCGACGGGGCGGGCGGGCACATCCAGCCCCTGTGGACGGACGCCGCTGCCGGCGATCGAGGCGGCTGCCATCAACGCGGCGATGAATCCGAACTGTCGCAGTCTCATGCACTCCCCCAGTCCCCAACGGGACCGGGGCGCGGAGGTTGCTGGTGCTGCTCGGATTGCCGCAGTTCCCACTCCTCGGCCAGGTCGTCCCAGTAGTCGGCGGACAGGCCGCGCCGGCCGTGCGCCAGCCAGCCGGCCGTGGCGCGCTCCAGGTGCAGGCCCAGCTCGGCGAACGGGTCGATCCAGGGGCCGGGCTCGGCACCCAGCCGGGCGAGCGCCGCGTTGATCGGCCACTGCGCGCGAGGTCCGTCGAGGGTGCCGTCGAAGCACGGGCCCCAGCTGATTGCGCCGCCCAGCCAGACCACCGCCGACTGGTGGCCCAGGCCGCCGGCGAACTCCGCCTCCAGGTACGCCACCGGTCCCTGCCGCGACCACCCCGCCAGCATCTCTGACACGAGCGACGAGAGGACGAGCTGGAACGGCTGCGCCGCGGACGGCTCGTCGGTGCAGAAGTCGGGCAGCTCGCCGGTCAGCTCCGTCACGAGCTGCGGGGTGACCGGCAGCAGCGCGAAGTCCTGGCGGAGCGCGGCGAGGACCGCATGATCCAGGTTGGCGGTCTGCTCGCGGAGCAGCTCGACATCGGCGACGACCGCGCTGAGCTGGTAACTCATCCGATCCTCTCGGCGTCCACAGGCTGTGGATGGAACATGTGTACGACGGTGGTCAGTCTGCCGTGGGCGGCGGGGCGTCGGTCATCGGGAAGGCCATCATCGTGGCGCCCACCCGGACCGTACCGGGGGCGTGCGGAGGTCGGGCCGCGTCGTGCAGTTCGGTCATGATCGCGTGCAGCCTGCGCCGGGCCGCCTCCCACTCCTCCGGGTCGACCCAGAGTTCGGCGTCGATGGTCAGGCCGGCCGCGTCCGGGGCCCGGTGTGCCACCCGGTCCAGCAGGTTGCGGGCCAGCGACTCGGCGAGCAGCGCCTGCCCCTCCCGCTGGTCGGTGAGCCACGGGCCGCGTACCGCGCGGTAGCGGCGCTCCCGGCCGCCGCGCCGGCTGCGGACGTCGGCCAGTTCCACCAGGCCGGCGGCCTCCAGCCGACGCAGGTGCTGGCTGGCCAGGGCGTGCGAGATGGCCAGTTCCCGGGCGAGCGCCGCGGCGGAGAGCGGCGCGCTCCACATCAGCGACAGCATCCGCAGTCGTACCGGGTGGGCCAGCGCGCGCAGGCGCGGATCGGTGCTGCTCACGGCCGCCATTGAACCGCATCAGGTGGCCCGGCCCACCCCCAAGCATTGACTTGGGGGTGGCGGGCGGCCAGGATCGGGCTGCCCGGGGGAGGTGCCATGAGTGAGCGTCAGCGAGCGAATCGGCGGTGCGGGGCGCTGGTGCCGCAGGCCGGCGCCGAGCGCCGCGAGGTGGTGGCATGAGCTGGGGTACGGCAAGGGTCCTGCGCAACCGTCCGGCCGGCCTGTATCTGGGTGCCGTACTGGTCTCCGGGTTCGGCACGGCGGCGATGCTGCTGGTGGCCGCGATCTGGGTGAAGGAGCTGACCGGATCGAGCAGCCTGGCCGGCCTGGTCACCCTCGGCCTCTGGGGGCCCACCCTGGTCGGCCCGCTGATCGGCGTGCTGGTCGACCGGTTCCGCCGCCGGCCCCTGCTGATCGCCCTGCACGTCGCGATGGCGGCGCTGCTGCCGGTGCTGCTGCTGGTGGACTCCGCCGCCCGGGTCTGGCTGATCTTCGTGGTGATGCTCGCGTACGGGGTCAGCTTCGTGCTGATCGACTCCGCCGAGGCGGCACTGGTGCCCGCAGTGGTCCCCGGCGAACTGCTCGGCGACTTCAACGGGCTGCGGATGACCGTCAACGAGGGGATGAAGCTGCTCGCCCCGCTGATCGGCGCGGCCCTGTTCGCCGCGTACGGCGGGCACCCGGTGGTGCTGCTCGACGTGGCCACCTTCGCCCTCGCCGCGCTCGCCCTCACCCTGATCCGGGTACGCGAGGCGCCACCGCCCCCGCCCGAGCGCTGGGGCCGGCAGCTCGCCGACGGGCTGGGGCACCTGCGCCGGCACGGCCCGCTACGGCACCTCGTCGCCTGCGCCGGCGCGACCATGCTGCTGATGGGCATCAACGGCACCGTCGCGTACGCCGTGGTGGACGACGGCCTGCACCGACCGCCGGAGTTCAACGGCGTGCTCGCCATGGTGCAGGGCGTGGGGTCGCTGGTCGGCGGGCTGGCCGCCGGAGCGCTGCTACGCCGCCTCGGTGACCGGCGGCTGACCGCGACGGCGGTCGCGGTGTTCGCCGCCGGCCTGGCGCTGCGCGCCGTGCCCGCCCTCGTCCCGGTGGCCGTCGGCACCCTGGCCGTCGGGGTCGGGGTGCCACTGGTGCTGATCACCGTCTGGACCGCCGTGCAGCGGGAGACCCCGGGCGCGCTGGTCGGCCGGGTCGCCGCCACGGTCAACACGCTCACCTTCGGCCCCGGCACGGTCGCCGTCCTGGCCGCCGCCGGCCTGCTGGTGCTGGTCGACCACCGGGCGATCCTGCTGGGGGCGGCGGCCGGCGCGGTGCTGGTCGCCGGCTGGGCGCTGCGCGGCGGGAGTCACTCGACGCCGCCGATCATGCCCGGTCCGGGTCAGACGCTGGCTTCGGTCCGGCCGGGAGGCCGGGCTTGAGGGGTCTCGACGTCAGGCAGAAAGCCCGGTCACGCGGGGAGTGCGATTGCCTGTCCGGTTTCGCCTCGATAGCGTTGGGTGCCCTGTTGATCATCGGGAAGGAAGTACATGAAACTTCGAGGTGTCCTGTCCGGAATAAGCGCAGCGGCGCTCGCCGTCGCCGCGTCCCTGACGTTCGCGGCCCCGGCCTCCGCCGCCACCTGGGACGAGTGGATGTACACCGATGACGCCAACCCGGGCGGGGTCGTCCGGTTCCGTGCCGATGGCGACGTCGTGCAGCTCTGCGACATCCAGGCGGACGGGTGGAAGGTCTATCTGAGGGTCTACGACTACACCCAGAACCTCTACAAGTACGACCTGGCGGTCGGTGGCAACGGCAACTGCATCGAGACTCGGGCCTCGTTCGGTGGCCCGTACGACCTGCGTGAGGGCAACGTGTTCGAGTTCACCATCTGGATGCAGCAGGCAGGTAACTACCCGTCGTTCCACGACACCGCATACTGGCGGAACGTGAATTGACGGCCGCGCGTGCGAGGCGCTCCCGTACGAATGTCTTGCGGGGGTCGCGGTCCGGTCCATTCTGGTGAGGATTCATGCCACCAGCCTTGGTCGGACGGGCGCAGCCGCTCTGGCGGTGATCGGACCGGGGCGATCGGCGCGCTCGGGGTGACGACGAAGGGCCGGCCCCAGCTGGGGCCGGCCCTTCGTCGATGGCGGAGGATACGAGATTCGAACTCGTGAGGGTGTGAACCCAACACGCTTTCCAAGCGTGCGCCCTAGGCCTCTAGGCGAATCCTCCGCGAGCCAGGATACAGGTCTCCGCCGGGCGGGCCACCCCACCACCCCCTGAAGATCGACCCGGAGTCGGGTACGCTTGGTGGTACCTCCCGTGCGGCGGTATCTCGTGAACCTCCCCAGGGCCGGAAGGCAGCAAGGATAAGCGGGCTCTGCCGGGTGCACGGGAGGCCTTTCTGTCTCCGGGTGCCGGTAACGTCCCTGCGGGTCAGGTCACGGGGTGGTGGTTGGTCACCCGCGCCCGACCGGCGCAGAATGGCTCGGTCGAGAGGAGGCGGGACGGGTGGCATTGGCCCTTTACCGCAAATACCGGCCCCGTACGTTCGCCGAGATCATCGGCCAGGACCACGTCACCGAGCCGCTGTCGCAGGCGCTGCGCAGCGGGCGGCTGAACCACGCGTACCTCTTCTCCGGCCCCCGGGGCTGCGGCAAGACCTCCAGCGCCCGGATCCTGGCCCGCTCGCTCAATTGTGAGCAGGGCCCCACGCCCGAGCCCTGCGGCCAGTGTGAGTCCTGTCGCTCGCTGGCCACCGACGGCGCCGGCTCGATCGACGTCATCGAGATCGACGCGGCCAGCCACGGTGGCGTTGACGACGCCCGCGAGCTGCGGGAGAAGGCGTTCTTCGCCCCGGCCCGCAGCCGCTTCAAGATCTATGTCATCGACGAGGCGCACATGGTCTCGTCGGCGGGCTTCAATGCCCTGCTCAAGCTGGTCGAGGAGCCCCCGGAGTACGTCAAGTTCATCTTCGCCACGACCGAGCCGGAGAAGGTCCTCGGCACCATCAAGTCGCGGACCCACCACTACCCGTTCCGGCTGATCCCGCCGAAGGTGCTGCGCCCCTACCTGGAGCAGCTGACCGAGGCCGAGGGGGTCAAGGTCGAGCCGGCGGTCTTCCCGCTGGTGGTGCGCGCCGGTGGCGGCAGCGCCCGGGACAGCCTCTCCGTGCTCGACCAGCTCATCGCGGGCGCCGGCCCGGAGGGGGTCAGCTACGCCCGGGCGGCCGCGCTGCTCGGCGTCACCGACTCCGCGTTGATCGACGAGATGTGCGACGCGCTCGCCGCCGGCGACGGCGCCGCCGCGTACGCCACCGTCGACCGGGTCGCGGAGGCCGGCCACGACCCGCGCCGGTTCGCCTCTGACCTGCTGGAACGGCTGCGCGACCTGATCGTCATGCAGCAGGTGCCGGACGCCGCCGCCAAGGGCCTGATCGACGGCCCCTCGGATCAGATCGAGCGGATGGCCGCCCAGGCCCAGCGGCTCGGCCCGGCGACCCTGTCCCGGTGCGCCGACATCGTGCACAACGGCCTGGTCGAGATGCGCGGCACCACCGCGCCCCGGCTGGTGCTGGAGCTGATCTGTGCCCGGATGCTGCTGCCCGGCGTGGACGACTCCACCGGTGGCCTGCTCCAGCGCCTGGAGCGGATGGAGCGGCGGCTCACCCTGGGTGGCGCTGAGCTGCCGCCGGCCGCCGCCGGCCCCGCGCCGGTCGCCCCCGCTCCCGAGGTACGCCCCGAGCCTCCCGCCCCGGCCGCAGCTGCCGCCGCGCCCGACCCGGAGACCGCCGGCCCGCCGGCGGCTGCCGGCGCCCCGTCCGGGGTGGCGGCCGCGCGGGCCGCTGCCGCGGCCGCCGGTACCCGGCCCGCGACCGTTCCGGGCGCGACCGACCCGGCTGCCGGCACCCCGACGGCCCCCGCCGCCGGCGGCCCGTCATCCGGCGGCTCGGCCTCGGGTGCTCCGGCGTCCGGAGGCTCCGCCCGACGTCCGGTGCCGACCGCGGCGGTGATGCCCGACCCGGCCACCCCCGAGCCGCCGCGCCCCGGCTCCGCCCCGGCCGGCGCGCTGGACGCCGTCGCCGTACGCCGGGTCTGGCCCGAGGTGGTCGGCAAGGTCAACCGGACCAACAAGCGGATCGCGGCCCTGATGCGCGATGCAGTGGTCCGCGAGCTGGACGGCGACACGCTGGTGCTGACGGTGAAGTCGACGGTGCTGGCCAGGATGATGGCCGACCACGCCGCGGTGCTCACCGACGCGCTCTACGAGGAGCTGGGTGGTCGCTGGCAGATCCGCTGCGAGGTGGCCGGTGAGCGGGGCGCCGCCTCGCTCGGTGGCCCGGCGCGTCCCGCCGCCACCCGACCGGCGCCCGACGGTCCGGCCGGTGCTCAGGCAAGCCGGTCCGGCGGCTCGGCGAGTCCGGGCGGTGGTCCGACGGCTCGGTCCGCCGGTCCGGCGGGTCCGGGTGCCCCGACCGCTGCCGGTCCGTCCGGCGGCGTTCAGAGTGCCGGCGACGCCCCGGCGGGCGGTGCGCGCAACGGAGCCGGTGCCGCCCCGGCCGGAGCGGCCCGCGAGACGGGCGCCCGGGCGGGCGACGTGACCGAGGCGGGCGGTGACGACGAGGACTGGCCCGAGCCGGCCCGGCCGGGCGGCGCCGAGGAGGACTGGCCGGAGGCCGCCCGCCCCGGCGGTGCCGCGACCGCCGCCGGTGCGGACGACTGGCCCGAGCCGACCCGGCCGGGGGGCGCCACGAGCACGGTGCCGGCGGCTTCCGCCGTACCCAGGCCGGCCGGTCCGCCGCCGGCGCCGCCGCAGCCCGCGGCGGGTGCGGCCGGCGGCGCGCCGGCGAGCAGCGCGATCGCGGCGGCCCGGGCGGCTGCGGCGGCCGCGGCGGGTGGTGGGCCGGGGAAGGGACCGCGTGCGGCGCAGGCGGCCCCGAAGACCGCGGATGCCGACTGGGCGGGGGAGCCGCCCTACGACCCGGACTACGACGGGCCGGCGGGTGTGCGCGCATCGACCGCCGCCCCCGTATACGAGGGCTTCGATCCCGGCGACGAGCCGTTGGACGACGTGATCGACGAGCGGACCGCCCGGCAGTCCAGCGAGGAGCAGGCGGTGCAGCTGCTCCGGGAGGCGTTCGGCGCCGAGAAGATCGACGAGGTGGACGCGCGCTGAGCGCGGGTCGACCGCCGAGGAGCAGTGCCGTCGCCCGACTAGGCTGGGCGCGGCCGAACAGACGAGTGCGAGAAGGAGCCATCCGTGCGCCCAGGTGGACAGCCGAACATGCAGCAGATGCTGAAGCAGGCGCAGAAGATGCAGCAGCAGATCGCCAAGGCTCAGGCCGAGCTGGCCGAGGCGGAGCTGACCGGCACCGCGGGCGGTGGCCTGGTCACGGCCACCGTCGCCGGCACCGGTGAGCTGAAGGCGATCAAGATCGATCCCAAGGCGGTCGACCCGGAGGACGTGGAGACGCTGGAGGACCTGGTCGTCGCCGCGGTGCACAACGCCGCCGAGGCGGCCCGGGAGCTGACCGAGCAGAAGATGGGCCCGGTCGCGGGCGGGATGGGCGGCCTCGGCCTGCCCGGGTTCTGAGCCGGCAGATGTACGAGGGTGCCATCCAGGACCTGATCGACGAGCTGGGCCGGCTGCCGGGCGTGGGCCCGAAGAGCGCCCAGCGGATCGCGTTCCACGTCCTGTCGGCGGATCCGGCCGACGTCAACCGGCTGGCTGGTGCGCTGCGCAAGGTCAAGGAGCTCGTGCGGTTCTGCACCACCTGCTTCAACGTGGCCGAGTCGGAGCAGTGCCGGATCTGCCGGGACCCGCGGCGTACCGATGAGGTGCTCTGCGTGGTGGAGGAGCCGAAGGACGTGGTGGCGATCGAGCGGACCGGCGAGTTCCGGGGCCGCTACCACGTGCTGGGCGGGGCGATCAACCCGCTGGAGGGGATCGGCCCGGACAACCTGCGGATCCGCGAGCTGATGACCCGGCTGGGCGGGGGCGCGGTCCGCGAGTTGATCCTCGCCACCGACCCGAACACCGAGGGCGAGGCGACCGCGACGTACCTGGCGCTGATGGTCAAGCCGATGGGCATCGCGGTGACCCGGCTGGCGAGCGGCCTGCCGGTCGGCGGCGACCTGGAGTACGCCGACGAGATCACCCTCGGCCGGGCGTTCGAGGGGCGTCGGGCGATCTGAGCGCCCGCTCCGGGCACGGGGGTGGTGGCGGGCGCCTGCCCGGCCGGCGCCACGCCTCCGGCCCCGCCCCGCTCGGGCCGCTGACCCGCTTGACGGCACCGATGGTGCCGTAACCGGAATGTGGGATGAGTGCCGTTCGGCACATCGTTGGCCGGCCGGGGCGATTTGCGGGGATGCGCCCGATCCCACCATCTGCTCACGACTGTGACAGTCCTGTTTGTCGCGAGATAGGTCTCTGTCAGACCGGCGGCTTGGTGTCGGCTTGATAGAGATTGCCTAACGGGCGTTCCGCTTCTGTGTGTCGTGTCATAGCCTCCCGCACACGGACTGAGCCACAACTTCGGCGTGGACAGGCGCATGACAGAGGTGAGAGATGCAGGCGAGCAGGCGTAAAGCGGCCGTGGCCCTCGCGGCCGCAGCCGCTCTGGCGGTCGGGGCGTCCGGCTGCGCCAAGAGCGAGCGCGACGGTGAGAGCGGTGGGGCCAAGACCGGCGGCACCTTCGTCTTCGCGGGTGCCGGTGACCCGAAGAACTTCGACCCGATCTTCAACGACGACGGCGAGTCCTTCCGTCCTATCCGGCAGATGTTCGACACCCTGGTCACGCACAAGCCGGGCACGGCGGACCTGGTGGGCGGCCTGGCGGAGAGCTGGGAGCACGACGCCGAGGGCAAGGTCTGGACCTTCAACCTGCGCAAGGGCGTGAAGTTCCACGACGGCACCGCCTTCAACGCCGCCGCGGTCTGCTTCAACTTCGACCGCTGGTACAACATGAAGGGCGCCGCGGCCCAGGCGAACATGATCTACTACATGGACGTCTTCGGCGGTTTCGCCAACAACGAGGTTGAGGGCGCCGGCAAGGCGCTCTACAACAAGTGCGAGGCCAAGGACGACAACACCGCCGTCCTCACCCTCAACCAGTACAAGGGTGCCTTCCCCGGTGCCTTCGCGCTGACCTCGCTGTCGATCGCCAGCCCGGACGCGCTGAAGAAGTACGACGCCGACACGGTCAAGCAGAACGGCGACTCCTTCGAGTACGGCGCGTTCGCCAACGAGCACCCGGTCGGCACCGGCCCGTTCACCTTCGGCGGCTGGGACAAGGCCAAGGGTGAGATCACCCTGAACCGGAACCCCGACTACTTCGGCGACAAGGCCAAGGTCGACAAGCTGATCATCAAGGTCATCAAGGACGAGAACACCCGTAAGCAGGAGCTGCGGGCCGGCACCGTCCAGGGCATCGACTTCCCGGCCCCGGCCGACCGTAAGGCGCTGGAGGGTGAGGGCTTCAACGTCATCAACCGCCCGGCGTTCAACATCCTCTACCTGGGCATCAACCAGAAGAACCCGAAGCTGAAGGACCTGCGGGTGCGTCAGGCGATCGCCTACGCCCTCAACCGTCAGCAGCTCGTCCAGACCAAGGGCCCGGGTGGCACCAAGGTCGCCGACGAGTTCATGCCGGACACCGTGCTCGGCTACGCGCCGGACGTACAGAAGTACGACTACAACCCGGAGAAGGCCAAGCAGCTCCTCAAGGAGGCGGGCGCCGAGGGTCTGACGCTCAACTTCTTCTACCCGACCGACGTCTCGCGGCCGTACATGCCGAACCCGCAGGAGATCTTCACCGTCCTCGCCAACGACCTGCAGGCCGTCGGCATCAAGGTCAACGGTGTGCCGCGCCCGTGGAACGGTGGCTTCAAGGACGACGTGCAGACCTTCGGCAAGCAGGACCTGCACATCCTCGGCTGGACCGGTGACTACAACGACCCGGGCAACTTCGTCGGGACGTTCTTCGGCCGCGGCAAGGTCGAGTTCGGCGACCAGGCGATGACCGAGATGTTCGACGCCATCACCAAGGCCGACGGCACGGTCGACGAGGCCGGCAAGAAGGCCGCCTGGGAGCAGGTCAACCGTGACATCGCCGCCAAGTGGCTGCCGGCCGTGCCGGTCTGGCACGCCCCGCCGGCCATCGTGGTCACCAAGGACGTCAAGGGCATGGTGGCCAGCCCGCTGACCGACGAGCGGTTCAACAGCGTCAGCGTCGGCTGACACCGCCACTGACGCCGTACGCGGAATCGGCCCGGGCCGGGTTTCCCCGGCCCGGGCCGACCCGCTGTTATCGAGAATCTGGTGTGAGAGATGTTGCGAGTCATAGTCCGCCGCCTGCTCCAGCTGGTGGTGACCCTGATAGCGCTGTCGGCGCTCATCTTCATCTGGCTGCGGAACCTGCCCGGCGGTCCGGTCGACGCGCTGCTCGGCGAGCGGGCCACCCCCGAGACCCGCGCCCTGCTGACCAAGGCGCTCGGCTATGACCAGCCGATCCTGGTGCAGTACGCCAAGTTCATGCAGCGGGTGCTGACCGGCGACTTCGGCAACTCGATCCGGACCGGCGACGCGGTCACGGAGGTGATGGGGCGGGCCTTCCCGGCCACCATCGAGCTGGCCCTGGCCGCCATGATCATCGCGATCGGGTTGGGTGTACCGCTCGGTTACCTCGCCGCCCGCTTCCGTGGCCGGCTGCTGGACAACCTGAGCATCGCCGGCACCCTGCTCGGCATCTCGATCCCGATCTTCTTCCTGGGCTACCTGCTCAAGGACGTCTTCACCCAGAACATCCACTGGTTCCCGCCCTCCGGGCGGATCAGCACCGGCGTGGACAACACCAACATCACCGGGTTCTTCCTCCTCGACAGCTTGCTCACCCGGGAGTTCGACGCCACCGCCGACGCGCTGTGGCACCTGATCCTGCCCGCGTTCACCCTGGCCACCATCCCGCTGGCGGTGATCGTCCGGATGACCCGGGCCAGCGTGCTGGACGTGCTCAACGAGGACTACGTCCGCACCGCGGAGGCGAAGGGCCTGCGGCACAAGACCATCCGGGGCCGGCACGTCCTGCGCAACGCCCTGCTGCCCGTGGTCACCACCATCGGCCTGCAGACCGGCGCGCTGCTCTCCGGCGCGGTGCTCACCGAGAAGGTCTACAACTGGGGCGGCCTGGGCACGCTGATCACCGACTCGATCAGCGGCGGCCGCGACTACCCCGTGCTGCAGGCGCTGATCCTGCTGGCCGCGCTGGTCTTCGTGGTGGTCAACCTCCTGGTCGACCTCTCCTACGCCGTCATCGACCCGAGGGTGCGTGTGCGATGAGCGACCCGATCACCCGGCCCGGGGTGGCCGCCCCCCGCGACGGCGCCGACCCAACCGGCACCGGCGAACGGCCGGCGGGCGCGACCGAGCGCGGCATCGGCCGGCTCGGCGACCGGAAGAAGGCGCGGCTGGACGAGCTGGCTCGCGCCAGCGCCGACAAGGGCGGCGTGAGCCTCGTCCGGGACGCCTTCCGCCGGCTGCGGCGCAACCCGGTCGCCATGTTCGGCGCGGCCATCGTCGCGGTGTTCGTCCTGGTGGCGATCTTCGCGCCGCTGCTCGCGCCGCACGACCCGGCGCAGCGTTTCGACGAGCTCACCAAGAACCTCACCGTCGACAGCATTCCCGGGGCCAGCAGCGATTTCCCCCTCGGGTCGGATCCGCTCGGCCGGGACTTCCTGTCCCGCCTGATCTACGGCAGCCGGCAGACCCTCTTCGTCGGCGTGTTCGCCACGCTGATCGGGCTGGCGCTCGGGGCGCTGATCGGCGCCGTCGCCGGCGCCTTCGGCGGCTGGGTCGACAACGTCCTGATGCGGCTCACCGACGTGATGCTGGCCCTGCCGGCTCTGCTGCTGGCGATCAGCCTGGTCGCCATGGCCAGCCGGTCGAGCCAGTGGACGGTGATCCTCGCGGTGGCCATCGTCAACGTGCCGATCTTCGCCCGGCTGCTGCGCGGCTCGATGCTGGCCCAGCGGGAGAGCGACCACGTGCTGGCCGCCCGGGCGCTCGGCGTGAAGCAACGGTCCATCGTGCTGCGGCACATGCTGCCCAACGCGATGACCGCGGTGATCGTGCAGGCCACGCTGACCCTCTCCACCGCGATCCTGGAGGCCGCGTCGCTCTCCTTCCTCGGGCTCGGCGACCCGGACATCAACCGGGCCGAGTGGGGCCTGATGCTCGGTGTGGACGGCGTCCGCTACTTCGAGGTCCGGCCCGAGCTGGCCTACTACCCGGCGTTGGCGATCATCATGGTCGCGCTCGGCTTCACCCTGCTGGGTGAGGGCATGCGCGATGCGATCGACCCGAAGAACCGGCGGTGACGGCGATGCGTGGGACCAGCACGACCGCCGCCGATCGGCGAGAGGAAGTGACCCGATGAGCCTGCTCGACGTACGCGATCTGAGCGTGGTGTTCCAGCGTCGCGGTGAGCAGTCGTTCACCGCGGTCGACAAGGTCAGCTTCAGTGTGGAGCCGGGGCAGACCGTGGGCCTGGTCGGCGAGTCCGGCTGCGGCAAGAGCGTGACCAGCCTGGCGATCATGGGCCTGCTGCCCCGGCGCGGCAACAAGGTCACCGGCGAGGTGCTCTTCGACGGCATCGACCTGCTCCAGCTCCGCCCGAACGACATGCGGGACCGGCGCGGCCGGGACATCGGCATGATCTTCCAGGACCCGCTCTCCTCGCTGAACCCGGTCGTGCCGATCGGCGTCCAGGTCGCCGAGGTGCTGGAGCGGCACCGCGGCATGGACCGCAAGGTGGCGCTGAAGGAGGCCCGGGAGCTGCTCGACGCGGTCGGCATCCCCGACCCGAACCGGCGGCTCAAGGAATATCCGCACCAGATCTCCGGCGGCATGCGGCAGCGCGCCCTGATCGCCATCGCGCTGGCCTGCAAGCCGCGGCTGCTGATCGCCGACGAGCCGACCACCGCGCTGGACGTGACCATCCAGGCGCAGATCCTCACCCTGCTCAAGCAGCTCGTCGACGAGACCGGCACCGCGCTCATCATGATCACGCACGACCTGGGCGTGGTGGCCGGCCTCTGCGACACGGTCAACGTGCTCTACGGCGGCAAGGTGGTCGAGCGGGCCGCCCGGCACGAGCTGTTCGCCCGGCCGCGGCACCCGTACACGCACGGGCTGCTCAACTCGGTGCCGCGGCTGGACTCGCCCCGGGGTGAGCCCCTGCACGCCATCCGCGGCTCCGTCGCCGACAACATCCCGTGGGTCGAGGGGTGCGCCTTCGCCCCCCGCTGCAACAACGTGGTGGACGCCTGTCTCGAGGGCACGCCTCCGCTCGAACCCACCGCCACCGGCGGCGACCTGCGCTGCAACAACCCCGTTTCCGAGGAGGTGGCGGTGCCGTGACCGAGCGGACCGGACCACTGGTCGAACTGCGCGACGTCAAGGTCCACTTCCCGATCAAGAGCGGCGTGTTCATCGACCGCACCGTCGGCTACGTGTACGCCGTCGACGGCGTGTCGCTGTCGATCAACAAGGGTGAGACGTACGGCCTGGTGGGCGAGTCGGGATGTGGCAAGTCCACCCTCGGGCGGGGCCTGCTGCGGCTGGTCGAGCCCACCGCCGGCGAGATCGTCTTCGACGGGACCGACATCCGCTCGCTCAAGGGCGAGTCGATGCGCCGGGCCCGCCGCCGGATGCAGATGATCTTCCAGGACCCGCTGTCCAGCCTCGACCCCCGCCAGTCGGTGGAGTCGCTGCTGGTCGAGGGGCTCAAGGCGCACGGCCTGGCCGGCGACAAGGCGGCCACCGCCAAGAAGCTCCGGGATGCGCTGGCCGCGGTCGGCCTGCCCGCCTCCGCGCTGAGCAAGTACCCGCACGAGTTCTCCGGCGGCCAGCGGCAGCGGATCGGCATCGCCCGGGCGCTGGTGCTCGACCCCGACCTGATCGTCGCCGACGAGCCGGTGTCCGCGCTGGACGTGTCGATCCAGGCGCAGGTGCTCAACCTGCTGGAGGACCTGCAGAACGAGCGCGGCCTGACGTACCTGATCATCGCCCACGACCTGGCGGTGGTCCGGCACATCGCCGACACGGTGGGGGTGATGTACCTCGGTGGCCTGGTGGAGGAGGCGTCCAGCGACGACCTCTACCGCGAGCCGATGCACCCGTACACCAAGGCGCTGATGTCGGCGGTGCCGGTGCCCGACCCGGTGGTGGAGGACCGCCGGGAGCGGATCCTGCTCGCCGGTGACCTGCCCTCGCCGACGAACCCGCCGGCCGGCTGCCGGTTCCACACCCGCTGCCCGTGGGCCCAGCCGACCCGCTGCGCCGACGAGCGGCCGGTGCTGCGCGAGGTGCTCAGCGGACACCGGGTGGCCTGCCACTACGCCGAGGACATCGCCGCCGGCCGGATCCGGCCGCACGAGGTGGAGCCGGAGCTGGTGCGGCCGGACGAGGGCGCGGCGCCGGGCGACCCCGGCGAGCTGATCCCAACACTCTGACGATTCGTCGTCCGGCCCGGACGGGGGCGTCCCCACCGGGTCGGCCACCGGCCACATTTGCGAACCGGCGGGTGGGCCCGGACCAAGCGTCCAGGCCTACCCGCCGATTGCGTCATTCGGGGCGTACGGCCAACTGGATCCGCAACGGCGACCCGAGATGGCGGATCGCTCCCGACCAGCCAGCTCCCAGCCACGACGAGCACGGGTCAGCCCTCGGGCCGGTTGAG
This sequence comes from Micromonospora sp. NPDC007230, assembly GCF_042869115.1. Classification (NCBI taxonomy): domain Bacteria; kingdom Bacillati; phylum Actinomycetota; class Actinomycetes; order Micromonosporales; family Micromonosporaceae; genus Micromonospora; species Micromonospora sp. NPDC007230. Next base: position 636,753 of record NZ_JBIAFE010000001.1, on the reverse strand, counting down.
CAGGGCCACCGCAATCGTGTGCACGGCGTCCAGCCCGGCCGGGTCGGCCAGCGGTGCCCGGCCGCCGGTCACCGCGTACCACTCGTCGGCGTCCTTGTACTGCACGGACAGGGTGACCTGGCCGCCGGCGAGTTCGGTGCGCAGGGTCAGCTCGCCGGTCACCACACCGACCTCGTCCGTCATCACCCCGCCCGGGCCGGCCGTGATGTCGGTGACCCGCTGCTGCGGCCCGGCCGGCGCCCCACCGGTGGGCGCTCCCGGAACGGCGTCCGCGGACATGCCCGCCCCGGACACGTCGGCGGGGGCGGGCGGAGTGCCGTCCGCGGACATCCCGGCCGTGGCCGGCCCCGTCGGCGTCCCGCGCTCGCTCATGCCGGCACTCCGCTCGCTCATTTGCAGCCCTCCAGCATGTCGGTCAGGGCGGCCTTCTCGGCAGCCGTCACTGTCAGCCGCCAGTAGTGCTTGACCGTCACCCAGTCCGCGGCGTATTGGCACCAGTACGACCGGTTAGCCGGCTTCCACTGGGACGGGTCCTGATCACCCTTTGCCCGGTTGGAGCGCGCGGAAACCGCCACGAGCTGCGGCCGGGTCAGGTCGTTGGCGAAGTCGCCGCGCTTCGAGTCGTCCCACTCGTCCGCGCCCGAGCGCCAGGCGTTGGCCAGCGGCACCACGTGGTCGATGTCCACGTCGGCCGGGTCGGTCAGGACCAGCCCGTCGTACCGGCTCTCCCAGTGGCCGCCCACCACGTTGCACCCGGAGAGCTTGATGCTCCCCCCGTCCCGTTGCAGCACGCTGTCCCGCACGTCGCAGTTCTTGCCGGTGCCCCGCCAGTGCGGGAAACGGGTGCGGCTGTAGCCCTTCATCGAGCCGGCGGTGGCGACGGTCAGCTCGTCGAGCTGCTGGATGGCGTTGCCGGCGTCGCTCGGCGCCGCGTCCGGCTCGTCGACCACCGGCACGCAACCGGCCGAGACGAGGGCGAGCGCCGCGGCGAGCGCGGCCGCCAACCCGGTACGGACCACTGCTCTCGTACGCACAGACGACACCTCTCCAGCTTGCGGGCTCCCGGCGAGTCCGCACAGTACCCCGGCCTCGGTTTCTGTGATTCGTGGCGTCGCGTGGGGGTGCCGGGCAGAGTGGATACCCATGACGGCACCTGCTCCCGCGCTCCGGACCAGTAACGCCGCCGGGCGGGGCACCCTGTTCGCCACGATCCTGGCCTCCGGCATGGTCTTTCTGGACAGCACGGTGGTCAACGTGGCGCTGCCCCACCTCGGCTCCGCGCTGCACGCGACCGTCGCCGATCTGCAGTGGACCGTCAACGGCTATCTGCTGATGCTGGCCTCGTTCGTCCTGCTCGGCGGTGCGCTCGGCGATCGGTTCGGCCGCCGGCGGCTCTTCCTGCTCGGGGTGGCGTGGTTCGCCGCGGCTTCCGTGCTCTGCGGCCTGGCCCAGGGGACCGGCTGGCTGATCGTGGCCCGGGTCCTCCAGGGCGCGGGCGGGGCGCTGCTGACCCCGGGCTCGCTCTCCGTGCTCCAGGCCAGCTTCCACGCGGACGACCGGGGCCGGGCGATCGGCATCTGGTCCGGGCTCTCCGGGGTCTCCACCACGCTCGGCCCGCTCCTCGGCGGCTGGCTGATCGACGCGCTCTCCTGGCGGTGGATCTTCTTCATCAACCTGCCGCTGGCGGTCGGTGTCGTGCTCGCCGCGCTGCGCTGGGTGCCGGAGAGCCGGGACGAGACCGTCTCGCGTACCGGCGGCGGGCGGCGGTTCGACATGACCGGCGCGTTGCTCGGCGCGCTCGCCCTGGGCGGGGTCACGTACGCCCTGATCGACGCCCCGGCGCGCGGCGCCGGCTCGCCGGCGGTGCTCGCGACGGCGCTGGTCGGGGTGGTCGCGGCGGTGCTCTTCGTGCTGGCCGAACGACGGCGCGGGGACAGTGCGATGCTCCCCACCGGCCTCTTCTCCAGCCGGCTCTTCTCGGTGCTGAACGTCTTCACCGTGGTGGTCTACGCGGCTCTCGGCGGTTTCACGTTCTTCCTCGCCGTGTATCTGCAGAACGTCGTCGGGTGGTCGGCGCTGCTCACCGGCCTGGCCACCGTGCCGATGACGCTGCTGCTGCTGGTGGGCTCGCCCCGGGCCGGCGCGCTCTCCGCCCGGATCGGTCCCCGGCTGCCGCTCACCGTCGGCCCGTTGGTGGCGGCGGTCGGCCTGCTGCTGTTGCGCCGGGTCGGCCCGGGCGCGTCGTACTGGACCGATGTGCTGCCCGGGGTCGGCCTGTTCGGGGCGGGGCTGACCCTGGTGGTGGCCCCGCTCACCGCCTCGGTGCTGGCCTCGGTGGCCGACCGGTTCGCCGGGGTGGCGAGCGGGCTCAGCAACGCCGCCTCCCGGGCGGGAAACCTGCTGGCGGTGGCCGCACTGCCCCTGCTGGTCGGACTCTCCGGCACCGGCTACGAGCAGAAGCCTGCGCTGACCGGGGCCTTCCGGGCGGCGATGTTCTGGTGTGCCGGCCTGCTGCTGGTCGGCGCCGCGATGGCCGGGCTGCTGATCCACCGGCCGCCCAGGAAGGCGCCCGGCGCCCAGCCGTGCCCGTCGCTGCCCGCTTCCACCCCGCCCGACAAGCGGTGAAGGGCGGACCGTTTCTCGACGTCTTCAAAGGCGGAAGGGCCGGGACCGGCGTGCGGGAAGGGTCCCCGGCTGGTGCCCGAGGCGCCAACCGGGGACCCTTCCCTGCCACTCAGTTGCGGGCGCGGTTGACCGCGCTGGTGACCGCCTTCACCGAGGCGGTCACGATGTTCGGGTCCACCCCGACACCCCAGACCGGGCGGCCGTCCACCTCACACTCCACGTACGCGGCGGCCTGCGCGTCCCCACCCGAGGAGAGGGCGTGCTCGTGGTAGTCGAGCACGCGCACCGCCACGCCCAGGGACTGCAGCGCGTTGACGTACGCGTCGATCGGGCCGTTGCCGACCGCGGTGAGCGGGCGGACCTCGCCGCCGAAGCCGACCTGGGCCTCGATCTCGACCTTGCCGTCGGCGGTGCCGATGGCGTAGCTGGTCAGGGCGACCGCCGGGTCGACCTGGTGGTCGACCAGGTAGTTGCGGGCGAAGATCTCCCACATGGTGCCCGGCTCGACCTCGCCGCCGTCGTGGTCGGTGACCTGCTGGACCACGCCGGAGAACTCGATCTGGAGGCGGCGCGGCAGGTCGAGCTGGTGCTCGCTCTTCATGATGTACGCGACGCCGCCCTTGCCGGACTGCGAGTTGACCCGGATCACCGCCTCGTAGGTGCGGCCCAGGTCCTTCGGGTCGATCGGCAGGTAGGGCACGGCCCAGGTGAACTCGTCGACCGGCACGCCGGCCGCGGCGGCGTCGACGTGCAGCGCGTCGAAGCCCTTCTTGATCGCGTCCTGGTGCGAACCGGAGAAGGCGGTGTAGACCAGGTCGCCGGCGTACGGGTGCCGCTCGTGCACGGGCAGCTGGTTGCAGTATTCAACCGCCCGCTTGACCTCGTCGATGTTCGAGAAGTCGATCATCGGGTCGATGCCCTGGGAGAACAGGTTCAACCCGAGCGTCACCAGGTCGACGTTGCCGGTGCGCTCGCCGTTGCCGAACAGGCAGCCCTCGATCCGGTCCGCGCCGGCCAGCAGGCCCAGCTCCGCGGCGGCCACGCCGGTGCCCCGGTCGTTGTGCGGGTGCAGGCTCAGCACCAGGCTGTCCCGCCGGGGCAGGTGCCGGTGCATCCACTCGATCGAGTCGGCGTACACGTTCGGCATGGCCATCTCGACGGTGGCCGGCAGGTTGACGATCAGCTTCCGGTCCGGGGTCGGGTCGACCACCTCGATGACCTTGGCGCAGACCTCCAGCGCGTACTCCAGCTCGGTGCCGGTGTACGACTCCGGCGAGTACTCGTAGTGGATGTCGGTGTCCGGGGTGTGGATCTCCGCGTACTTCTGGCAGAGCCGGGCGCCGGTGGTGGCGATGTCGGTGATGCCGTCCCGGTCCAGGCCGAAGACCACCCGCCGCTGCAGCGTCGAGGTGGAGTTGTAGAAGTGCACGATGGCCCGGCGAGCGCCGCGCAGCGACTCGAAGGTCCGGTCGATCAGGTGCTCCCGGCACTGGGTGAGCACCTGGATGGTGACGTCCTCCGGGATCAGGTCCTGCTCGATCAGCTGCCGGACGAAGTCGTAGTCGGTCTGGCTGGCCGAGGGGAAACCGACCTCGATCTCCTTGTAACCCATCTGCACGAGCAGCTGGAACATTCGGCGCTTGCGCTCCGGCGACATCGGGTCGATCAGCGCCTGGTTGCCGTCGCGGAGGTCCACCGCGCACCAGCGCGGCGCGGCCTCGACCTGGCGGGTCGGCCAGGTGCGGTCCGGCAGGTCGAGGCGGAACTGCTGGTGGTACGGCAGGTAACGGTGGAACGGCATCCGGCTGGGGCGCTGCCGGGCGATCGGATCGGTCTCAGCTTCGGTGGCGGTTTCAGCCATCTCGGAGTGCTCCCTGGGGGCATGTGGCGTCAGCAGATCGGAAGGTGTCGGCGAGATGCCGGGCGACGTTGCCGGGCGGTGCCGAGAGAAAGATCGGATGTGCTGGACGGCGCGGTTCAACTCCGCGACGAGGTGCCGGCCGGTCAGGCCTCGTCGCGGCAGCCAAGGAGAAGGTGCGCCTGCCACATGACAAGGTGACCCTACGTGATCACGAGGCCCGGTGGTAGCTGGGTCCGTCATGTGAGACGTGGATCCCAGTCACCGCCGTGCCACGGCAGAGCGTCCGCGCCAGGGCTCGGGGAGGGATCCAGGGTCGCTCGACGACCGCAGGCGCGCCGCCCGGCCCCTGATCAACCCGGCACGCGGGTGGGCGTGTCGGCCTCTGGTCCACTCACCGCACCGGCGCCCGGCCCGACCGGCGCGGTCTCGCCGAGGCGGGGGCGGCGGGCCGCCCAGCCGACCAGTGGCACCGCCGCGACCGCGGCGCCGGCGAAGAGCGCGGCCATCGGGAACCAGCCCCAGCCGCCGGTGGTGACCCCGAGCGCAGTCAGCCCGGCCGGGCCGGCCAGATACTGGAGCTGCCCGCCGAGCCGGAACGCGCCGACGTAAGCGCCCCGGTGCGCGGCCGGCGGAAGTGTGCTGGTGATCCCCCAGGCACCAGCCGACTGGACCATCTCGGCGAGGGTGAGCACCACCGCCGCCACCACCAGCACCACGATCGTCAGCACCCCACCAGTCACCGCCGAGATCGGCAGGACCAGGCAGAACAGGGCGATCAACAGGCCGCCGACGCGCAGCGCCCGACCGGCGCCGGCCACCGTGTCGGCGCCCCGGCTGGCGCGTACCTGGAGCAGCACCGCGAGGATCGTGTTGAGCAGCACCAGCGCCGCGATCAGGATGCGCGGTGCGTCGGTGTGGCTGAGCACCCAGAGCGGCAGCACCACCAGGTAGAGCGTTCCGTGCGCGCCGAGCAGCCCGGCCAGCAGGGACACCGCCATGAACGGCCGGTCGCGCAGCACGGCGAAGCGACTGGGCCCGTCAGCCGGTGCGGCCGCGACCGGCACCCGCGGCAGCCGGTGCACGAAGATCGCGGTGACCAGCAGCATCGCGGCGTTGAACCAGACCATCCCCCGGTACGCGGCCAGCGTGTCCACGGCCAGCACCACGCCGCTGATCACCGCGCCCAGCCCGAAGCCGACATTGAGCGCCGAGCGCTGGTAGGCCAGCGCGGTCACCCGGTCCTCCGGGCGGAGCACGTTGATCGAGTAGACCTGCCGGGCCACCCCCGTGGTCGCGTCCACCACGGCCAGCGCGACCACCACGGCCAGGAACCCGGCGAAGCCGCCCACGAACGGGTACGCCCCGAAGAGCGCCGCCTCCGCCAGCATGCCGACCAGCCACACCCGCTGCGCGCCGTACCGGTCGGTGACCGCGCCGAGCGGAACCGTGCCGAGCAGGGATACCCCGGCGGCCAGCGAGAGGCCGAGTCCGACCTGGGTCGGGCTGAGCCCGAGCGCCCGGGTGAAGAAGACCGCGCTGCCGGCCTGGAAGAGGCCATGGCCGACGGCGTACACCATGGCCTGCACGGCCAGGGCGCGGGTCAGGCCGGCCGGCGGTACGACGTGCCGGACGGCGATGCGGATGGTGTCCCTGGCCCCCATGAGCGTCGAGCAAACCGTGCCCCCCGCGGCCCGGTCGAGCCTTTTAGGCTGAGCCGAATCCTCGACGGGGGTGGTGATGTCACAGCTGCGGTTCGGTGCGGCCGACGTAGCGGGGGTACGCCTCGCCATCTCCCCGGTCGGGGAGACCGTCTCCAGCATGTGGGCGCTGGACGACCCGGTCCGGCACGCGGTGCACCTGCCCTGGATCGACCGGGCCCGGGCGACGCTGCGCCGCCCGGACGTCGCGGTCCGGGTCCGGCCACTGGTCGAGCTGACCCGGCCGCGCCGCTGGCTGCCCGACTTCCTCACCCCAGCGGCGGCCCGCCCCGACGTCGAGCTGGCGGAGCAGCTCGACCAGATCGCCGCCACCCCGCCGGATGTGGTGGTCCGGGACCTGCTGGCCACCGTGCCGAGGCGCCCGCTGAGTCCGTTCGGGTGGGCCCTGCTCAACGACCCCCGTGGCCTGCTGCCGCAGCTCGTCACCGCCCTGCGGGTCTGGTACGACGAGGCGATCGCCCCGGACTGGCCGCGGATCCGCGCGCTGCTGGAGGCGGACATAGCCCACCGGGCCGCCCTGCTCGCCGACGCCGGCGCGGGCCAGTTCTTCGGCCAGCTCCACCCGACCCTGCGCTGGCTCGGCGACCGCGTAGTCAGCGACGATCCGTGGCGGCTCGACTTCGACCTGGGTGGGCGAGGGCTGGTGCTCAACCCGGGGATCTTCACCGACCGCCGGGTGCTGTGGAACCTGTTGGAGGACTCGCCGCCCGCCGGGACGTACCCGGTCCGGGCGGTGGGGACGCTCTGGGAGGTGTCCCCCGTGCCACCCGGCGACCCGCTGGCCCGGGTGGTCGGGTCGGGCCGGGCCGCGTTGCTCAACCTCCTCGACACGGCGGCCACCACCACCGATCTGGCCCGCCGGGTGGGGATGTCCGGCGGGAACGTCTCCCAGCACCTTTCCGCGCTGCTCGCCGCCGGGCTGGTCACCCGGACCCGGCAGGGCCGGCATGTCCTCTACCGGAACTCCGAGGCCGGCATGGCCCTGCTCCGCGCCAGCCGCGGCGGCTGACCCGCGCCCTCCCGGCCCGGCTTTGCAAGATCGTGCTCGATCCTGGATCGAGTGGCATCCCGGTCACTCCGAGGGCACTACTTCCTGGATCGAGCACGATTTCGGCGCGGCGCGGGTCACCTGAGGAGGAGCGCGGCGAGGGGGCGGCGGCGGCGCAGCGCGGTCTCCCGGGCGCGCAGCTCCGCGGGGAGCGCGTACGGGTCGCCGAGGCGACCGACGGCCGCCACCACCAGCGGCCGGATCCCGGGCGCCAGATCCAGTTCGGTGGCGAGGCCGGCCCGGTCGAAGCGGGTGAGCTGGTGCACGTGCAGGCCGAGCGCGCTGGCCTGCACGGTCAGGTGGGCGACCGCCTGGCCCAGGTCGTACGCGGCCCGTTCCGGGTCGCCGCCGGTGTGCGCGCCGACCACCAGCGCGGCGGCGTGCCGGGCCCAGGTCTGGTCGTGCTCGGGGAGGTTGACGAGGATCCGCTTCCAGGTCTCGTCCTGCCGGTGCCCCAGGGCGAACCGCCACGGCTGCGCGTTCCCGGCCGACGGCGCCCAGCGGGCGGCTTCCAGCAGCGAGGCGGCATCGTCGCCGGCGAGTTCGACCTCCGGGTCGAACGCGCGGGGACTCCAGCGGAAGGCGAGCAGCGGTGTGAGGTCGGCCATGGGATAGAGCGTCCCGGAGGGGCGTTGGCTGCCCTCGGCCGGGCCGGTCAGATGTGGTTAAGAGCACCCGTAACGGACAATAGGGTCAAGGCGTTGCCGGGCTCGGGCCGACGGTGGGCGAGTCGGTGCCGATCGGCTCGCCCTCGGTGATCGGGCCGGCCAACCGTACGGTGGCCGGGGCCGGGCCGGGCTCGCCGGCCAGCGTCAGGGTGCCGAAGGCGGCGCGGACCGCGGTCGGGGTGCCGTCCGGCCGGTAGCAGTAGATGCCCACGTCCAGCGGAGCGTTCAGCGACGCGGAGGTCGACTCGACCGAGTAGCACTGGCCGCTGACCCCGGCCGGCGGCGTGGCCGGTGACACCGCGAGCGGGGCCCGCCGGTCGGTGAGCACCTCCAGCGAGTCGGTGAACGGGTGCTGCACCCGGACGTCCTGCTTCCGGGGCACGGCGTCGTCCGGCTCGCCGAGGCGTACGCAGCTCGCCGGCTCCGGGCGGCCGGCCGAGGGCAGCGCGCACTGGAACAGCCCGTCGGCGGTGGCGGCGAGCGACACGTCGACCGTGCCGCCAAGCCCCCAACCGGGCACGTCCACCCGCCAGGTGCCGTCGTTCGCGCTGGTCACCGAGACCGTCCGGGCCGAGCCGTCCGTGCCGGTCAACGTGTAGGTGGCGGTGACGTGCCGGTCCTGGGCGGCGGCCGCCAGGGCGGCCAGCTCGTCGCGGGCCGCGTCCACCTCCGCGGGCGCCGGGTCGGTGGCGCCGGGTGGGACCGGCTCCGGCGGGGCGGCGGTGCAGGCGGCCAGCAGCGCCGGCAGGACGATCGCCAGGGCGCCGGCCAGCCGCCGGGCCCTGCGGAGGTGAGCGTGCACCGAAACATTCTGCGGTGCCGGACGGGTCGGAGGAGCCCGCCGTACGGCTGTTCCGCCGGCGTGTCGCGGGACCCGCCGGCGGGGTGTCCGGCCCTGGTGAGCCGCCCCACGCCGGGCCGGATGGTGGGATCACCCGGCCCGGTGACGCGCGCCGCCCGATACCCTGAGGAGGTCTGACAAACGCCGCCGGACCGGAATCCGGCGGCGTCGGCACGCTCAGGGTCTTCGCTGGGAGGGAGTGCACCGTCGTGGCACTCGTGGTGCAGAAGTACGGCGGGTCCTCCGTCGCCAACGCCGAGCGGATCAAGCGCGTGGCCGAGCGCATCGTGGCCGCCCGCAAGGCCGGCGACGACGTGGTCGTGGTGGTCTCCGCGATGGGGGACACCACCGACGAGCTGCTCGACCTGGCCAACCAGGTCAGCCCGCTGCCCCCCGGCCGCGAGCTGGACATGCTGCTCACCGCCGGGGAGCGGATCTCCATGGCGCTGCTCGCCATGGCCATCCACAACCTCGGGTACGAGGCCCGCTCGTTCACCGGCTCGCAGGCGGGCGTGATCACCACCTCGGTGCATGGCAAGGCGCGGATCATCGACGTCACCCCGGGCCGCCTCAAGGGCGCGCTGGACGAGGGCGCGGTGGTCATCGTGGCCGGCTTCCAGGGCGTCTCGCAGGACACCAAGGACGTCACCACGCTGGGCCGGGGCGGATCGGACACCACCGCCGTGGCGCTCGCCGCCGCGCTCGACGCGGACGTCTGCGAGATCTACACCGACGTGGACGGCGTCTTCAGCGCCGACCCGCGGATCGTGCCGAACGCCCGGCACATCAAGCACATCACCTACGAGGAGATGCTGGAGCTGGCCGCCTGCGGCGCCAAGGTGCTGCACCTGCGCAGCGTCGAGTACGCCCGGCGCGCGGGGTTGCCGATCCACGTCCGTTCGTCATACTCGACCAACACCGGCACGATGGTCACCGGATCGATGGAGGACCTTCCTGTGGAACAGGCACTGATCACCGGGGTCGCCCACGACCGCAGCGAAGCGAAGATCACCATTGTCGGGGTGCCCGACGAGCCGGGTGCCGCCGCGCGGATCTTCGACACCGTGGCCGGCGCCGAGATCAACATCGACATGATCGTGCAGAACGTCTCCACTGAGGGCACCGGCCGCACCGACATCTCGTTCACCCTGCCCAAGACCGACGGCCCGACCGCGATGGCCGCGCTCAGCAAGATCCAGGACGTGGTCAAGTTCAAGGGCCTGCTCTACGACGACCACGTCGGCAAGGTCTCCCTGATCGGCGCCGGCATGCGCTCGCACCCGGGCGTCGCGGCCGGCTTCTTCGCGGCCCTCGGCGCGGCCGGCGTGAACATCGAGATGATCTCCACCTCGGAGATCCGGGTTTCCGTGGTGTGCCGGGACACCGACCTCGACAAGGCGGTCCGGGCCATCCACGACGCCTTCGACCTGGGCGGCGAGTCCGAGGCCGTGGTCTACGCGGGCACCGGGCGGTAGCCGGCCATGCCGTCGCTGCCCACCCTCGCCGTGGTCGGGGCGACCGGTGCCGTCGGCACGGTGATGTGCCAGCTGCTCTCCTCCCGGCGCAACGTCTGGGGCGAGATCCGGCTCCTCGCCTCCGAGCGTTCGGCCGGCCGGCAGGTGCAGTGCCGGGGTGAGTTGCTCACCGTCCAGGCGCTCAGCCCCGAGGCGTTCGACGGCGTGGACGTGGCGATGTTCGACGTCCCGGACGAGGTCTCGGCCGAGTGGGCGCCGATCGCGGTCAACCGGGGTGCGGTCGCGGTGGACAACTCCGGCGCGTTCCGGATGGACCGGGACGTCCCGCTGGTGGTGCCGGAGATCAACCCCGAGCAGGTCCGCAACCGGCCCAAGGGGATCATCGCCAACGCCAACTGCACCACCCTGGCGATGATCGTGGCGGTCGCCCCGCTGCACCGCGAGTACGGGCTGCGGGAACTGGTGCTCGCGTCGTACCAGGCGGTGTCCGGGGCGGGGCAGGCCGGCGTGGACGCGCTGCACGCCCAGCTCGGCAAGATCGCCGGGGACCGCGTGCTCGGCTCCCGTCCGGGCGACGTGCGGCAGGCGGTCGGCGACGAGCTGGGCCCGTTCCCGGCCCCGCTCGCGCTCAACGTGGTGCCGTGGGCCGGCTCGCTGGCCGACGGCGGCTGGTCGTCCGAGGAGCTGAAGATGCGCAACGAGTCGCGCAAGATCCTCGGGCTGCCCGACCTCAAGGTCTCCGCCACCTGCGTACGGGTGCCGGTGGTGACCGGCCACTCGATCGCCGTGCACGCGGTCTTCGCCACCGAGGTGGATGCCGAGGGGGCCCGGGAGGCGCTGCGCAACGCGCCCGGCGTGATCCTGGTCGACGACCCGGCCGCCGGCGAGTTCCCGATGCCGATCGACGCCGTCGGCACCGACCCGTCCTGGGTCGGCCGGATCCGCCGCGCCGTGGACGACCCGCGGGCGCTCGACCTCTTCGTCACCGGCGACAACCTGCGCAAGGGCGCCGCCCTCAACACCGCCCAGATCGCCGAGCTCCTCGCCGCCGAACTCACCCGCTCCTGACCCGGCCCGGGGCGCCGCCAGCGTCGGCCCCGGCGGGCGACGACCAGCCGGTAGCGGACGCTGGCCACCTCGCCGAAGTGGGGTGGATCAGGGGGCGGGGGAGGCCGCCACTTCGCCGAGGTGGAGCGGATCGCGCCAGGGCGCGGCGGACATGAGCGGTCAGGCGGCGGCGAGGCGGACGCCGTCGCGGCCGTGCCGCTTGACCGCGTAAAGGGCCTGGTCGGCGCGGCGGAGGGTCAGGTCGGGGGACTCGCCGGGCTGGGGCAGGGCGACGCCGACGCTGATCGTACGGCCGGTCCGCCGGGCCGCCTCGGTGAGCCGCTCGGCGATCCGGACCGCCTCCTCCGGGCGGCTCACCTCGATCACCGCGACGAACTCGTCGCCGCCGGTCCGGTACAGCTCGTCGCCCTGCCGCAACGCCCCCTCCAGCGCCCGGGCCAGCCCGACCAGCAGCCGGTCCCCAGCCTGGTGGCCGTAGGTGTCGTTGACGTCCTTGAAGCCGTCCACGTCGATCGCCAGCAGGGCGGTACGCCCCGGCGTGGCGCTCGCGATCCGCCGGCCGAACGGCCCGGTGTGGCGCAGCCCGGTGAGCGGGTCGGAGTTGGCCTGCTCGCGCAGCCGGGCGAGCGTACGCAGCCGGTCGAGGCAGGTCCACGCCTGCCCGGCCAGCAACTCCATCAGGTTGACCGTGGTCGGGTCGGGGCGCAGCAGCCGTTCGTCGGCGACCAGCAGCACCCCGCCGGTGTCCGGCGGCCCGACGGGCACCGTCACCAGGGTGCGCGCCCCGGCGCGGGCCAGCGGCAGGTGGTCCTCGGTCGGCGGGTGCCCCGCCTCGCCCAGCGTGTACGCCGAGCCCTGCCGGTGCGCCCGGGCGATCAGCCGGCCGAGCACGGCGGGGTCGGCCTCGGTCAGCTCGGCCCGGAGCCGGGACTCCAGCTCGCCGGGCGTGCCGGTCGGCGCGCTCAGCCGCGGCTCCTGCCGGTCGGCGAGGACCAGCACGGCGGCGGAGAGGCCCGAGACGTCCCGGGCCGCGGCGATCGCGGCGGTCACCAGGTCCCACTCGGTGGGCGCGGCGGTCATCGCGGCGGCGTGCCGGAGCAGCTTCTCGCTGCGGCTCTCGGCCGGCGGGCCGTCCAGCGCCACGATCCGGGCGCCCAGCCGGGCGGCCAGCCGCTCGGCGGTCTCCCGCCACCGGTCCAGCTCGACCGGGCCGCTCCACTGCAGGTCGAGCACGCCGATCGGCCGGCCCGTCGGGCCGCGCAGCGGCACGCAGACCTCGGCGGTGACATCGGGGCGTACCGGGAGGTGGTCGGGGTCGGCGGTGACGTCGGCGACGATGGCGGGCTCGCCGGAGGCGTACACCCGGCCGACGATTCCGGTCTTCGGCGGCACGGTGGAGAAGACCTGCCAGGCGCCGGTGGCCGCGACGCAACGGAGCCGGTCGTGGACCTGGAGCAGGATCGAGATGGCCGCCGGGGTGTGCCGGGCCAGCGCGGTGACCGTCCATCGGCACGCCTCCAGGGCGGTCGACGCCATCGGGAGGCGGACCGTGACGTCTCGGAGGACTCGCTCTTGATCCACGTCGTTCCTGGTCAGGGGGCCGGGGTGCGATCAAGGGTACTCAGCGGACGGTCCACCGACCTTCGTACACATGTGCTATCCACAGGGTGTGGACGCCGCCTGTGGGTAAGGCGGGGCCGCGCGGCGGGGCCCGCGACGATAGCGTGAGGGTCCCGGGCCCGAGGAGGCGTCGATGCTCATCGCCCAGCTCAGCGACCCGCACGTGACCACCGGCCCGCTCGCCGCCGAGCAGGCGTCCGGGCTGCACCGCGCCCTCGGCCGGGTCCTGGCCCTGCGACCCCGGCCGGACTGCGTGGTGATCACCGGTGACCTGGTCAGCAACGGCCGCCCCGACGAGTACGTCGCGCTGCGCGACATCATCGGGCGCTTCCCGTTGCCGGTGCACCTCGCCACCGGCAACCACGATGATCGGGAGTCCCTGCTCGACACCTTCGGCGGCACTCCCTGCCTGGGCGGTGGCTTCTCGGCGTACTACCACGTCGACCACCCGGACGCGACGCTGGTGGTGCTCGACTCGCTCGCCCCCGGCGGCAGCGGTGGGCGGCTCGGCGAGGAGCAACTCGGCTGGCTCGACGGGGTGCTCGCCGGCCGGCCGGACGCGCCCGCCGTCGTGTGTCTGCACCATCCGCCGGTCGCCGTCGGCGTCCCGGCCGCCGACGCCATCCGGCTCGCCGACGCCGACGCGCTCGCCGCGGTGATCGGGCGGCACCCCCATGTCGTCCGGGTCACCGCCGGTCACCTGCACCGGGCGGTGACCAGCGCGTTCGCCGGGACGGTGCTGACCACCGCGCCGAGCACCTGGGTGCAGGCCAGCCTGACCATGAGCGAGGACGAGGAGATCGGGCTGGTCGCCGAGCCGACCGCCTTCCTGCTGCACCGGGTGGCCGACGGCGGCTGTGTCACGCACACCGTCCAGGTCAGCCACGCCGCCGGGCAGACCTGCTGGTTCTGAAGCCGCGGACCGGCTCTGGTCCGTCGGTTACGAGCCGGCCGGCTCAGTGCAGCAGGGCGGCGCGCAGCGCCGGGGCCAGCGTCTCCGGCGGCACCTCGTGGAAACCACCCGCCAGGCTGAGGTGGGTGGCGCCGGGGATCGCCCCGGCCGTCGCGGCGGCCGCGTCCCGCAGCCAGCCCGGGCTGCCCGTGCTGTCCACCACGACCGTCGGTACGGCGATCGTGGCGAGCCGGGCGGCCGGCAGTTCGCCGCCGCCGGTCACCGTGGTGTCGTACGCCAGGGTGTGCGCCAGCCCTTCCATCCAGGCCCACTCCGGCGTGCCGCGCATGCCGGAGACCGCCTCGGCCGGCACCCCGACCGCCTCGATCAGGAACAGCCCGACCGCGTTGTCGCGCTGGCCCGCCGACACCAGTTCGGCCAGGCGTACGGCCAGCCCCGGCTTGGGGCCGCCGTGCGGCCCGGCCTGGAACGGGGGCTCGAAGAGCGCCAGCGCGATGACCGGCAGCCCCTCGGCGGCCGCGTACGCGGCGAGGATCGCCCCCGAGGAGAGGCCGTAGAGGTGGGACCGGCCGCCCGTCCGGTCGATCAGGGCCGCCAGGTCCTCGATCTCCCGCTGCACCGCGTACGGCCCGGTGTCGCCGCTGGCGCCGCGTCCCCGCCGGTCGTAGCCGTACACCGTGAAGTCGGACGCCAGCGCGGCGGCCAGCGGACGGGTGGTGCCGCGGTCGTTGAAAGCCCCGCCGACCAGGATGATCGGCGGTCCCTCCCCGGCGGTCTCGTACGCGATCATGGTGCCATCGGCGGACCGCACCGTATCCACCGTCCAGGTGGTCCCGTTCGACGTCATGGCTACTTTCTACTGCCGGCCCGGGACCGTGGGGGGCCGTGAAGGAATTCATCTGCCCGTCATGTCGGACTCTTCGGGCAGACCGGTGCACGTCGCCGCCTCCGTCCAGCATCCAGGTGTGCCGCCCCAGTCGACCGATCGCCCGGCGGATGAGAAGCTTGCCCCCGGCGGGGCGGCGTTTCCCCCGATTCACGCCGTCCGCCGACCGACCCCTGTCACGGCACACAGCAGGGTCGCCGGGCGAACCATCGTCCGGACCCGCCACGCGCCGGTATCTCACGAGGAGTCCCATGTCCGTCCCCGGCATGCGCCGGGCCGCTGTCGGCCTGGCCGCACTCGCCGCGACCGCGTTCACCGCGGTCGCCGTCCACCCGAATCAGGCTGAGGCCGATCCGAAGCCGGTTGATGTCAAGCTGCTGGCCATCAACGACTTCCACGGCAACCTCGAGCCGCCGACCGGATCCAGCGGCACCATCGATGGCAAGACCGCGGGTGGCGCCGAATACCTGGCCACTCAGCTGGACAAGCTGCGCGGCACCACCGAGGAGGAGCGGGAGCGCACCATCACGGTCGGCGCCGGTGACCTGATCGGCGCCTCGCCGCTGCTCTCCGCGGCCTTCCACGACGAGCCGACCATCGAGACGATGAACCTCGCCGGCCTCGACTTCACCAGCGTCGGCAACCACGAGTTCGACGAGGGCGCCACCGAGCTGCTGCGCATGCAGAACGGCGGCTGCCACCCGGTCGACGGCTGCGCCGACGGCACTCCGTTCAACGGCGCCAAGTTCCAGTACCTCTCGGCGAACGCCTTCAAGACCGCCACCGGCCAGCCGCTGCTGCCGCCGTACGGCATCAAGAAGGTCGACGGCATCAAGGTCGGCTTCATCGGGATGACCCTGGAGGGCACCCCGCAGATCGTCAGCCAGCAGGGTGTCGCCGGCCTGAGCTTCGCCGACGAGGCCGACACCGCCAACAAGTACGCCCGCATCCTGCAGGCCCAGGGTGTGCAGGCCATCGTCGTGCTGCTGCACGAGGGCGGCGTGCAGAACGGCGGCGGCATCAACGACTGCACCGGGTTCAGCGGCCCGATCGTCGACATCGCCAACCGGATGGACCCGGCCATCGACGTGATCGTCAGCGGGCACACCCACGCCGCGTACAACTGCAACGTCAACGGCAAGCTGGTCACCAGTGCCAGCTCGTTCGGTCGCCTGGTCACCGACATCGACCTGAAGATCGACCGGCGTACCAAGGACGTCATCAGCGCCAAGGCGAACAACGTCGTGGTCACCCGGGACGTCCCGAAGGACACCGCCACCACCGACCTGATCACCCACTACAAGACCGCGCTCGGCCCGGTGGCCGACAAGGTGGTCGGCGAGACCACCACCGCGATCACCAAGTCCCAGGAGAACCTGTACCAGACCGGGGTCGACGCCAACGGCAAGCCGACGTACCAGACCGGTGAGTCGCCGCTCGGCAACCTGATCGCCGACGCCCAGCTCGCCGCCACCGACAACGAGCAGAACGCGGTGGCCGCGTTCATGAACCCCGGTGGCGTCCGCGCCGACGTCGACGCGGGCCCGGTCACCTACGCCGAGGCGTTCACGGTCCAGCCGTTCGCCAACAACCTGGTGACGCTGGACCTGACCGGCGCGCAGCTCTACTGCATGCTGGAGCAGCAGTTCACCGTCGCCCGGGTGCTGTACGCGTCCTCGACGGTGCACTACGTCGTCGACGTCAACGGCACCACCGCGCCCGCCGGGACGCCGTGCAGCGGCACCCGGGTGGTCCGGGGCAGCCTCACCATCAACGGCACCCCGGTCGTTGACACCGCGACCTACCGGGTCACGGTGAACAACTTCCTCTCCGGTGGCGGCGACGGCTTCAGCGTCCTCCCGGGTGGGAAGAACCAGGTCACCGGCATGATCGACCTGGACGCCTTCACCGCGTACCTGACCGCTAAGTCGCCGGTCTCGCCGCCGGCGCTGGACCGGATCCAGACCACCGCGGAGGTTCCCGCCGCCTGACGGCGACCCGCACCACGACGGGCCCCGGAGCAGCCGCTCCGGGGCCCGTTCGCGTCCGGTCCTACGCTCGCCTCAAGAGGCCGCCAGCAGGCGGCAACTTCGGGGAAAGTGTCAACTTGAGGACGCACGTTTCCCGAGGATGCCCTCAGGCGACGACGGGCTGCGGCTGGGCCGCCGGGGCCGGGGCGGTGCGGCCGTCCTGGGCGGCGGTCAGCAGCGGGCGCAACGACAGGGCCAGCGCCGACGCGGCCAGGCAGCCGCCCACCACGACGGCCACCCAGAGCCGCCCGTGTGCCGCCCCGAGCAGCGGGCCGGCAGTGACCGGGCCGATGATCCCGCTGATTCCGAAGATCATCGAGCTCATCGCGTTGTACCGGCCGCGGAGCTCGTCGGTGGCGAGCGCGTTGGTCAGCGCCGGCATCACCGGCGAGAGCATGGTCTCGCCGAACCCGAAGATCGCCGCGCAGGCCACCACGCCGAGCGCCGCGACCAGGGCGTTGCCCGTGCCGACCAGGCCGGCCGCGCCGAGGACCAGCCAGGCCGCCGCGAAGACCGCGCCCACCCCGGCGAGCGCCCGGGTCCGGCTGCGCCCCTCCATCCGGCGGATCACCAGCAGCTGGGAGAGGACGATCATCACGGTGTTGCAGGCGAGGGCCCAGGCCACCACCCGCGGCGTCACCTCCACCACCCGGACCGAGTACGCGGTGAAGCCCACTTCGATCTGCGCGTAGCCGCAGGTGGTGAGCACCAGACCGAAGATGACCAGGCGCCGGAACGGCCGGTCCCGCAGCACGGTGAGGTAGCCCCCGGCCGACCGTGCGGCCGCCGTCGGGGCCTGCACCAGCCGGTGCCCGACGTGCGGCAGCGTCAGCAGGATCAGGCCCGGCGTCAGGTAGCTCAGCGCGTCCAGCAGGTAGATGGCCTGGAAGGTGACCGGGCGGGCGATGTCGACGACCGCGCCGGAGATCAGGCCACCCACCCCGATGCCGAGGTTGAGCAGGGCGAACTGGAGCCCGAACACCCGCTGCCGCTCACCGTCGCCGGTCAACGAGGCGAGGATGGTGGTCTGCCCGGCCCAGAGTGCCGAGCCGCCGATCGCGATCAGGGTGCTGACCGCGAAGGCCGTGCCGATCGAGTCGACCAGCGCGAGCGAGCCGGTGCCGACGGCCTCGATCGCCAGGCAGGGCAGCACCACCCGGCGGGCGCCGAACCGGTCGATCAGCGTCCCGCCCAGCGGCGACAGGGCGAGCGTCACCGCCCCGAACCAACCGATGACCAGGCCGGCCTGGTTGTCGGTCAGCCCGCGTACGTCGGTGAGGTAGATGAAGAGGAACGGCAGGGTCAGGCCACGCCCGATGGCCGACAACAGGGTGCCGAGCAGGATCCGACGGGCTTCCGGGCGGGCGGGTAGGGCGCGGCGCAGCATGCCTGGATTCTGTTGCCCGGGTGTGACAGGCGGCGAGCGGATTTCGGCCGGCTCCGCGTCCGGCAGAGCCGGTCGGTGAGCAAGAACACGCTGTCTGACATGCTGGCCCGGTGACCGTGACCTGGCGCCACCTGCCCGCACCGGCCCGCGAGATCGCCGCGGCCTGCACCGAGGCGGTGGCCACCGCCCGCGAGCGGGACGCCGAGGCGTACCGGCCGGCGGTGGAACGGCTGGCCGCCGCCGACCGGGCCGGCCTGGTGCTCGGCGGGGTGGTCCGGCTGCTGCTGGAGCAGACCCACCCGGACGGGCTGGACGGGGACGACGTGCGCCAGGTGCTGGAGCGCTGCGCCCGGTCCACCGCGCCGTGGTGGGCCGACGTCGACCCGCACGTGCTGCTGGTCCTGCTGGCGAGCGCCCTCGGCGTGTACGAACCCGGCGACGACGACGCGCC
Source organism: Micromonospora sp. NPDC007230 (assembly GCF_042869115.1). Taxonomy (NCBI): domain Bacteria; kingdom Bacillati; phylum Actinomycetota; class Actinomycetes; order Micromonosporales; family Micromonosporaceae; genus Micromonospora; species Micromonospora sp. NPDC007230. The sequence goes on along the minus strand of NZ_JBIAFE010000001.1, from coordinate 618,162 downwards.
ACCCGACCCGGCCGCGGTCGCCCGGCACGCGCCGTTGCTCGTCGCCGACCTGCTGGCCGCCACCGACCGGCCGCTGGCGGACTACCTGGCCGCCGCGTTCACCGAGGTCGCGCGCACCGAGCTGCACGACTGACGGCGGCGGGACGGAACGCTCAGGGGCTGGCCGCCAGGAAGACGAACGCGGCGAGCAGCACCAGGTGCACCCCGCCCTGGAGCACGGTCGCCCGGCCCGGCACCACGGTGAGTACGCCGGTCACGGCGGTGAGCGCGAGCAGCGTCAACTGCGTGCCGCCGAGGCCCAGCAGCAGCGGCCCCTCCAACCAGATCGAGGCCAGCGCTATGGCCGGGATGGTCAGTCCGATGCTGGCCATCGCCGAGCCGAGGGCCAGATTGAGGCTGATCTGGACCCGGTCCCGCCGGGCGGCCCGGGCCGCGGCGAGGGTCTCCGGCAGCAGCACCAGCAGGGCGATCACCACCCCGACGAACGCCTGCGGCAGGTTGGCCGCCGAGACACCCGCCTCGATCGCCGGAGAGATTATCTTCGCGTTGCCGACCACCGCGACCAGCGCCACCAGCAGCAGCACCAGGCTGGCCAGCGCGGTACGGGCCGACGGCGGGTCCGCGTGCCCGTCGCCGTCGGCGTCGACGGCCAGGATGCTGCCCTCGTGGGTGACCGGGAGGAAGTAGTCGCGGTGCCGGCCGGTCTGCACCAGCACGAAGAGGCCGTAGAGGGCGAGCGACGCCACCGCCGCGAAGGTGAGCTGCGCGGGGGAGAACTGCGGGCCCGGCCGGCTGGTGGTGAAGGTGGGCACCACCAGGCTGAGGGTGGCGAGCGTGGCCACGGTGGCGAGGGCCCCACCGGTGCCCTCCGGGTTGAAGACCGCGACCCGGTGACGTAGCGCGCCGATCAGCAGGGACAGGCCGAGGATCCCGTTGCAGGTGATCATCACGGCGGCGAAGACGGTGTCCCTGGCCAGCGCCTGCGTCTTCTCCCCGCCGCTGATCATGAGGGTGACGATCAGTCCGACTTCGATCACCGTGACCGCCACGGCGAGAAGCAGCGAGCCCAACGGCTCCCCCACCTTGTGCGCCACGACCTCCGCGTGGTGCACGGCGGCCAGGACCGCACCGGCCAGCAGCGCGGCCACCACCGCGATCAACGGGCCGGGCAGCTGGCGGCCCCAGGCGGCCGCGAGCACCAGGACCGCGATCAGGGGTACGAGGGTGGTCCAGTCGGTCAGGCGGGAGCGGATGAGGCCGGGCATGCCACCAACCTTGCCAGGAAAATTGATCATCTGCCCGTGGGCAGGATCGCGTCCTCGGCCGCCGGGCCGAGGACAGATATGCATCAGGGCCCCTCCGTGGAAGGGCCCTGATGCATTTACCTCTGGTCGGGGTGGCCGGATTTGAACCGACGACCTCTTCGTCCCGAACGAAGCGCGCTACCAAACTGCGCCACACCCCGAGGCGTGCCGACAAATAGTAGCCCACCCGCTCCGATGGTCAAACTCGGTACCCCCACCCCGGGCGCAGGCCGGTCAGCGGGAGATCAGCGTCAGCACGCTCGCCTCGGGCGGGCAGGCGAACCGTACCGGCGCGGTGGGGTGCGTACCGAGGCCCGCGGAGACGTGCAGCCAGGAGTCCGAGCCGGGCCAGCGGTGCAGCCCGCGGGCCATCGAGCGGGGCAGGCCGCAGTTGGTCACCAGCGCGCCGTAGCCGGGCACGCAGACCTGGCCGCCGTGGGTGTGGCCGGCCAGCAGCAGCCCGAAGCCGTCGGCGGCCATCCGGTCGAGCACGGCCGGCTCGGGGGAGTGGCTGAGGGCGATGGAGAGCGTCGTCCCGGAGCTGACCGGGCCAGCCACCGCGTCGTAGTCGTCCCGCTCGACGTGCGGGTCGTCCACGCCGGCCAGCTCGATCTCCCGGCCGCCCGCCTTCAGGGTGGTCCGCGCGTTGTTGAGGTCCACCCAGCCGGCGCCGGTGAACACGTCGCGCAGTTCCTCGTACGGCAGCGGCACGCCCTCGGTGTACTCGCGGTCGGGCAGGAAGTAGGTGAACGGGTTCTTCCAGACCGGCCCGGTGTAGTCGTTGGAGCCGAAGACGAAGGCGCCGGGCAGGTCGAGCAGCGGTTGCAGGGCCCGCAGCACGCCGGGGACGGCGTCGGGGTGCGCCATGTTGTCCCCGGTGACCACCACCAGGTCGGGGTCGAGGGCGGCCAGCGAGGCCACCCAGTCCTGCTTGCGCCGCTGGTTGGGCATCATGTGGAGGTCCGACAGGTGCAGCACGCGCAGCGGCTCGGCGTCGGTCGGAAGCACCGGTACGTCGTACCGCCGCAGGGTGAACAGGTTGCGCTCGACGAGGGACGCGTACGCCAGGGTGGCCGCGCCGGCGGCGACGGTCCCGGCGGCGAGCCGGAATAGTGTGCGCTTTCGCATGCCGTTCAGGGTAGTTTGACCGTCCATGAGCACGCTGAAGGATCGCCTCACCGCCGACATGCGCGCCGCCCTGAAGGCGCGCGACGAGCTGACCACCTCCACCCTGCGGATGGCCCTCGCGGCCGTGGGCAACGCCGAGGTCGCCGGCAAGGAAAAGCGCGAGCTCAGCGACGACGAGGTCCTCGCGGTGCTGACCAAGGAGGCGAAGAAGCGGCGCGAGGCGGCCACGGCCTTCGCCGACGCGGGCCGCACCGAGCAGGCCGGCAAGGAGACCGCCGAGGGTGAGGTGCTGGAGCGCTATCTGCCGAAGCAGCTCTCCGACGCCGAGCTGACCGAGCTGGTCACCGGGGCGCTCGCCGCGGGCGGCTTCACCGGCAAGGCGCAGATGGGCCCGGCCATGAAGGCGGCCCAGGCGGCCGTGGCCGGCCGGGCCGAGGGCGGCCGGGTCGCCGCCGAGGTACGCCGACAGCTCGGTCTCTGACGAACGACGAAGCGGGCGGGCATCCGACCAGGGTGCCCGCCCGCTTCGTCGTTGGCCGGGTCAGCCGCGCGGTCGCGGCCCCCGGCCGTTGCCGTTGCCGGCCGGCGGGACCGTCGGGCCGCCGGTGCCGGGCTTCGGCTGGCCGGAGCTGACCTCGATCATCACCACGCCGCCCTTGATGGTGCGCCCGTCCGGGCTGGTGCCGGCGGCGGTGCCCGCCGGGCACTCCGACGGGCTCGGGTTGCTGGAGACCACCGGGTCGAAGCCGGCGCCGCGCAGCCGCGACTTGGCGGCATCGATCGACTGGCACTTCACATTGGGGATGGAGCGCTGGTCGCCCTTGATGATCTTCCCGCTCGGCGGGGTGAACTCCTTCCGCTCCTTGCCCTTCATGGCGTCCCGCAGCGTCTCGGTCACCGCGGGGTTGATGCCGTTGAGTTCCTTGTGGCCCATCTTCTGGTTGGTCTGCGGCCAGTCGGGGTCGGCCATGATGCCCGCCACCGCGTACTGCTTCGTCATCGCGACCAGTGCGGAGGTCTTGTCCGAGTCGGTGGTGCCGGACTTGCCCGCGACCGGCGCTTTGACGATGCGGTGGACCTCGCCTGCGGTGGCGGTCTTGCACTCAGTGGTCGAGGAGCGGTCACCCACCGGGCAGCGGGCGGCGTCCACGGCGGCCCGGGCCACCTGGGTGTCGATCCGCTGCTCGCAGCGCGGGTTGGCGATGTCCAGCTTGTCGCCGTCCGGGTCGCGGATCTCCTCGACCGGGATCGGCTCGCAGTACTTGCCGTCGGCGGCCAGGGTGGCGTACGCGTTGGCCAGTTCCAGTGGCGTGGTCTGCGAGACACCCAGGCTGAACGCACCCCACTGGTGCGCGTCCGCGGCGAGCTTGGCGTCGTCGGAGGAGCGGAAGGTGATGCCGAGCTTCTCGGCGGCCTTCACCACGTTCTCCGCGCCGACCTGCTGCTGGAGCGGGATGAAGTAGGTGTTGACCGAGGAGCCGAACGCGCTCCACATGTTGTGCACGCCGGCCATCGACTTCGAGGCGTTCTGTGGGCAGTAGAAGTGCGTGCCGGGGCAGGCCGCCGGCGAGCCCTGCTTGATGATGTAGTCGGACTTGAACTGCTGCTGCGCGTTGATGGTGTAGCTGAGCGGGATGCCCTTCTCCAGGGCCGCCACCAGCGTGAAGATCTTGAAGGTCGAGCCGGCCTGGTAGCCGTTGGCGCCACCGCCGCCGGTGATCAGCGGGTTGACCGTGTTCGGGTAGGTGCCCCGGATCTTCTTCTTGGCCTTCTTCGGGTCGCTGGAGATCTTGTTCTGCGGATTCGTCGGATCATCGAGCTTGAAGTTGCGGTTGACCGCGACGGCACGGACCTTGCCGCTGCCGGGCTCGACCACCGCCACCATCCGGGCGGCCTTGCTGTTCACGCTCAGGTGGTTGCGGACCGCCTTGTCGGCGGCCTTCTGCGCCTGCACGTCCAGGCTGGTCCTGATGGTGTAGCCGCCGCTCTTCAGCCGGCGCTCGCGGTCGTACGTGGTGGCGCCGAACGTCTCCTGCTGCATCCACCAGCGGTAGAAGTAGTCGCAGAAGAAGCCCCAGCTCTGCGTGTTGGCGGCGACGCAGCCGTTCGGAGCGCGCTTGTCCTTGACCACCAGCTTGATCTTCTTGGCCTCGTCGGCCTGCGCCTGGGTGATGGCGCCGATCTGCACCATGTTCTGGATGACGTAGTCGCGCCGTCCGACCGCCTCCGTGTAGCCGGACTTGGTGGTGGGGTCGAACGCGGTCGGCGCCTTCACCAGGCCGGCCAGCAGCGCCGACTCCTGGATGTCGAGCTTGCTCGGCGGCTTGCCGAAGTAGGTCTGGCTCGCGGCGAAGATGCCGTACGCGCCGTTGCCGAAGGCGGCGATGTTCAGGTAGCGCTCCAGGATCTCGTCCTTGGAGAACTCCTTGTCGACCTGCATGGCCAGCGACATCTCGCGCAGCTTGCGGGCGCTGGTGTCCTCGGTCGCGGCGACCACGTCGGCCGGGTGCGTGGCCGAGTACGAGATGGCCAGCCGGACGTACTGCATGGTCAGGGTGGACGCACCCTGCCGGGAGTTGACCCCGGAGCTGTTGTTGACGAACGCGCGGGCGACGCCGTTGAGGTCGACGCCGTTGTGCTTGTAGAAGTTGTGGTCCTCGGCCGCGATGATGGCCTTCTGCATGTAGGGCGAGACGTCCTTGAGCTTGACCTCCTTGCGGTACTCGTCATACATCGCGGCCAACGGGGTCTTGCCATCCGCGGCGACCAGATAGCTGGCCTGCGGGGACCGGGCCACAGTCAGTTCCTTGGGCAGCGCGCCAAAGGTCTCGGCCCCCGCCTTGGCGGCCAGTCCGGACATCGCCACTGCGGGGAAGGCCGCCGCCGCGACCACCACGCCGGCCAACAGGCCACAGATGAGTAGCGATGCGGCGTTGGTCAGCACATTGTGGTCACGTTTCCGCATCCAGGTCACCTCGACAGGGTACGCGAGTAGGGAATGAGGGGCGCGCGGGGAACTTTCCCCATTTCCAGCACGCGCCGGCCTCGTTGTGCTAAACGCACGAACCCTGGCGGGTGGTTGCGTGGACCCGCAGAAGTCTCCCCCGAAAGGGGGAGCCGCGCAGCGTTTTCACGTACTCGGGTGGGGTAGACGGCGGGCGAGAGCCCGGGAAGCCGGGAGTGTCCGGAATGATGGATTTCGCCGACAACGTTGCGTAATCAGGTGACTACACAGCATGATGGTTGGCGGCGACAGAGCCGCATGTCGTCCGTGCCGCCTTGGGGAGGCAGGCCGGACGACCGGGGGGAGTTCGACGGCTGGTCGCGTGACGTCGGTAGGTACTGCAAGGGGGGACGTTTACACATGGGCATGATCACTGACTGGCCGTCACTGGCGGCGTGTCAGAACGGTGACCCGGATGCGTTGTTCGTACAGGGCGCTGAACAGAACGTGGCGAAGCGGATCTGCCGGAGCTGCCCCGTGCGGTACGAGTGCCTGGCCGACGCGCTCGACAACCGGATCGAGTTCGGGGTGTGGGGTGGCATGACCGAACGCGAACGCCGGGCGTTGCTGCGCCGCCACCCGCAGGTGACCAGTTGGCGGAAGATGTTCGAGGCGGCCATGAAGAAGAACGCCAAGGAGAAGGCCGGCAAGGACAAGGTCCTGGTGACCACCGCGAACTGACCGCCGCGCCGTCCGGCCCGTCGGTCACCGCGGCTCACCGTTGGCTGATCGCCTCGCCGATCGTCCGCAGCCCGTCGACGTCGTGCACGTCGGCGGGCTGCGCCGTCACCGACACCGTCGGCACGGCCGGGAACGCCTCGGTGAACCGGGCCGCCACCCGCTGCTCGCGTACCGCCTGCTGGGCCAGCGCCGCGTGGGCCCGCAACACCTCGACGGTGCCCTCGTGCCCGCCGGCCTCCTCCAGCCGGGCCGCGGCGGCCCGGCTGTCGGCCGCGCTGAGCTCCGGCACCGCCGGCCGGTGCACCCGGTTGAGTACCAGGCCGGCCAGCGGCATGTGCTCCTCGCGCAGCCGGCCCGCGAAGTAGGCGGCCTCCCGCACCGCGTCCGGCTCCGGCGCCGCGACCAGCAGGAACGCCGTCTCCCGTGCCTGCAGGATCCGGTACGTCTGCTCGGCCCGCTGCCGGAAACCGCCGAACATCGAGTCCAGCGCGGCGACGAAGCCGGAGAGGTCGGTGAGCAGCTGCGCCCCGAGCACCTTCTGCACGGCCTTGGAGAACATCCCGAAGCCGGCCGTCACGAAGCTGAACATGCTCCGCCCCCCGCTGCGGGCCGGGGCGAGCAGCAGCCGCAGCATCCGGCCGTCGAGGAACCGGGAGAGCCGGGCCGGCGCGTCCAGGAAGTCCAGCGCCGAACGGGACGGCGGGGTGTCCACCACGATCAGGTCCCACTCGCCCCGGGCGTGCAGCTGACCCAGCTTCTCCATCGCCATGTACTCCTGGGTACCGGCGAAGGTGGAGCTCATGGCCTGGTAGAAGGGGTTGGCGAAGATCTCCGCCGCCTTCGCCGGATCGGTGTGCTGGAGCACCACGTCGTCGAAGGTGCGCTTCATGTCGAGCATCATGGCGTGCAGCTCGCCGCCGCTGGCCTCGACGTCGATGCCCTTCACCTGGCGCGGGGTGTTGTCCAGTTCGGTCAGGCCGAGCGACTGGGCCAGCCGGCGGGCCGGGTCGATGGTGAGCACCACCGTCCGCCGGCCGTGCCGCTCGGCGGCCCGCAGCGCCAACGCGGCCGCCGTGGTGGTCTTGCCCACTCCGCCCGCCCCGCAGCACACCACGATCCGTACGCCGGGGTCGGCGAGGATCTGGTCGACGTCCAGGGGTGGCGCCGCGTCTTCGGAAGGCACCAATCGAGCGTATCGGTCTTCCGGGCCTCTCTGCTCCGTGCCGGCCGCAGGTGTGAGTCAATCCGCCCGGACGAGCGCCTCGGCCAGCGTCTCCAGTCCGGCCCGGTCGACCCCGTCGGGGAGCAGCGGCAGCTCGGTCAGGGGCAGCCCCAACTCCACCAGGTCGCCCCGGAGCGAGTCCTCCAGCTCCCGGCGTACCTGCTGGTCGCGCGCCTCGCCGGTGAGGGCCGCGACGGTGCGCGCGTCGGTCGGCAGGCCGGCGGCCGCCAGCCCCCGCTTCAGCTCGGCGGAGGTCACCGCGCGGCCGGTCGGCACCGGCGGCCGGGCGCCGTTGACGATCACCCGGCCGACCGGGAAGCCCAGCTGGGTCAGCTCGGCGATCGCGTCGACCGTCTCCTGGACTGGCATCTCCTCGAGCAGTGTCACCACGTGCACCGCCGCCATGGGCGAGCGGAGCAGCACGGCGACCCCCTCGCTCTGGGTCTTGATCGGGCCGACCTTGGCCAGCCGGGCGGTCTCCGCGGTGACGTTGAGGAAGCGGCCGATCCGCCCGGTCGGCGGCGCGTCCAGCACCACCGCGTCGTACGCCCGGCGCTGGCCGTTGGTGCGGGTGGTCGCCTCCTTCACCTTGCCGGTGAGCAGCACGTCCCGCAGGCCCGGGGCGATGGTGGTGGCGAAGTCGATGGCGCCGAACTTGCGCAGCGCCCGGCCGGCCGCGCCGAGCTTGTAGAACATGTCCAGGTACTCGAGGAGCGCCTCCTCGGCGTCCACCGCCAGGGCCCGCACCTCGCCGCCGCCCCGGGCGTCGGTCAGGTGCCGCTCCTCGTAGGGCAGCGGATCGGTGCCGAAGAGCTGGGCGATGCCCTGCCGCCCCTCCACCTCGACCAGCAGGGTGCGCCGGCCGCCGGCGGCCAGCCCGAGGGCCAGCGCCGCGGCCACGCTGGTCTTGCCCGTACCGCCCTTCCCGGTCACCACGTGCAGGCGGGCCGGCCATGCGGTGCCGGCCGGTTCGGCCGGGTGCTCAGCTGCTGCCACCCGTTGAGCTTAGAGCGCGTGCCGGCCGCCCGGCTCAGCCGACCTCGCAGACCCACCAACCCGTCTTCTGCACCACGGTGAAGCGCAACTCCTGGTCGGCGACCTTCTCGTCGGAGGTGGTCATGGTGACCTTGGTGGTCACCGTCGCCCGCTCCCCGGTCTGGTTGTCCACCTTCGGCGTGGTCCAGCGGAACCGGGGGTTCTGGTACTGCGTCGCGTACTTCCGCACCTCGGCGACCTTGGCGGCGATCTTCTTGTCGTCCCGCGCGGCGGAGCAGACGAAGGTGGCCGCCTTCCGGGCGTCCTGGTCCTTGTAGACAGCGGTGAGGAAGCCGTCCACGGCGACCGCCGGCTCCTTCGCGCCCTTCCCCTCCTCGGCTTTGCGCAGAGTCAGGAACGCGGCGGTGCCGCCACCGCCACAGAGCAGGATCGCCGCGGCCAGCACGATCGAGGTGATCAGCAGCCCGCGCCGCTTCTTCGGAGCCGCCGGCGCCGGCGGTGGCGGGTAGCCGGGCGCCGGCGCGGGGAACGCCCCCGGGCCCGGCGGGGGGTACGCCCCGGAAGCGGGCGGGGGGTAGGCCGCAGGGGGCGGCGCGGGGAATGCCCCGGGGGCCGGCGGGGGGTACGGCGGCGCGGGGAATGCCCCGGGGGGCGGCGGGGGGTACGCCGCCCCGGGAGGCGGCGCGGCGCCGGCGGGCGGCTCCTGGTGGGACGGACCGCCGGGAGAACCGGCGGCGCCACCGATGGGCGGTTGGGTCATGTCATCCCCCGGGGTGCGGCGCGCCGCCGCCCCAGGCGGCGGACACGTGGACCAGCGTGGCGGGCGAGCGCTGGCGCCCGTCCAGATCGGAAGGGTAGCGGTCGATGGGCGCCTTGCCTGCCCCGCGTACCGGCCCGTCGCCCGCACGAGCGGGTCGGAGGCGGTCCTGCCGTCGCATTCCGGTCGAGAGATGTGTCGCATATGTGACTGAACGTGATCGCGCCTGCGCGTCCCGTTGCTGGGACTGCCATCAGGTCCTACGTTCGTCGCGACGCGGGACCGGAGCGGCGGTGGGTCCGAGCCGGATGGTGCTGACGGTGAGCAGGTACGACGCCCGGAGGATCGCATGCGCGACGCGGAGAACACCCCTCGAGCCCAGTTCGTCCCCGCTGACCGGGTGGGGCGGCCCGGTGATGCCGACGCGATCGGTCTGGCGCTGCCGTTCAACGAGCGGTCGTACCGCCACCCGGTTGAGGCGCTCCGCACGCTGGTCCGGTCAGGCGACCGGGTTCGGGACGAGGAGGAGCCCGGGTACGTCATCCACCTGCCGGTCCGGGTCGCCGACCTGGCGGCGGCCACCGCGCTCGCCGGCACCGTGGCCACCTCGCTCGGCTTCCTCAGCGAACTGGACGCCGGTGAGACGACGGTCTCCACGGCGGACGACCAGAACAACCGGCACCGCGTCTTCTGCGACCTGCCGCTGCCCGACCGGTCCCGTTGCCCCCAGCCGTACGAGCACGAGGGCCCCTGTGGCGAGCCGCCCTCGACGCCGGGGCAACGTCCGGCGTCCCGCTGACACCGTCGGCCCGTAGGCTGTGCCTGACGAATCCACGCCAGGCAAGGGAGCCTTTACCTGATGCAGAAGTGGGAATACGCCACGGTCCCGCTGCTGGTCCATGCGACCAAGCAGATCCTCGACAACTGGGGCGAGGATGGCTGGGAGCTGGTCTCCGTGGTTCCCGGCCCGAACCCGGAGCAGCTGGTCGCCTACCTCAAGCGGCCGAAGGCGTGACCGGCATGGCGAACGGACCGCACGCGAAGCTCGCTGAACTCGGCCTGAGCCTGCCCGAGGTGGTGCCGCCGGTGGCCAGCTACGTGCCGGCCGTCCAGTCCGGGCAGCACGTCTATGTCTCCGGCCAGTTGCCGATGGCGGAGGGCAAGCTGCTCGCCACCGGCAAGGTCGGCAACGGCGTCTCCGCCGACCAGGCGAAGGACCTGGCGCAGCGGTGCGCGCTGAACGCCATCGCCGCGATCGACTCGCTGGTCGGGCTGGAGAACGTGGTCAAGATCGTGAAGCTGACCGGCTTCGTGGCCAGCGCGCCGGGCTTCACCGGCCAGCCGGGCGTGATCAACGGTGCCTCCGACCTGTTCCTCGCGGTCTTCGGCGAGGCCGGCCGGCACGCCCGCAGCGCGGTCGGCGTCGCCGAGTTGCCGCTCGACGCCCCCGTCGAGGTCGAGGTCATCGTCGAGGTCGGCTGAGCCGCCGCTCACGCTCCATCCCCGTGATCTTGCTGGTTCCGGCCCAGCGAAAGCCGTGAACGACCACAAATCACAGGCCAGAGCTGCAAGATCGCGGGGAGCGGCGGGCGGGGTCGTACGATCGCTGCCATGGGCGGGCATGTGACCGGGGCGGCAGGTGCCCTCGCGGACGAGCTGCCGGGGTGGGTGACGCTGCTGCGCGCCCCGAACCCGGGGCCGATGACGCTCGACGGCACCAACACCTGGGTGCTGCGCGCCCCCGGCGCCGAGCACGCGGTCGTCGTCGATCCGGGCCCGGCCGACGAGGAGCACCTGGCCGCGATCGCGGCGCACGGGCCGGTCGGGTCCGTGCTGATCACCCACGGGCACCCGGACCACACCGAGGGGTCGGCCCAGCTGCACGAGCTGCTCGGCGGCGCGCCCGTCCGCGCCGCCGACCCGGCGCACACCATCGGCGGTGAGCCGCTGACCGGGCCCGTCGACGGCTCGGGCCTGGAGATCCGCCTGCTGGCCACCCCGGGACACACCGCCGACTCGGTCTGCTTCCTGGTCGAGCACGGCGACGAGCGGGTGGTCCTCACCGGCGACACCATCCTGGGTCGGGGCACCACCGTGGTCGCCCACCCTGACGGGCACCTCGGGGACTACCTGACCAGCCTGGAGCTGCTGTCGACGTACCGGGGGGTGCCGGCGCTGCCGGGGCACGGCCCGGCGCTGGCCGACTGCGGCGCGGCGGCCGACTTCTACCTCGCCCACCGCCGGGCCCGGCTCGACCAGGTCCGCGCGGCGGTCGCCGCGGGCGCCACCACCGCGCCCGAGGTGGTCGCCAAGGTGTACGCCGACGTCGACCGGTCGCTCTGGTGGGCCGCCGAGTGGTCGGTCCGCGCGCAGCTCGAGTACCTCGGAGTGGAGCAGCCGTGACCTGCCCGGTGTGCGGAACCGTCGCCGTACCCGGCGCGCGGTTCTGCCACAACTGCGGGGCTGCGCTGCCGGCCGCCGCGACGCTGCCCGCTGCCGAACGGCGGGTGGTCACCGTGCTCTTCGGCGACCTCTCCGACTTCACCTCCTGGTCCGAGGACCTCGACCCGGAACGGGTCGGCGCGGTGACCGACCGGGTGCTCGCCGCCCTCGCCGGCGCGGTCAAGACCTTCGGCGGCCACGTCGACAAGCTCACCGGCGACGGGATCATGGCGGTCTTCGGTGCGCCCGTCGCGCACGAGGACGACGCCGAGCGCGCGGTCCGGGCGGCGCTCTCCATGCAGCGGGCCGTCCGCCGGGTGCTCGACGACGAGCGGGGCGGCGGTGCGCCGCTCGGCCTGCGGGTCGGGCTGAACACCGGCGACGTGATCGCCGGCATCCAGGCGGCGATCGAATACACCGTCATCGGCGACACGGTGAACACCGCGGCCCGGCTCGCCGACGCCGCCGCGGTCGGTGCGGTCTACGCCGGTGGGCGGACCGCCGCCGCCACCCGGCACGTCGCCTCCTGGCGGGCGCTGCGCCCGCTGCGGCTCAAGGGCAAGCGCGAGCCGGTCGAGGCGTACGAGCTGCTGGGTCTCCTGGACGCGCCGGGCACCCGGTCCGGTCTCGGCGACGAGGCGCCCTTCGTGGGCCGGGAGACCGAGATCGGCCGGGTCGCCGGCCGGCTCGCCGAGGTGATCGACCGGGGCGAGCCCCGGGTGCTGCTGATGACCGCCGAGGCGGGGATCGGCAAGTCCCGGTTCGCCGCCGAGGTGGAACGCCTCGCCGCCGGCTACGACGTGGGCGCCGGCCGGTACGCCGCGCACACCGGTGCCCGGGTGCTCTCCGTACGCTGCGCCGCGTTCGGCGAGCGGCGTCGGCTCGCCCCGCTGGCCGATCTGGTCCGGGCCGCGGTCGGTCTGCCCAACGACGCCGCCACCGCGCTCACCCGTCCGGCCGTGGAGGAGCGGCTACGCCGGCTCGGCCAGCGGCTCGGCCGGCTCCCCGGCGACCTGCCCCCGCTCGCCGTCGACCAGCTCCTCGCGCTGCTCGGCTACGCCGAACTCCCGCCCGCCACCGGCAACGGCGAGTGGAACCCGGCCGCCCCGCCGCCGGACGCCGAGGCGGTGCCGAACGCGGTCACCGGCCTGCTCAGCGCGCTCGCGGTCGAGGCGCCACTGGTGATCGTGGTGGACGACCTGCACGACGCCACCGCCGAGACCGTCAACGCACTCGGCGTGACCCTCAACCGGCTCACCGGCCCGGTGCTGGTGCTGCTGCTCGGCCGCCCGGAGCTGGTGCGTACCGCCGGCGCGCTGACCCGGGTCGCGGACGCCGAGGTGCACGCGCTGCCGCCGCTGCGCGGTGCCGACGCGGCCCGACTGCTCACCAGCTATCTGGGGGGCGGGAAGCTGCCCCAGGCCGACGCCGACCGGCTGCTGGCCACCGCCCAGGGCAACCCGTTCTACCTGGCCGAGCTGGTCACCCTGCTGATGGAGCGGGGCGCGCTGACCGCGGGCGCGGACCGGGACGTTCCCGGTGGCTGGCGGCTGGCACCCGGCTCGCTGGGCAGCCGGCTGCTCTCCCGGGACCTGGCCGCCGTGCTCGCGGCGCGGATCGACGCGCTGCCGGTGGACGCCCGCTCGGTGCTGCGCGACGCGGCGGTGGTCGGCGACACCGTGCCGGCCGGCACCCTGGAGGCGCTCCGCGAGCAGCGCACCGGCCGGGACGGGCGCCCGGCGGCGGTGGTCGCGGTCGAGCTGGAGCGGGCCGTGGAGGAGTTGCTGCAGCGCCGGATGCTGCACCGCACCCGCACCGGCTTCGCCTTCGCCACCCCGCTGATGCGCGAGGCCGCGTACGCGGGGGTGAGCAAGGCGGAGCTGGCCGAGCGGCACGCGGCGCTGGCCCGCTGGGCCGCCCCGGAGAGCGCCGACGGCGCCGCCCTGCCCGGTGGGTTCAGCGAGGCGGCCCGGGACGACTTCGTGGCCGAACACGTGGCGCGGGCCGCTGCGCTCGCCGACGCGGTGAAGCTGCGCCCCGACGCACCGGCCCGCGCGGTGGCCCCGCTGGGCGTCGCCGCGCTCGGCCGGGCCGCCCGCCGCGCGCTGCGCTCCGGGGAGCCGGCCCTGGCCGTCGAGTACGCCGAGCGCGCCGCCGAGCTGGCCCGCGACGGCGTGCCGCTGGCCGACCAGGTGGTGCACGCCCGGGCCCTGCTCCAGGTCGGCCGCCCCCACGACGCGCTCGCCTTCGCGGAGAAGATCGCGGCCAACACCGGCGACGCGACCACCCGGGCCGGTGCCCTGCTGCTCGCCGGGCAGGCCCACCAGACCCTCGGCGATCAGGCCCGGACGGAACGCTGCTGGCAGGAGGCCCTTCAGGTGGCCACGGCGGCCGAGCTGCCGACGATGCGTGCCTCGGCGATGCGCCGGCTCGGCATGGCCGATTTCGTCGCCGGCCGGCTCGGCCAGGCGAGCAGCCGGCTGGCCGCCTCCTACCAGGTCAGCCTCGCCGCGAAGGACCCGCGCGGACAGGCCTGGTCGTTGCAGAACCTGGCCTGGGTGACCACCACCCGGGGCGACTTCGCCGGCACCGACGCGGTGCTCGGCCGGGCCGCCCGGCTCTTCGCCGAGCTGAAGGACCCGTACGGTCGGGCCTGGCTGCGCGGCACCACCGCGTTCGCCCGGCTGCTCGCCGGCCGGCTCCGGGAGGCCTGCCGGATGGCGCAGGTCTTTCTCCCGTTCGGCGAGCGGGTCGGCGAGGCGTGGGCGGTCGGCACGCTGCGCGCGGTCGAGGCGTACGCCACCGCGGAGTTGGGTGAGCTGGCCGAGGCGGACCGGGCGGCGCGGCGCGCGTACCGGGACTTCGCCGAGGTCGGCGACGACTGGGGGCAGGGCTTCGCCCTGGTGGTACGCGGTGTGGTGGCACGCGGGCTGGGCGAGCCGGAGCACGCCGCCGACCTGCTCACCGACGCCCTCGCGTACGCCGGCCGGACGTCGCACCCGCTGCTCACCGGGATGGCCGGCACGCTGCGCGGGTTCGTGGCGCTGGACCTGGGCGACTGGGAGACCGCCGAGCAGTCGGCCCGGTCGGTGCTCACCACGGTGGAGCCGCACAACCCGCAGGCCCCCGCCCAGGTGGCGCCCCGGGTGCTGCTCGCCCTGGCCCGGCTCGCCGACGACGATCCGGCGACCGCGGTGGGGCTGCTCGCCCCGGTCGCCACCGCCGCCGCCCACACCCCCTCGCTGCTCTTCTCCCGCCGCCAGACCATGGCCCGGTACGCCTCCGCGCTGCTCGCCCACGGCCAGCCGGTGCAGGCGCTGGACTGGGCGCAGCGGGCGGTCGCCGCCCCGGCCGAGGACGTTCGCAGCCAGGTGATCGGGGCCTGCGTGCTGGCCGAGACGCTGGCCGCGTGCGACCGCCCGGCCGAGGCGCTGGCCAGCGCCGAAGAGGCGGTACGCCTGGCGTACGCCACCGAGCAGCGCAGCGAGCGGGCGATCGCCGACGCGCTCCTCACCCGCCTGACCCCCTGACCCACCCCCCGCGCCGAGGTCCGCGCAGTTTCACGGAAAACGCGCCACGCCCGCTGTGAATCTGCCGCTACGTGTGGGGCGGTGCGGGCAGTTTTGGCGGTTTCGGGGATGTGGGCGGCGCGGGTGGCGGCTAGCCTCGGTGGCCGAGGAGGCCGCACACGTCGGCGGTCGTGGGTGGGGAGGACTCATGAGGCTGCCGCGCTCGGGCGCCGGCTGGACGATGGCGGTCTTCGGCGTGCTGGCGCTGCTCCTCGGCGCGCTCGGGCTGATCTGGCCGGAGGCGCAGCTGCGCATGCTCGGCTTCGAGGTGCCGGCCGAGCGGGCCCCGGGTGACTACACCGGCACGTTCCTCACCGCGTCCTCGATGGCCTCGTTCAACATGGGGGTCTACTACCTGCTCGCCGTCGCCACCGAGTGGCGGCCGTTCTACCGGTTCACGGTCTGGTTCCGGCTGGTCACGTTCACCGTCTTCAGCATCGCCGTGCTCTCCGACGTCGCCCCGGACCGGTTCTTCGGGGTGGCCGCCTGGGAGGGGCTGGGTGCGGTCGCGACCGCGGTCGGCCTCCGGTGGGACGCCCGGCGGGCGGCCGCCGCGGGCGGCCTGGACGACGACGCCGCCGGCTCCGGCCCCGTGCCGGCGGCCGACGCGGTGCGCTGAGCGACCCGACTGGTTGGGTATTTTCGAGTCGTGACCGAGACCCCGCCCGGTGCCCTGCGGCTGCCCATCGTGCCCGGTCTGACCGACTTGAGGGTCTTTGCCCGGGGTGGCTACGCCACCGTCTACCGGGCCACCCAGATCTCCGTGGGGCGCGAGGTCGCGGTCAAGGTGGAGAACCGCACGCTGGACAGCGAGCGGGACCAGGCACGCTTCCTGCGTGAGGCGCGGGCGGCCGGCAAGATGTCGTCGCATCCGCACGTGGTCGACCTCTTCGACGTCGGGGTCACCGTCGACCAGCATCCGTATCTGATCATGGAGCTCTGCGACGGGTCGTACGCGGAGCGGATGCGTACGTCGCCGCTGGGCGCGGTCGAGACGCGGGACCTGGGCGTCAAGATCGCCGATGCGCTCGCCCACTCGCACGCGGCCGGGGTGCTGCACCGGGACGTCAAGCCGGCCAACATCCTCTACTCCCACTTCAATCCGGCGGTGCTGGCCGATTTCGGGCTGGCGGTGCTGGCCGAGGTGCGGGACGCCTCGGTCACCCTGGAGGTGCTCACTCCGGCGTACGCGCCGCCGGAGATGTTCAACCACAGCCCGCCGACGCCCGCGGTCGACGTGTACGCGCTCTGCGCCACCCTCTACGCGGTGATGCACGGCCGGCCACCGCGCTGGCAGTCCGAGCGCAACCCGAGCCTGGTCACCGTGCTGGAGATGTTCCACCAGCCGATCCCCGGCCTGCCCGGGATTCCCGACGAGTTGATCGACGTGCTGCGGCTCGGCATGTCCAACGACCCGGGCGAGCGCCCGTCCGCCGTGGAGTTGGGCGGGATGCTCGCCGCCCTCCCGCTCGACCCGGGCGCCGCCCCGGTCAGCGGCGCCCCGATCTCCGCGTTTCCGGTCAGCGGTCCCGGCACCGGCCGGCCGTACACGGTGGGGCGCAGCGGCGGGCCGAGCCCGCGCCCGCCGGCGGACGACGCCCACCCGACCGTGCCCACGCCGGGCCGCCGGTGGCGGCGCCGCTGGTTCCTCGGCGGTGCGGGGGTCCTCGCGCTGGCCGCCTCGGCCGGCCTCGGGGCGTGGCTGGCCGGCGGCCCGCCCGTCCCGCTGGCGTCGCCCACGCCGGCGGTCAGCGGGGTCGTCGACGCGGGCAAGGTGCTGCCGGGCTGCGCGGCCGGCGGGGTGCGGCTGCCGGCGGGCGCCCGCTGTGCGTCCGAACTGGAGTGTTTCGGACCGGTACGGCTGCGCCGCGATCGGGCCGAGGCGGACCGGGTGTCGTGCGACGGCCAGCACACCTGGGAGACGTACGCCGAGGGTGATCTGCCGGCGACCCTGGCTGGGGCGGGCCACCACGCGGTCACCGCCGATCCCGCCGTCCGGCAGGTCTGCAATGTCAGCACCTTCCGCCTGGTCAGCGGCATCAACCAGGCGGCCGGGTGGAACCTGGAGGTGCTGCCGCCGTCCGACCAGGACGGGGACCGCACCTACCGTTGCCTGGCCGGGCAGGGCGTGAACGCGCTCGCCGTGCCGACCCTCACCGGTCGCTGAGCCCGTTCACCGTCCGATGTTCCCGGACCTCCCGGGGATCGAGCGCCTCCAGCGTGTCGGCGTCCACCGGGTGCCCACCGGGTGCCGGCGAGTCATCGGTCGGGGCGCCGTCGCCGCGGGCCTGCCGCGGGGCCTGCCGGGCGGCGGCCACCGCCACGCCGGCGATCATCCCGAGCACCACGCAGAGCAGGGCCAGGATCACCGACCGGATGCCCGCGGGGCGCCACACCACCAGCGTCACCAACGCCGCCACCGCCGCCAGGGACGCGACGAGGGCCTTCACCCGCGCATCGGGCTTCGGAAACGAACTCACCCGACAAGCATGACCCAAGACCACCCTCGCAAGAGGACGGCGGGAGCGATAAAAGCGTCGATCGAGAAAATTTCGTTACATCAATCGGCAATTTGTCGGTTCAGTCCGCGTTTGACGGGCGGCCTGCGTTGGCGGTGATCCCTAGAGTGACGGGGGTCGAGGTCACCTTGACAGATCCCGTTCCCCACCGGAAGGCAGCCACATGCCACGTGCAATCCGGTCCCTGACCGCAACAGGGATCGCCGGCATCGTCCTCGCCGGATCGGCGGTCACGCCCGCCGCGGCCGCCACGGCGCAGCCGGCCGCGTCCGACCGGACCAGCGCCGTCGAGGCGCGCCGGGTCGACCGCGTGCCGACGCCGAAGCTCGACTGGTACGCCTGCTACGGCTACGCCGAGTGCGCCACCGTCCGCCTGCCGCTGGACTACGACAACCCGAAGGGCGCCAGCACCGAGATCGCGGTGCTGCGGGTCAAGGCCCGCGACCAGCAGCACAAGATCGGCAGCCTCTTCCTCAACCCGGGTGGCCCGGGCGGCTCCGGCACCAGCATCGCGCTCGCCGCGCCGTACTTCCTCGGTGACAGCCTGCTCGACCGCTTCGACATCGTCGGCGTCGACCCGCGCGGCGTCGCCGCCAGCGACAACGTCAAATGCTTCCGCTCGGTCAAGGACCAGATGAAGGCGGGTGCCGGGCTGAACGTGGCCTTCCCGTGGACGAAGGCCGAGGAGAAGGCGTACATCGCCTCGTCCAAGGCGGTCGGCAAGGCCTGCTCGACCACCGGCAAGCCGCTCACCGGCGCGGCGTCCACCGCCGAGGTGGCCCGCGACATGGACGTGCTGCGCCGCGCGGTCGGCGACAAGAAGCTGACCTACCTGGGCTTCAGTTACGGCACGGCGCTGGGCCAGTACTACGCCAACATGTTCCCGGACCGGGTTCGCGCCCTCGTCATCGACGGAGTGCTCAACCCGAACGCCTGGGTCGGCCAGGGCAAGGCCCGCGACCAGCTGCAGGAGAGCCGGCTGCGCAGCGCCGACGGCGCTTACCGGGCGCTGCACGAGATCCTGGTCCGCTGCGCCAAGGCCGGCGTGGACAAGTGCGAGCTGGCGTCCTCCGGCGACCCGGTCGCCGCGTACGAGACGGTGGCGAAGCGGCTGCGCAAGAAGCCGGTGGTGATCGACGATCCGGACCAGGGCACGTTCACCATCAGCTACGCCGACTTCGTCGGCGCCAGCCTCAGCGCGCTGTACAGCCCGTACGGGTGGGCGGACATCGACGGGCTCACCAGCGAGCTGCTGGTGCTGACCGATCCGGGGTCGGCGTCGGCGGCCCGCCGGTCGCAGGCGCAGGCCGCGGTGGCCGAGCGCGCCACGCAGGCCCGGAAGCAGCGCGGCTACGACTTCCCGTACGACAACGGGCTGGAGACGTTCCTGACGGTGGACTGCACCGACGCGTACCACCCGAAGAGCGCCGACGCCTGGCCGGCGCTGGCCGCCAACGAGGACAAGCGGGCCCCGTACTTCGGGCGGACCTGGGCGTGGGCCACGTCGCCCTGCGCCCGCAACACCTGGACCGTGCGGGACGAGGACGCCTACACCGGCCCGTTCAACCGGCGCACCAGCGCCCCGGTGCTGGTGGTCGGCAACTACTGGGACCCGGCGACCAACTACCAGGGTGCGGTCAGCTCGGCGGCGCTACTGCCCAACAGCCGCCTGCTCAGCAGCGACAGCTGGGGCCACACCGCGTACGGCACCTCGGCCTGCGTGACCGGCGCCGTCGACGCGTACCTGGTGAAGGGGACGCTGCCGGCGAAGGGCTCCGTCTGCACCGGTGACGACCAGCCGTTCGTGGCCGCGCCGGAGACGCCGGACGCGCGGGCGACCGCGTCGAAGAGCGACCTCGCCCGGGCGGGCGCGCCGGGCCGGGGCGAGCCGAAGCGGCTCCCGCCGGTGGTCGCGCCGCTGCCTGCGGTCGGCACGCTGACCGTCCGCTGACGGACCCCCGGGGTACGGCGGGCGATCGGGCGCTCGCCGTACCCCGGGCCGTGGGCATCTGCGCGTCCGGCTGAAAGGATGACGTGATGTCGTCGCTCGCGATACCCCAGGTGACCTGTCTCGGCGGGCATCCGCGCGGGGCGGGCGAGACACCGGGGCTCACCGTGGTCCTCGACCGCACCGGCATCCGGCTACGCCGGCGGATCCGTCAGTTCCTGACCGTCGCCTGGCCCACGTTGCGCGGGCTGGACGTCCGAGCCCCCGGCCACCTCATGGCGTTGACTCACCTCCGCCTGGTGGTCGGCGGTGGTTCGCTCCTGGACCTGTCCCTGGACCACGGGGTGTGCCGGTTGTACGTCGACGGCGTCCCCGCCGAGGAACTGCGGGCGCGGCTCGCGGCGTGGGTGGCGGACGAGGCAGGGCCGCCCGAGCCCCTGCCCGCCATGCCCCCGCCGCCCCCGCGCACGGCGGGCGGTCCGCTCGACGTGGTCCGGGCGTCCCTCGACATCTGGCGTGCGGCCGGACTGGGCGCGGAGGCGGTCCGCGACCGTGCCACGCTGGCGTACCGGCTGAGCCTCGCCGAGGACCACCGCCGATGGGGACGGTTCACCGAGGCCATCGCCCTGCTTGCGCCCCTCGCCGCCGGGGCGGCGCAGGCGTTCGGCCCGGTCGACGAGGACACCCTGAAGGTCCGCAACGCGCTCGGTCAGGCGTACTTCGAAGCCGGGCAGGTCGACGACGGGCTGGACGTGTTGCGGGAGGTCGTGGCCGCCGCCGAGCAGCTGCACGGCAGCGACGGCGAACTGACCCTCGTCGTCCGGAACAACCTGGCGGTGGGTTACCAGCACGCCGGCCAGTACGCGCAGGCCATCGAGCTGCACACGGAGAACATCCGGCACAGCGAGCGGAGCCTCGGGCGGGACAGCCTCGGCACCATCGGCCGGCGCAACAACCTGGCCGCCACCCTTGCGCTGGCCGGGTACCGGAACCGGGCGATCGACCTGTACTGGACGGTGCTCGACTCGGTGCAGGAGATCGCCGGCGACCACAGCCTGGCGGTCAACGCCCGGCAGAACCTGGCCATCCTGCACAATCCGTCCTGGCAACCGTGACGGCCCGAGAGCCGCAGGTCAGGTGCGGGGCGGCGATGGCTCGGCGGATCTGGCCCGGCGGGCGTGCGGAACGACGCCGTCCTTGCGGACGATCGCGGTGAGCTGTTCGCCGACCTCCCGGGTGAGCCGGTCCGGACACGACAGTCCGAGCTGGACCGCCAACTCCCGGACGTACAGGTCGACGGCGGCTTCGACCAGGTCGGCGTACACGCTCACGGCGAGGCGGGCGCGGTACCGGGCAATGAGCAGGGTCGCCAGGCCGATGGCCAGGGCCGGCCACCAGAACGCCCCGAGGGCGGCGTACAGGACGCCCCAGCCGGCCAGCCGGGCCGCCGACGCGCACCGGTCCTGCACCGCCGTCAGTTCGCCGCGCGCCTCGACGGGGAGGAGCAGCCACAGTCGTGGCCACACGGCCGCGAGGTCGATCCCGTAGCTTCGGTGCACCCGTACGTCGGCGGCGTGCAGCCGGTCACCGACCCAGGTGGGTCGCGCCGGCTCCACGAGGCAGACCGCCGTGCGGCGGGCGATGGCCCGGCGGGCCCGGTCCCGCGCCGTTGGGTCGGCGGTGTCCGCGAGGAGCGCCCGCTCGGCCGCCACCACCTCGGCGTCCGCCCGCTCCCACCGGCGGCGGCGCCGGTCGGCGAGCCGGCGCAGCACCGGCACGGATCCGGTCAGGCTCCACGTCCACGAGACGAACACGCCCACCGACTGCGCGGTGAGCCCGGCCGCCGCCGCACCGAGCAGGAACGCGGCCGTGGTGATCAGCAGGGGCCCGCCGCGTCCACCGGCCAGCCCGGCAAACCAGACCGGCAGGATCCGGAGAGCCACGGCGTGCTGGTGGCCGAGGACGTGGGCCAGGACCACCGCGGCGGCGAACAGCGCCCCCGGCAGCATCAGCGCCACTGCCCACCGGGTCACCAGCTGCTTGCCCAACTCGGCCAGGAACGCGTTCACAACGTGGTCCGGCTCTCCACGAACGGCGTGCCGGTCAGGCCGCACACCGGCCGGTCGCCGTCGTCGATCGGGGCCTTCCTCGGGCACGGTCCCGGACTCGGACAGCCCCAGGCGAGGACCACCGGATGGCCGCCTCCGCCGAGCCACGGCTCGAACCCGCGTACGCCGGTGGTGAGCCCGTCGATGCCGTTGCGGGCGAATGCCCCGTCGAGCCGGTCGAGGTCCTCCTCCAGCTGCCCGTCCAGGCGTCCCTGGCCGACCGCGTCGACGATCCGGTCGAGCACGTCGGCGACGCCGTACCGCTCGGCATGCTCGCGCAACTGCCCGCCGGCCTGTCGGCACAGCCGACCGATGCGCTCCGGAACGATTTCCAAGGCCGCTCCCCGTACCCCGGTTGGGTGCTTCCGTTGTCACAGTAACGATCGCGGGAAGCCAGCACACCATTCCCGGACGGGGGTCGTGTTTCCGCTTCCGTCGACCGGTCCGGAGCGGGCAGGATCGTTGCGGGACAGATCGCCGGCCGACGCCAGCCACGGGGAATCGAGCAGCGATGTCGAGATGGACCACCGACAGTGCCGCGCAGCGGGTGACGGCGGTCATCGCAGAGTACGAACGCACCGGCGACCCGAGCGTCCTGTTCCGAGCGGACCTCTCCCACGAACAGCAGGCCCTCGCCGCGGCAGCCGGTGACCGCGGAACCGGACGCCAGGCGGCGCGGGCACTGGCCGGGCTCCACTGGAACCGCTACCTCAACCTGCCCGGTCTGGACGGTCTGCGGGAGCGCGGAGCGGCGGTCGAGCAGTTCCGGCGCGGGTGCCGCCGCGACCCGGACCTGGTGCCCGAGCTGATCCGGGACGAATGCCGGGGGACCGATCGGCCGGGTTCACCGCGACTGTCCGATGTCCTGCTCAGCCCGCAGCAGGCCGACCGGATCGCGGGGCTCTGGCAGCGGTACCGGGCCGGTTCGGAGAAAGCCCTCCGGATGCTCGTCACGCTGTACCGGGAATGGCTTCGGCCCCTGGAACGGGAGCGCGACGCGTCGGCCGTCCTGATCCGTGCCGCGCTGCTGACCGATCTCTCCGAAGCACTGGTCACGTTGGCCGAGGCGACCGGGGACGGGCCGACGTACGACGAGGCGCTGGACGCCGCCACGGAGGCCTTGGCGGACACCTCCGCCCAGGACCCGCACCGGATGCACCGGCTCGTCCGCCGCGGTCGCCTGCTGGAGCTCTACTTCGACCGGGGCGCCGGACCCAAGGCGCTGCAGTTGGCCGTCGGGGAATATCGCCGGGCGGCGCAGCTCAGTTGGCAGCGGCATCCCACCGATCCGCAGGTGGTGGCGCAGCTCGGCGGGGCGTTGTGCCGGCTGCACGAGGTTCCGGAGAAGGCATCGGTCCTGCTCCTGCTGGAGGCGACCGCCGCCTGGCGGGACACGGTCCACGCCGCCGCGCCGGACCGGCCCGAGGCGGCCTCGGCTCTTGAGCGGCTCAACTCGGTCGTCAACCTGCTGGCCCGAGAGATCGGCCCCGAACCGGCCCTCACGGTCGCCACCGCAGCCAACCAAGCCGAGGTGATCGACCGGCTCCTGCAGCGGGTCGAGGAGACGGACGCGCGGATCGCGGTGGACGCCTCAGCACGGGCACTGGCCGAGCGGCACGAGTCGGCCGCCCTGCTGTTCGCCACGGTGCCCGGCTTCCATCCGGCCCGACCCCAGGCCCTGCTGTCGCTCGGCCGGGCCGAGCTCGATCGCTGGGAACACGGCGGTGAGCTGGACGGCGCCGCGTGGGCGGCAACCTGGGCGCAGGTGGCCCTGGACGCCACCGGGCCGGCGCATCCGCTGTGGCGGGACGCGCTGAACCTGCTGGCGGGTGGCGCCGGCCACGCAGGAGTGCACGGGCGGGACGAGAAAATGGTCGCGGCCGCCGTGTCGGCGGCCCGCGCGGCACTGGAACTGACCGACGCGCAGCCGGACCTGCGCCCGTTCCAGCTCGTGGTCCTCGCCGACACGCTGGCCGACGCCGGCTGGCTGGCCGACGACCCGGACCTCCTCGACGAGGCGCTGCGGTACCAGCGGGAGGCCCTCAGCGAAACGTCCACCCGGCACGGGTTGTATCCGCTGCGGCTCATGAAGCTCGCCAACCTGCTGTCCCACCGGGACGTGCTGGCACCCGACGACACGCTCCTCGCCGAAGCCGTGGCGACCAGCCGGCGCGCCGTCGAGGCCCTGCCGGGTCACGATTCCCGCCGGATCGGTTTCCTGTTCAACCACGCGAGCAGCCTGTCCCGGCAGGCCGTCCGCCGCAACGACGAGGCCGGCCTGGCGATGGCCGAGCGCGCCTACCGCGAGGCGCTCGCCCTGCTGCCGCCGGACCACCCCGACCAGCCCCGGATCCTCAGCTCAGTCGCCGAGACGCGGTACCAGCGCTACCTGGTCGGCGGCGACCTCATGGTCCTGGCCGACGCCGTGGAGCTGGCCAGGCAGGCGGTCGAGGAGACCCCGCCCGAGCACCACTGGTGGTCGCTGCGGGCCGGGCTGCTGGCCCGGGCGGCCGCCGAACTGTCGAGATCGAAAGAGCCGGATGCCAACTGGGCGAGGGCCGAGGCCATCGCCACGTACGCCGCGATCGCCGCGTCGCCCAGGGCGGACGCGCAGACCCGGATCGACGCCGAACGCCAGCAGGCCGCGCTGGCCCGTGAGGCCGGCGACCCGGCCGCCCGACTGGCCGCCCTGGAGCGGGCGGTGCGGCGCATGCCGACGTCGGTCAGCCGGTCGTCGAGCGCCCGCCGTCGGCTCGGAGCCGTCGCCGCACTGGGCGGGCTGGCGGCCGAGGCCGCCGCGGTCGCGATCGCGGCTGGGGACGCCGACGGAGCCGTCGAGCTCCTGGAACGCGGCCGTGGCCTGCTGTTCCACGAGGCCCTGGGCATCCGCAGCGGGCGGGCGGAGCTGCGCACCGTCAGCCCCCAACTCGCCACAGAACTCGACCGGGTCGACCGGGAGCTGGCGGAGGCGGACGCCTACACCCACGTCCGGAAGTTCACCATCGAGGTGGAACGCCGGTCGGCGGCCGGCGACGTGTTGGGCAGCTCGACGACGGAATGGGACCCCCGACCGGTCTGGCAGGCCCGTACCCGGCAGCTCGCCGTCGAACGGGACCGGCTGATCGAGCGGATCCGCGGGCTCCCCGGATTCGCCGACTTCCTGCGTCCACCGTCGGTGCCGCGCCTGCGCCAGCGGCTCGCGGGAATGCCGGTCGTCGTGGTCAACACGCACGGCGACCAGGGCGACGCTCTCGTCGTGCCGGCGGACCCGGGGCGACCCGTGCAGGTGATCCGCCTGCCCGAGCTGTCGGAGACCGCCGTCCGGCGGCACGTCGTCGGGTGGTACGCGGCGCTGTCCGAGGCGACGGACCCGGCGGTGCCGTTCGACCGGCGCGCCTCCGCGCAAGAGCAGCTGCACGGCATCCTGGCCTGGCTCTGGGACGCCGTCACCGGGCCGGTGCTCGACCGGGTCGCTCCCGTGGACGACCCGGCACCCCGGATCTGGTGGTCCCCGGTCGGCGCGCTGGCCCGCCTCCCGCTCCACGCCGCCGGTCACCACCGCGACCCGGGCCGCAGGCGTACCGTCCTCGACCGCACCGTGTCGTCCTACACGCCGACCCTCACCGCCCTGGCGCACGCCGCCGCGGACCGCCCACGGCCACCGGCGACCGCCACGGCCGCCGTCGTCGGCGTACCGACCGCGCGGGACCTGCCGGCGCTGTCCCAGGTTCGTGCCGAGGTCGAGCACGTCGCGCGCCTGGTCCCCGGCTCGAGGGTGCTCACCGGGACCGAAGTGGCGGCGCGCGCGGTCGAGGAAGCGCTGCGGGCACACCCGATCGCGCACTTCGCCTGCCATGGCGAGGCGGACGCCGGCCTGAGCGCGATGCTGACCGGCGGCCTGCGCCTCGGCGGAGGTGGCACGCTCAGCCCGCACCGGGTCGGCTCATTCCACCTCGAGCGGGCCGAACTGGCCTTTCTCTCCGCGTGCAGCACCGCCGAGACGCACCCGACGTTCACCGACGAACCGCTGCACCTGGCCGCGGCGTTCCAGCTCGCGGGCTTCCGCGGCGTGATCGGCACGACCTGGCGTACCACGGACAGCGCCCGGATCGCCGAGGCCTTCTACGCCGGACTGACGAACGGCGGCACCCGACGCCCGGACACGGCCGCGGCGGCCCAGGTGCTCACCGAGACGGTTCGGTCCGTCCGCGACGAGTTCCCGGCGACGCCGACCCGATGGGCCGGCCACCTCCACGTCGGACTGAACCGACCACTGTGAACCGTCACGCCGCTCGCCTGTGCCGCTACCCTGGGTACCCCGCCGTGTCCGTGATCGAGGTCGCCCATGAACGAGGTTCCTCCCCGTCACCGGCTCCGGTCCGTCGCCACCACCGTCGCGGTGGCGCTGACCCTGACCCTGGCCGCCGCAGCCGGCTGTGACAACCGCCGGGAACCGCCGCTGCCGTCGGTGCTCGACAAGCTGCGCGAGTCGCACCTCGACGGTCAACCCCGGATCAAGATCGGGGTAGCCACCACCGAGCCGTTGATGGGCGAGCTGCGCAACGGCACGCACACCGGCTTCGACGTCGAGATCGGCCGCTACATCGCCTCGTCCCTCGGCTACGAGGGCGACCAGCGGATCGAGTGGGTGGCACTGTCGACCGAGGATCGGATCCCCGCCCTGCAGGCCGGCACGGTGGACCTGGTGGTGTCCAGCTTCTCCATCACCGAGGAGCGCAAGAAGCTGGTCAGCTTCGCCGGGCCGTACTTCGTCACCACCCAGGAGGTGATGGTGCCGACGCGGCTCAAGGACCGCATCCGTACCATCGAGGACCTTCGCGAGCCGGGCTACCGGATCTGCACCAGCGGCGGCTCCACCACCGAGGCCGAGCTGGAGAAGCACGCGGTCAAGGCGTACGTGGTGAAGGACGTGGGCGACTGCGTCGAGGGCATCCGGAAGGGGCGCTTCGACGCGGTCAGCTCCGACGAGACCATCCTCGCCGGCTTCCTCTCCCGGTATCCCACCGAGTTCGAGATCGTCGACATGCCCTTCGGCACCAGCGAACAGCTCGGCATCGGGGTGCCGATCGGCGACCCGGCGCTGCGGGACCTGGTCGCGTTCTTCCTGCACAAGAGCTATCTGGAGGGGCGGAGCGGGATCAGCAGCCCGTGGCTCACCGCGTACAACCGGACGCTGGGGCCGTGGCTGAAGGGCGGCCGGTCGCAGCCGCAGCCCTTGGACGTGCCCAAGCTTGTCGATTTCGACGACAAGGCACCCCGGCGATGAGCGCCCCAGCGGCGACCGTCCCGGCCAAGGCAGGTCCGCTCCCGCCCGTCCCGGCCGGCCACGACCAGGCCGAACGGCGGGCCCGGGCCAGCCAGTCGTTCTGGACGGCCGTGGTCGGTGTCCCGGCGGTGTTCTCCGTGCTCCGGCTGGGCGTCGAGGCCGGCGGGGAACTGCAGACCACCCTGCTGCTCGTCGCCAACGTCGGCACGGTCAACCTGCTCGCCGGCTTCCTCACCACGGCCGCCCGGCTGCTCTCCGCGGGGCTGGTCGCGGTCTTCGCGCTCGGCGCGGTGCTCCGGGTCAGCGTGGACCGGATGCCGCCCGGCGTCCGCCGCCCGCTCTTCGTCCGCTGGGTGGACGCCACCCCGGCCTGGTTCGCGGTGGCCAGCTTCCTGCTGGCCCTGGTCACCTGGCCGCTGCTCTACCTGCCGCTGCTCGTCCCGGCGTTCGCGGCGGCGTTCCAGCTCAGCCCGGAGCGGCTGCACGAGCAGGTGGTGCCCCGGGTGCTGCTGCTCTGCGCCGGCTTCACCGGCTATCTGTGGCTGCTCGCGCCGACCCTGCTGGACGCCTGGCAGCAGCGGGAGCTGCTCGCCCTGGTGCTGCTCGTCGTCCCGCCGGTGCTGGCTCTCTTCGTCACCGGGCCGCTGCCGGCGGCGGTGATCCGGCCACTGGCCTCGGTGACCGAGGCGGCGGTGCTGGCCACGCTGGTGTGGGCCGCGCTCCCGGTGATCAGCACCCCGGTGCTGCCGCTCACCGTCACCACGATCGAGTCGGCCCCGGGTGTCAGCGAGGACATCCGCGGCCACGTGGTGACGGTGGACGACGTCAACGTCGTGCTGCTCCAGGAGCGCGGCGGCGTCCGCTACCTGCCGGTCGACCAGGTCCGGGCCCAGGTGCTCTGCCCGAGCGAGGAGGAACTGCCCCGCCGCCAGTTGCGCATCCGCGACTTCCATGTCGAGGACTCGCTGCTGGAGGGGTTGGGTCGGCGGGTGCGCCCGGTGAACCGCATCGACGCCGCCTGCCGGACGGTAGACCGAGGGCCGGTGTAACCCCGCCGGCCCTCGGCCGCCGGGTCAGTAGGATTTCTCCTGGCCGAGCACGTGCTGGGCGACGAAGTTGAGGATCATCTCCCGGCTGACCGGGGCGATCCGGCCGGCCCGTACCGCGCCGAGCAGGGTGGCCACCCCGTACTCGGTGGTCATGCCGGCCCCGCCGAGCGCCTGGACGGCGGTGTCCACGGCGAGCGCGGCGGCCTCGCCGGCCGCGTACTTGGCCATGTTGCCGGAGACGCCCGCCTCCAGGTCGCGGCCGGCGTCGTAGAGGGTGGCCGCCTTGTAGATCATCAGGCGGGCCAGCTCCACCTGCACAGCGGCGTGCGCGAGCGGGTGGGCGACGCCCTGGTGCGAGCCGATGCTCCGGCCACCCCACACCTTGCGGGTGGTGGTGTATTCGCTGGCCCGCTCGATCGCGTACCGGCCGGTGCCGGCACCCATCGCGGCCACCGTGATCCGCTCCGGGTTGAGCCCGGAGAAGAGCGCCGGCAGCCCGGCGTCCAGGGATTCGCCGACCAGCGCGTCGGCGGGGAGCCGGACGTCGTCCAGGTAGAGCAGGAACTGGTTCTCCGGAGAGACGATCTCCATGTCCAGCTTGGACGAGGTCAGCCCCGGTGCGTCGGTGGGCACGATGAACAGCGCGGGCTTGAGTTTTTGCGGAGCCGCCTCCGCCGAGCTGGCCGGGCCGTCTCCGACGGCAACCCGGGCGACGACGAGCACATGCCCCGCCTCGTCGACGCCGGAGATGTAGCACTTGCGGCCGGAGAGCAGCCAGCCGTCGCCGTCCCGGCGGGCCACCGTGTCGAGGCGGTGGAAGTTCGACCCGGCCTCCGGTTCGGTGATCGCGAAGACGATCTTCTGGGAGCCGTCGGCGAGCCCGGGCAGGTGCCGCTTGCGCTGCGCCTCCGTGCCGTGCCTGGCGATCACGGTGGCGGCGATGGCGGGGGAGACCACGAGCAGCAGCAGCGGGCAGCCGGCCGCGGCCAACTCCTCGCAGACGATGGCCAGTTCGGTGATGCCGCCGCCCCCGCCGCCGTACTCGGTGGGGATGTTGACCCCGAGGTAGCCGAGCCGGCCGGCCTCGTGCCACAGCTCGGTGGTGTGCGCGCCGGCCTTGGCCTTCTCGACGAAGTAGCTGTGGCCGTACCGGCGGCCCAGCGCCCGCACGGCGTCGCGGAGCTGCTCCTGCTCGGAGGTGAGGTCGAAGTTCATCGCGGATCCTCCTCGGGGTCGGACGGCTCCAGGTCCCGGCGCGCCGAGCTGGAGTTGTCCACCACGGCCAGCACGGCCCCGGTGTCGACCTGGCCGCCGGACGGCACC
This sequence comes from Micromonospora sp. NPDC007230, assembly GCF_042869115.1. Classification (NCBI taxonomy): domain Bacteria; kingdom Bacillati; phylum Actinomycetota; class Actinomycetes; order Micromonosporales; family Micromonosporaceae; genus Micromonospora; species Micromonospora sp. NPDC007230. The sequence continues at coordinate 588,825 of NZ_JBIAFE010000001.1, read as the reverse complement.
GGCAGTTCGACGACGACGCCGTCGGCCGGGGCGAGCACGGGGTGTTCGAGCTTCATCGCCTCCAGGGTCAGCAGCAGGTCACCGGCGGCGACCCGCTGGCCGACCTCGACGTGCACCCGGGTCACCGTGCCGGGCAGCGGCGCGAGCAGCGACCCCGCCGCCAGCTCCGCCGTGGGCAGCGGGAGACGCGGCAGCTCGGTGAGGCTCGCCGCCCCGTCCGGGCCGTCCACGAAGACCGCCGACCCGACCCGGTGTACGCGGAACGTGCGCCGTACCCCGCCGACGTCGAGCACCACCCGGTCCGGAGCCGCCTCGACCAGGGTCACGGCCGGCGGCAGGCCACGGGCCGCCTCGCCGCCCGATGTGGCGTCCCGGCCCACCACTGCCGCTTCCAGTGAGGTAGGCGCCGCGCTCGGCGAGGTCGACCACTCGGCGAGCATCCCGCGGCGGTCCAGCCGGTACCGCACCTCGATCTCGCCGCCGTCCGTCCCTGCATACCGGGTGACCTGTGGAAACGCCGGCACGTTGCGCCAGCCCGAGGGCAGCCCGGCGAGCACGGTCGCCGCGGCGCGCCGACCGGCGGCGGAGGCGAGCGCGGCGGCCAGCGCGGCGAGCGGGAGCTGGTCGGCCGGGAGCAGCGGGGCGAAGACCTCCGGGTGCCGCTCCAGGAAGCCGGTGTCGATCTCCACCGCGCCGAACTCCCGGCTGTGCAGCAGCCGGACCAGCAGGTCGCGGTTGGTGGCGACGCCGTGCAGCTCGGCCCGGGCCAGCGCGCCGGCCAGGGCCCGGGCGGCCTCGGCGCGGGTGGGCGCCCAGGCGACCAGCTTGGCCAGCATCGAGTCGTAGTGCACGCTCACCGTCGAGGCGTCCGTCACGCCGGAGTCCAGCCGCAGCCCCTTAGTCGGGGTGAATTCGCCGGCCACCCCGGGAATCGCGAACCGGTGCAGGGTGCCGGTGGCCGGGCGGAAGCCCTGGCCCGGTTCCTCGGCGCAGAGGCGTACCTCGATCGCGTGTCCGTCGGCCGCCGGGGTCGCCGCCAGTGGCAGCGGCTCGCCCTCGGCGACCAGCAGTTGCAGCCGGACCAGGTCCAGCCCGGTGACCGCCTCGGTGACCGGGTGCTCCACCTGGAGCCGGGTGTTCATCTCCAGGAAGAAGAACTCGCCGGTCGGGGCGAGCAGGAACTCGACCGTGCCCGCGCCGACGTAGTCGACCGCCCGGCCGGCGGCCACCGCCGCCGCGTGCAGTCCTTCGCGCAGCTCGGACGGCACGACGGCCGGGGCCTCCTCGACGATCTTCTGGTGCCGGCGCTGGATCGAGCAGTCCCGTTCGCCGAGGGCCACCACGGTGCCGTGGGTGTCGCCGAAGATCTGCACCTCCACGTGCCGGCCGCGTTCGACGTACCGCTCGATGAAGACCGTGCCGTCGCCGAACGCCGCGGCCGCCTCGCGCCGCGCCGAGGCGACGGCCTCGGCCAGCCCGGCGGCGTCGCGGACCACCCGCATGCCCCGCCCGCCGCCGCCCGCGGCGGCCTTGACCAGCACCGGGAAGCCGGTGACCTGGTCGCCGTCGGTCCAGCTCGGCAGCATCGGCACGCCCGCGTCGGCGAGCAGCGCCTTCGCCGCCAGCTTGTCGCCCATCGCGGCGATCGCCTTGGCCTTCGGCCCGACCCAGGTCAGCCCCGCGTCGGTCACCGCGGCGGCGAACTCGGCGTTCTCGGCGAGGAAACCGTAGCCCGGGTGGACGGCGTCCGCGCCGGCCCGGCGGGCCGCGTCGAGGATCGCCTCGATCCGCAGGTACGTCTCGGCCGGCGCGTGCCCGGGCAGGCGTACGGCCCGGTCGGCCTCGGCGACGAAGGGCGCCCCGGCATCCGGGTCCGAGTGCACGGCGACCGTCTCGACGCCGAGCGCCCGGCAGGTGGCGAAGATCCGGCGGGCGATCTCGCCCCGGTTGGCCACCAGCAGTCTCCGAATCATCTCGGCCTCACATTCGGAAGACGCCGAAGCCGTCGGCGCCCCGGACCGGTCCGTTGTGGATCGCCGACAGGCAGAGCCCGAGGACGGTACGGGTGTCCCGGGGGTCGATCACCCCGTCGTCGTAGAGCCGGCCGGAGAGGAAGAGCGCCCCGGACTGGGATTCGATCTGCTCCTCCACCATCGCCCGCATCGCGGCGTCGGAGTCCTCGTCGTACTCCCGGCCCCGGGCGGCGGCGGCCTGCCGGGCCACGATGGAGAGCACCCCGGCGAGCTGTGCCGGGCCCATCACCGCCGACTTGGCGTTCGGCCAGGTGAACAGGAACCTCGGCTCGTACGCCCGGCCGCACATGCCGTAGTTGCCGGCACCGTACGAGGCGCCCAGGTTGACGGTCAGGTGCGGCACGGTCGAGTTGGCCACCGCGTTGATCATCAGGGCGCCGTGCTTGATGATGCCGCGCTGCTCGTACTCGGTGCCGACCATGTAGCCGGTGGTGTTCTGCAAAAAGACCAGCGGGGTGTCGGTGGCGTTGGCGAGCTGGATGAACTGGGCCGCCTTCTGCGCCTCCGCGCTGAACAGCACGCCGCGGGCGTTGGCGAGCACGCCGACCGGCCACCCGTGCAGCTCGCCCCAGCCGGTGACCAGCGCGCTGCCGTAGCTGGGCTTGAACTCGTCGAACTCGCTGCCGTCGAGCACCCGGGCGAGCACCTCGCGGGGGTCGAAGGGCACCTTGAGGTCGGCGCTGGCGAGGCCGAGCAGTTCCTCCGGGTCATACCTCGGCGGCTGGGGGTGCGCGGTGTGCGGCGGCGGGCCCTGCTTGCGCCAGTTGAGCCGGCGTACGCACCGCCGGGCCAGCCGGATGCCGTCCCGCTCGTCCTCGGCGAGGAAGTCGGCCAGGCCCGACCGCGTGGCGTGCATGGCCGCCCCGCCCAACGACTCGTCGTCGGTCACCTCGCCGGTGGCCATCTTCACGAGCGGCGGCCCGGCCAGGTAGACCTGGGACCGGTCCCGGATCATGATCGTGTAGTCGGACATCCCCGGGATGTAGGCGCCGCCGGCGGTGGCGTTGCCGAACACCACGCTGACCGTGGGGATCTTCGCCGCGGAGAGCCGGGTCAGGTCGCGGAACACCCGGCCGCCCGGGATGAAGATCTCCGCCTGGGTGGGCAGGTCCGCGCCGGCCGACTCGACCAGGTTGACCATCGGCAGCCGGTTGGCCAGGGCTATCTCGCCGGCCCGCCGGGTCTTGGCCAGCGACCACGGGTTCACCGCGCCGCCGCGTACGGTCGGGTCGTTGGCGACGACCAGGCACTCCACTCCCTCGACCACCCCGATGCCGGTCACCACGCTGGCGCCGACCGGGAAGTCGGTGCCGTACCCGGCCACCGGCGACAGCTCCAGGAACGGGCTGTCCGGGTCGAGCAGCAGCTCGATCCGCTCTCGGGGCAGCAGCTTGCCGCGTTTGTGGTGCCGGGTCACGTACTTCTCGCCGCCGCCGGCCCGAGCCTGGTCGAGCGCGGCGTCCAACTCGGCGAGGCGGGCCAGCAGGGCCGCCCGGTTGGCCTGGTAGGCCGGCGAGGACGGATCGAGCGAGCTGTCCAGTGTGGTCACCGGGGCGCCTTCGTTCGTGACTGCGGGGCTCGCAGACCCGGCTCACTCCTCGCGCTCACAGCCCCATGCCCTTCGCGATGATCTCGTTCATGATCTCGGTGGTGCCGCCGCCGATGCCGAGGATCCGGGCGTCCCGGTAGTGCCGCTCCACCTCGGCGTCGCGCAGGTAGCCGAAGCCGCCGTGCAGTTGCAGGGCCGCGTCGACCACGTGGTCGCAGGCGGCCACCGCCACGTTCTTGGCCATCGCCACCTCGGTCACCACCGGCTGCCCGGCGGCGACCCGCTCGGCCACGTCGTGCACGTACGCCCGGGCGACTTCGGCCCGGGTGTGCATCTCGGCCAGCCGGTGCCGGATCAGTTGCCGGCTGGCCAGCGGCCGGCCGAAGGTGGATCGGTCCCGGCACCAGCGGACGGCCAGTTCGACGCAGCGCTGCGCGATCGCGTACGCCTGGGTGGCCAGGGACAGCCGCTCGGTGGCGAAGTGCTGCATGATCGCGATGAAGCCGGTGTCCTCCGGGCCGACCCGGTTCGCCACCGGCACCCGGACGTCGGTGAAGGACAGCTCGGCGGTGTCCGAGCAGTGCCAGCCCAGTTTCTCCAGCGGCCGGCCGACCGCGAAGCCCGGCGTGCCCTTCTCGATCACCAGGAGGCTGAGCTCGCCGCTGCCCGGGAAATCGGCGCACACCGCAGTGGTCACGAAGTCCGCCCGGACGCCGCTGGTGATGTACGTCTTCGACCCGTTCACCACGTAGTGGTCGCCGTCCCGGCGGGCGGTGGTGCGGATGCCCGCCACGTCGGAGCCGCCGTCCGGTTCGGTGATCGCCAGGGCGCCGATCATCGTCCCCGCGAGGGTGGGCCGGACGTACCGGTCGATCAGGTCCTCGTTCCTGGCCGCGACCATGTGGGGGAGGGCGATGCCGTGCGTGAACAGGGCGGCGACCAGCCCGGACGAGCCGCCCGAGCGGATGATCTCCTCGGTGACCACGATCGAGTCGAGCAGGTCGCCGCCGCTGCCCCCGACCTTCTCGGGGAAGCCGATGCCGAGCAGCCCGACCTTCGCAGCGGTTTCGTGCAGCGACCGGGGCACCTCGCCGGCCCGTTCCCAGGCGTCCAGGTGCGGCAGCACCTCCTTGGTCAGGAAGGTGCGGGCGAGCTCGCGGAGCTGCCGGCGTTCCGGGGTGTCCACGATGGTCACGACTGTCCCTCCTTCATGGCCGGCCTGGCGGGCAGGTCCGCCGGCAGGTCCACGATCCGGGAGCGGAGCAGTTCGCCGAGCGCCTTGGCCTGCGGGTCGAACCGGGTGGAGGCGGCCACCCCCGGCCCGAGCAGGCCCCGGATCACGAAGTTGACCGCGCGCAGGTTCGGCAGCTCGTACCGCTCGACGGCCAGCGGGGCGGTCTCCGGCAGCAGTTCGGCCAGCCGCTCGACGGTGAGCCAGCCGCGCAGCCAGGCCCAGGTCGCGCCGGTCCGGGCCCAGACGCCCAGGTTGGCGTCCCCGCCCTTGTCCCCGGACCGGGCACCCACCAGTTCGCCGAGGGCCGCCCGCCGGGTCGGGCCCGCCGGCCGCCCGTCCCCGATGGCCGGCCCGATGGCGGACGCCGCCGTGGTCCCGTGCGGCAGCGCGGCCCCCGGTGCGGTCGTCGTCCGCGCCGGCGGGGCGATCGGCACGCGTACCCCGTCGGGCAGCACCGCCACGTGCGCGACAGCGCCCTGCGGCATGGTGTCGGCGGTGAACACGCCGTAGGGCGTCGCGTCGCCGGGCACGGTGGTCAGGGTGCAGCCCGGGTAGGAGGCCAGCGCCAGTTCCACCGCCGCCGCCGAGAAGGCCCGTCCGGCCCGCGCCCGGTCGCCGTCCCGCAGGTGTACGTGCAGCAGCGCGCTCGCCGCCTCGGTGTCGCAGGCGTCCGGATGATCGGTACGGGCCAGCACGAACTCCAGCCCCTCCGTGCCGACCGCCTCCTCCACCTGTCCCCGGACCAGGGCCGCCTTGGCCGGGATGTCCAGCCCGCAGAGCACGAATGTCATCGAGTTGCGGAATCCGCCGAGGTTGTTGACGCCCACCTTGAGCGTGTCCGGCGGGGGCGTGCCCCGGACGCCGTGGACCCGTACCCGGTCCGGGCCGTCCGGGCTGAGCCGCACCGTGTCCAGCCGGCTCACCACGTCCGGCCCGAGGTACGCCGGCCCGCCCACCTCGTACAGCAGTTGGGCGGTGACCGTCTCGGCGGTGACCGCGCCCCCGGTGCCAGGGTGCTTGGTGAGCACCGCGGAGCCGTCCGCGTGGATCTCCGCGATCGGGAAGCCGGGCCGGTGACCCCCGTCGGGCAGCTCGGTGAAGAAGCTGAAGTTGCCGCCGGTGACCTGCGCCCCGCACTCGATCAGGTGCCCGGCGACGGTGGCCCCGGCCAGCGCGTCCAGGTCGTCCCGGGACCAGCCGAAGCGGGCGATGGCCGGGCCGACCGCCAGCGAGGCGTCGGTGACCCGGCCGGTCACCACGACGTCCGCTCCCGCGTCGAGGCAGGCCGCGATGCCGAACGCCCCCAGGTACGCGTTGGCGGTCAGCGCGTCCGGCCGGGCGAGCGCGTCGCCCTCGACGTACCCGATCCGGACGCGGAGGCCGAGCCGGTCGGCGAGCGCGGCGATCGCGGCGGCCAGGCCGGCCGGGTTGAGCCCGCCGGCATTGGTCACCAGCCGTACCCCGCGGTCGAGCGCGGTGCCGAGGCAGCCCTCCAGCTGGCGGAGGAAGGTCTTCGCGTAGCCGAGGGCGGGGTCGCGCATCCGGTCCCGGCCGAGGATCAGCATGGTCAGCTCGGCCAGGTAGTCGCCGGTCAGCACGTCCAGCTCGCCGCCGTCGAGCATCTCCCGCCAGGCGGTGAGCCGGTCGCCGTAGAAGCCGGAGGCGTTGCCGACCCGTAGCACCGGGGTCATGCCGTCTCCTTGGCATGCCCGCTGCCGGCGGCCCGCTTGGCGCCGGGTGGGCCGGCGAACGCCTGCGCCACGTCCAGCCACTCGTCGGCGACCGGCCCGGTGGCGACCAGGGCCAGGTCGGTGCGGTGCCGGCGCTGGGTGACCAGCAGGCAGAAGTCGAGCGCCGGCCCGGTGACCAGGTTGGCCGCGTCCGCCGGCCCGAACGTCCAGAGCGCGCCGTCGGGCGCCGCCAGCTCCACCCGCACCGGGGCCGCCGGCACCGGGCGGCCGTGCGCGGCGAAGCCGTGCCCGAGGGTACGGAAGCCGAGATGCGCGACGTGCCGCAGGCGAGCGGTCGGCACACGCTCGACGCCGAGCGCCTCGGCCACGTCCTCGCCGTGCGCCCAGGTCTCCATGATCCGGGCGGTCACCATCGAGGCGGGTGACATCCCGGTGCCGTACCAGGGCAGTTTCTCGCCGGGCGGGGCGGCGGCCAGGGCCGCCGCGAGCGCGGCCCGGCCGTCCCGCCAGCGGGCCAGCAGCTCGGCCGGCGGGGCGAGGAACGCCGCCGCGCCGTCGTCGACCAGGCGGGCCGGGTCCGGCGCGGCCGTGACCGAGGCGAAGAACGCGGCGGCGTCGGTCGCGGCGAGGTGGGCCACGTGGTCGGTCCAGGCCAGGTGGGCGATCTGGTGGGCGACCGACCAGCCCGGTGCCGGGGTGGGCCGGTCCCACTCCACCGGGGGCAGCGGGGCGACGAGGGCGTCGAGCTGCGCGGACTCGGCGGCCAGGTCCGCGAGCAGTGCGGTCAGGTCGACCATGGTGCCTCCGGGTGGGGTGGGCGGGTCAGGGGTCAGGGCCGCGCGCTCCCGGAGGCTCCGCCGGCGTCCGGCGGGCCGTCGTCGGGCGTGAGCAGGGCGGTCAGCTGGCGCTTCCAGCTCTGCAGCAGGGCGGTACGGCGGGCCGAGTCGTCGCTGAGCAGGTTGGCCACGCCGAGGCCGCGGAGCAGGTCGAGCGTGCTCTGCACCGCTTCCCGTACGCCGGGCCGGCGCTCGTCCACCCCGAGCAGCTCCACGGTGAGCCGGTGCATCTCCCGGCCGACCCGGGCTTCGAGGGGCACCAGGGCGTCCCGCAGTTCGGCGTCGGTGCGGGCGGCCACCCACAGCTCCAGGGCGGCGACGAAGAGCGGCCCGGTGAAGGCGGCGGCGAGCAGGTCGACCACCCGGTCCAGCCGGCGTGGGCCGGCCGGCAGGGCGGCGGCCTCGGTGCGCAGCTCCGCCGCCCGGCGCTCGGTGAGGTGGGCGACGGCGGCGGTGACCAGGGCGGCCTTGGTCGGGTAATGGTGCAGCTGGGCGCCCCGGGAGACGCCCGCCCGGGCCGCCACGACGGTCGTGGTGGTGCCGGACCAGCCGCGCTCGACCAGGCACTCGACGGTCGCCGCCAGCAGCCGGGCCTGGGTGGCGCGGCTGCGTTCCTGCTGAGGGACGCGGATCGATGCGACGGACACGGGGACAGGGTGCCGCCCGCGAAACAAACAGTCAAGACTGACTTTTCAGGCGTCGGCGCGGCAGGGGGCGTGCGGGGCGCGGCGCCCCAGTGCTTCGCAGCCGCTCTGGAGCTGAATCGTCTGCGATATCGCACGCCCGACTATCCGGCCGCAGCCTGCGGCGGGTCGGCGGCGCCGCGCACAAACCTCTCCGACCCTGTTGTCCGCGTCGCCGCACGGCGTGCGGCCGACCTCGGCGACGAGCGACCCATGGCCGAGAAGCCAGCGGCGGTCAGGAGAGTCGATCGGCGGGCGCCAGCGGCGGTCGGGAGAGTCGATCGGCGGGCGCCAGCGGCGGTCGCGAGAGCCGTCGGCGGGCGTCAGCGGCCGTCGCGGGGGCCGAAGACGGCGAGGGCCTCGGCGTCGCTGTGCCGCGCGCGGAGGTACTCGTCGGCCCACTCGGCGGCGTCCGGGAAGCCGGACTCGGCCACCACCCGGGCGCAGGCGGCGTCCACGTCGTACCCGGTCCGGCGCAACTGCACGCCCGGGCCGAGCAACGCCCACCAGGCGCCCGCCCCGCCGTACGGCATGCCGACGCTGCCCGGGTTGACCACCAGCCGGCGGTCGACCAGCCGGGTGAACGGCATGTGGGTGTGCCCGCAGACCACCGTGCCCACCTCGGCCGGTACGCCGGCGAAGACCTCCGCCCAACGTTCCATCCGCGAGTCCACCAGCACGACCTCCTCGTCGTCCCGGGGCGTCGCGTGACAGAAGAGCACGTCGCCGAGGCCGGCGACGGGCAGCGTGACGGTCAGCGGCAGCGCGGCCAGCCGGGCCAGCTGGTCGTCCCGGAGCTGCTCGGCCGCCCAGTTCGCGACCTCGAACGGCGACTTCCCGCCGGCCCGCGCCTCGACCAGCTCCCGCTCGCCGTTGCCGCCCACCCAGCAGGCCCGGTCACCGAGCGCGGCGAGCCGGTCGAGCACCTCGACCGGCTGCGGGCCGCTGGCGATGTCACCGGTGAGCACGATCAGGTCCGCCGCGGCGACGTCCGGTTCGGCGAGGACGGCCTCCAGCGCCGGCAGCGCGCCGTGGATGTCGGACAGGACTGCGACACGTTCGAGCATCGCCCCAGCGTTCCCGCCGCACCGGGGCGCGGTCCAGCGATTCTGCGCCGGGCAGACGGATCGGCATCGGCCCGGTCTGCCAGGCGTGGGTCGGGGCCGGGAACGGCACGGCCCGGACCGCTCAGGGCGGGCCGGGCCGGGAACGAGCCGAAGGCCGGGTCGGACCGGCCGGGCGGGGTGTCAGACCCGCGCGCGGCGGGCGAGGCGCTCCGGGTCGAGGATGATGATGCTCTTGCCGTCCAGCCGCAGCCAGCCGCGCGAGGCGAAGTCGGCGAGGGCCTTGTTGACGGTCTCCCGGGAGGCGCCGACGAGCTGGGCGATCTCCTCCTGGGTCAGGTCGTGGGTCACCCGCAGCACGCCGCCGTCCCGGGTGCCGAACCGGCCGGCCATCTGGAGCAGGTTCTTGGCGACCCGGCCCGGCACGTCGGTGAAGATCAGGTCGGCCAGCGAGTCGTTGGTCCGGCGCAGCCGGCGGGCCAGCACCCGCAACAGCTGCTCGGCGATCTCCGGGCGGTTGTTCAGCCAGGGCCGGAGCGCCTGCTTGCGCAGCCGGACCAGCCGGGTGTCGGTCACCGCGGTGGCCGTCGCCGTACGCGGGCCGGGGTCGAAGAGCGACAATTCGCCGACCATGTCCGAAGGGCCCATCACGGCGATCAGGTTCTGCCGACCGTCCGCCGCGCGGCGGCCCACCTTGATCTTGCCGGACAGGAGGATGTAGAGACTGTCGCCGGGCTCACCCTCGTTGAAGACGACCTCGCCCTTGCGGACCTCGATCGTCTCCATCTCCTTGGCGAGCGCCTCGGCAGCCTCCGGGTCGACACCCTGGAAGATCCCGCTGCGGGCCAGTACCTCGTCCATCGCGCACCTCCGCCTGCGCGTGCCGTCCGTCGGCCGGGTCCGCCGTCCGCTGATCCCTCGCGCGCCGCCAGTCTAGGCCCACTTGAGCGGGAATCAGAGGTGCACCCCCTCGGATCATAGGCTCTGGGGCGTGCTGAGCGAGCCGTTCCTGACCACCCGTCCCGAGGACGGGTGGAACATCCCATTGCTGGTCTGGCGGGCCGCGGAGCCGCTGCTGGCGGTCGGCAGTGCCCCGCTGGGCGGTGGCATCGGCGTACGCCGGTGGGTGGTCAACGCGACCGTGCCGATGTCGTACGCCCGGGACGACCCGGCCGCCCATCTGGCCGAGCTGGCCGACGGCCTCGACCTGGCCGGGCCCGGGGTGGGGCTGCTGACCGGGGTCGACGTGGCCGAGGTGGTGGCCCGGGCCGACACCGGCGTACGGGCCTGGGCGACCGTCGGGCTGGGCACGCCCGTCTGGGCCGCCGCGCCCGCGCCCGCCACCCCCGCCCAGCGCGTCGGCACGGTCAACATCGTCGTGTACGTCCCGGCCCGGCTCAGCGAGGCGGCTCTGGTCAACGCGGTGGCCACGGCCACCGAGGCGAAGGCGCAGGCGATCTGGGAACTGGGGTTGCCGGCCACCGGCACCCCCACCGACGCGGTCACCGTGCTCTGCCGGGCCGACGGCGAGGCCGCCCCGTACGGCGGCCCCCGGTCGGCCTGGGGTGCCCCGCTGGCCCGGGCCGTGCACGCGGCCGTGCGGGCCGGCGGCACCGGCGCGGTCGTGCCCTGGTCCGACCGTCAGGCAGGCTGAGCCGGATGGGTTCCCGCTCGACCAGACGGGTTTTCCGACCGATCGGCCATCGTCGGAGCGCCTTCCGGACGGTAGCGTCGCGGTCGATGTACGCTTCCGCCACTCGCGCCTCCCGTCTCCCGCGTCGCCGCACCACCATCCTCGGCGTCCTGCTCGTCGCCCTGCTCGCCGCCGGCTGCGGCGAGTCCGGCGGGGACGGCTCGACCTGGCACCCGGGTGCGGCCGACGGGTCGGCCGGCAGCACCGTCCCGAACGAGGCGGACCAGCCGGCCAAGTCGGCGGACGAGTCGGGCAAGACGATCTCGCTGGCCGCGACCGGTGACGTGATCATGGGCAACGCCCCGGCCCGGCTGCCGGCCAACGGCGGGAAGGGCTTCTTCGACGACGTCAAGGCGGCCCTCAAGGCCGACCTCGTGATGGGCAACCTGGAGGAGCCGCTCACCGACGACACCGGCACCGGCAAGTGCGGGGCCAACGCGACGAACTGCTTCCAGTTCCGGGCGCCCCCCGGCTATGCCGCGCACCTGCGCGACGCCGGGTTCGAGATGCTCAACCAGGCCAACAACCACGGCTACGACTACGGCAAGCGGGGCTACGAGAACACCCAGGCCGCGCTGGAGGCGCACGGGCTCAAGCACACCGGCGCGCCGGACCAGATCACCGTGGCCGAGGTGCAGGGCGTGAAGGTCGCGGTGCTCGGCTTCTCGTCGTACCCGTGGTCGAACAGCCTGGTCGACCTCGACGCGGCGAAGAAGGTGGTCAAGACGGCCACCGACCTGGCCGACGTGGTGGTGGTGCAGGTGCACATGGGCGCCGAGGGCGCCGACAAGACCCGGGTCAAGCTGGGCACCGAGATGTTCTTCGGGGAGAACCGGGGCGACCCGATCCGGTTCTCGCACGCCGTGATCGACGCCGGTGCCGATCTGGTCATCGGGCACGGCCCGCACGTGCTGCGCGGGATGGAGGTCTACCGGGGGCGGCTGATCGCCTACAGCCTGGGCAACTTCGCCGGCGGTGGGAGGTCGCTGAACCCGTCCGGCCGGTTGGGCTGGGGCGGGGTGCTGAAGGTGTCGGTCAAGGCGGACGGCAGCTTCGTCGAGGGCCAGTTCACCTCGACCGCGATGAACAGCGTGGGGCGGCCGGCGATCGACCGGCAGCACCGTGGCCTCGGGCTGGTCCGCCAGGTGAGCGGGGCCGACTTCCCGAAGACGGGCCCCGAGATCGACGAGTCGGGCCGGATCAGTCCCCCGGCGGGCGCGTAGCGCCGGCCCCCGCGTGGGCCCGCCAGGAGGTCGGCCGCGCGACGTAGGCTGGCCGGCGTGACCACGCGCTCCCCCGAGACCGACCTCGGCCGTACCCGCCGCGCCCGGCGGATCGGCCGAGTGCTGACCGAGACGCACCCCGACGCGCACTGTGAACTCGACCACTCCAACGCGTTGGAGCTGGCGGTCGCCACGATCCTGTCGGCCCAGTGCACGGACAAGAAGGTCAACGAGGTCACCCCGAAGCTCTTCGCCCGCTACCGCACCGCCGCCGACTACGCCGGGGCGGACCGCGCGGAGCTGGAGGAGCTGATCCGGCCGACCGGCTTCTACCGCAACAAGACCAGTTCGCTGATCAACCTCGGCCGCGCCCTCTGCGAGCGGTACGACGGCGAGGTCCCCGGCCGGCTGGCCGACCTGGTCACCCTCCCCGGGATCGGCCGCAAGACCGCCAACGTGATCCTCGGCAACGCCTTCGACGTCCCCGGCATCACCGTGGACACCCACTTCCAGCGGCTGGTGCAGCGGTGGCGGCTGACCACCGAGACCGACCCGGTGAAGATCGAACACGCCATCGGCGCGCTGTACCCGAAGCGCGACTGGACGATGCTGTCGCACCGGATCATCTTCCACGGGCGGCGGGTCTGCCACGCCCGCAAGCCGGCCTGCGGCGCCTGCACGCTGGCGAAGCTCTGCCCGGCGTACGGCACCGGGCCGACCGACCCGGTGGCCGCCGCCAAGCTGCTCAAAGGGCCCCGCGCCCGGGATCTCGCGGCGGCTGTCGGCCTCGACCCGGACCTGGTGCCGCAGCAGGCGGTCGCGGCGGACGTGCCGTGACCGGTCGCCTCGCGTACCTGCTCGTCCCGCTGCTGCTCGCGGTGGCCGGCTGCACCGGCACCACCGCCCAGCAGGAGAGCCCGGTGCCGGCGGCCCGGCCGGAGCGCCCCTCGCCGTTCGCCGACTGCGCCCCGCTGACCGTCGCGCCGCCCTCGGCCGCCCCGGTCCCGGCCGGCAGCCCGGGTGACCCGCTGCCCGAGCTGACCCTCTCCTGCTTCACCGGGGGCGCCCCGGTGTCGCTGCGTGACGTCAAGGGGCCGGCGGTGATCAACGTCTGGGCGTCCTGGTGCCCGCCCTGCCGTAAGGAGCTGCCCGCCTTCCAGCGGCTCAGCGAGCGGGCCGAGGGCCGGTTCCAGGTGATCGGGGTGAACAGCCGGGACAGCCGCGGCGGGGCACAGTCGATCGGCGAGGACTTCGACGTCCGCTTCCCCATGCTGGTCGACCAGGGGGACGCGTTCGAGCGGGCGCTGCGCCGGAACGCCTTCCCGCTGACCGTCTTCGTCGACGCGGACGGCCGGATCCGGCACACCGACTCGACCGGCGCGCTGGACGACGCCCGCCTCGCCGAGCTGGTCCGCAAGCACCTCGGCGTGGAGGTCACGTGAGCGAGCGGAGCGAGCGAACCATTCAGCTCAGCAGCGTGGCGCCTCGCGCCGCCGCAGAGCGGAGCGTGGCGGCGGCGTGAGCGAGCGGAGCGAGCGAACCATCCGGCTCAGCAGCGTGGCGGCGGCGTGAGCGAGCGGAGCGAGACCCGGCAGCCGCCGGGGTGGCTGGACCCGCTGCTCGACCGCCTCGGCACCGCCCGGGCCGAGGACTTCACCCGGCTCACCACCCCGGAGAGCGGCGGCCGGGAGAGCGCGGTGCTGGTGCTGCTCGGCGAGGAGCCGGGGGCCGGCCCGGACGTGCTGATCCTCCAGCGCGCCGCAACGCTGCGCAACCACGCCGGGCAGCCGGCCTTCCCCGGCGGCGCGGCCGACCCGGAGGACGCCGACGCCAGCGCCACCGCGCTGCGCGAGGCGAACGAGGAGGTCGGGCTCGACCCGGGCAGCGTCACCGTCCTGGCCGAGCTGCCCCGGCTCTGGATCCCGGTCAGCGACTTCGTGGTCACCCCGGTGCTTGCCTGGTGGCACGCCCCGCACCCGGTGCACCCCCGCGAGCCGGCCGAGGTGGCGCACGTCGCCCGGCTGCCGGTCGCCGAGCTGGTCGACCCGGAGAACCGGATGCGGGTACGCCATCCGAGCGGCTGGATCGGACCGGCCTTCTCGGTACGCGGGTTGCTGGTCTGGGGCTTCACCGCCGGGGTGCTGAACACGCTGCTGGAGATGGGCGGCTGGGCCCGTCCGTGGCCGCGTTCCCGGGTGGTGGAGCTGCCCCCGACCGGGGCTGCCCCAGCGCCCTCGGCCGGCACCGACGAGGTCGACGAGAGCCCGGTCCGCTGAGCCGTCGCGGTGACCTCCACCGACCGGACGGTCACGTTCCGCGAGCGCTGAGCCCCCGGCGGGCCCGCTGCCCGTACCCTTGACGGGTGTCGGCCGTGGATCTGGTCCTGCTTCTGCTCATGCTCGTGTTCGCGATCAGCGGATACCGCCAGGGCTTCGTCATCGGGGCGCTGTCCTTCTCCGGCTTCTTCCTCGGCGCGCTGCTGGGGCTCCAGGTCGGCCCGCTGGCGGCCCGGCAGTTCACCGACAGCGGCGCCCGGGTGCTGATCTCCCTGGTGGCGATCTTCGGGCTCGCCGTGATCGGCCAGGCGCTCGCCGGCTGGCTCGGTGCCAACCTGCGGGCCGCGATCACCGGCCGCGCCGGGCGGAAGATCGACGACATCGGCGGGGCGCTCATCTCGGTCTTCGCGGTCATGCTGGTGGCCTGGCTGGTGGCGGTGCCGCTGGGCTCCTCGTCGCTGCCCTGGCTGGCCTCCTCGGTCCGCAACAGCGCCCTGCTCACCGTGGTCGACCGGGTCCTGCCCGACAAGGCGCAGCAGCTCTCCACGGCGCTGCGCGACACGGTCGACACCAATGGCTTCCCGGACGTCTTCGGTGACCTGGCGCCGACCCGCGCCCGCCAGGTCGCCCCGCCGGACCCGGCGCTGGCCGGCTCCGAGGTGGTGGCGAACAGCCAGCGGTCGGTGGTGAAGGTGCTGGGCTCGGCGCCGAGCTGCGCCCGCCGCATCGAGGGCTCCGGCTTCGTGTACGCGGACGACCGGGTGATGACCAACGCGCACGTGGTGGCGGGCACCCGCTCGGTGGCGGTGGAGCTGCGCGGCGAGCGGTACGACGGCGAGGTGGTCGTCTACGACCCGGCCCGGGACCTGGCCGTGCTGCACGTGCCGGGGCTGCCCGGTCCGTCGCTGCGCTTCGCCGCCGGGTCGGCCGGCAGCGGGGCGGACGCCATCGTGCTGGGCTTCCCCCTCGACGGCCCGTACGACGCCCGCCCGGCCCGGATCCGGGACGTCGACCGGATCACCGGGCCGGACATCTACTCCTCCGGGGACGTGACCCGGGAGATCTACACGATCCGGGCGCTGGTGCGCAGCGGCAACTCGGGCGGGCCGCTGGTCTCCTCGAACGGGCTGGTGCTCGGGGTGATCTTCGCGGCGGCGGCCGACGACCCGAACACCGGCTTCGCGGTGACCGCCGCCGAGGCCCGGTCGGTGGCGCTGGCCGGGGCGGAGCGTACCCGGGCGGTCGGCACCGGCGACTGCACCTGAGCCGACCGGCGGCGCCCGACCGCCCGACCGGCGCGGGCAGCCCCACGCCCGGGCGGTCGGTCGGACCGACCTACAGTTGCGTGCCGTTCCGGCGGGGATCGGCGAGTTCCGGCTCGACGCCCTCGCGGACGGTCCGCGCCCGGCGGTGACCGGTCCGGGCCCGCCATGTGCTGAAGGCGGCCGTGGTGGCGGCGAGCACCGCCACGCCGAGCAGCCACCCGCCCACCACGTCGCTGGTCCAGTGCACTCCCAGCGCGATCCGGCTGAGGCCGGTCACCACGGCGATCAGCACCGCCGCGGCCCAGAGCGCCCAGCGCAGCAGCCGCCGGCTCCGGGTGAACGGCAGGAAGACCAGCAGCAGCACCCCGGCGGCCAGGGTCGCGTTCAACGCATGCCCGGACGGGAAGGCGAACCCGGCCGCCCGGGCCACCGGGTCGAGCAGGTCCGGCCGCTGCCGGCCGACCAGCACCTTGAGCAGGGCGCCGAGCAGGCCGCCGACGGTCATCGTGGTGACCGCCCAGAGGGCCAGCCGCCGGGCCCGGCGGAGCAGCAGCCAGGCCACCACGACCGCCGTGGCGGCGCGCAGCGGGTTGGGCGCGAAGACGTCCGTCCAGACGCTCATCAGCCGCACCCATGCCGGGTGGTGGAGGGCGTACCGGTGCAGCGCGTCGGTGACCGTGACGTCCAGCCGGAACAGGGGTGGCCAGGCGGCCAGCACCAGGAGCGCCAGCAGGGCGAACGGCACCAGCACCAGGAACGCCGCGGCGGCGGCCAGGGTGAGCCGGAGCCCCAGCGAATCGTCCGGGTCCAACCGGCGGGTCCGCCAGGACCGCTGGCCGCCCGCAGCCGACGCGTTCATGTGCTGACCACTACCCACGGCAGCTCCCGGCCAGACCGCGGCCCGGTCAGCGGCGCGACTGGCGGAACCGGCGGACCACCAGCGCGGCACCGGTGACCAGGGCGACGAACAGGGCGAGCCCGGTCCAGAGCCGCTCCGGCGCCGGGTCGTCGGTCTGGCCGGCCGGGTGGGCCGCCCACGGGGGCTGCTTCTTCGGCGCGGCGAAGTCGAACGGATTGGCGCCCTGCCCGGCGGCGGCCCGGGTGTCCGGCCCGGTGCCGGGTGCCGGGCCGAAGCCCACCACCCCGGGGGAGTCGTTGTCGTCGAGCGGGTTGCGCCCCACCGACGGCACTTCCGTGGTCAGCGCGGCCACCGGGTCCACCATGCCGTAGCCGAACCGGTCGTCGCGGCCGGTCGGGCCCAGGTCCCGCGCGGTCTTGATGATCCGGTTGACGACGTCCCCGGCGGACATCCGCGGGTACCGGGCGCGGATCAGGGCGGCGGTCGCCGCGACCAGCGGGGAAGCGAAGCTGGTGCCCTGCACCCGCCAGTAGCCGCTGTCGGGGCGGGCTCCGTAGAGCGCGGTCGCGGGCGCGGTGACCACGGTCTCGTGGCCGGTGATCGAGCCGGACCACAGGTTCTTGGTGTTGCGTTCCAGGCCGGCCACGGCGATCACGCCCGGTTCCCGGGCCGGGTACCAGACCTTGGGGCTGTTCGAGGTGGCCAGGTTGCCGGTGCAGGCGACCACCACGACGTCGCGAGCGAAGGCGTAGTCGAGGGCGGCGGCCAGGGCTGGGCTGTCGCTGCTGCCGCCGAGGGACAGGTTGATCACGCGGGCGCCGTTGTCGACCGCCCAGCGCACCCCCTTGGCGACGATCATCGCGTCGTCGTACCGGTTCTCGTCGTCGAGCACCCGGACCGGGAGGATCTTGGCATCGGGCGCGAGGCCGACCACGCCCCGGTCGTCGTCGGCGCGTCCGGCGATCAGCCCGGCGACCGTGGTGCCATGACCCACCGGGTCCGGGCCGTCGGCCCCGTCCGGCGAGACCATGTCGATGCCGGGGAGCACCTGGCCGGCCAGGTCCGGGTGGGAACCGTCCACTCCGGAGTCGATGACCGCGACCACCACACCGCGTCCGGTCGACCCACGCCAGGCGGTCTTCGCCCGCAACTCGTCGAGCTGCCACTGCTCCTCGCGGACCTGGTCCACCCGGCTGGGCGCCGGCGACAGCCAGGCCGGCCCCGGGGCGGCGGTGGCCGGGGCGGCGTGCGCGGGCGGGGCCAGCGGGCCGGCCACGGTGGCGAGCGCACCCGCCGCACCGAGCAGCGCGCGCCCGACGAGCCGTCGGGCCGCCCTCGCTGACTGCCGATCCCCGGTCACATTCCCCAGCCGTTCATCGCCACCGAAACATGCTGCTCGGAGATTACCGGTTTTCCCGTACGCCACGGTGCCGGTCACGGACACCGTCACCCGGCCGGCAGGTGGGCCAGCTGCACCAGGCGTACGCCCTCCCGGCGGGTGACCAGGCGGCCCCGGCCGGGCGGTAGCGGACCGGCCTTCACCTGACCGACGAGCGGGCCCTCCTCCGGGGCGCCCGACATCACCAGACCGGCGGTGGAGAGTTCCCGCAGCCGCTGGATGATCGGCTCGTACGAGGTCCGGCCGGCACCGCCGGAGCGGCGGGCCAGCACCAGGTGCAGGCCGACGTCCCGGGCGTGCGGCAGGTGCTCCTCCAGGGCGCGCAACGGGTTGCTGGGGCCACCGGCCACCAGGTCGTAGTCGTCCACCAGCACGAACAGCTCGGGCCCGGTCCACCAGGACCGGCTGCGCAGCTCGGCCGGGGTGACCTCCGGTCCGGGGAGGCGCCCCTGCAGGTAGCCGGCCGCCGACTCGATCAGCTCGGTGGTGTGCGGCGCGGCCGTGCCGTACCCGATCAGGTGCGCCGTCTCGATCGTGCCGATCAGGCTGCGCCGGTAGTCCACCAGGATCACCCGGGCCTGCTCCGGGGTGAACCGGTTGACGATCGAGGTGGCCAGCGCGCGCAGGAACGACGACTTGCCGCACTCGGCGTCGCCGAAGACCACGAAGTTCGGCTCGGTGGCGAAGTCCAGCACCACCGGGCGCAGGTCCGCCTCGGCCACCCCGATCGGGAAGGCCAGCCCGCTGGTCGCCTGCTGGTCCAGCTCGGCGTACGGCAGCACCGGCGGGAGCAGCCGGACCCGGGGCGCGCAGGGCCCGGCCCAGGCCCCGGCGACCGCCTTGACCAGGTCGGTGGTCTCCGCGCCCAGGCCGGCCACGCGCGGCTCGGCGGCGAGGAAGTGCAGGCCGCTCGCGGTGATCCCGCGTCCCGGCTGCTCCTCCGGCACGGTCGCGGCGACCGGTCGCTTCACCACCACCGAGTCGGCCGGGTCGCCGAGGCGCAGTTCCAGCCGCGAGCCGAAGAGGTCCCGGATCGCCGGCCGGAAGTCCGACCAGCGCAGGGCGGTGGCCACCACGTGCACCCCGTAGGCCAGGCCCCGGGTGGCCAACTCGGTGACCAGCGGTTCCAGGTCCTCGTAGTCGTTGCGCAGGCTGTTCCAGCCGTCCACGACCAGGAAGACGTCGCCGAACGGGTCGGTGCCCGGCTGCCCGCCGGCCAGCGCCGCCGCCCGCCGCCGGCGCCAGGCCGCCATCGACTCCACGCCCGCCTCGGCGAAGCGCCGCTCCCGCTCGGCCAGCAGGGCGGCGATCTCGCCCACGGTCCGGCGTACGGCGGTGGCGTCGGCGCGCCCGCTGACCCCGCCCACGTGCGGCAGGTCGCGCAGCGCGGCGAGCGCCCCGCCGAGGTCCAGGCAGTAGACCTGTGCCTCGGCCGGGGTGTGGGTGAGCGCCAGCGCGCAGATCAGCGTCCGCAGCAGGGTGGACCGGCCGCTGCGGGTGGTGCCGACCACGGCGACGTGCCCGGCCGCCCCGTCCAGGGCCAGCCAGTACAGGTCCCGCCGCTGCTCGAGCGGTTTGTCCACCACGGCCACCGGCACCTGGAGGGCGCCGTGCAGCTCGGGGTTGCCCACGGTCAGCCCGCGAACCGGGTCGGGACCCAGCGGACCGAACAGCTCGTCCAGGGCGGGGGACTCGTCCAGCGGCGGCAGCCACACCTGGTGCGCCGGCGGGCCCTGCCCGGCCAGCCGCCCGACCAGCAGGTCGAGCAGGGATTCGGTCACCTCCTCCGCGGCGGGGAGCGCGGCCGGGGCGGCCGGTTCGGGCAACGGCACCGGATGGGTGGAGAAGGCGTGCAGCCGGGGCGGTCCGGCACCGGGCCTACCCGCTGGGTCGGACCGGCGGCGCACCGCGCCGGAGACGTACGCGGCCTTGAACCGGACCAGCGGGTCGGTGCCCGAGCGCAGGTAGCCGTGCCCGGGGGAGCGGGGCAGCTCGTGCGCGTCCGGCACCCCGAGCACCGTCCGGGACTCCAGCGCCGAGAAGGTCCGCAGGCCGATCCGGTACGACAGGTGCGTGTCCAGCCCGCGCAGTCGCCCCTCCTCCAACCGCTGCGAGGCCAGCAGCAGGTGTACGCCGAGCGACCGGCCGACCCGGCCGATCTGGACGAAGAGGTCGATGAAGTCCGGCTTGGCCGAGAGCAGTTCGGAGAACTCGTCGCAGATGAGCAGCAGCGACGGCAGCGGGGCGAGAGGGCTGCCGGCCGCCCGGGCCCGCTCGTAGTCGCGCAGGCTGGCGAAGTTGCCGGCCCGGCGGAGCAACTCCTGTCGGCGCGTCAGCTCACCGTTGATCGCGTCGACCATGCGGTCGACCAGGGGCAGCGCGTCGGCCAGGTTGGTGATCACCGCGGCGGTGTGCGGCAGCCGCTCGAAGGGCGCGAAGGTGGCCCCGCCCTTGAAGTCGACCAGAACGAAGTTGAGCTGCTCCGAGCTGTGCGTGGCGGCCAGCCCGAGCACCAGCGTCCGGAGCAGCTCCGACTTGCCGGAGCCGGTCGCGCCGATGAGCAGACCGTGCGGGCCCATGCCGTCCTGCGCGGACTCCTTGAGGTCCAGCTCGATCGCACCGCCGTCGGCGCCCACCCCGATCGGCACCCGCAGCCGGTCCCGAGCGGCCCGGGGGGCCCAGCCCTGCTCGGCCGTGAAGTTCTCCGGGTCACCGGTGCCGAGCAACTCGGGCAGGCCGGGTTCGGCGCCGGGCGGGGCGTCGGGTCCGCGTACCGTGCCGGCGAGGCGCAGCGGGGCGAGCCGGCGGGCGACGGCCTCGGCGTCGGCGAGGGCCAGCCCGTCCGCGGTGCCGACCTCGGCGTGCCCCTCGGCGGAGTGCGAATGCAGCCGGCCGTCGGCCAGGTCGAGCAGGAGGGCGTACCGGTCGAGCAGGCGAGGCGGCGGGGTGTCCAGGTCGAGCACGGTGACCGCGTCGATGCCGCCGTCCCCGGCTAGGTCGGTGGCCCCGGTCAGGTCGCCGCCGTCGAGCACCACCACCACGTGCGGGCCGTCGGTGGCCGGACCGGCCGGGCTGAACCGGGAGCGGCTGGCCAGCACCTCGTCGAGCAGCCGCTCCAGCTCGGCGGCGGAGCTGGTGACCAGCCGGACCGGGCCGAGCGCGTCGGTACGGTTCGGGTGGTGGGCGTGCGGCAGCCACTTGACCCACTCCCAGCGCGCCCGCCGCTCGGGACCGGCGCAGACCGCGATCAGCAGTTCGTCCGGGGCGTGGAAGACGGCGAGCTGGGTGAGCATGGCCCGGGCCAGCGCCTGCGCGGCCGGCGAGCCGGGCCCGCGTGGGTCGAGTTGTCGCAGGTCCGGGCCACGCACGAACACCCGGGCGAAGCTGCGCAGCGACAGCGCCACCGGCAGGTCCGGCACCACCGCGTACGCGTCGAGGAAGCGCCGCAGCGCCCCCGCCGTCATCGGCTCCAGCTCCTCGAGCGGCCGGGTGACCGGGGGGACCAGCGGGGTGGCCAGCGTCTGCGGTCCGACCCCGACCCGGACCACGGCGAAATCGGGGTCGCCCGGCCGCCGCTCCCAGACCCGATGGCTGTCCACTGTCGACCAGAGCCGGCCGGGGTCGGGGTGCCGGTAGTAGAGCCCGGCCCGCTGCGCCCCGGCGGTCTCCCGGACCCGGCGCCGCAGTGCGGCCAGGTGCCGCAGGTAGTCCCGGCGGGCGGCCATCAGCTCCGACTTTCTCGGGCCGGCGCTGCCCCAGGAGGTCACCAGCATCGCCAGCGAGGAGAGCCCGAACATGCCGCCCACCACGTACGAGTAGGCCCCGCCGCCCCGGCCGAACATCATCGCCATCGCCACCGTGCCGCCGAGCATGGGCAGCACCATCAGCGCCTGCTGCCAGCGCCCGCCGGTGGCCACCGGGATCTCCGGTGGTGCCTCGACGGGCAGCTCGCCGGCCGGTATCTCCGGCGCCGGACGGCGTGCCGGCCGCTTGATGACCACAGTGGACACACAACCTCCCATGGCTCTCGGTAACCTGAGCCTGGCTCATCGTAGGTAAAGTCCTGTCGTCCGTCAGCCGCCGTTGCCGCTCACCATGGAGAGATATCGATGACAAGCGGGCTGGTCCGGGTCACCATCAGCGCTCCGCAGCGCCGGGTGGACGTGGCCCTGCCGGAGCAGGTCCCCCTGGCCGAGCTGCTGCCGGAGGTGCTCCGGCACGCCGGCGAGGGGTTGGCCGACGACGGGGAGCGGCACGGCGGCTGGGTGCTGCGCCGCACCGACGGCGCGGTGCTGGCCACGGCGCAGGCGTTGCTGCCCCAGGGCGTCCGCGACGGCGAGGTGCTGCACCTCGTCCCGGCCCGCGCCGAGTGGCCCGAGCTGGAGTACGACGACGTGGTCGAGGCGATCGCCGTTGGCGCGCGCCGCCGGGGTGCCGCCTGGTCGCCCGCGGCCACCCGGGCCGCCACGCTGGCCGGGGCGGGCGTGCCGCTCGCCGTGGGGCTGCTCGCCGTGCTCGCCGCCGGGCCCGAGCACCGGAGCGGCTGGCCGGTCGCCACCGCGGTGGCCCTGCTCCTCGTGCTCGCCGCCACCGCCGCCTCCCGGGCGTACGGGGACGCGCCAACCGGCGCGACCCTCGGCGGGTACGCCCTGCCGTACGCCGCTGCGGCCGGCGCCCTCGCGGTCGGCTCCGGCGACCCGGTCGGCCCGTTCGGGCCGCTGCGCTGGGTCGGCGCGCCCGAGCTGCTGGCCGGCTCGGTGGCGCTGCTCCTGGTGTCGGGGCTCGGGCTGCTCGGGGTGGCCAGCCGGTCCCGGGTCGTCGTGGCCGGCGCGACCACCGGCGCGGGCGGCGTGCTCGCCGCCCTCGGCGGGTTCCTGCTCGACCCGGCCGGCGCCGCCGCCGTGCTGTTCTGCGGGCTGGTCTTCGCGCTCGGCGGGCTGCCCCTGCTGGCCATCCGGCTCGGCAAGCTGCCGCTGCCGCCGATCACCCTGCCCGTCACCGCCCCGGCCGGCGCTCCCGACGGGGTCCGCGACCTGCCGGATCAGGGGCGGGTGCACGCGGCGGTGGCCCGGACCGAGGAGATGCTGACCGGGATGCTGCTCGGGCACGCCGTGCTGGCGGTCGCCGCCACGGTGGTGCTCGCCACCGCCGGCGGGCTGGCCGGGCGGCTGCTGGCGGCGGCCGGCTGCGCGGTGCTGCTGCTGCGCTCCCGGCTCTTCGTGGCGGTCCGCCACCGGGTGCCCGCAGTGGCCGCCGGGCTGGCCGGGTACGCCCTGCTCGGCGCGGTGCTCGCCGACCGCGCCGGTCCGACCGGCCGGCTCGCGCTGGCCGTCGGCGGGCTCGCCCTGGCCCTGGTCGCCGTGGCGGCCGGCGCCCGGTACGCCCAGCGGCCGGTCTCCCCGTACCTCGGTCGGCTGGCCGACCTGACCGACACCGCGCTGGTGGTGTCCCTGGTGCCGGTGGCCTGCGCGGTGCTCGACCTCTACGACCGGGCCCGCGGCCTGCTCGGCTGAGCCAACGCGCGGGCCCGGGTCGCTCGGCTGAGCGGCCCGGGCCCGTCGACGTCGAAGATCAGTGGTGCTCGCCGCGCTCGGCGGCCTCCTTGGCGCGCTGGTACGAGGCCTGGATCTCGGCCTCGGCCTCGGTACGACCCACCCAGGTCGCGCCCTCGACCGACTTGCCCGGTTCGAGGTCCTTGTACACCTCGAAGAAGTGCTGGATCTCCAGCCGGTCGAACTCGCCCAGGTGGTGGATGTCCCGCAGGTGCTCCTGGCGCGGGTCCTCGTAGGGGACGCAGAGGACCTTGTCGTCGCCGCCCTTCTCGTCCGTCATCCGGAACATGCCGATGGTGCGGCAGCGGATCAGGCAGCCCGGGAAGGTGGGCTCGGGGACCAGCACCAGCGCGTCCAGCGGGTCGCCGTCCTCGCCCAGGGTGCCCTCGATGAAGCCGTAGTCAGCCGGGTACTGCGTGGAGGTGAAGAGGGTGCGGTCCAGCCGGATCCGGCCGGTCGCGTGGTCCACCTCGTACTTGTTGCGGTGACCCTTGGGGATCTCAACCGTGACGTCGAAATCCATCTCGCACGCTCCCTCGTTTGCCCACGCTGGCTAACGGAAACCAGTGGCGCCGCTCCCGGGGAAGGGTGAATGACCCCCGCCGGCTCCGGCCGCCGCATAGTGTTCGGACCGAAGTAGTGTCACCCAGGGTGCTTTTGAGCGGGGGAGGAGGGGGTCGTGGGGAGGGAAGATTCACACTACCGCCCGGAGGGGGTTGACGGGCGGAACTTCGGCGGTTCCGGTTCCGGCGGCGCCACCGGCCGGGTACCGGTCCCCGACGCGCATCTTCCGCGTACCCCGGGGCGGGCGACCGGGTCCGCCTCCGTCGGCCGCGGCCCCCAGGGGTACGGCGCCAACCCGGTGGGCCGGGCCGACCCGGGGCAGTACGGCCCGGGCCTGCTGAACTGGCCCACGCACGACACGCCGGGTGGGGTGCCGGTGAGCCCGCCGGCCGGTGGGATGCCGGTGAGCCCACCCGCCCCGCCGTACGGTCCCGCACCGGTTCCGCCCCCGCCCCCGCCCCCGCGCCGGAGCCGGGTGCGGCTGCTGACGGTGCTGGCCACCGTGCTGGTGATCGCCCTGGCGGCCGTCGGGCTGGTCGTGGTCCGCCCCGGCCCGCTCGCCGGCTGGCTGGGCGGCGAGGCCGGCGCGCCCCGGGCGAGCGCCCAGCCACCCGAGCCCGACCCGCCGGCCGTGCTGGCCGGCCTCGACGCCAACGCGCCGCTGCCGACCCCCGACGGGCTACGCGCCGCGCTCGAACCGCTGGTCGGCGCCGCGGCGCTCGGTGACCGGGTGAACCTGTCGGTGGCCGACGTGAGCACCGGCCAGCAGCTCTACGGTCGCGGCCAGGACACCCCCACCGTTCCCGCGTCGGTGACCAAGCTGGCGACGGCCGTCGCGGTGCTGGTCGCCCGGGGGCCGGCGTACCGGATCCCCACCCGCGCGGTGGCCGGCGCGACCCCCGGCGAGGTGGTCCTGGTGGGCGGCGGCGACCCGACCCTCGCGGTCGACAAGAACGGCTTCTACCCGAACGCGGCGCGGTTGGACGACCTCGCCGCCCAGGTCCGCAAGGCGCTCGGCGGCACCGCCCCGACGAAGGTCACCGTCGACTCGTCGCTGTTCAGCGGCCCGGTGTACGAGCCCGGCTGGGACGACGACATCCCCACCGGCGGGTTCGGCGCGGCGATCAGCGCGCTGACGACGGACGCCGCCCGGAAGGACCCGGAGGGGGCCCGGAAGAACTTCGACGACACCCACGGCGCGGCCGAGCGGGTGCCCCAGCCGGACCTGACCGCCGGCCGGCAGTTCGCGAAGCTGCTCGGGCTCTCCGGCGCCGCCGCCGAGGTGAAGCGGGGCAGCGCCCCCGGCGCCTCGGCCGGGGCGGCGCCCGCGCCCGGCGCCGAGCTGGGCAAGGTCGAGTCGTTGCCGCTGGTCCGGCTGGTCGACATCATGATCAGCGACAGCGACAACGTGATCGCCGAGTACCTGGCCCGGCAGGTGGCCCTCGCCAAGGACAAACCGGCGTCGTTCGTCGGGGGTGCGGCCGCAACCGATCAGGTGATCGGCGAGCTGGGCCTGCCGGCCGACGAGATCAGTCTGGCGGACGGCAGCGGCCTGTCCCGGACCAACCGGATCAGCCCGTCGCTGCTCACCGACCTGATCGCCCTCGCCGGCAACGGCAGCCACCCCGAGCTGGCGGCGATCTTCGGCGGGTTGCCGGTCGGCGCCTGGTCCGGCACCCTCGGCGACCGCTACCAGGCGTCGGTGACCAAGGCCGGGGCCGGCGTGGTCCGGGCCAAGACCGGCACGCTGACCGGGGTCAACGCGATCGCCGGCCTGGTCACCACCGCCGACAACCGGCTGCTCACCTTCGCCGTGCTCACCGATCGGACCACCGGCAGCCTCGACGAGACCCGGGAGGCCCTCGACCGGATCAGCTCCGCGCTGGCCCGCTGCGGCTGCCGCTGACCGGCGCGACCGGCGTCGATCGGCGGGCGCGAGCGCAGGTCGGGGTGTCGCGGCGCGGGTACGGTGGGTTCATGGCGCAGTTCGTGGACTGGGATCTGGCCGCCGCCACCGCGGGGGCACTGGGCAAGTCGGGCCCCCGGGTGTCGTACGCCGAGGCCACCGACGTGGTCAGCGAGCTGCGACGGCTGACCGAGGAGGCGGCCGGGCACGTCGCCGACTACACCGGCCTGCGGGCCCAGGTCACCCACCCGCCCGTGCGGGTGGTCGACCGCCGGGACTGGGCGGCCGCGAACATCGCCGGGCTGCGCGAGGTGATCAGCCCGCTGGTGAACCGCCTCTCCGGGGACAAGCGCCCCGGGCCGCTGACCGAGGCGATCGGCTCCCGGCTCACCGGGGTGCAGGCCGGGACCGTGCTGGCGTACCTTTCCGGCCGGGTGCTCGGCCAGTACGAGGTCTTCGCCGGCGACCCCGGCCAGCTCCTGCTGGTGGCGCCGAACATCGTCGAGGTGGAGCGGAAGCTGGGGGCCGACTCCCGGGACTTCCGGCTCTGGGTCTGCCTGCACGAGGTGACCCACCGGACCCAGTTCACCGCCGTGCCGTGGATGCGCGCGTACTTCCTGAGCGAGGTGCAGGCGTTCGTGGACGCCGCCCAGGCGGGCGAACACCTGGTGGAACGGCTGCGCCGGGGGATCGCCACGCTCTCCGACGCGGTGAAGGACCCAGACAGCCGGGCGAGCGTGCTGGACATCGTGCAGACCCCGGCGCAGCGGGCCGTGCTCGACCGCCTCACCGCGCTGATGACCCTGCTGGAGGGGCACGCCGAGTTCGTCATGGACGGCGTCGGCCCGCAGGTCATCCCGAGCGTGGAGTCGATCCGCGCGGCGTTCAACCGGCGCCGGGAGTCGGGCAACCCGCTGGAGAAGGCGATCCGCCGGCTGCTCGGCATCGAGGTCAAGATGCGCCAGTACGCCGAGGGCCGGAAGTTCGTGCACGGCGTGGTCGACCGGGTCGGCATGGCCGGCTTCAACAAGATCTTCGATTCGCCGCTGACCCTGCCCCGGCTGGACGAGCTGGGTGACCCGGACGCCTGGGTGGCCCGGGTGCACGGGCCGACCGGCGCCACCCCGGCCGCCTCCTGAGCCCGTGGCCGTGCTCGCCCCGCCGGTCGCCGCCGTCCGGGTCGCCGTCCGCCGGGCGTTGACCGGGCTGCCCGGGGACGGGCCGGTGCTGGTGGCCTGCTCCGGCGGCGCCGACTCGCTCGCGCTGGCCGCGGCCACCGCGTTCGTGGCACCCCGCCTCGGCCGGCGCGCCGGCCTGGTGACCGTCGACCATGGCCTGCAACCCGGCTCCGCGGAGCGGGCCGAGGCGGTGGCCGGGTGGGCCCGCGAGCGGGGTCTGGATCCGGTGGAGGCGGTGCCGGTGCGGGTCGACGGGCGTACCGGCGGCCCGGAGGCGGCCGCCCGCGAGGCCCGGTACGAGGCGCTGGTCGCCGCCGGCCGGCGGCACGGGGCCGTCGCGGTGCTGCTCGGGCACACCCGCGACGACCAGGCCGAGACGGTGCTGCTCGCGCTGGCCCGGGGCGCCGGCCCGCGCGGCCTGGCCGGCATGCCGGAGCGCCGCGAGCTGGCCGGGGTGCCGCTGCTGCGTCCGCTGCTCGACGTCTCCCGGGAGGACACCCGCAAGGCGTGCGCGGCGCTCGGGCTCACCCCGTGGGACGATCCGCACAACACCGACCCGGCGTACGCCCGGTCCCGGGTCCGGGCCGAGGTGCTGCCGGCGCTGGTCCGCGCGCTCGGCCCGGGGGTGGTGGACAACCTGGCCCGGACCGCCCGCCTGGTGGCGGCCGACGCCGCCGCCCTCGACGCCCGCGCCGCCGCCGCGCTCGCCGACGTACGGGCGGCCGGGGGCGGGCTCGCGGTCGAGGCGCTGGCCGCGCTGCCGCCGGCGGTCCGCACCCGGGTGCTGCACGCCTGGGCCCGGGAACTGGGCGCCGTTCCGGCCGCCCTGTCGCACCGGCACGTCGCCGCGTTGGACGCCCTGGTCACCGACTGGCACGGACAGGGCGCCGTGCACCTGCCCGGTGGGCTGCCGGTGCTCCGCCGCGACGGCCGCCTGACCACCTGACCCGGTGGCCGCCCGCCTCCGGGTGCCGCGGCCCGCCAGTTCGCCGAGCTCGGGGTGACCTGGCAGCGGGATGCCGCCAGGTCGCCGAGGCGGAGCGGCGGACCGCGAAATCGCCGAGGTGGCCTTGACCGCCGACCACTGATGCCCCCACATCGCCGAGGTGGCGGTGGCCAGCGGGCCGGGGTC
This sequence comes from Micromonospora sp. NPDC007230, assembly GCF_042869115.1. Lineage (NCBI taxonomy): Bacteria > Bacillati > Actinomycetota > Actinomycetes > Micromonosporales > Micromonosporaceae > Micromonospora > Micromonospora sp. NPDC007230. The sequence continues at coordinate 560,688 of NZ_JBIAFE010000001.1, read as the reverse complement.
TCGCCGGGAGCCGCCGGAGGCGGTAGACAGGGCGGATGGCGTACCCCCGACAGCCGCTCCTCGCCCCCAACGGTGCCGTCGCGACCAGCCAGCCGCTCGCGGCGGCCGCGGGCCTGGCCGTGCTGCGGCGCGGCGGCAACGCCGTCGACGCCGCGCTGGCCACCGCGATCACCCTGACCGTGGTGCAGCCACCGTCGAACGACATCGGCGGCGACCTGTTCGCGATCGTCTGGGACGGCTAGCGGCTGCACGGGTTGAACGCCTCCGGCCGGTCGCCCGCGGCGCTGACCCGGGAGCTGGTGCTGGCCGCGACCGGCCGGCGGGGCGCGCCACCGGTCGACGCGCTCGGCGGCGCGCAGGCGGCCGGGCCGAGCATGCCGGCCCGGGGTTGGCTGCCGGTGACCGTGCCGGGCGCGCCGGCCGGCTGGCGGGACCTGCACGACCGGTTCGGGTCGCTGCCCTTCGCCGACCTCTTCGCCGACGCGATCGGCTACGCCGAGCACGGCTACCCGGTCGCCGCCGGCACCGCCGCCACCTGGGCGCGCGGCGTCGCCGCCCACGACGGGCTGGTGGGCGCGGAGTACGCCGAGTTCCGCCGGGTGTTCACCGTGGGCGGGCGGGCGCCGCGACCGGGCGAGCGGTGGCGCAACCCGGACGCGGCCGGGACGCTGCGGCGGATCGCCGACAGCGGTGCGGAGGACTTCTACCGGGGGCGGATCGCGGCGGCGCTCGACGGGCACGCGGCCCGGACCGGCGGGTTCGTCACCGGCGACGACCTGGCCCGGCACCGGTCCACCTGGGTGGATCCGGTGTGCGTCCGTTACCGCGGGCACGAGGTGTGGGAGCTGCCGCCGAACGGGCAGGGGATCGCGGCGCTGCTGGCGCTGGACATCCTGGACGGGGTGGACCTGGCCGCGCTGAGCCCGGAGGAACGGCTGCACTGGCAGATCGAGGCGGTGAAGCTCGGCTTCGCCGACGCGCACGCGTACGTCGCCGACCCGGAACGGGCGGAGGTGCCCACGGCGGCCCTGCTCGACCCGGCGTACGCGGCGGCCCGCCGGGCGCTGGTCACCGGGCGCGCGGGCGAGCCGGTGGCCGGCGAGCCGGAGCGCGGCGGCACCGTCTACCTCTGCACGGCGGACGCCGGCGGCATGATGGTCAGCCTGATCCAGTCCACCTACCTGGCCTTCGGCTCGCACGTGGTGCTGCCCGGGCACGGCTTCGCGCTGCAGAACCGGGGCCTCGGCTTCCGGCTCGACCCCGACCACCCGAACGTGGTGGGTCCGGCGAAGCGCCCGTTCCACACCATCATCCCGGGCTTCCTGACCCGGGACGGCGCTCCGGTCGGCCCGTTCGGTGTGATGGGCGGGCACATGCAGCCGCAGGGGCACGTGCAGTTGGTCTCCGGGACCCTGGACGACGGGCGCGACCCGCAGGCCGCCCTGGACGCCCCGCGCTGGTACTGGCACGCGGGGCGGACCCTGCTGGTCGAGCCGGCGCTCGACCCGGAGCTGGTCGCCGGCCTGCGGGCCCGCGGGCACGAGGTCACCGTCGCGGCGGAGCCGTCGGTCTTCGGGTACGGCCAGGCGATCTGGCGCTCGCCGTCCGGCGGGTACGTGGCCGGGTCCGAGTCCCGGGTCGACGGCGCGATGCTGGGCTGGTGATCAGGCCTCGACCCGTTCCCGGAACGTGGTCCGGTAGGCGTGCGGGGTGGTGCCCACCCGGCGGGTGAAGTGGTGTCGCAGCGCCGCCGCGTCGCCGAAGCCGGCCTGGTCGGCGACGCTGTCCACGCTCAGCCGGGTCTCCTCGAGCAGCCGCCGGGCGAGCAGCACCCGCTGGTTGGTGAGCCAGTCGTGCGGGGTGGTGCCGGTCTCGGCGCGGAACCGGCGGGCGAAGGTACGCGGCGCCATGCCGGCCCGGGCGGCCAACTCGTCCACGGTCACCGACCGGTCCAGGTGGCCCATCAGCCACTCCAGCACCGGTTCCAGGGTGGGTGCCTCCGGCGCCTTCGGGATCGGTGCCTCGACGTACTGAGACTGGCCGCCGTCGCGGTGCGGGGGGACGACCATTCGCCGGGCCAGCCGGGTGGCGGTCGCCGAGCCGTGTTCCTGGCGGACCAGGTGCAGGCAGGCGTCGATCCCGGCGGCGGTGCCGGCGCTGGTCAGCAGCCGCCCGTCCTGGACGTAGAGGGAGTTGCACTGCACCCGGGCCGCCGGGAACCGGCGTTGCAGGTCGTCCACGTGCCGCCAGTGGGTGGTGCAGTCCCGCCCGTCGAGCAGTCCCGCCTCGCCCAGCACGTACGCGCCGGAGCAGACGCTGAGCAGCCAGGCGCCGCGGTCGGCGGCCCGGCGCAGCGCGGCCAGGACCGGCTCCGGGACGGGCGCCCCCTCGGCGTGCGCCGGCACGGCCACCAGATCCGCCTCGTCCACCGGGCTCAGATCGGCGTGCGGGGTGAGCAGGAAGCCGGAGCGGCTGCGGACCGGCCGGCCGTCGACGGTGCAGACGTCGAAGCGGTAGCCGGGGAAGCCGTCGGCCGTGCGGTTGGTGCCGAAAACCTCGGCGAGGACGCCGAGTTCGAACGCGGCGACCTGGTCGAGGGCGATGACGGCCACGGATCGGAGCATGTGACGAGGGTAACCCGACAGGTGGCAGGAAATCGATGCCCAGTGGCATTCCTGCCGCTGTCCGAGCCGGGAATCCGGGGGCAGACTGGTTACATCCGGTGCGCACCGGCGGCGAAACCGACATCAACCACATGAAAGTGAGCGCCGCCATGACCGTCCTCCTGCTCCTGCTCCTGCTGCTCTCCCTCGTCGTCGCGAGCGCCGCCGGGCTGACCGCGGACTCGCGGGACTCGGCCGACTGGAAGCCCACCGACGACGGCCGCCGGTGGAACTCCCGTACCTGCTGAGGTGATTTGCCCGTCCCGTACCGAAAATCCCCTGGCGGGACCGCGCCAAAAGGGGCGGCCCCGCCGACGGAGGAGATCCGGCGTACGGCAGGCTAGGAGCATGGCTGACGGCTCCTGGTACGACGCCGACATCGACCACGTGATCATCTCCGAGGCGCAGATCCGCGAGAAGACGGCGGAACTCGCCAAGCAGGTCTCGGCGGACTACGCGCACGTCGACGACGGTCTCCTGCTCGTCTGCGTGCTCAAGGGCGCGGTCATGTTCATGGCCGACTTCGCCCGCGCGCTGGGCCGCCAGGGCCCGCCCGCCGAGCTGGACTTCATGGCCATCTCCTCGTACGGCCAGGGCACCACCTCCTCGGGCGTGGTCCGGATCCTCAAGGACCTGGACCGGGACATCGCCGGCCGGCACGTGGTGGTGGTCGAGGACATCGTCGACAGCGGCCTGACCCTCTCCTGGCTGCTGCGCTACCTGGAGTCCCGCTCCGCGGCCAGCGTCGAGGTGGTCGCCCTGTTCCGCAAGCCGGACGCGGTCAAGGTGCCCGTTCCGGTCAAGTACGTCGGCTTCGACATCCCGACCGAGTTCGTCGTCGGCTACGGCCTGGACTTCGGCGAGCGGTACCGGGAGCTGCCCTACGTCGGCGTCCTGAAGCCCGAGGTGTACGCCCGGGCCTGAGCCCCCCGCCGGCCGGACCCGTCCGGGGAGACTCTGGTTACGTCAAGCGGACGTTCAGCGGGCTTTCAGCCTTCCGGTCTACGGTAGATGTCGGTGACGTGGAGGCACCCTCCATGCCCGACCCCTCGAACCGCGTGACCGGGCGCTCGGGCGGGCCGGGTGGGGAGCTCCCCGCCACGCCGGCTCAAACCCGGGTTCGCCGTACGCGTAAGTGCCGGGCTCGCGAGCTCACATCTGGCACGAACGGTGTACCGTCGAATGACCGCGGCGCGGCAGTAGGCGCGCCTCGGGGTCGGGGCCGGCCCGCACGGCGGCTGCGGCCGCCGCCCGAGGCGGCGACACCATTCAGACGGTCAGGACGTCGATCAGGAGGATGCGGGCGTCTCGATGCCCGACGACAGTATGGAACGTACGCGTTTCTTCCGCCGACCGGTGGTCTGGATCATCCTGGTCATCCTCGGCGCCGTTGTACTCAGTCAGCTGTTCACCGCTGGCCCCAGCTACCACCGGGTGGACACGTCGGTCGCGCTCGAGCAGCTCAACAAGGGCGGCATCGAGAAGGTCGTCTTCCAGGACAAGGAGCAGACGCTCCAGCTCGACCTGAAGGACAAGGCCAAGTTCGACGACACCACCACCGACAAGATCCAGGCTCAGTTCCCGTACGAGGTGGGCAACCAGGTCTGGAACGAGGTTCTCAAGGCCAAGTCCGAAAACAAGATCACCGGTCCGGCCGACACCAAGGTGTCGTCGGACAGCATCTGGGTGAGCCTGCTGGTCAACCTGCTACCGATCGCCCTGCTGGTGCTCCTGCTGCTGTTCTTCATGTCGCAGATGCAGGGCGGCGGCTCGCGGGTGCTCAACTTCGGCAAGTCCAAGGCCAAGATGATCACCAAGGACACGCCGAAGACCACCTTCGCGGACGTGGCCGGGGCGGACGAGGCCGTCGAGGAACTGCACGAGATCAAGGACTTCCTGCAGAACCCGGCGAAGTACCAGGCCCTGGGCGCCAAGATCCCCAAGGGCGTGCTGCTCTTCGGCCCGCCCGGTACCGGTAAGACCCTGCTCGCCCGGGCGGTGGCCGGTGAGGCCGGGGTGCCGTTCTACTCCATCTCCGGCTCGGACTTCGTGGAGATGTTCGTCGGTGTCGGCGCCAGCCGGGTCCGCGACCTCTTCGAGCAGGCCAAGTCGAACGCGCCGGCGATCGTCTTCGTCGACGAGATCGACGCCGTCGGCCGGCACCGTGGCGCCGGCATGGGCGGCGGCCACGACGAGCGGGAGCAGACCCTCAACCAGCTCCTGGTCGAGATGGACGGCTTCGACACCAAGGGCGGCGTCATCCTGATCGCCGCCACCAACCGGCCGGACATCCTCGACCCGGCGCTGCTGCGTCCGGGCCGCTTCGACCGGCAGATCCCGGTCGACGCCCCCGACATGGAGGGCCGCAAGGCCATCCTGCGGGTGCACGCCAAGGGCAAGCCGTTCACGCCCGACGTCGACCTCGACTCGGTCGCCCGGCGTACCCCCGGCTTCAGCGGTGCCGACCTGGCCAACGTGATCAACGAGGCCGCCCTGCTCACCGCCCGCAAGAACCAGCGGGCGATCACCAACGACTCCCTGGAGGAGTCGATCGACCGGGTGATCGCCGGTCCGCAGCGCCGGACCCGGGTGATGAGCGACCAGGAGAAGAAGATCACCGCGTACCACGAGGGTGGGCACGCGCTGGTCGCCTGGGCGCTGCCGCACGCCGCGCCGGTGCACAAGGTGACGATCCTGTCCCGGGGTCGGTCGCTGGGCCACACCCTGGTCCTGCCGACCGAGGACAAGTACACCCAGACCCGGGCCGAAATGGTCGACACCCTGGCGTACGCGCTGGGCGGGCGGGCCGCCGAGGAGCTGGTCTTCCACGAGCCGACCACCGGTGCCGGCAACGACATCGAGAAGGCCACCCAACTGGCCCGCGCGATGATCACCCAGTACGGCATGAGCTCCAAGCTCGGTGCGATCAAGTACGGCACCAGCGGCGACGAGCCGTTCCTCGGCCGCAGCATGGGCCACGAGCGGGACTACTCGGACGCGGTGGCCGCCGAGATCGACGGCGAGATGCGGGCGCTGATCGAGCTGGCGCACGACGAGGCCTGGGAGATCCTGGTGGAATACCGGGACGTCCTGGACAACATCGTGCTCGAGCTGATGGAGAAGGAGACCCTCTCCACGGCCGACATGGCCCGGATCTGCGCCCGGGTGGCGAAGCGCCCGCCGATGGCCCCGTACCACGGCTTCGGCAAGCGCCAGCCCTCCACCGAGCCGCCCGTGCTCACCCCCGCCGAGAAGGAGGCCCTGAAGGCGCAGGCCCAGGCCGACGGCGCCTCGGTCGGCGGGTCCGCGAACAACTCGGACGGTACCCACTGAGCACCGACCCGACGGCCAGCTCCCCTAACCGGGAGCTGGCCGTCTCCGCGACCGAGCCCGATGGCGAGGACGGCCTGGACTACGTCGCCGCGCGCCTGATCAGCGGCAAGCTGACCGGGCGTCCGGTGGAGGAGACCATCGACCTCGCGCGGATCGAGAAGGCGGTCCGGGAGATCCTCATCGCCGTCGGTGAGGACCCGGACCGGGACGGCCTCCAGCAGACACCCGCCCGGGTCGCCCGCGCGTACGCCGAACTCTTCGCCGGCCTGCGGGTCGATCCGGCGCAGGTGCTCAGCACCACCTTCGAGGCCAACCACGAAGAGCTGGTGCTCGTCCGGGACATCGACGTGATGAGCCTCTGCGAGCATCACCTGCTCCCGTTCCGGGGCAGCGCGCACATCGGCTACATCCCCGGGCCGGACGGCCGGATCACCGGCCTGTCCAAGCTGGCCCGGCTGGTCGAGGTCTTCGCCCGCCGACCGCAGGTGCAGGAGCGGCTCACCTCGCAGATCGCCGACCTGCTGATGAGCCGGCTGGCCCCGCGCGGCGTCGTGGTGGTGCTCGAGTGCGAGCACATGTGCATGGCGATGCGCGGCATCCAGAAATCCGGCGCCAAAACGATCACCTCGGCGGTGCGGGGCACCCTCCAGCACGACGCCAAGTCCCGGGCCGAGGCGATGTCCCTGATCATCCCCCGCTGACCGCTCGACATCCCGACGGCCGCGTGCTCCCGCCCCGGAGCGCGCGGCCGCCGTCGTAGGGCGACTGCCCGGAGCATGCGCCGCCCTCCTGCGGCGGAGCGCCCGTCGTCGTCCGGGCGGCGGGCCGCGCTCAGGCGGCCAGCATGGCCAGGACGATCCCGGCGCTGGCCAGCACCGCCGGGACCAGGCACACCAACGCGCCGAACCGGGGGGTGCGGTCCACCCGGTCCGCCGGACGGGGCCGGAACAGCCGTCCGACCGCCAGCCAGCCCACCATGAACGCGACCGCCGGCATCGGCAGCCCGACCACCAGCGCCAGCACGCTCGCCGGGCTGGTGCCGGTGGCGAGGAAGAGCACCACCTGGATCAGCGGGACGATCAGCGCCAGCGGCCCGTACACCAGCAGGTTGCGGGGGCGCGCCGGCCAGCGCGCCAGCCGGGGCAGGCCGCGCGCGGCAAGCGTGTCGTCGGCGGCGTCCGCCCACCCGTGGGCGGTCCGCAGGCCGGCCAGCACCGCCGCCGGACCGGCCGCCATCGACCGGGCCGCCTCGGTCACCTCCGGCGGCGTCGGCACCAGCGAGATCGCCGGTACGCCCAGCTCCCGCAGCCGCGACTGCTGCGGGGCCAGCCGCTCCCGGACGGCAGTCAGCTCCTCCCGGGCCGCCGCCACCGACCGGGCCTGCTCGCTGGCGGCGGTCGCCGCCGCCCGGCGTACCCCGTCGAGCTGCCGGGCGGCGGCGACGTAGTCCGCCCAGGCCGCCTCGGCCGGGTCGACGTCGGCCGTCGGTCCGCCGGACCGGGGCGTGGGCACGGGCGTGCCGGTCTCGCTCACGCCGTCGCCTCGCTTCGCTCCCCGGCGGCGCGCGGCGTCACGCTGCCGAGCCGAACGTCCGCGCTCACGGCACCGGCCCCTCCCCGAACGGCACCAGCACCGTCCCCTGCTCGCCCGGGCCGTCCCAGAGCATCGCCCGCCCTGGCCGGGGCCGCCACAGCACAGGCCGGTCGAAGAGCTGCTCCAGCCGGCTGCCCGGCACGTCGGTCACCACCACGGCGGTGAGCTTGTCCACCTCGCCCTCCGGGCCGAGCACCCCGACCAGCGGCCCCACCGAGCGCCACCAGCCGAGCAGGTGCCGCCCGGCCGGCGGCCCCTCCAGCAGCAGCGACCGCAGCCGATCGGGCGGCAGCTCGGCCGCGTCCGGCACGTCCAACCCGAACACCACGAGGTAGCCGGGCTCGTCCGCCTCGATCGCCGCCCGCAGGCCCGCCACGTCGACGGTGTCGACCTCGTGCCGCTCCGCCAGCTCGGCGGCGAGCGCCGCAGCGGGCTCGACCGACCCGTGCGCCAGTGGTGCCAGCACGAACCGGGCCGCGCCGTGGTGTGCCGCCACGCTCCGTGCGGCGGTCAGCAGCAGCCGTTCCGCCTCCTCGTCCCGGCCCAGCACGGCGAGGTTCCGGCCGGCCGCCGGCCCGAGCGGTACGGCCACCGTCGAGCGGCGCACATCCACCGCCCGGCCCGGCAACGCGGCCGGAGTGTGCGCCCGACCGGCCAGCGCGGCCCGGTAGCGCGGGTCGTTGGCGAGCAGCGGGCGCGCGTACCCGGCGAAGACCACCGGCGGGGTGGCGTTCTCGGGCCGGGCCGACCAGAGCCGGTGCCGCAGCTCGGCGAGGACCTCAAGATCCGCGTGCGGGTCCGGGAACCGGATCATCCGCTCGTGGCCCCGGGTCGCCCCGCGCGGCCCGCCCAGCCCGCCGGCCGTGTTCACCACCGCGCTGCCCACCGGCAGGCCGGCGGCCGCGTCGTTCGTCGGCTCCAGCACCGCCGAGCCGCCGGCCAGCGCCACCCGGACCGGGAACTGGCCGAGCAACGGGTCGCGCGGGCCGCCGATGCCGAGGTCGCCCTCGCCGGCCAGGACCAGATGGATCCCGTACGCCCGGGCGGCGCGGGCCAGCGCGTCCAGCCGGGCCAGGGTGTCGGTGGCCAACCGGTCCCGCTCGTGCAGCAGCAACGGGAAGTTGTCGATCACGCAGACGATCCGGGGCAGCTCCTGGTGCTGGCGCAGCTCCGGGTAGCGCTGCCCGCCGGCCCGCCGGCCGGCCTCCTCCCGGCGACGCAGCTCCGCCGTCAGTTCGCCGAGCAGGTCCGCCACATACTCCCGGTCGGCGGCCATCCCGGCGGCCCGGACCTGCGGCACCCAGGAGCGGTCCCGCTCGGTCTGGAGGAACTCCACGAAGGACTCGCCGTCGCCCAGATCGGCCAGGTAGAGGGCCAGTTCGTCGGGGCCGTAGCGGGCGGACAAGCCGAACAGCACGTTGGTGAGGAACGCCGACCGCCCCGCCCCGGAACGGCCGCTGACCAGCCAGTGCGGGGTCAGCTCGGTGAAGCCGAGGCTGACCGGTCGCCCGGCGGCGTCACCGACCATGGTGGACAGCCCGTCGACCGCACTGTCGGCCCACAGTTCGCCCGCTGGCAGCAGGTCGGTCAGGGCGAGCCGGCTGCCGTCCTCGATCTGCCGGGCCAGCCGCAGGCAGACCCCGACGACCAGTTCCTCCGGCGGGTCCTCCGCCACGAAGACCGGGCAGTTGAGCCCGCCGGGCGGCTCCGCGCCCGGGCTGCTGAAGCCCGCGCCCGGCGGATCGCCGAGCAACGCGTACGCGGTGCGCACCGCCAGCGGGGTGGCCTGCGGCAGTAGGTCCTCCGCCGGCCAGCCGGCCACCACCAGGTGTAGCCCGGCCCGATGCCCCTGGGCGGCCAGTTCCCCGATCCGGGTGAGATCGGCGGAGGCCGTGCCGTCGGGCAGCGCGGCCACCACCAGCAACAACGTACGGTCGTGCCCACGCTGCCGGGCCGTGCCCGCGGCCACCCACTGCTCGGCCTCGGTGAGGACCGCCCGGAGTCCCGCCACGTCGGTCGCCGGCGGGGGCAGCAGCCCGGCATCGGCGAGCGCCGCGAACCCGGCGAAGGTCGCCCCGGCGCCGGTGCCGTCGACCGCGCGGGCCAGCAGGGCACCGGCCGGCGTCGCGGCGAACAGCCGGAGCAGGAGGGCCCGGAGCAGGCCGGCCACCCGCGGATCGTCGGCGCCGGCATCAATGCTCAGATGTCCACTGCCGAACAGCGGCACCAGCGCGGGGAACCGGGCGTCGTCCAGTGGCGCGGCGGTGCCGACCCGGACGACGGGCGGCGGGCCGTCCCCGGGCGGGGTGGCCACGGCCAGGGTCTCCAGCGGATCGCCGGCCCAGCCGGGTGCGGCGAGGGCCGCCGCCGCCCGGAGCCGCTCCGCCAACTCGTACTGCCGGTGATGGTCCGCGGGCGCCGGACGGATCTCGTCGAGGATGCCGGCGGCGGCGGTCGCGGCGGCCTCGGCCCGCCGATGCAGCGCGGCGGCCCGACCGGCTCGCGCCTTCGGACTCGCCACCGCGTCCACCTCTCTTCCCGAGGCCGACATCTCCTCCCCGAGGTGTGACGGTATCCCAGCCGAGGGCCGTCCACCGGGATGTCGGTCGGCGCTGCGCCGGTCTTTGCCGTGGTGGTGAGCCGGCTCACCCGATCCCGCCCGACCGCGCCGCCGGGGGCGTCCACACCGGCGGCGGCCGGCCCGGCGGTTCGCCACGATCCGGGGATCTGGGGCATTGGGTACGCGGCGCGCAGCCGATAACCTCAGGAGGTGGAATCAGTGCAGCCCCCCGCCGGTTCCCAGGTCTCCCGCGTACCGGCGCAGCGGACCCCGCCCGAGCAGTTGGCGCCGCCCGCGCCGGCCCCGGCGCCGGAACGTCCGCGCCGGCCGCTGCGTACCGCCCTCACGGTCGTCGCCGGGGTGCTGGCGCTGCTCTGTGCCGGCGGTGCCGTCGTCGGTTTCGTGCTGTACGACCGCGCCACCGCGCCCGACCGCAGCGCCCCCGACGTGGTGGTGGACAACTACCTTCGTGCGTTCCTGTTGGACCGCAACGACACGAAGGCCCAGGAATTCGCCTGTGACGCCGGGGATGATCTGAATGCAGTCCGTGGTCTGCGGGAGGAGTTGGAACGGCGCGAAGCGAACTTCAACGTGGTCGTCCGGGTCAGCTGGGGGCCGCTCACCAGCGTGAAAAACGGTGATGGCGAATCGGTGACCACCACGCTGACCATTTCCAGTTCGGCGAACGGCCAGATGCGAAGCAGCCGACGCGAGGACTGGCAGTTCCAGGTGGTCGACAAGGATGGTTGGCGCGTCTGCGGGGGCAAAAGGATCGGGTGAGCTCGGCTCATTCGAGCCAGAGCAGGTGGACCGGGACCTCCAACGTGATCGGTGCCTGGCCGCGCCACGCCCACCGGTACCACTCCAGCTCCGGCGCCACCCGGACGCAGATGTCCCCGTCCGCGCCGGCGTAGGTCTCGGTCACCGCGCGGAGGTCGCGCTGCTCGGTCGCTCCCGTCACGTGCACAACGCGCCGGCCGGCCACCGAGTCCGCCTCGACGACCGGGGTGGGCGGGCGACGGGTGGGCGCGTCGAGGGAGACCAGCCGGAGACCCGACCCGGCCGGTCGGGCCGCCGGCTCCCGCCCGCCCACCGTCTCCACCCAGACCCGGTCCACGGGCACCAGCGGCGCGAAGACCTCCACCTGCTCCGCCTCGGCGCGGTACCACTCGTGCTCCGGGATGACCGGCACGTACGTCCGGCTGCCCTGCACCACCTGCTCGTCGGCGCGCAGGTCGCCGCGCCAGCCGAGGCCGGGCAGGCCGACCAGCACCCGACGGCCCCGCAGGTCGACGCGGCCGGCGGCGGGGACGATCTCGACCGGTCGGGGCGGCCGCGGCGCCCAGTCGGGCTGGTCCGCGAAGGGGTCGGGCAGGGGATTGCTCATGTGCCGGCGAGCCTCACGCGGTGCCGACCAGCGGTGCGCCGCGCTCCCGCATGAACGGCACAGGATTGATGGCACCCCGGCTGGACCGGTCGCCGTCGGTGTGCACCTCGAAGTGCAGATGCGGACCGGAGGAGTTTCCGCTGCTGCCGGAGTAGCCGATCACCTGGCCCGCCGCCACGGCCTGCCCGGGCGCCACCGCGGGCCGTTGGATCAGGTGGCAGTAGCGGGTGACGTAACCGCCGGCGTGCAGGATGTCCACGAACCAGCCGCAGCCGCCCTTGCCCGGCCAGCCGTCCCGGTCGCAGTCCCGCCGTCCCGAGCGGTCGGGGTCGCAGCGGGCCACCAGCACCCGGCCGGCGGCCGCGGCGTGGATCGGCGTCCTCTTGTCCGCATCCAGGTCGACCCCGTTGTGGCTGGGGCGTTCGGTGGTGCGGAAGCCGGAGACGATGCCGCCCGGGAGCGGAGCGGTCCAGCCGGAGGCGGCGATCCGGGCGCCGGCGGCGGCGTCGCAGACCGCCTTTCCGGCGATCTCCACCGTGCGGGCCGCGCCCCCGGCGAGCGCGTCGACGATCCGGCCGGCCAGGTCCTCGTGCTTGGCGTACGCGTCCGGGAAGGCGCTGACCTGCACCCGCTGCGCCACCACGGTCAGTGGGCGCCGTTGCCAGTTCGGCACCTTTAGCAGCTTCTCGTAGAACTTGCCCGCGGCGTAGGACGGCGTCATCCGCTGCTGGACGCTGCCCCAACCGGGCCGCTGCTGGAACAGGCCCAGCGAGTCGTGGTCGGAGCCGACGCCCTCGTGCGGCAGCCTGAGCGACGCCGGCACGGTGCTGTTGGCGAGGTTGCGCAGGGCGGACTCCTGCATGGCGGTGGCCAGCGCGATGACCCAGCCCCGGGCGGGCACCTTCATGTCCTGGCCGACCTTGATGATGACGGCGGCGTTGCGCAGCTGCCCCTCGCCGTACTCGGTGAAGCGCGGCATGTCCCCGGTGACGTCGACCTGGTAGGCGGCGTCGCAGCCCAGGCCGGCGGTCAGGCCGTCCTTCTCGTCGCCGCCCAGCTCGGTGAGGAAGAACGCGCCGGCGCCGCCGACGCAGCAGAGCAGGGCGAGCACCGTGGTCAGCGCGGTGACCAGCACGCCGAGCCGCAACCGCCGGCGCGGGACCGTCTCGTCCGCCGCGGCGCTCATTGCCGCTCCCAGTCGACCACGTCCACCAGCCACCGCCCGTCCGAGACCACCAGTTCCAGCCGGAGCCGGCCGTTGTCGAGCGGGACCAGCACCTCCACGAACGACTCCGTCCGGGGCCGGAGGGTCACCTGGCCGGCCACCCGCCGGGCCGGCACGCTCTCCGGGTCCGCGCCGGTCAGCTTCTCGGTCAGCGCGCTCGTGGACAGCGGCCGCAGGCGGCTCTGCCAGTCCTCCCCGCTGCTGCCGGGGCCGGTCAGCCAGGCGGTGGTGAAGCGGCCGGCGGTCTGCTCGGGGGTCAACTCGCCCGGCCGGGTCTTCGGCGAGGGCGGCGGCGCCGAGCTCGCCAGCACGCCGTCGTCACCGGCCTCCGGGTCGACCGTGCTGATCGGCTCGCGTGGCCGGTTGCTCAGGCCGGCGGTCGGGTCGACCGGACCGGAGAACAGCCGGGCCGCGCCGATCACGCCGAAGACCAGGGCGGCGATCACGAGCGCGACGCCGAGCCGGGACCGCAGGACCCGGGTGACCAGGAATTCCAGCGCCCGACGCATCGGCCTCACCGCGCCTCGGAGCGCACCCTGGGGGCCGGGTCGGCCGGCGCGCGGTCGGTCGAGCCCGGCCGGTAGACGGCGAAGGAGGGAGCCTCCTCGGGCACGTCGGGCGCTGTCCAACTCGCCGGCTGCCGGCGGGGGCGTGGCGTGGTGCTGCGGCGTCCGCCCTGCGGCTCGGGCGCCGGCGTCTCCTCGGCTCGCTCCCGCCCGTCCGGCCGCTGGCGTTCGGCGACCCCGGCGTGCGACGGGTCCTCGTGCCGGGCCTCCGGCCGGAGGCTGCTCTGCTCGAGCGCGACGCCGCGCCGCCGGCCGATCGTCGGCTCGGCGGTGCCGCCGGGCTCGGCCACGTCCAGCCGCGCCGCCACCCGCATGTCGCGGAAGAACCGGCGGTGCCAGGAGCCGGCCGAGCTGATCGCCTCGCTGCTGTCCTTGCCGCCGAGCTGAGTGATCCGCCGGTACGGGCGGAGCAGCAGCCAACCCACCACGCCGCAGAGCCAGACCAGGACCACCTGGAGCCAGCCGGGCAGGGCGGGCGTGTTCATGATGAGGTCGACCGCGAACAGGTAGATCGCCGCGCCGGTGCCGAAGATGGCGATGTTGAAGACCGCCGCGACCACCGCGTTCGCCAGCCGGCGGAGGCCGGCGCTCGCCGGACGCAGCAGACCGACCGTGCCGAGGATCGGCGCGGCGATCACCGCCCAGCGGAAGATCAGGAAGCCGAGCAGCACCAGCAGCGAGGCGGTCAGGTCGAACATCGCGAAGAGGAGCGAGGCCAGCACCGCGATGAACCCGGCCCCGATCCGGTCCATGTCGCGGACGCCCTGGAGGTACTCGTACGCCTCGGGGTCCTCCGTCTTGATCTGCTCGGCGACTCGGGCCCACTGCTGCTGCTTGGCCTTGATGGTGGCCTGCCGCGTCGCGGGGTTCTGGCGGAGCTTCTCCGCTTCTTCCCAGGTGAGCGACTTGGCGTCGTAGAGCGCCGGACCATACTTCTTGGCGGTCTCGCTGTCGGCCGAGCCGAGCACGCCCCGCAGCCAGTTCCGGTAGAGCATCGTCTCGGTAGCGGTGTCGCTGGCCCGTACGGCGGGCGGCCGGTGGTCCTTGCACGCATCCCGAGTCGAGTCGTCGCATTGGTCGGCAGGTGTGTCCCGGGCACCCGGCCCGACGGCGTCGTGCACCACGCCCAGGGTGGTGATCAGGGTGCTGTCGGCGACGTTCGCCGACTTCACCGGCCAGGCGGCCAGGGCGGTCACCGCCACCATCACCAGCAACGCCCAGCCGGCCGTGGTCATGGCGTTGCTCATGTCCGACTGGCGTGACCGCCAGAGCAGGTAGAGGCCGACCACGCAGAGCGTGATGATGCCGAAGACGCTGAACACCTTCTGGTAGACGGCCTTCGTGGCCTGCTCCACCAGTGGGTCGGCCCAGGCCCACATGGAGCGCGGGTCCCAGGCCCGTTCACGCAACGCGTTGGACGCGCCGATGACCGCGTTGGCGAACATGAACTCGCCGTTGGCGACCATGGTGGTGAAGCGGTAGTCGGGGTGGAGCACGGCCGAGGCGCAGCCGCCGTCGATGTCGTACGTCGTGTAGCTGTACCCGGCGTAGCCGTAGTCGCTGTAGAGCCCCTTGGGGCCGGGGAGCTTGGCGGAGTCGGGGCGGGAGGCGAACCAGCCGGCCAGGCCCGAGTCGGGCGCGCCGGGTACGGGTGCGTTGCGGCAGGTCGCCGCATCCTCGGTGACTGCGTTCAGCTTGGCTACGCAGGCGCGGAAGTCGGCCTGCCACTGCTTGGTGGTACACAGTTCGGCCGGTGCCGGGGTGGGTTCGGTGGCGTACGCGGGTGTCGCCCCGACCACCGGCCAGGCGATGGTGGCCACGGCGAGTACGCCGAGCGCGAGGAGGAGCGCCGTGATCCGTGCCCGGGCCCTCGCCATGTCACGCCTCCAGATCAGCCAGGACGGTCGGCAGTTGCCCGGCTGCCTGGGCGGCGGCGGGGGTCGTGTCCAGGTGGTCCAGCAGTCCGTCCACGTACGACACGTCGACCCGGACCTTCTGCACCCGCCCGTCGACGTCGCGCATCACGAATTCGCGGAAGCCGAGCCGGGCGGCCGATCCGGAGTCCGCCTGGGAGAGCGAGGCCAGGGTGGCTTCGTAGCCGTCGTTGACCGGCACCCGCAGCAGCCGCAGCGCCTCGGAGGCGATCTCGGTGTCCTCGGCGATCCGGCCGACGAAGACGGTGGAGACCAGGTTCTGCACGTCGAGGCCGAGGATGTCCTTCGGGTTCTGCGAGGCGACCAGGGCGGCGAGGTTCCACTTGCGGGAGTCGCGGGCGAGGCGGACCAGGAACGACCGCCCGGAACGCCAACCCTCCATGAAGTGTGCCTCGTCCAGGCCGACCAGCTTCCGGGAGGACATCGAGCCGCCGTAGCAGCGGCGGACGGCCAGCCGGTGCGCGGTGTGCAGCATGGGCAGGGCGAGGGCCTCCTCGGCCGACCAGTACTCCCGCTCGATCTTGAGGTCGGGCAGCCGCAGCCCGGCCATGGTGATCACGGTGAGCGCGGCGTCCGCGCCGAGCAGCCCCTCCGGTGGTCGGCCGAAGAAGAGCATGGCCAGCGGCATCTCGGCGGTGTCCAGCAGCAGGTTGGCCAGTTCCCGGCCGGCGTCGTCGTCGAGCCCCTGGAGGCAGGCGACCACGTCGTCCAGCGTGGCGGTCTCCTCGGCCGGCACCTGGCGTACGGCGTGCCGGAACAGGGTGGCGGTGGACGCCTCCCGGGCCACCTGCGGAGGCACCAGCATCATGCAGATGTCCTGCACCAGCATCCGGCGCTCGGCGCGGGCGTTGGAGACCGCGATCTCGAACTCCCGGTCACCCGCCGAGCCGGCGGCGAACTCGCTGCGCAGCGGCGTCGGGATCAGCGCGTACGGGGCGAGGGTGCCCTGGTCGGAGCCGGTCAGGTTGAGCACCCGCGCGTACGGCGCCAGCTCGGGCATCGCGCAGAGCCGGGCCAGCGGGCCGGACGGGTCGAGCAGGGTCACCTGGACGCCGCGTCGGGCGGCCAGATAGCCGAGCGCGCCGAGCAGGGTCGACTTGCCGCCGCCGGGTTCGGCGACGAAGACGGCGAGCCCGGAGCGTTCCCGCACCTCCATGGGGAAGTGCAGATCGAGGAAGACCGGGCGGCGGCAGGTGCCGGCGGTGCGGCCGATCAGGTCGCCGCGCCGGTCGCCGACCGTGGACGCGGCCTGCGGTAGCGCCGCGGCGAGCAGGTTGACCGGCATCCGCCGGACGTAACCGGTGTTGGCGATCGGCTCGCCGGGGATGAACTCGCGGGCCAGCCAGTCCTGGTTCTTCGGATGCTGGAGCGAGATCCGCAGCTCGCGGGAGTAGAGCTGGATGAGCCGCCGGGCCCGCTCCAGGCACTCCTCGCGGGTCCGGCCGCCGACCGCGATCCGGTGCCAGCCGTGCGCGCGGGCCGAGTCGACCGGCAGGCCGGTGGTCATCTCGTCGCCGATCACCAGCGCCCGCTTGGCGAGCCGTTCCAGCTCCGGCGGGGCGTCGATGCCGTGCTCGGCGTAGTCGAGCTGCTGGGAGCGGATCATCCGGAGCCGGTGCTCGAGGTTCCGGAAGGAGTCGCCGGGGCCGAGGATGTCCACCCGGGTGGAGAGTTCCATCGGCCATGGCAGGCGCTCGTGGAAGTGCAGCCACGGCTCGTGCCGCTCGGGGATCTCCAGCGGCTCCATCCGGCCGACCGCGAGCACGGCCACGTGCCGCTCCTCGCCGGTCATCCGGTTGACCAGCTTCACCGTCGAGCCGTACGGGGTGCGGTAGCGCTCGACCTGCTCGGTGAGGGCGAGCAGGTCGCCGCGTTCCCACCGGCCGTTGGTCACCGGGGAGAGCGCGCCGGGTGGCGCCATGCAGAGCGCGACGGAGCGGTAGAGCAGCCACTCCAGCTCCTGCGCGGTGACCCGGCGGCCCCGCATGCCGAACGCCCCGAGCACCTCGTCGAACTGCTCGACCGTGCGGCCCAGCCGGCGGCGTTCGCCGTCGGCGGTGCCCCGGCCGAAGGTGCGCAGCAGCCGCTCGGTGAGGGAGTCGCCCAGCGACCGGCGGGCGAAGGTGACCCCGAGGTAGGTCTGCCCCTCGGCGTGGTTGACCGCCATCAGGTGCCGCTGCGCGGCGACCAGGTGGTCGGCCCAGCCGGGCGTACCGGGCACGTCGGGCAGCGGCGCGGCGGTGTGCGCGTCGATGGTGCGGGCCCACTCGTCGGCCGGGAACGGCCGGGTGGTGCGTCGCAGGTGCAGCCGGAAGCCGGCCAGGCCGGCGTACTGCTCGGAGATCGCCGAGAGCAGCGCCTCGCGCTCGGCGTCGGGGCGGAACGCCCAGCGCACCTCGGGCAGCCAGTACCAGGCGGTGACCGTGTTCGGGGTGAAGGTGAGGTGACCGGCGATCTCGGTGACAGCCAGCTCCACCGACGGGTCCCGGTCGCCGAACTTAATCTTCGGGGGGCGGACCCGAACCGGCTTGACGGGCTTCCTGCTCAGCTCGGCGGACCGCTGCCGCGGCGGGGTCACCTCCCGGCCGGGCGCGGTGGCCACCTCGCGACCGTTCGACCGGGTGGCCGGTTCCACGCGCCGGTCGGTGCGGCGGGCCGGGCGGTCGACCGGGGGCGCCGGGTCGGCCAGGTCCGGCTCGGTGGTCGGCCGGAGCGCGGGGAGCCGGTCGCCGGCCTGGTGCGGTACCCGGGTACGGGCGGGTGCCGGGTCGAGGGCGGCCGGCCGTTCCACCGGCGAGGCGCCGTGCGACGGCGCGGCCTCGGGGGCCTCCCGGGGTCGGCCCACCGGCCGTACGCCGGGGGCGCTCTCCCGGCGCCGGGCGCTGGGCGGCTCGTCCTCCGGTGCGCCACCGTGCTCGCCCTGCGACGGCGGGAGCGGTTCGGCCGGGGCGGCGGGCTGGTGCGGGATGGGCAGCGCCTCCCGCCCGACGCCCCGGCGGGGCGGCGCCACCACCGGCGTCGGCTCCGTCGCGGGAGGTGGACCGGCCGGCGGGCTGGCGGCTCGGGCCGGGCGCCGTACGCCGGGCTGCGCGCCGCCGAACAGGTCGAGGAACGGCGAGTCGATGTCGCCGCTGTCGCCGGCCGCCGGCATCCGCTGCTCCGAGCCGGGCGGGCGGGGCGACACCGGGCGGGGCGGTTGGAAGACCCCGACCCGACCCTGCCCGGGGCTGGTGACCAGGGCCGGGTCGAGCGCGACCTCGTCGAGCTCCTCGTCCTGCGGGTACTCGAACGATCGCGCTCGGTTACCGTGCGGCCCGGCCGGACGTCCGGCCGGGGAACCCGGCGTGGAAGAGCGACTCATGCGACCGCCTCACCCGCGTCGTTCGTCCGCGCCGGCGGCGTACGCCCGGTCATGCCAGTTCCTCCCGGATCCTGATCCGGCTCGCCACCAGCCGCGGGTCGCGCAGCTCGGCGGCCGGCTCCCGGGTGCGTCGCCAGTCCGTCAGCGCGGTCCGGATGACCATGCGCGCCGGTCGGTCCGGGTCGACGTGCCGGAAGATGAACGAGGTGGTCACGATGGCCAGCGAGATCTCCCAGGCGGGGAAGAGCTCCACCTGCAACGTGAACAGCCAGTGGATGAACATGTAGAGGGGTACGAGCAGCATGAACAGGCCGTACTGGGCGTACGGCAGGTGGACGGGCAGGGTGTACCCGGGCGGCCCGAGGTAGACGAGACGAGCCCGGTAGATGTCGTCGTCGGTGCGCAGCCGCATGGTCGCCCGCGCCTATTCGAAGATCAGGTTGATCAGGTAGTCGCCGACGAAGAAGAGTGTGGCGGCGCCGGCGATGAAGGCCAGGCCGACGATGGCGATCGCGGAGCTGGTCAGCACCTTGGAGATCTCGCCCCGGCTGGCCCGCCCGATGAAGATGACGCCGAGCACCGCGAGCAGGATCGGCGCGATCTTGCTGGCGAAGAAGCTGACGATGCTCTCGGTGGCGATGCCCTTGGGGGCCGGCTCGGCGAGTGGAGTCGACGCCAGGGTGTGGAGCGCGTGGTCGACGGCTGCCGTCGCCGCCCCCATGAGCTCGGTGGCGATCACTGGAAACCTCCCCATGTCGCGGCCGGCGGCGCCGCGGCGGTGCAGTAGGCAAGCCTGGCGGGATGGTGCTCATTGGGCACAGCGTGCGCGACGCTGTGTTCGTCACCCACCACGGAGAGTGGCGAGCTTTGGGGGGATTCTTCCCGCTTCGGCCCTCCCTCCAGGCTTCGCCATCTCGATGCTGGGCAATTCCAAAGCGTACGGGCCGGCCCCCTTTGCGACAACCCGCGAAGAGTCGACCCGGAGCGACCCGGACGACCGATCGTACACCTGTTCTAATCCGCATGTCAGGGCCGTCGTGGCCGGTTGCCGCCCGGGCCGCCGGAAGCCCTGCTGGCGACCGGTACTGTCGGGTCGTGACCGAGCTGGTACGGGCGCAGGCCCCGGTGGTGATGGGCGTCCTCAACGTCACGCCCGACTCCTTCTCCGACGGCGGCAGGTACGCCGATCTCGACGCGGCCGTCGGACACGGAGTGCGACTGCGTGCGGCCGGCGCGGACCTGGTCGACGTGGGTGGCGAGTCCACCCGGCCGGGCGCCGACCGGGTCGACGCGGAGACCGAGACGGCCCGGGTGCTGCCGGTCATCCGCGAGCTGAGCGCCGCCGGCATCCCGGTCAGCATCGACACCAGCCGGGCCCGGGTGGCCGAGGCGGCCCTCGCCGCCGGCGCGGACGTGGTCAACGACGTCTCCGGCGGCCTCGCCGACCCGGACATGGCCCGGGTGGTCCGGGACGCCGGCTGCCCCTGGGTGCTCATGCACTGGCGGGGGCACTCACGCGAGATGCGCGACCTGGCCAGCTACGGCGACGTGGTGGCCGACGTCCGGACCGAGCTGAGCCAGCGGGTGGACGAGGCGCTCACCGCCGGGATCGCCGCCGAGAAGATCATCGTCGATCCCGGACTGGGCTTCGCGAAGACCGCCGCGCACAACTGGGAACTCAGCGCCCGCCTGCCCGAGCTGGTGGACCTCGGCTTCCCGCTGCTGTTCGGGTCGAGCCGGAAGTCGTACCTGGGCCGGCTGCTCGCCGACGCCGACGGCACCCCCCGGCCCACCTCCGGCCGCGAGGCGGCCACGATCGCCACCAGCGTGCTCGCCGTGGCGGCCGGGGCCTGGGGGGTACGGGTGCACGACGTCCGCGGCACCGCCGACGCGCTCGCCGTCTGGCGGGCCACCGGCCGCCCGTGCCTGGCGACCACCATGCGGGAGGGGGACCGGTGAGCGCGAGGAGTGAGCCGGGTTTGCGAGCCCCGCAGTCGCGAACGAAGGGGGCACGGTGAGCGCGAGGAGTGAGCCGGTTTTGCGAGCCTCGCAGTCGCGAACGAAGGGGGACCGGTGACCGACCGGATCGAGCTGACCGGCCTGCGCGCCCACGGCCGGCACGGGGTGTACGACTTCGAGCGTGCCCAGGGGCAGGAGTTCGTGGTCGACGCGGTGCTCGAACTCGACCTCGCCCCGGCCGCGCGCTCCGACGAGGTGACCGACACCGTGCACTACGGCGAGCTGGCCGAGCGGCTGGTCGCCGTGATCACCGGCGAGCCGGTCAACCTGATCGAGACACTCGCCGACCGGCTGCTCGCGGTCTGCCTGGCCGAACCGCTGGTCGCCGCCGCCGCGGTCACCGTCCACAAGCCCGAGGCCCCGATCCCGCACACCTTCCGGGACGTGGCCGTGACGATGCGGCGTACCCGATGACCCGGGCCGTGCTGTCGATCGGCAGCAACCTCGGTGACCGGCTGGCCCACCTCCGCGCGGCGGTGGCCGCGTTCGGCGACGCGGTGCTGGTCGTCTCCGGCGTCTACGAGACTCCACCGTGGGGGGACGCCGACCAGCCCGCGTACCTGAACGCGGCGATGCTGGTCGGGGACCCGGCGGCGACCCCCGGCGACTGGCTGGCCCGGGCCCGGGCCGCGGAGCGGGCGGCCGGGCGGACCCGGGACCCGGAGCGCCGGTACGGGCCGCGCACCCTCGACGTCGATGTCATCGCGGTCTGGGACGACGCCGGTGCGCCCGTGCTGAGCGACGACCCGGAGCTGACTCTGCCGCACCCCCGCGCCCACCTGCGGGCCTTCGTGCTGCGGCCGTGGATCGACATCGAACCGCACGGCCGGCTGCCCGGGCACGGCTGGCTGACCGACCTGCTCAACGCCGAGCCGCTGGCCGGGGACGCCCTGGAACTCAGCCCTCGACCGGATCTGGCGTTACAGTCGGACCCATGACCCAGTGGAGCCGGGCGGCATGAGCGAGCGCCGCGACCGAATCATCCGGCACTGTGCCGCGGAGCCTCAGGCGGGTGCCGAGCGGAGCGAGGCGACCGCATGAGTCAGGCGCAGTTCCCGCGCGACCCCGAACGATGGCGGATGGGTCCCACCCGGATCTCCACACTGGTGGTGGCCGGGCTGGCCGCCGCCGCGTTGGCCTGGCTACTGATCAGCAGCTTCTACTACCCCAGCGCGCCGAACCTGCCCTGGCTGCCGGTGGTCACGCTGGCCGGCCTCGCCGTGCTCGAGGGGTACGCGGCGGTCAACACCCGCGGCCGGATCGAACGCCGACCCGGGCGGGACCCGGTGAATCCGCTGCTGGTCGCCCGGTTCGTGGTGCTGGCCAAGGCGTCATCGCTGGCCGGGGCGATCTTCGCCGGCTTCTACGCCGGGCTGACCGGGTGGCTCTTCGTCGAGCGGACCAACGCCGCCGTCGGCGACCGGCCGGCCGCCGTGGCCGGGCTGGTCGCCTCGCTCGCCCTGGTCGCGGCGGCGCTCTGGCTGGAGCGGTCCTGCCGGGTGCCGGAGCAGGAGGACGACGAGGACCGCGATCCCGGCGACCGGGAGACTCCGCGCGGCCGCCTCTGATCAGGGGTTCCCACCATCCGCGCCCGCAGGTACCGTGCCTGGCGACCGGAGAGCAACGGCCGCCGCCGGTCCGCCCGAGCGTCGGGCGGCACGGCCGGGCGACGTGGGAGGCGCGGGTCATGGGGTACGACGAAACGGGCCGGGCCGAGTCGTCCGGGGTGCCCGCCGCCGTGCTGGAGAACGTCTTCGACGACCCCGCGCACGGCGAACCCGGCCGCGACCGGATCGCCGTACACGTGGTCTGGGAGTTCCTGCTGCTGGCCGGGCTGGCCGGGCTGACCTGGCTGCTCTGGCGCGCGGACGCGGACGCGCTGCGCGACAGCGGCCTGAAGACCCTCCTGGTCGCCGTGGCCGGGCTCGGGCTGCTCGCCCTCGCCGCCGGGCTGAGCCTGCGCGCCGCCGTGGTGAATCTGGCGGTCGGCCCGGTCGCGGTGGCCGCCGCCCTGCACTTCGCCGAGCAGGGCGACCGGGGCGTCCGGGAGGCGTTGCTCCCCGCGCTGGCGGTGGCGGTGCTCGGCGGGCTGGCGCTGGCCCTGGCGGTGGTGGTGCTGCACGTGCCGGCCTGGGCGGCGAGCCTGGCCGGTGCGGCCGGTGTGATCGTCTACATCGAGCGGCGTACCGGCCCGGTCGTGGTCCAGGGCGGGTACGACCCCCGGCCCACCGCCCTGTACCTCGTCATCGGCTTCGCCGCGGTGGCCGTGCTCGGCGGGCTCTTCGGCGCGATACGGCCGATCCGGCGGCTGGTCGGGCGGTTCCGGCCGGTCGCCGACCCGGCCCGGCGCCGGGGCGCGGTGGCCGCCACGGTGGCGGCGTTCGCCATGATCGGCTCCACCGTGCTGGCGATGCTCGGCGGCATGCTGATCGCGGCGAACGGCAGTGGCCCGGTCGCGCCGGCCACCGGGCTGGACTGGTCGGTGTTGGCGGTCGGCACCGCCATGCTCGGCGGCACCAGCGCGTACGGCCGGCGCGGCGGGATCTTCGGCACGCTGTTCGCGGTGAGCCTGGTGGAGGTCTTCCTGGTCTGGGCGGCGGCGCAGGGCTGGACGATCAGCCGGTGGGCCGTCGGCGGGGCGACGCTCGGCGTCGGGCTGCTGGTCACCCGGCTGGTCGAGAAGTTCGGCCGGCCGCGGCCGGCCCTCGTCCCGGCGGAGTTGGGGCCGCCCGGCGATCCCACGATCAGCTCCGGCTGGGCGTTGACCCGGCCGCCGGAGCCGGCCGACGACTGGCCCTCGGTGCTGCCGGTACGGACCGACCCGACCGTCGACAGGTGGGACGCCCCGCGCTGGGAGAGCGAGCCGCGCCGCTGGGACGCCGACGACCGCTGACGGCACCGGACGGGTCGGTCGCGGTCGCCGCCGGCGATGACGGGCCGAACCTGATCTCGCCGGTTAGGCTCGGCGGCATGAGCGAGCGCCAGCGAGCGAATCATCAGCACAGCCCGGTCGTGCCTCATGCCGTCGCCGAGCGAAGCGAGGCGGTGGCATGAGCGAGACTAATGCCACCGGCGCCGGCGGCCGTACCTTCGGCGAGCTCGACAGGCTCTCCACCGAGGAGTTGCGCGAGCAGGCGTTCGCCCTGGCCCGGGAACGCCGCGACGTCGGGTTCTTCTGGTCGGTGCTGCGGCACCTGCCCAACTCGGACGAGGCCGCCGCCCTGGACGGCGCCCCCAACTCGGTCGGGCCGACCATCGACGAGGCCAACGCGCTGTGGCGGGAGCTGACCGGCCACGGCTACGAGGAGTCCGCCCCGCTGCTGCGGGCCGCGTTCATCGACTACCTGCTGAAGCACTGACGGATGGCCGTCCGCCGACCCAGGGCGGTCGCGCGCAGGTTTGCCCGGCGGGGTGCGTCGGGCACCGACCGTCCCATGGCGCTGCGCAACCGCCCCCGGATCGTCAGCAGGTACGGCACGGCCGCCGGCACCGGCGCCCTCGCCGCGCTCCTCCTCGTCGGCGTGTGCGGCAGCCCGGTGTACGTGGGCTGGGTGCAGGATCACACCGACCCGAACGGGGCCGGCGGCTGGTTTCTGCGGCTGCTCGCCTGGCCGGCCTGGCGGCTGCACGCCGACGACCCGTCCCAGGGGGTGCTCGCCGCCGACCTGCGGGCGATCCTGCTGGTGGTCCTGGCCGCCGCCCTCCTCTACCTGCTGCCGGCCACACAGGTGGCCCGGGTGCAGGGCTCGGCCAGCCAGTTCCTCTCCGGCTGGGCGGCGTACGCCCTGGCCGGCGGGTTCGCCGGGCTGCTGGCCACCCTCCTCGGGCCGGGCGGATCGCTCCTCGGCGCCTTCCAGACCGCCAGCGCCGGGGTCGGCTACGGCTTCTTCGCGGGCTGGATCATCGGCCTGGCCAGCCTCGGCGGCCGCGCCTGAGGCGACTCACGGCGTTCCGCCCCCGCCGCCGCTCAGTCCGCCACGGCGCCCAGTTCCAGCAGCCGGGACCGGCTGAGCAGCCCGACCGGCCGCCCCTCCTTGGTGACCACGGCGTGCTCGGCGGCCGAGCTGAGCAGCGCGGCCAGTGCGTCGTACGCCGAGCCGCCCAGCGGCACCGCCGGCAGGTCCGACCCGTCACCGGCCGGGAGCGGCTCCAGCACCTCGTGGGTGACCGGGGTGACCGCCAGCCGGCGGATGCCCCGGTCGGCGCCGACGAACTCGCGCACGAACGGCGAGGCGGGCGACCCGAGCAGGGCGGCCGGAGTGTCGTACTGCTCCAGCTGGCCGCCCTCGGAGAGCACCGCGATCCGGTCGCCCAGTCGCACCGCCTCGTCGAGGTCGTGGGTCACCAGCACGATGGTCTTGCGGACCTCGGCCTGGAGCCGCAGGAACTCCTCCTGCAGCCGGGTCCGGACGATCGGGTCGACCGCCGAGAAGGGCTCGTCCATCAGCAGCACCACCGGGTCGGCGGCGAGCGCGCGGGCCACCCCCACCCGCTGCCGCTGGCCGCCGGAGAGCTCGTGCGGGTAGCGCCGGCTGAACTGTGCCGGGTCGAGGCCGACCAGCTCCAGCAGCTCGTTCACCCGGTCCCGGGTCCGCCCGCGCGGCCAGCCGAGCAGCCCGGGCACGGTCGCCACGTTGGCGGCGACCGTCTGGTGCGGGAAGAGGCCGACGTTCTGGATGACGTACCCGATGCGGCGGCGCAGCGCCACCGGGTCGACCCGGGTGACGTCGTCGTCGCCGAGCAGGATCCGGCCGTCGGTCGGCTCGATCAGCCGGTTGATCATGCGGAGCACGGTGGACTTGCCGCAGCCGGACGGGCCGATCAGCACCACCAGCTCGCCGGCCTTCACCTCCAGGCTCAGCTTCCGCACCGCCTCCGTGCCGTCGGGGTAGCGCTTGCGGATGCGCTCGAGAGTGATCGATGCCGCGCTGTGTCCGCCGGCGGATCCCGGGGTAACGTCCACGTGTGTCCCTCCACCTCAGCTACCGGGCCGCGCCGGGTAACCCGTGGTTCTCCTGGCAGTACGTGCGGGACAACTCTGACACGATCCTCGCGGCGCTGCGCGAGCACGCCTGGCTGACCGGCCGGGCCGTGCTGATCGCCGCGCTGGTGGCGCTGCCGCTGGCGGTGGCCGCGTACTGGTTCCGGTCGCTGTCCGGGCCGATCCTGGCGCTGGCCGGGGCGCTGTACACGATCCCGTCGCTGGCCCTGTTCGCCTTCCTCGCGCCATACCTGGGCATCGGCGCGGTCACCGTGCTCAGCGTGGTGGCGCTGTACGCGCTGCTGGTCATCGTGCGCAACGCGTTGGCCGGGCTCAACCAGGTGCCGCCCGAGGTCCGGGAGGCCGCCGAGGGGATGGGGTACGGCCGCTGGGGCCGCCTGTTCCGGATCGAGTTGCCGCTGGCCCTGCCCGGCATCCTCACCGGCCTACGGCTGGCCACCGTCTCCACGGTGGCGCTGGTCACGGTCGGGGTGGTGGTCGGCCGGGGCGGCCTCGGGCAGCTCATCTTCGCCGGCTTCCAGAACAACTTCTACAAGGCGGAGATCATGACCGGCACGGTGCTCTGCGTCCTGCTGGCGCTGGTGCTGGACCTGGTCCTCGCCGGCGTCGGTCGGCTGCTCACCCCCTGGCTCCGGCGGCGGGCCGCATGAACCCCGTCGAGCAGGC
This sequence comes from Micromonospora sp. NPDC007230, assembly GCF_042869115.1. Classification (NCBI taxonomy): domain Bacteria; kingdom Bacillati; phylum Actinomycetota; class Actinomycetes; order Micromonosporales; family Micromonosporaceae; genus Micromonospora; species Micromonospora sp. NPDC007230. The sequence continues at coordinate 534,379 of NZ_JBIAFE010000001.1, read as the reverse complement.
CGTGGTCTGGCTGAACGACCCGCTGAACTGGACGAACCCGGGCGGCATCCTGGACCGGCTCGGCGAGCACCTGAGCATCTCCGCGCTGGCCGTCCTGCTGGGCTGCCTGGTGGCCTGGCCGGTCGGGCTCTGGCTCGGGCACACCGGCCGGGGCGGTGGTGCCGTGCTGCTGGTGTCCAACGTCACGCTGGCCGTACCCACCCTCGCGCTGCTGACCATCCTGCCGCTCACGTTCCTCGGCTTCGGCCGCCCGGCCGTGGTGGTCGCGCTCGCGGTGTTCGCGGTGCCGCCGCTGCTGGCCAACGCGTACACCGGGGTGCGGCAGGCCGACCCGGAGGCACGGGACGCGGCGCGCGGCATGGGGCTGTCCGGCGGGCAGTTGCTGCGCCGGGTGGAGCTGCCGCTCGCGGTGCCGTACCTGGCCGCCGGGTTCCGTACCGCCGCGGTGCAGGTGGTCGCCACCGCGGCGCTGGCCTCCTTCGTCAACGGCGGCGGGCTGGGGCAGATCATCCGGGCCGGCTTCGGGCTGGACATCGCGGCCGGCGGTGGCCAGATCATCGCCGGCGGGGTGTTGGTCGCCGGGCTGGCGCTGCTGGTCGAGGGGGTGCTCGCGCTGGTGGAGCGGGCCGTGACGCCGCGCCCGCTGCGGCGGGCCCGAGGGGCGGCGAACCGGCGCGTGACCGACGCCACTGCGGGCGCCTGAACCGGGCCAAACCGCGTGCCGGGTGACGATCCGGTGACGAAATCGGCTCGGAGTTTGTCGGTCCGGCCCGGAGGATATTGGCTGGAATCGCGGGCGGCCGACCGGATCGCCCGTCGGACACGCGGCCGGCCCGAGACGGGTCGCGCCGGGACACGGAAGGCGGGCAATCGATGCGCGCACGTACACGCCTGGCCGTCGGGGCGCTCGGCGCCCTCACCGCGGCGGGCCTGCTCACCGGCTGCGGTGACGCCGGTTCCTCGGGCACCGACGCCCCCCAGCAGGGTGCCTCCGGGGCCGGCTGCGCCCCGGTCGCGGGCGACCAGCTGGTCGTCCTCACCGACGACAAGAAGCTGCAGAACACCGACAACGTCCTCCCCGCGATCAACAAGAAGGCCGCCACCCCGCAGCTGGTCGCCGCGCTGGACAAGGTCTCCGCGAAGCTCGACACCCCCAAGCTGATCGAGCTGAACCGGGCGGTCGACGTCGACCGGAAGACCCCGCAGGTCGCGGCGAAGGCGTTCGCCGACGCCAACGGCGTCACCCAGGGTGTGGAGCAGGGCCCGGGTGGCCAGGTCACGGTCGGCGCGGGCAACTTCAGCGAGAGCCAGACCATCGCCGAGCTCTACAAGATCGCGCTCACCGCGGCCGGCTACCAGGTCAAGGTGCAGACGATCGGCAACCGTGAGCTCTACGAGCCGGCCCTGGAAAAGGGCGAGATCCAGGTCGTCCCCGAGTACGCGGCCACCATGGCCGAGTTCCTCAACACCAAGGCCAACGGCAAGGACGCCGAGCCGATCTCCTCCCCCGAGCTGGACAAGACCGTCAGCGCGTTGACGGCGGCGGGCGACAAGGTCGGCATCACCTTCGGCCAGCCGTCCCAGGCCCAGGACCAGAACGCCTTCGCGGTCACCAAGGCCTTCGCCGACAAATACCAGCTCGCCACGCTCTCCGACCTGGCGAGCAAGTGCTCCGGCCAGGCCACCGTGCTGGCCGGCCCGCCGGAGTGCCCGCAGCGGCCGAAGTGCCAGGCCGGCCTGGTCCAGGTCTACGACTTCAAGGCCGGCTCGTTCAGCTCGCTGGACGCGGGTGGCCCGCAGACCAAGAACGCGCTGAAGACCGGGGCGGCCAGCGTCGGCCTGGTCTTCTCCTCCGACGCCGCGCTCGCCGCGAGCTGACCTCCCGCGACCGGCTCGGCGCCTCTGGCGCCGTGCCGCCGACCTGGAAAGTCGCCGGTCGTCGACGGACCGAACCCGGTCCGTCGGCGACCGGACCCGGCCGGGACGCCCAGCAGCGAATGCCTGGTCGCCGTCGTTACATCGGTGCTTTCGGCCCGTTCCCTACCGGGGCAACTCTCGGTAGTCTGCTCAGCCATGCCCGCCCCGGTCGCCCCCGCCGAAAAGCGCACGCCATCGCTACTGAACGTGCTGTTCTGGATCGGGGTGGCGCTCGCGCCCCTGGCGGCGCTTCTCCTGCTGGTCGCCGACGGCGGCGGTCCGCTGCGGTTCGGTGCCGTGCTGGCGATCCTCGCCGTGGTACTGATCGGTCTCTCCATCGCGCTGCGCCCTGAGGGCACCGGCGGCGCGGCCGGCGTCGAGGAGGTGCGCGAGGATATCGAGCAGCTTCGCCACGAGCTGCGCAGCGAGATCGTGGCGGCCGCGCAGCGTGGCAACCAGGCGCTCGACCAGGCGCACCGGACCCAGGAGACGGTCACCGCGTTGCGCCGCCGGCTGGACGCGACGGCGGCGGCGGCCGCCGCCGGGACCGGCAGCCCCGCCGCCGCGGAACCCGCCGGTGGCCGTGCCCGGGTGCCGTCCACCGAGACCTACGACGACGGCCGGGCCAGCTACGCCGCCCCCGAGCAGCCGGGCTGGGGGCAGCCCGCCGGCCGGGACGAGGACGAGCCGGCCCGCCGCCCGGAGTCCGGCACCCGTTACGGCACGGAGCGGCCTGCCCCGCCCGCCGACCGTTCGCAGCCCGGCGTCTACGGCGCCCCGCGTACGCCGGAGCCGGACGGGCGGCCGGAACCCCGGCAGGTCGGGGTGGTGCATCGCACCGAGACCGTGCACGTCACCACCCGGCACACCATCGTGGACGGTGCCGCGGATCCGGCCACCGGTGGCCACTACGGCGGCTACGCCGGCCGCTGGTCCCCGGTGCCAGAGGAGCGGCCGTGGACCGGCGCGGAGCCGGAGGAACGCCCCTGGTCCGGGCACCGAGAGGCGGAGGACGACCACGCCTGGCCGTCCGGCGACCGCCGGACCGGCCACGGCGGCGGCACCTGGTCCGGCCAGGGTGGGGCGCGGGACGGTGGCGCCTGGTCCGGGCAGGGTGGGGCGCGGGACGGGGGCGCCTGGTCCGGGCAGGGTGGGGGCGCCTGGTCCGGGCAGGGTGGGGCGCGGGACGGCGGCGCATGGTCCGGCCAGGGCGGTGAGCGGGACCGGTCCACGGAACCGGCCGGACCGGCGGACCAGCGGTCCTGGTCGGCGGACCGCGACGGCGACCAGCAGTGGTCGACGAGCCGGGCCGGAGGCCGTGCCGAGCAGTCCTGGTCGGCGACGCAGGACGAGCGCTCCTGGGCCGGCCCGCGGGCGGGCTGGACGTCGCCGGACGGCACCGAGGTTTCGCCCGCGCCGTCCGGCCGGGCCGCCTCCGACGATCCGGACGGCGAGTACTGGTCCGAGCTGCGCGCGGGGAACCGCTGGGCGTCGGTCCGCGACGACGAGCATGGCCGGCAGCTCCGGGTCGGGGAGCGGCACGCCGCGGTGCACGCCGACGGCGCCGGCACCGAGTACCGGGTCGAGGATCGCTGGGCGTCCGTCCGCGAGCCCCACCGGGGCCACGCGGCGCCCGCCGACGCGGGATCCGGCTGGGCGGGGGAGAACCGGCCGGCCCTGCCGGTCGGTGGGGTGCGGGTACCCGACGAGTGGCGTCCCCCGGCGCAGCGCAGCGGGCAGGTCGAGTGGCGCCAGGTGGAGCCCGAGTGGCACCAGGCCGAGCCGGAACCGGCGCGGTACGGCGACGACCGGCACGGCTACCCGCCGCGCGGCGAGGCGGCCCGGGCCGTCAGCCCCCGCTCCGCCGACCGCTGGCGCTGACGCCGCCGCCCCGAAGCCGAGGGCTACTTGTCGATGTCGCCGACCACGAAGAACATCGAGCCGAGGATCGCGATCAGGTCCGGCACCAGGCAGCCGGGGAGCAGGGTCGCCAACGCCTGCACGTTCGCGTACGAGGCGGTGCGCAGCTTGAGCCGCCACGGCGTCTTCTCGCCCCGGGACACCAGGTAGTAGCCGTTGATGCCGAGCGGGTTCTCGGTCCACGCGTAGGTGTGCCCCTCGGGGGCCTTGACCACCTTGGGCAGCCGGGTGTTCACCGGCCCGGTGAGCCGGTCCACCCGGTCCAGGCACTGTTCGGCGAGGTCGAGCGAGGCGTACACCTGGTCGAGCAGCACCTCGAAGCGGGCATGGCAGTCCCCGGCGGTCTTCGTCACCACCGGCACGTCGAGCTGGTCGTACGCCAGGTAGGGGTCGTCCCGGCGGAGGTCCAGGTCCAGGCCGGAAGCCCGGGCGACCGGCCCGGACGCGCCGAACGCGGCAGCGTCCGCCGCCGACAGCACGCCCACCCCGACCGTCCGGGCCAGGAAGATCTCGTTCCGTCGGATCAGCTGGTCCAGGTCCGGCATCCGCCGGCGCACCTCGCCGATGGCCGCCCGGGCCCGGCCCGTCCAGCCGGCCGGCACCTCCTCTTTCAGGCCGCCGACCCGGTTGAACATGTAGTGGATCCGGCCGCCGGAGACCTCCTCCATCACCGTCTGCAGGGTCTCCCGCTCGCGGAACGCGTAGAACATCGGGGTGATCGCGCCGATCTCCAGCGGGTACGAGCCGAGGAACATCAGGTGGTTGAGCACCCGGTTCAACTCGGCCAGCGCCATCCGCAGCCAGGTCGCGCGTTCGGGCACCTCCATGCCCATCAGCCGCTCCACGGCCAGCACCACGCCCAGCTCGTTCGCGAAGGCCGAGAGCCAGTCGTGCCGGTTGGCCAGCACGATGATCTGCCGGTAGTCGCGTACCTCGAAGAGCTTCTCCGCGCCCCGGTGCATGTAGCCGACGATCGGCTCGGCGGAGACCACCCGCTCGCCGTCGAGCACCAGCCGCAGCCGCAGCACGCCGTGGGTGGAGGGGTGCTGCGGGCCGATGTTGAGCACCATGTCGGTGCCGAGCTGCTCCCCGCCGGCGCCCGTGCCGACGGTCAGTTCGCGGAGGTCGCCGGCGTCCGTGGTCATGCCCGTCATCGTGCCACGAGCGCGGATCAAGCCGGCAGCCCAACCATGACGGTCATCCCGGGCAGGCGCGGGGATCCCCGCCGGGCATGACCGGGGCGACCGAGACGCCGACCGGTTGCAGCAGCCACCAGTGCCCGCCCAGGCCGGCCGGGTCGGTCAGCTCGGCCACCGCCGACGCGGCGGCGAGCGCCCGGACGTACCCGGCGGGATCCTGGGCGGCCAGGCTCAGCGGCGGTCGCCCGCCGTCGGCCCCGAGCGCCCGCAGCCCCTCGCGCTGCGTGATCAAGGTGTACGCACACCCGGCGACCCGCTCACCGGCAGCGGCGACCGAGTCCATGGCGACGTGCGCGGTGACGTCACACGACCCGTCCGGCACCGGCGGCACCTGCCGCCCATCCCGATACCCGGTCAACGTTCCGTCCACCGGCCGGCCGTCCCTCAGGTGCCCGTAGTCGACGGCCAGCGCGCAGCCCTTCTCGATTCGCTGGACGGCGTCGGCCCAGGCTTTGTCCCGGGTCCTCCCGATCTCGGCTCTTGCTCCCGTGGGGGGTTCCGGGCGGCCCGACCGGCTCCGGGCGGTCAGGCTTGATCCCTCCGCCGGCCGGGCCGCCCGGAACCCGGACCCGGTCAAGCCGGCACCGTCGCTTCCGGTCAGCGGCCACCACCGGTCCAGCCAGTCGGCATCCGCGGCGTCGACCAGGTCACCCACCGACTCTTCACCGGTCGTCGGGTCCACCAGCAGATACCGCCAGCCCTCGGGAGTGTCCACGGCCAGGTCCAGCGGGACGTTGTCCAGCCACTCGGTGGCCAGCAGCAGTCCGGTGATTCCGTCCGGGATCTCGTCCAGCCAGTCGATCTCAGCCGGGAGGTCCTCGGGGCGGGGCGCTTTCTCGACGGCGGTGAGGCGTACCCGGTCGGCGAGCGGAACCGGTGCGTCGGGCGACGGCCCGGCGGAGAGCGACCCGAGCCCGGAGGGTGACGGGCGGGCGGCGGCCGTGGCGGTCAGGGTTTCCGGGGAGCCCGCCCGCGGAGGGATCAAGCCTGACCGCCCGGAGCGGGCGGGCTCCCCGGAAACCCCCACGAGCAGCGCCCGAAGCAGCTCACCCCGCCCAGCCCCCACGTCCACCACGTCGAGACGAGGGGGGTGACCCAGCGCACGATCGAGATCAAGAAGGAGGCGCAGCAGGCACGCGGAGAACACCGGGGAGGCGTGCACGCTGGTGCGGAAATGGGCGGCCGGCCCGGCACCGGAGACGAAGAATCCGCCGGGACCGTAGAGCGCCCGCTCCATCGCCGCTCGCCACGGCAGCGGCTGCTCGGGGAAGGTCACCCGCTGACGGTACGACCGGGCCGCGGCCGGTGTCGGAGGCGGCTCGCCCGGTGCCCAGAATTCCGCGTTCCACACGCTCGGTGAAGGTTTTCACACATGCTTGTTCAGGGTCCGTGACCCCGGCGCATACTTGCGATCGACCGGTACCCCCATCGAGGACTGGATCGATTGTCATGAGCGCACCGCTGCGCCCGCGTCCGGCCGCCCCGCGCGGGCTCGCCGTACCGCCGGGTGGCGCCCCCGCCGGCGCCCCGCTCGTCTTTCCGCGTGCCCTCACCGTCGGCGTGCTCGGCGCCGGCCGGGTCGGCGCCGTGCTCGGCGCGGCCCTCGCCGCCGCCGGCCACCGGGTGGCCGCCGCCTCCGGCGCCTCCGGGGCCGCGAAGGCGCGGCTGGCGCTGCTGCTGCCGCAGACCCCGAACCGGTCCGTGACCGCGGTCGCCCGCGCCGCCACGGACCTGCTGATCGTGGCGGTCCCCGACGACGCCCTGGCCGGCGTGATCGCCGGCCTGGCCGAGGCCGGCGCACTGCGCCCCGGCCAGGTGGTCGCGCACACGTCCGGCGCGCACGGGCTGGCCGTCCTCGCCCCGGCCGCCGCGGTCGGTGCCCGGCCGCTCGCGCTGCACCCGGCGATGACCTTCACCGGTACGCCGGACGACCTGACCCGCCTGCCCGGCATCTCGTACGGGGTGACCGCCCCGCCGGAGCTGCGTCCGCTCGCCGCCCGGCTGGTCGCCGACCTGGGTGGGGTGCCGGAGTGGGTGGCGGAGGCCGACCGCCCGCTCTACCACGCGGCGCTGGCGCATGGCGCCAACCACCTGGTGACCCTGGTCAACGAGGCGGCCGACCGGCTGCGCGACGCCGGGGTGGACCGGCCGGAGAAGGTGCTCGCCCCGCTGCTGCGAGCAGCCCTGGAGAACGCCCTGCGGCTCGGCGACGACGCGCTCACCGGCCCGGTCTCCCGGGGCGATGCCGGCACCGTACGCCGGCACCTGGAGCGGCTGGCGGCGACCGCGCCGGAATCCGTGGCCCCCTATCTGGCGTTGGCCCGGCGGACGGCAGACCGCGCCATCGCAGCCGGCCGGCTGCGCCCGACGGACGCGGAGTCGCTGCTGGACGTGCTGACCGGGATCTACGGGAAGGTGGCTGCGTGAGCGCGAGGAGTGAGCCGATCTTGCGAGCCCCGCAGTCGCGAACTGAGGTGACGCTGTGACCGAGCTGGTGCACACGCGCAAGGAACTGGCGGCGGCGCGGGACAGGCTGACCGGCACGGTCGGCGTGGTGATGACCATGGGCGCGCTGCACTCCGGGCACGAGACGCTGCTCCGGGCCGCCCGCGAGCAGGCCGACCACGTGCTCGTCACGATCTTCGTGAACCCGCTCCAGTTCGGCCCGAACGAGGACTTCGACCGCTATCCGCGCACCCTCGACGCCGACCTGGAGATCTGCCGGCGGGCCGGCGCGGACGTGGTCTTCGCCCCGGCGGTGGCCGACATGTATCCGAACGGCCAGCCGACGGTCCGGCCGAGCCCGGGCCCGCTCGGCGAGGACCTGGAGGGGCTGAGCCGCCCGGGCTTCTTCCACGGCGTGCTCACCGTGGTGCTGAAGCTGCTCCAGCTCACCCGGCCCGACCTGGCCTTCTTCGGCGAGAAGGACTACCAGCAGCTCACCCTGGTCCGGCGGATGGTCCGCGACCTGGACGTGCCGACCGAGATCGTCGGCGTGCCGACCGTACGGGAGCCGGACGGCCTGGCCCTGTCCAGCCGCAACCGCTACCTGTCGCCCGAGGAGCGGGCTTCGGCACTGAGCCTGTCGGCCGCGCTGCGGGCCGGCGTCGAGGCCGCCGAGCAGGGCGCGGACGCGGGTGGGGTGCTGGCCGCCGCCCACCGCGCCTTCGACTCCGGTACGCCCGGCGCCCGCCTCGACTATCTGGTGCTCACCGACGCCGACCTGGAGCCGGGGCCGGTAGCCGGTCCGGCGCGGCTGCTGATCGCCGCCTGGGTGGGCACCACCCGTCTGATCGACAACACGGCGATCCGGCTCGCGCCGCGCTCCTGAACCGCACCACCACACCCCGGAAAGGGACCCGATGCTCCGGACCATGCTCAAGTCGAAGATCCACCGGGCCACGGTGACCCAGGCCGACCTGCACTACGTCGGCTCGGTGACTGTGGACGAGGAGCTGCTCGACGCGGCCGACCTGCTCCCCGGCGAGCAGGTGGCGATCGTCGACATCACCAACGGGGCCCGGCTGGAGACGTACGTGATCCCGGGGCGGCGGGGCAGCGGCGTGATCGGCATCAACGGCGCCGCGGCGCACCTGGTGCACCCCGGTGACCTGGTGATCCTCATCTCGTACGGGCAGATGGACGACGCCGAGGCTCGGACGTACCAGCCGCGGGTGGTGCACGTCGACGCCGACAACAAGGTGGTCGACCTGACTGCCGACCCGACCACCGCCGCCGCCGGCACCGCCGGTGACCCGGTGCCCAACCCCCTCGCCGCCGCCCTGAACTGACCCGGGCAGCACGGTCTGTCACCGGAAGGTCATTTCCGGCTACCCTGGGCGGACCGTCGGGTTGACGGTCGTCGCTGGGGGAGGCCGCGATGCGCCGTGCGATGACGATCCTGGTCGCCGCCTTGGTCGCGGGGGCCGCCCTGGCCGGCTGCGCCGGGGCCGGCGGGCTGGACGGGGACCTCACCGACGACTGGGCCGCGCTGCCGGCGGCCGGGGCGTTCACCCCGGCGGCCGGGGTCTGCCAGGTCGCCGACTTCACCGCCACGGTCAGCCTGGCCGGCTACGACCCGGTGGGCTGCGACCTGCCGCACCGGGTGGAGACGGTGCACGTGGGCGCCTTCCCGGCCGACCGCACCGCCCCGCCGGCCCCCGCCTCGCCCGAACTGCGTACGGCGTTCGCCGACTGCGACGCCCGGGCCAGCGGGTACGTCGGCGACAACTGGCGGGCCGGGCGGCTGCGGCTGGCGGTGGCCCTGCCCACCGGGCCCGGCTGGGCGGCCGGCTCCCGGTGGTACCGCTGCGACCTGACCGAGCTGACCACGGTCGAGGCGGCGGCGCAGGTGGTGACCCGGACGGGCAGCCTGCGGGACGCGCTGAAGGGGCCGTCCGCGCTGCGGCTGGGCTGCCAGCGCACCGGCAGCGACGCCCGGCGGGTGCAGACGCTGTCCCCGGTGGACTGCGGCACCGTGCACGACGCCGAGTTCGTCGGGGTGTGGCCGGCGCCGGACCGCCCGTACCCGACGAGGGACGCCGACTGGGTCCCGCTCTACGCCGGCTGCAACAGCGTCCTCGCCCGGTACGTCGGCGTGCCCGACGATGCGGCCCTGCGCTTCCGCAGCGGTGTGGTGGTACGCCCGCCCGGCGCCGGCCGGTGGGCCGTCGGTGACCGGGGTGTCCGCTGCTACCTGTGGCTCAGCGACCGGACGGTCACCGCCTCCCTGAAGGGTGCCGGGCCGGCCGGCCTGCCGGTGCGGACGAGGTAGCCGAAACCACTCGTCCCGCCCCCGCCGCCCGGGGCGAGGGACGTTCGGGTTGACTGTGCTCATGGACCTTCCGACCGTCGACCTGCCGGCCCTGCCCAGGCTGCTGGCCGCGCCCGCACCCGGCTGGGTGGAGACCACGGACGTGATCGTGGTGGGCTCCGGGGTCGCCGGGCTGACCGCCGCGCTGCACCTGCGCGAGGCGGGGCTGCACGTCACGGTGGTCACCAAGGTCAACATGGACGAGGGCTCGACCCGCTGGGCGCAGGGCGGCATCGCCGCCGTGCTCGACCCGGCCGACACCCCGGCCGCGCACGCGTACGACACCGAGGTGGCCGGGGTCGGCCTGTGCGACCCGGCGGCGGTCCGGGTGCTGGTGGAGGAGGGCCCGACCCGGCTGCGCGAGCTGATGCGGATCGGGGCCGAGTTCGACCGGAACCCGGACGGTTCGCTGATGCTCACCCGCGAGGGCGGCCACCGGGCGGACCGGATCGTGCACGCCGGCGGCGACGCCACCGGGGCCGAGGTGCAGCGGGCGCTGCACGCGGCGGTCCACCGCGATCCGTGGATCCGGCTGGTCGAGCACGCCCTCGTGCTGGACCTGCTGCGCGCCCCCGGGGACGGTCCGGACGGGCTCGGCCCGGCCTGTGGGATCACCCTGCACGTGCTGGGCGAGGGCAGTGAGGACGGCGTCGGGGCGCTCCTGGCCCGGGCGGTGGTGCTGGCCACCGGCGGCATGGGCCAGATCTTCGCGGCCACCACCAACCCGGCGGTCTCCACCGGCGACGGCGTGGCGCTCGCCATGCGGGCCGGCGCGGCGGTCACCGACGTGGAGTTCGTCCAGTTCCACCCGACCGCGCTGATCGTGCCGGCCGGCGCGCCCGGCGCCGCCCGGGCCCAGCAGCCGCTGGTCTCCGAGGCGCTGCGCGGCGAGGGCGCCCACCTGGTCGACGGCGACGGCAAGCGGTTCATGGTCGGCCAGCACGAGCTGGCCGAGCTGGCCCCGCGGGACGTCGTCGCCAAGGGCATCCACCGGGTGCTGCTGGCCACCGGCGCGGACCACGTCTTCCTGGACGCCCGGCACCTCGGCGGGGACTTCCTGGCCCGGCGCTTCCCGACCATCGTGGCGTCCTGCCTGGCGATCGGGGTGGATCCGGCGACCGACCTGATCCCGGTCGCCCCGGCCGCCCACTACGCCTCCGGCGGCGTCCGTACCGACCTGCACGGCCGCACCTCGATCCCCGGCCTGTACGCCTGCGGCGAGGTGGCCTGCACCGGGGTGCACGGTGCCAACCGGCTGGCCAGCAACTCGCTGCTGGAGGGGCTGGTCTTCTCCCGCCGGATCGCCGAGGACGTCGCCGCCGGGCTGCCCGAGCAGGCGAAGCCGGCCGAGACCGGCGCCTGGGTGGGTGGCCAGGGCTGGGTGGTGCCGGCCGCGACCACCGCCACCCTGCAGCGGGCGATGACCCGGGGGGCGGGCGTGCTCCGCTCGGCGCGGAGTCTGGCCGCGACGGCCGGCACGCTCACCGAGCTGGGTCAGGGCCGGGGGGTTCCGCGTACCGCCGACTGGGAGGCGACGAACCTGATCACCGTGGCGTCGGCGCTGGTCGCCGCCGCGTACACCCGTCGGGAGACCCGGGGCTGCCACTGGCGGGAGGACTTCCCAACGGCCGACGACCGGTGGCTGGGCCATCTCGTCGCCGGGGTCGGGACCGAGGGACGGTTGACCGAGCGCTGGGAGGAACGGTGAGGGAGTCGACGGAGGGGGCCCTGCGGGCCGGTGGCCTGGACCCGGAGCGGGTACGGCGGGTGATCGTCGATGCGCTCGCCGAGGACCTGGGTCCCGACTTCCTCGACGTCACCAGCGTCGCCACCATCCCGGCCGCCCAGCACGGCACCGGTGACCTGGTCGCCCGGGCCGACGGCGTGGTGGCCGGGCTGGCCGTGGCCGCGGCCGTGTTCGAGCTGGTGGGCGAGGTGACCGGCGCCGGCCGTACGGTGGAGGTGTCGCTGGTGGCGCAGGACGGGCAGCGGGTGGCCCGCGGCGACGTGCTGGCCACGGTGGCCGGCCCGACCCGGCTGCTGCTCACCGCCGAGCGGACGGCGCTCAACCTGCTGTGCCGGATGTCCGGGGTGGCCACCCACACCCGGGCCTGGGCCGACGCCCTGGCCGGCAGCAAGGCGATGGTGCTCGACACCCGCAAGACCACCCCCGGCCTGCGCGCCTTGGAGAAGTACGCGGTCCGCGCCGGCGGCGGCACCAACAAGCGGATGGGCCTGCACGACGTCGCCATGATCAAGGACAACCACAAGGTCGCCGCGGGCGGGATCGCCGCCGCCTACCGCCGGGTCCGGGAGGCGTTCCCGGACGTGCCGGTGCAGGTGGAGGTGGACACCCTGGCCGAGGCGGTGGAGGCGGTCGAGGCGGGCGCCGACTTCCTGCTGCTGGACAACATGACCCCGGCGCAGCTGCGCGAGGTGGTCGCGGCGGTGGGCGACCGGGCCGAACTGGAGGCGACCGGTGGGCTGACCCTGCCGGTGGCGGCCGAGTACGGCGCGACCGGGGTGGACTTCCTCTCGGTGGGCGCGCTGACCCACTCCTCGCCGATCCTGGACATCGCCCTGGATTTGCGCACGGAATGAGCTGTGCTGGGCTTCGTTCGCGACTGCGGGGCTCGCAATCCCGGCTCACTCCTCGCGCTCACCCCCGGCGCGAGCGCCGTCTAGGCTGCCAGCGTGCTGCTCTGCATCGACATCGGAAACACCAACACCGTGCTGGCGACCTTCGACGGCGACAAGCTGGTGCACTCCTGGCGGATCAAGACCGACGCCCGCTCCACGGCCGACGAGCTGGGTCTGATGTTCCGGGGACTGCTGGCCGGTGACGCCGTGGAGATCACCGGGGTGGCCGCCTGCTCCACGGTGCCGGCCGCGCTGCGCTCGCTGCGCACCATGCTGGCCCGCTACTACGCGGACCTGCCGAGCGTGATCGTCGAGCCCGGGGTACGCACCGGGGTGCAGCTCGCCATCGACAACCCCAAGGAGGTCGGCGCGGACCGGGTGGTCAACACCCTGGCCGCGTACACCCTCTACGGCGGGCCGTCGATCGTGGTGGACTTCGGCACGACCACCAACTTCGACGTGATCAGCGGCCGGGGTGAGTTCCTCGGCGGCGCCTTCGCGCCGGGCATCGAGATCTCCTTCGACGCGCTGGCCGCCCGCGCCGCCCAGCTGCGCAAGGTGGAGGCCACCATGCCCCGGTCGGTGATCGGCAAGAACACCGTCGAGTGCCTCCAGGCCGGCCTCTACTTCGGCTTCGCCGGCCAGGTGGACCGGATCGTCGAGCGGATGACCGAGGAGCTGGGCGAGGTGAAGGCGGTGATCGCCACGGGTGGCCTGGCCGCCCTGGTGCTCAACGAGTGCCGCACGATCACCCACCACGAGCCGATGATCACGCTCATCGGTCTGCGGATGGTTTATGAGCGGAACCTCTGAGCCTGGGGGTGGGGTTTCCGGGCAGCCCGGCCGGCTCCGGGCGGTCACGCTTGATCCCTCCGCCGGCCGGGCTGCCCGGAAACCCTTCGTGGTTCAGCGCCGTCGGGCTCTGAAGACGAAGGTCTGGTAGGGCAGCTCGACGGTCTCCCGGCCGGCCAGGTCGGGGTGGGTGGCGAAGAGTTCCCCCAACTCCCGGTCGACGCGCTCCTGCTCGTCCGGCGAGGCGGTGAGCCAGTACGAGCGGGTGTGCAGCATGCCCACCACCTCGTCGGGCGTGAGTGTGGTGGTGTGGGCGAACTCGCCCAGTTCGACCGGCTCGAAGGCGGGGCCGAAGTCGCCGTACTTCTCGGTCACGTCGCCGGCGGTGTCGCCGAGGTGCGCGATCCGGGTCAGTTCCGCCACCCAGGTAACCCGCTCGTCGCGGACGTTCCAGATCGGGGCGAAGGTGCCGCCGGACCGCAGCACCCGGGCGATCTCGGCGTGCGCGGGCTCCTTGTCGAACCAGTGGTAGGCCTGGCCGACCAGGACGGCGTCCGCCGACCCGTCCGGCAGCGGCATCGCCTCGGCGCTGCCCGCCAGCGCCGTCGTGCCCGGGCTGGCGACCGCCAGTTGCGCCCGCATTCCCGGATCCGGTTCCACCGGTACGACCTCGTGCCCGAGCGCGAGCACGCCGCGGCTGAGGATGCCGGTGCCCGCGCCCAGGTCCACCACCTTGGCCGGCACGGCGAGCCCGTCGAGTGCCCAGCGCAGGGCTGCCTCGGGATAGCGGGGGCGGAACCGGTCGTACTCGGCGGCGGCCGTGCCGAAGGAGAGCGCCTGAGTGGGGTCCGTCATGAGCGGCAGGTTATCCCGTAACGGCCAGCAGGCCGCTTGAGTACGCTCATGGGCTGACCCGCCGATTTTTCGCCAAGGCTTGAGGAAGCGTGCCGTGACCGAGCAGAACGCCGTGCCAGTCGACCCCGCCGACGACCTTCCGGAGCAGATGAAGGTCCGCCGGGAGAAGCGGGACCGGATGCTCGCCGAGGGCGTCGAGCCGTACCCGGTCGGATACCCCCGGACCAGCACGCTGGCCCGGATCCGGGCGCAGTACGCCGATTTGCCCACCGACACCGCCACCGGCGACCGGGTCTCGGTCACCGGCCGGGTGATCTTCGTACGCAACACCGGCAAGCTCTGCTTCGCCACGCTGCGGGACGGTGACGGCACCGAACTGCAGGCGATGCTCTCACTGGACCGGGTCGGCCCGGAGCGGCTGGAGGACTGGAAGCGCCTGGTCGATCTCGGCGACCACGTCGGGGTCACCGGTGAGGTGATCACCAGCCGGCGCGGCGAGCTGTCGGTGCTGGTCGAGGAGTGGGCGGTCACCGCCAAGGCGCTCCGCCCCCTGCCGGTGGCGCACAAGCCGCTGAGCGAGGAGGCCCGGGTCCGCCAGCGCTACGTGGACCTGGTCGTCCGGCCGCAGGCGCGGCAGATGGTACGCACCCGCGCCGCCGCCGTGCGCAGCCTCCGCGACACCCTGCACGCGCAGGACTTTGTCGAGGTGGAGACCCCGATGCTCCAGTTGCTGCACGGTGGCGCGGCGGCCCGCCCATTCGTGACCCACAGCAATGCGCTCAGCACCGATCTGTATCTGCGAATCGCGCCGGAACTGTTTCTCAAGCGTGCCGTGGTCGGCGGTGTGGACCGGGTCTTCGAGATCAACCGCAACTTCCGTAATGAGGGCATCGACTCCTCGCACTCGCCCGAGTTCGCGATGCTCGAGGCCTACCAGGCGTACGGCGACTACAACACGATGGCCGAGCTGACCCGTAATCTCGTGCAGCAGGCCGCGATCGCGGTGGGTGGCTCGACGGTGGTGACCCACGGCGACGGTCGCGAGTTCGATCTCGGCGGCGAGTGGCGGTCGGTGACGCTGTTCGGTGTTCTTTCCGAAGCGCTCGGTGAGGAGGTCACCGTGCGCACGGAAAGGTCCCGCCTGGTCGAGTACGCGGACAAGGTCGGGCTCGGCGTCGACCCCAAGTGGGGTCCGGGCAAGCTGGCCGAGGAGCTGTTCGAGGAACTGGTCGTCCCGTCGCTGCAGGCGCCCACCTTTGTGCTCGACTACCCGGAGGAGACCAGCCCGCTGACCCGGGCGCACCGCACGGAGCCGGGCCTGGCCGAGAAGTGGGACCTCTACGTGCTCGGCTTCGAGCTGGGTACCGCGTATTCCGAGCTGGTCGACCCGGTGGTGCAGCGGGAGCGGCTGGTGGCCCAGGCGCAGCTCGCCGCCCGCGGCGACGACGAGGCCATGCGACTGGACGAGGACTTTCTCCGGGCGATGGAGTACGGAATGCCGCCGGCCGGCGGTATGGGAATGGGAATCGACCGGCTCTTGATGGCGCTGACCGGCCTGGGAATTCGGGAAACCATCCTGTTCCCGTTGGTCCGCCCCGAGTAGCCGCGAAGCACCACCGGGTCGTTACCGGGTCCTATTGACGCGGCAAGTGTCGGGCGGGTTATCGTGCTCGGTGTAATAACAGGAGCACCACCCTGCTCGAAAGGAATGTGGGGCTGTGGCCAAGCAGATCATTCACAAGCTGGTCGATGACCTGGACGGCGGGGACGCTGACGAGACCGTCAAGTTCGCGCTCGACGGCGTGCAGTACGAGATCGACCTGTCGGCTCCCAATGCCGAGAAATTGCGCGACGTATTCGCTCAGTACATCGCCCACGGCACCAAGGTCGGGCGCGGCGGGGTGGTCGTCGGTGGCCGGGCCGCGCGTGGCCGGGGCGGCGCGACCGCCGACCGCGAGCAGAACAAGGCCATCCGGGCCTGGGCCAAGAAGGCCGGCAAGGACATCTCGGACCGGGGCCGCATCCCGCAGGAGATCGTCGACGAGTACCACGCGAAGGCGGGCCACTGAGCCGACGAGCCCTACCAGGCGACTACGACGCCGGACCGGAGTGCCACTCCGGGCCGGCGTCGCCGTTTCCGCCCCGCCGCGCCGTCTGTCCGGTCCGTCCCGGGGCCGTCGGGAGCGGCGGTCGAGTGCCGGGAAACCTGGGCCGGGACCGGGAAGAAAACCGTCGTGGGGCAAGTTGTCCACAGGCAGTGGAGAACTTGTCCACAGGTTGTGGATGACCGGCGGCCGGCACCGACGCCGCCCGCCCCGGCCCGGAGACGTCCGGGGAGCCCCCGACCGGGCTTTTCCACCCACGGTCGAATTTCGCTCTGCGCGTACAGGCAGGGGTACCGGAACACCTCCTGAGCGTGGACGGTTGTCAGAAACGACGCGTGAACGGCCATTTGCGGGGTCGCACGACCTCAGCGGAGTCGGTCCGCGGCGATAGAGTAAGGAGGCACGGACGCCCGTCCCGGACGTCCGCGCACCGGCCCCGCCAAGATCTAGACCATCAAGGCGCACGGCACGTGAGGAGCACGAGGGCATGTTCGAGCGGTTCACCGACCGAGCGCGACGGGTTGTCGTCCTGGCCCAGGAAGAGGCCCGGATGCTCAACCACAACTACATCGGTACGGAGCACATCCTGCTGGGCCTGATCCACGAGGGTGAGGGTGTCGCGGCAAAGGCCCTGGAGAGCCTCGGCATCTCCCTCGAGGGCGTCCGCCAGCAGGTCGAGGAGATCATCGGCCAGGGCCAGCAGGCGCCGAGCGGGCACATCCCGTTCACGCCGCGGGCCAAGAAGGTGCTGGAGCTGTCGCTGCGCGAGGCGCTGCAGCTCGGCCACAACTACATCGGCACGGAGCACATCCTGCTCGGCCTGATCCGCGAGGGTGAGGGCGTCGCCGCCCAGGTGCTGGTCAAGCTCGGCGCGGACCTCAACCGGGTCCGCCAGCAGGTGATCCAGCTGCTCTCCGGCTACCAGGGCAAGGAGCCGGCCGCGGCGGGTGCCGCGCCGGGTGAGGCCGCGCCGTCGACCAGCCTCGTGCTGGACCAGTTCGGCCGCAACCTGACCCAGGCCGCCCGCGAGGGCAAGCTCGACCCGGTCATCGGGCGCGAGAAGGAAATCGAGCGGGTCATGCAGGTGCTCTCCCGCCGTACCAAGAACAACCCGGTCCTGATCGGTGAGCCCGGCGTGGGCAAGACCGCCGTGGTGGAGGGGCTGTCCCAGAAGATCATCAAGGGCGAGGTGCCCGAGACGCTGAAGGACAAGCAGCTCTACACGCTGGACCTCGGTGCCCTGGTGGCCGGCTCGCGCTACCGCGGTGACTTCGAGGAGCGCCTGAAGAAGGTGCTCAAGGAGATCCGCACCCGCGGCGACATCATCCTGTTCATCGACGAGATCCACACCCTGGTGGGTGCGGGTGCCGCCGAGGGCGCGATCGACGCCGCCAGCATCCTCAAGCCGATGCTGGCCCGTGGCGAGCTGCAGACCATCGGCGCCACCACCCTCGACGAATACCGCAAGCACCTGGAGAAGGACGCCGCTCTCGAGCGCCGCTTCCAGCCGATCCAGGTGGGTGAGCCCTCGCTGGCGCACACCATCGAGATCCTCAAGGGCCTGCGGGACCGTTACGAGGCGCACCACCGGGTGAGCATCACCGACGCCGCCCTGGTGGCCGCCGCCACCCTGGCCGACCGGTACATCTCCGACCGCTTCCTGCCGGACAAGGCGATCGACCTGATCGACGAGGCCGGTGCCCGGATGCGCATCCGCCGGATGACCGCGCCGCCAGACCTGCGTGACTTCGACGAGCGCATCGCCCAGGTGCGCCGCGACAAGGAGTCCGCGATCGACGCGCAGGACTTCGAGCGGGCCGCTCAGCTCCGCGACAAGGAGAAGCAGCTGCTCGGCCAGAAGGCCCAGCGGGAGAAGGAGTGGAAGGCCGGTGACCTGGACGTCGTCAGCGAGGTCGACGACGAGCAGATCGCCGAGGTGCTCGGCAACTGGACCGGCATCCCGGTCTACAAGCTGACCGAGGAGGAGACCTCGCGCCTGCTGCGCATGGAGGACGAGCTGCACAAGCGCGTCATCGGCCAGGAGGACGCGGTCAAGGCGGTCTCGAAGGCGATCCGGCGTACCCGGGCCGGCCTGAAGGACCCGAAGCGCCCGTCCGGCTCGTTCATCTTCGCCGGCCCGTCCGGTGTGGGTAAGACCGAGCTCTCCAAGGCGCTCGCCGAGTTCCTGTTCGGCAGCGAGGACGCCCTCATCCAGCTGGACATGTCCGAGTTCCACGACCGGTACACGGTGTCCCGGCTGGTGGGTGCCCCTCCCGGCTACGTCGGCTACGACGAGGGCGGGCAGCTGACCGAGAAGGTGCGTCGTCGGCCGTTCTCGGTGGTCCTGTTCGACGAGATCGAGAAGGCCCACCCGGACGTGTTCAACACGCTCCTCCAGATCCTGGAGGACGGGCGGCTCACCGACGGCCAGGGTCGGATCGTGGACTTCAAGAACACGGTCATCATCCTGACCACCAACCTCGGTACGCGGGACGTCGCCAAGGCGGTCTCGCTGGGCTTCCAGGCCTCTGAGGACTCCGAGTCGAACTACGACCGGATGAAGCAGAAGGTCAACGACGAGCTCAAGCAGCACTTCCGGCCCGAGTTCCTGAACCGGATCGACGACACCATCGTCTTCCACCAGCTGCGGGAGAACGAGATCCTCTCGATCGTGGACATCATGATCCAGCGGATCGAGACCCAGCTGAAGAACAAGGACATGGGCCTGGAGCTGACCGACAACGCCAAGAAGTACCTGGCGAAGAAGGGCTTCGACCCGGTGCTGGGCGCGCGGCCGCTGCGTCGTACGATCCAGCGCGACATCGAGGACAACCTCTCCGAGCGGATCCTCTTCAACGAGCTGACCCCGGGTCAGATCGTGGTGGTGGACTGCGAGGGCGACCCGAGCAACATCGACAAGTCCAAGCTCGTCTTCCGGGGCGCCGACCGGCCGGTGGCCGTGCCGGACGCCGTCCCGGCGGACCTCGGTGGCGCCGCCACCGCGGGCGCGGACGAGTAAGGCACATCGGGCAGGGCGACGGCCCCGGTCGGCGAAAGCCACCGGGGCCGTCGCCTTTTCGTTCCCCGCCCTGCCCCGCCGCACCGTCTCGCCGGACCGCCTTGCCGGCTCGGCGCAAACCGGCCGCCTCGCCGTCGCGCTTGATCGACGCGAGGTCGGCGATGTGGTGTGTCCGCGGCGGCGCAATGCCGCCAGGTCGGCGATTCGGTGCCCTTGCGGCGGCGTGATGCCGCCAGGTCGGCGACCCGGCGGCCGGCGGCGGCGTGATGCCGCCAGGTCGGCGATTCGGTGCCCTCGCGGTGGCGTGATGCCGCCAGGTCGGCGACCGGGTGTCGCCACGGCCCGGGGTGGGATCAGGGGCGGGGGAGGGGGATCGGGGGGCCGTCGCCGAGTAGGCGGAAGGACTCCTCGCCGACGGGTTCGACCAGCCCGTCGGTGACCAGCCCGGCCAGGGCCCGGGCCCGCTGCACGTCGTCGTGCCACACCTGGTCCAGCCGTTGGTGCGGCACCGGGCCGGTCGCCTCGCGGAGCACCGCGAGCAGCAGGCCGCGTACCTGGCGGTCGGTGCCGGCGTAGCGCTGGGGGCGGCGGGTCGGGCCGGCCGGGGCCTCCTGCCCGGACGCCCGCCAGGCGCAGACGGACTCGACCGGGCAGATCGCGCAGCGGGGTGCGCGGGCGGTGCAGATCATGGCGCCGAGTTCCATGAACGCCGCGCTGGCCAGGGCCGCCGCGGCGGGCTCCGCCGGCAGCAGTTCCTCGGTGGCCACCAGGTCGGCGGGGCGGGTGGCCGGTCCGGCGTCCGGCTCCCCGGCGACCGCCCGGCAGACCACCCGGCGCACGTTGGTGTCGACCACCGGGTGCCGCTGCCCGTACGCGAACGCCGCCACCGCCCGGGCCGTGTAGGTCCCGACGCCTGGCAGGGCCAGCAACTGGTCCAGCCGGTCCGGCACCGCACCGCCGTGCCGCTCCACGATCGCCACCGCGCAGTCCCGCAGCCGGACGGCTCGGCGGGGGTAGCCGAGCCGGCCCCACATCCGGATCGCCTCGGCCGGGGTGTCCTCGGCGAGCGCGGCCGGGACGGGCCAGCGGGCCAGCCACGCCTCCCAAGCGGGCAGCACCCGGACCACCGGTGTCTGCTGGAGCATGACCTCGCTGACCAGGATGGCCCAGGCGCCGACGCCCGGCTTGCGCCACGGCAGGTCGCGGGCGTTCCGCTCGTACCACCGGCTGACCAGGGTGGCGAAGGTGGGCTCAGACATCGCGCCGCCGATCATGTCACGGACGGCTTTCCCGCAGGATGGGCGGGCGGGCCGGGCCCACGCGGCCGACCAGGGCCGACGGGGCAGAATGTCCGGATGAACGAGCTCGCGATCACCGTCATCGGCCGGGACCGGCCGGGCATCGTGGCCGACGTCGCCGAGGCACTCGCGCGGCTCGGCGCGAACCTCACCGACTCCACGATGACCCGGCTGCGCGGACACTTCGCGATGACCCTGATCTGCGTGGGCCCGGCCGCCGCCGAGGTCGAGGCCGCGCTGGCCCCGCTCGCCGCGGACGGCCAACTGCTGGCCACCGTACGCGCGGTCACCCCCGACGGGCGGACCGCGCCGGCCGGTGAGCCGTACGTGATGGCGGTGCACGGCGCGGACCGGATGGGCATCGTCGCGGCGATGACCCGGGTGCTGGCCGACGCGGGCGGCAACGTCACCGACCTGAGCACCCGGCTGACCGGGTCCCTCTACGTGGTGGTCGCCGAGGTGGAACTGCCGCCGGGCAGCTCCGACGAGGTGGCCGGCAGGCTGGCCCGTACCGCTGCCGAGCTGGGCGTGGGCGTCAGCCTCCGGCCGGCGGACCCGGACCTGCTGTGACCGCCGAGTACGTCGGCCTGGGTGGCTGGACCCCCGAGGCGCTCGGCGTGCCGGGCGAGGTGCGTCCGGTGGTCGCCGCGCCCGACCCGGTGCTCAGCCGTCCCGGGCCGGAGGTCGACCCGACCTCAACCGAGGTGATCCGCCTCGCCGCCGATCTGGTCGCCACCATGCGGGTGTCGCCGGGCTGTGTCGGCCTCGCCGCGCCGCAGGTCGGGGTGGGCGCGCAGGTGTTCGCGGTGGACGTCACCGGCCACCCGAAGGCGGTCACGGTGCACGGCACCTTCGTGCTCTGCAACGCCAAGGTGGTGGAGGCGAGCCGCTGGAAGGCCGGCCGGGAGGGCTGCATGTCGGTGCCCGACCTGACCGGCGATGTGAAGCGGGCCGGCCGGCTCGTGGTCGAGGGGGTGCTGCCGGGCAGCGGCGCGCCGGTGCGGCTGGTGACGGACGGGTTCGAGGCGAGGGCGCTCCAGCACGAGATCGACCACTGCGCCGGACTGCTCTTTCTCGACCGGGTCGCCGGGGCGCACGCCGTCTACCAGCGCAAGGTCTATCTCTGAGCGGTATTGGTCATGGCGCTGCGCGCCCGCCCGGAGCCGTTCGGTGACGACTTGCCGTCGAGTGTGGAGGGCCGACTCGGCCGGGTTCGCCCGTACCGGCGCGTCGCGCGCCGCGTCGTGCGGTACGCCGCTACGGTGAACGCATCATGCGTCTGACGGTCGGCCCCCTGCCACCCGCCGTGTACTGGCGGCGTCGCGCCGTCGTGCTCGGAGCGGGGCTTCTCTTCCTGATTGTCCTGCTCTATTCCTGCACCGGTACGGAGCGCAACAACACCGGCGCGACGGGTGCCGATCCCTCGGCGAAGGCGTCCGGGCCGGCGCCGCAGCCGACCGGGTCGGTGCTGACGCCGACCTCCGGCAGCCCGTCCCCGACGCCCGGCGACGCCGGCGGCGACTCGAGCGGCAACTCGGGCGGCTCGGACAGCGGGCAGAGCGGCGGCGGGTCCAACGACGTGCCGGCCGCCCCGGTGGTCGACGACGGCACCTGTGCCGACTCCGAGATCCGGGTGACCCCGGTGGCCCTGCCGGCCACCGCCCGGCAGGGCACGGTGGTCACCCTCCGGCTCAAGGTCAAGAACGTGTCGAACCGTACCTGCAGCCGGGACGTGGGCGCCGACCTCCAGGAACTGTTCGTCAAGGTCGGCGCGGAGAAGGTCTGGTCCTCGGACACCTGCGGCACCGGCAAGGGCTCGGACGTGCAGTCGTTCACCCCGAACTTCGAGCGCTCCTACGAGCTGGGCTGGAACGGCCGGTACAGCACGAAGTGCGCGAACGGTCTGGCCGACGGCCCGTACGCGCAGCCCGGCGCGTACCAGGTCTTCGCCCGGGTGGGCACCAAGCTCAGCGAGCCGGTGAAGCTGACCATCTCCGGCTGACCGGACGCCGGCTGACCGGACGCCGGCTGACCGGCGGCCGGGGCGGGCGCGGGCTCAGACGTACCGCTCCAGGATGGACGCTTCGGCGAGCCGGGACAGACCCTCGCGGACCCCCCGGGCGCGGGCGTCGCCCACTCCCTCGACCGCCTGCAGGTCCTCCACGGTGGCGCCGAGCAGCCGTTGGAGGCTGCCGAAGTGCACCACCAGCCGGTCGACCACGGCCGTGGGGAGCCGGGGCACCTTGGCCAGCAGGCGGAAGCCGCGCGGGCTCACCGCCGCGTCGAGGGCGTCGGAGGCGGACGGGTAGCCGATGGCCTTGGCCACCGCCACCAGGTCGATCAGCTCGGTGGCGCTGAGCAGGTCCAGCTCGACCAGCGCCTCGTCGAGGGTGCGGGACTTGCGGCCGACCGGGAGGTAGTCCCGGATGACCAGGGTGCGGTCGGCGTCCACGCCGGCCATCAGCTCGTCGAGCTGGAGGGCGAGCAGCCGGCCGTCGGTGCCCAGCTCCACCACGTATCCGGCGATCTCGTCGGCGATCCGGCGGACCATCTCCAGCCGCTGCACCACGGCCACCGCGTCGCGTACGGTCACCAGATCCTCGATCTCCAGGGCGGAGAGGGTGCCGGAGACCTCGTCCAGGCGGAGCTTGTAGCGCTCCAGGGTGGCCAGGGCCTGGTTGGCGCGGGACAGGATGGCCGCCGAGTCGTCCAGCACGTGCCGCTGGCCGTTGACGTAGAGGCTGATGATCCGCATGGACTGGCTCACCGAGATGACCGGGTAGCCGGTCTGCCGGGCCACCCGCTCGGCCGTGCGGTGCCGGGTGCCGGACTCCTCGGTGGGGATGGACGGGTCGGGCATCAGGTGCACCGCGGCCCGGACGATCCGCGTGCCGTCGCTGGAGAGCACCACGGCGCCGTCCATCTTGCACAGCTCGCGGACCCGGGTGGCGGAGAACTCCACGTCCAGCGGGAAGCCGCCGGTGCAGATCTGCTCGACCACCTTGTCGTAGCCGAGCACGATGAGCGCGCCGGTGCGGCCGCGCAGGATGCGCTCGAGCCCGTCGCGCAGCGCGGTGCCCGGCGCCATCAGGGCGAGGTTGGCGCGCAGCGGATCTCCGCCGGCGCCGACGCCTCCGGTGACGGTCACGTTGATCGGACGGGCGGGGGAGCCCACCGCGCCGGTGCGGGCGTGCGGCGTCGCCGCGGCGGGCTTGGTGGCATCGCGGTCGATCGGCACGGGCACAGTCTACGGACTGCCGTGCGGTGGGTGCTCTCGTGGTTACTGTGATGTGTCACGATGTCCTACTTCGGTGATCAACAACCGGGTGCGCCCGGTGTCCCGAAATCGCCCAGCCGGTCCGCCCCCGCCGTCCCACGCGTCACTCCGCGGACGCGCGGGCGGCCGCCTGAAGTGCCGCGCGGACGTCGGTGACCTCGATCACCCGCATGTTGTCCTGAGTCACCCCGCTGCTGGTCGGACCACAACCCGGCGGCACCAGGGCCAACCGGAAACCGAGCCGGGCCGCCTCGGCCAGCCGGCGGGGGACCGCACCGACCCGGCGCACCTCGCCGGTGAGCCCGACCTCGCCGATCGCCACCAGGTGCGGGGCGATGGCCAGGTTGAGGCCGCCGGACGCGACCGCGAGCGCCACGGCCAGGTCGGCCGCCGGCTCCACCACCCGGATGCCGCCCACGGTGGCGGCGAACACCTCGCGGTCGTGCAGGGTCAGCCGTTCGGTCCGCCGCTGCAGCACCGCCAGCACCATCGCCAGCCGGGCCCCGTCCAGCCCCGAGACCGTACGCCGCGGCGAGCCGGCCACGGTGGCCCCGATCAGCGCCTGCACCTCGGTCACCAGGGCCCGCCGGCCCTCCATCGCCACCGTGACGCAGGTGCCCGGCACCGGCTCGGCGTAGCGGGTCAGGAAGAGCCCGGACGGGTCGGCCAGGCTGCTGATGCCACCCTCGTGCATCTCGAAGCAGCCCACCTCGTCCGCCGCGCCGAACCGGTTCTTCACCCCGCGGACCATCCGCAGCGACGAGTGCTTGTCGCCCTCGAAGTGCAGCACCACGTCGACCAGGTGCTCCAGCACCCGGGGGCCGGCGACCTGACCGTCCTTCGTCACGTGGCCGACCAGCACGGTGGCGATGCCCCGCTCCTTCGCGACCGCCACCAGGGCCGCGGTGACCGCCCGGACCTGGGTCACCCCGCCCGGCACGCCCTCCGTACCGGTGGTCGAGATCGTCTGCACCGAGTCGAGCACCAGCAGCCCCGGCTTGACCGCGTCGAGGTGGCCGAGCACCGCCGACAGGTCGCTCTCAGCGGCCAGATAGAGCTGCTCGTGCAGGGTGCCCATCCGCTCGGCGCGCAGCCGCACCTGGCTGACCGACTCCTCGCCGCTGACCACCAGCGACGGGCTGCCGGCGTTGGCCGCCCACTGCTGGGCGACGTCGAGCAGCAGCGTCGACTTGCCGACCCCCGGCTCGCCGGCGAGCAGCACCACCGCACCGGGCACGAGGCCACCGCCGAGCACCCGGTCGAGCTCGCTGACCCCGGTCGGCCGGGCCCGGGCCGGCGCGGCGCTGATGGTGGCGATCGGGCGGGCCGGCTCGGCGGGCATCCGGGAGCTGACCACCCGGCCGGAGACCAGCGGCCCGGTGACGGTGCACTCGACCACCGAGCCCCACTCGCCGCACTCCGGGCAGCGCCCGACCCACTTGGGTGGCTGGTGGCCGCAGGCGTCGCACTCGTACGCCGGGCGCGGCTCGCGGGCGGCGCCCCGGCTCCGGCCGGTCGCGGCGGTGGTGCGGGGGGACGTCGATCGGGAGGTGCTCACCCCAGGACGCTAACCGGGCGGTACGACGAAAGCCCACCCGGAAACGACGACACCGCCGGCGTGGCGCTGGCCACACCGGCGGTGTCGTCGATGAACGGGTCGATCAGCTGTGGCCGCCGCCCTCCACCAGGCCACCGGGGTGGCCGGCGCCACCCTCCTCCTCGCGGGGCTGCACGACCGGCGAGGGGCGCGCGGCCGGGGTCAGCGGGACGCCGACCGGGGCCGCGGTCTTGATGGTCTTGCCGTTGCCGAAGTCGAAGATCAGGTCGACCTGCTGGCCGGAGAGCAGCTTGTCGTTCAGGCCGACGAGCTGGAGGAAGCGGCCGCTGTTGGTGTTGAGCTGGGCGTAGCCGAGCGCCGGGATCTCGATCCGGGCCGGCTGGGTCGGCGCCGACTCGCTCGGCGAGGCCGACGGGCTGGCCGAGGCGCTGGCGGACTCGGCGGCGCTGGCGGAGGCTGACGGCTCGGTCGGGCTGGGCGACGCGGACGCCGGCTCGGTGGCCGACTCGCTCGGGCTCGCCTGGGCGCCGCTCGGCGTGGCACCGGCCAGCACCACGTCCCGGGCGCTGTCGGTGGTGACCGTCACGGTGACCGGGGACGCGCTGTCGTTGTAGATCACCATGTTGAGCGGGGCGTTGGCGCCCGCCTGGTAGCCCTCGACGCCGGGGAACTGCACGTACAGGCCGCGCACCGCGTAGACGTTGTCGGGGGTCTGGACGTTGACGCCCTGCACCGACGGGATCTTCTTGGCGGTCTCGGCCACCTGGCCGGCGCCACACCCGGACAGCAGCAGACTCGTCGCCGCCGCCGTACCGGCCAGCAACAGGGCCGCCCGCCGGGAACCCCTGATCGAGCGCGTCACGTCGGTCCTCCTCGTCACGATCCCCACCCGGCCGTACGCCGGGCACGGGGTGGTCATACCCGCGCAGACCGCGCTCCAGGGTAGTTGGGGCTGATCGAGGCCCGCACGCCGACCCGGTTATGCCACCTTCCGGGGATCCGTCAGACCACCCGTCCGTTCGCCACCAGCAGGACCACATCGATGAGCGCCACCAGCATCACCGCCCGGAAGGCGGCCACCTGCCGGCCACCGGCCCGGGCCGCGGCATGTCCGGCGTACCAGCCGAGGGCCGGCACCAGGACGGCGGCGGCGACCGCCGACAGGCCCGCCCACGACGGCGGCCCGGGCGGCCCGACGACCAGGATGACGGTGGCCGCGAGGAGCAGCGCGGCGGCGGCCACCCGGCTGCCCGCCGCGCCGAGCCGGTGCGGCAGCCCGCGCACCCCGGTCCGGGCGTCGTCGGCCAGGTCAGGCAGGACGTTGGCGAAGTGGGCCCCGGCGCCCAGGCAGGCGGCGGCGGTCACCAGCCAGACCGGGGGTGCGGGCGCGCCGGGCAGGGCCAGCACCACGAACGCGGGCAGCGTGCCGAAGGAGACCGCGTACGGCAACACGGACACCGGGGTCGACTTCAGCGGCCAGTTGTAGAGCAGCGCCGACACCAGCCCGAGCGTCACGCAGAGCGCCGCCGTGCCACCCGTGAGCAGCGCCGCCAGCGGGGTGGCGACGGCGGCCGCGACCGCGGCTCGGGCGAGGGGACGCCGCCCGATCAGGCCGCTGGCCACCGGCTTGTCGGTACGTCCCACCGCGGCGTCCCGGTCGGCGTCGATGAGGTCGTTGCTCCAGCCGACGGCGAGCTGGCTGGCCAGTACGGTGAGCACCACGACGGCGATCCCGACGGGTCGGTGCCCGACCCCCCAGGCCAGCAGCCCGGCCACCACGGTGACCGCGGCGGCCGGCTCCGGATGGCTCGCCCTGACCAGCCCTAACACCGACGACGACATAAGAGAAGTCTGGTCGTTACCGGGGAGTCGTGTCACGCTCTGTCCATGCGCGACGCGGCCCCCGTGTCCACCCCGCTCCGGGTGCTGCCACCCAACGACCCCCGCCAGTACGACGACCTGGCCGGCGAGTGGTGGCGGCCCGACGGCGCGTTCGCGATGCTGCACTGGCTGGCCCGGGCCCGGGCCGACCTGGTGCCCCCGGCGTCCAGGCCGGACGCCGTCCTGGTCGACCTCGGCTGCGGCGCCGGGCTGCTCGCCCCGCACCTGGCCGGCAAGGGCTACCGGCACCTCGGGGTGGACCTCACCCGTTCCGCCCTTGTCCAGGCCGCCGCGCACGGGGTGACCGCGCTCCGCGCCGACGCCACCGCCGTCCCGCTCGCGGCCGGCTGCGCCGACGTGGTCTCGGCCGGCGAACTGCTGGAACACGTGCCGGACTGGCGCCGCGCGGTGGCCGAGGCGTGTCGCCTGCTGCGTCCGGGCGGCCTGCTGGTGCTGGACACCCTCAACGACACCGTGCTGGCCCGGCTGATCGCGGTGGAGATCGGCGAACGGCTGCCCACCGTGCCGCGCGGCATCCACGATCCACGGTTGTTCGTGGACGCCCACGCCCTGGTCGCCGAGTGCGCCCGGCACGGCGTCGCGCTGCGGCTGCGCGGGATCCGGCCGGAGCTGGGCGGGACGCTGGCCTGGCTGCTGCGCCGGATGCGCAGTGGCGCCGCCGACCGTCCGGCGGGGCGGACGCCACGGATCGTGCCGACCTGGTCCCGCGCCGTGCTCTACCAGGGCCACGGGGTCCGGAACGGGTAGCCGGGGCCGGGCCGGGGTAGCGGGGACGTCGAGAAGGGGGCTCTACATGACTGTGCACGCGCTGGAGGCGGCCCGCCGGTTGGCACCGCGACTGGCTGCCCGCGCGGCGGGCCACGACCGGGACGGCTCCTTTCCGGTCGACGACTTCGCCGACCTGCGGGAGGCCGGGCTCTTCGGGCTGATGGTGCCCCGGGAGTTGGGCGGCGCGGGCGCCAGCTTCGCCGAGTACGCCGCCGTCGCCACCGAGCTGGCCCGGGGCAACGGCGCCACCGCGCTGGTGTTCAACATGCACGCCTCGGTCACCGGGGCGCTCGGCGCGGTCACCGAGGAACTGGCCGAGGCGCTCGGCGTACCGGACGAGGCGCTGGCCGCCCGGGACCGGCTGCTCCGCGCCGCGGCCGACGGCGCCTGGTACGCGGTGGCGATGAGCGAGCGCGGCGCCGGCGCCCGGCTGTCGCAGCTCAGCACGGTGTACGAGTCGGTCGACGGGGGCTGGCACATCAAGGGCAGCAAGACCTTCTGCTCGGGTGCCGGGCATCCGGACGGCTATCTGGTCGCCGCCCGCAGCGCCGCCGACCAGTCGGTGGTCTCCCAGTTCCTCGTGCCGGCCGGCGAGGGCATCACCGTCGAGGCCACCTGGGACTCGCTGGGCATGCGCGCCACCTCCTCGCACGACCTGCATCTGGACGTCACCGTGCCCGCCGACCGGCTGCTCGGCGGGGTGGAGGGACTGGCCCTGGTGGTCGCCCAGCTCATGCCGCACTGGTTGGTGGCCAGCTACGCCGCCGTCTACGTCGGGGTGGCCCGGGCGGCGATCGAGGCGGCGGCCGAGCACCTGAACGCCCGTAACCTCGCCGGCCTGCCCGCGGTCCGGGCCCGGCTGGGCCGGGCGGACGCGGCGGTCGCGGCGGCCGAGCTGGTGGTGGCCGAGGCGGCCCGCCGGGTCGACGAGGCGCCCGGCGACCCGGAGACCAACCGCTGGGTGTGGCGGGCCAAGCTGCTGGCCGGCACCACCGCCGCCGACGTGGCGGCGTCCATGCTGGAGGCCGCCGGCACCTCGGCCACCCGCCGGGGCCACCCGCTGGAGCGGCTCTACCGGGACGCCCGGTGCGGCTCGCTGCACCCGGCGACCTCCGACGTCTGCGCCGACTGGCTCGGCATCGCCGCGCTCGGCGGCGACCCGGACCGCGACGGCGCGACGCCCCGCTGGTGAGCGCGGCGGGCCAGCACCGGCGACGGGCGCCGGCCGTTGGTGAGCGCGGCGGGCGAACCCCGCAGTCGCGACCGGGAGATGGTCGTTGGTGACCGCGAGGAGTGAGCCGGGCTTGCGAACCCCGCAGTCGCGCACGGGAGATGGTCGTTGGTGAAGCGTGGGATCGGAAACGAGAGGTGGGCGACATGGCCGTGCCGGTGATCGCGGGTGTGGGTACGGCCTTGCCGCCGACCACGACGCAGGACGAGCTCTGGGACGGCTTCTTCGCGAAGCATTTCTCCGGGACCACGCACGCCCTGGCCGAGCGCATCTTCGCCAACTCCGGGGTGTCCCGGCGACAGGCGGCGGTGAACCCGCTGCTGGAGGACGTCTCCGAGTGGCCGACCGAGCGTCGGATGCGGCGCTACCAGGTCGAGGCGTTGCCGCTCGGCAAGGAGGCGGTGGGCCGTGCGCTCACCGCCGCCGGACTGGACGCCGGTGACGTCGGGCTGTTCGTGGTCTGTTCCTGCACCGGGTACGCCACCCCGGGGCTGGACATCCTGCTCGCCCGGGACCTGGGCATGGCCCCGGACACCCAGCGCATGTTCGTCGGCCACATGGGCTGCTACGCGGCCCTGCCCGGGCTCGGCGCGGCCAGCGACTTCGTCAGCGCCCGCGGCCGCCCGGCGCTGCTGCTCTGCGCCGAGCTGACCAGCCTGCACATCCAGCCCGCCGGCGTCCGGGTGGACACCCAGCAGATCGTCTCGCACGCGCTCTTCTCGGACGCCGCGGTCGCCGCCGTGCTCGTCCCCGGCGGCCGGGGGTACGCGCTGCGGGAGGTCACCTCGGTCACCGACACCTCGACCGCCGACCACATGACCTGGGACGTCACCGACACCGGTTTCCGGATGGGGCTGTCGCCGAAGGTCCCGCAGGTGCTCTCGCGCCACGTCCGGGGGCTGGTCGACGAGCTGCTGGCCCGGCACGGGCGGACGGTCTCCGAGGTGGACGGCTGGGCGGTGCACCCGGGCGGCCCGCGCATCCTCAACGTGGTGGACGCGGAACTGGCCCTGCCGCCGGACGCGCTCGCGGCGTCCCGGGCCACGTTGGACGAGCACGGCAACTGTTCGTCTCCGACCGTGTTGCTGATCCTGGATCGGCTGCGCCGGGCCCAGACGCCGCCGGAGCGGATCGTGATGCTCGCGTTCGGACCGGGCCTGACCCTGTACGCCGCCCTGCTCGACCGCACCGGGTGACCGGCCGGTGGCGCGGGACGGTGCCGGCCGGGCCGCGCGGCTACCCTGACCGCATGGGCGCCGACGACCGGGTACGGGGTGCGTTGCTGGCCGGGCTGACGGTGGCCGGGCTGGCCGCCGGTGGCTGGTGGTGGCGACAGGCCGCACCGGTGCTCGGCCCGACCGGCGCCTCACCCAGCCCGTCGGCGGATGCCTTCCTCGAGCCCGGGGTGCGGCTGGCCGACCCGGACACCAGGCGGGTGTTGGTCGACCCGGACACCGGACAGGTGTCCCTGGGGCCGGAGGCCGACCCGGACGAGGGCCTGGTCGTCCATCAGGAGCCGGGCGCCGCCGCTGAGGCGTTCAGCCCGCACGCCCTCTGGTCGGAGCGGTCCCACCTCGGCGCGGGTGACGCTCCGTTGGTCCGGCAGACCAATCCGTCGGCCGGCGAGCGCCACCTGCTCGCGGTGTCCTGCACCGGCCCGGGGACGTTGACGGTGGCCTACTCCGGCTCGGACCAGGACAGCACGCCACTGACCACGACCTGTGCGGAGACGCCGCTCGCCCGCCCGCTCACCGCCGGCGGTGGCGGCCCGCTGCTGGTGCGGTTCACCGTGGCCGACGGCGAGGTCGACCTGGATGCCCGGCTCCTGACCAGGTCCTGACCGGTCGGTCAGCCGGCGATACGGGCCAGGTCGTCGCGATACTGCTCGACCTGGCCCAGCTCGGGTACGACCCGCACCAGGGTGCCCTCCCGATCCACCAGCAGCGCGGGGGCCGTGCCGGGGCGGGCCGCGAGGTGTGAGTAGGCGCGCAGACCGCCGGCCGGGTCGGCGAGGGTGCGTACGCCGGGGGCGGTGGCGGGCTCGGCCTGGCGGCCCTCGGTGACGGTCACCACGGTGACGCCCGGGGGTGCGGCGGCCGCCGCCTGGGTGACCTGTTCGGCGCAGGCGCAGGCGTCCACCAGGACGATCATCGCCGGCAGCAGGCTGCGCAGCGGCACTGGGGACTCGTCGGCGCCGACCAGGTCCAGCGCGGGGAGCGGCCCGACCGCCACCCAGTTGCTCGGGTAGGGGACGACCGTGGGACTGCCGCCGGAGCGCGAGGAGCGGGGCCAGGTGACCGCGGCCAGCCCGGTGAGGGTGATCAACACGGACACCAGCAGGACCAGCAGTGGCAGCCCCAGCGGCGGGCGGCCGGCCGGTCGGGCGGTGCGGCCGGTCCGGCGGCGCAGCTCGCGACGGACCTGCCGGGCCTCCTCGGCGAGGGCCGAGGCGTCGTCGGGGACGACCACCCGACCCCACTCCGGGGGCAGGTCGGGCAGCCCGTCCGGCGGCCCTTGGCCTTCAGCGTCAGGCATGCCCATCGGACCCCCAGGAACCGTCTCGGTGAGCGGACGTCGCGTCCACCTCCCAGGGTCCCGCACCGGTCGGCGTACCGCCACACCTGGGCGCACTCGGGATTCCCGGGCTACCATGGGAGGAGCGCATCGCCCTAGACATCCACGCTCCGTCACCCGCATCGGGTTGTCATCCGTTGGTCACGGAGCGTGTGGAAACCGTCGGTTTGACCGCCTGTCAAGCTGAAGAAATACCTCTCACAGGGCCCCTGAGCTGCGCCAACGGTCAGGACAGCGGTGAGACATCGGTGCCTGAGCGTGTTACCCTAGACACAGCGAAAGGGGTTTCGAACCTATGGTTTTCAGTGTCGGCGAGACCGTTGTTTACCCCCACCACGGGGCCGCACTCATCGAGGCAATCGAGACTCGGGTCATCAAGGGCGAGCCCAAGCAGTACCTCGTCCTGAGGGTCGCGCAGGGTGACCTGACGGTCCGGGTGCCCGCTGAGAACGCCGAGATCGTGGGTGTGCGTGAGGTGGTCGGCGAAGAGGGCCTCGGCAAGGTCTTCGACGTGCTCCGCGCACCGCACACCGAGGAGCCGACCAACTGGTCGCGGCGTTACAAGGCGAATCTGGAGAAGCTGGCCTCCGGCAACCCGCTGAAGGTCGCCGAGGTCGTCCGCGACCTGTGGCGCCGGGAGCGGGAGCGGGGTCTGTCCGCGGGTGAGAAGCGCATGCTCGCCAAGGCCCGCGACATTCTCGTCGGCGAGGTCGCGCTGGCCGAGAAGAGCACCAAGGACGAGGCGGAGACGCTGCTCGACAAGGTGCTGACCGAGGCCTGAGGTCCACAGCATCGTCGGTACCCACCCCGTAGCAAAGAAATCCGAGGACCGCGACGTGACCGCGCAGCTCAATCCGCGCGGTGACGTCGCGGTCCTTGTTCCTGCGGCCGGTGCCGGCGTACGCCTCGGCCCCGGCGCCCCCAAGGCGCTCCGCCCGCTCGCCGGCGAGCCGCTGCTGGTGCACGCAGTACGCCGGATCGCGGCGGCGCCCTCCGTGCACACCGTCGTGGTGGCCGCCCCGGCCGCCGACGTCGATTCGGTCCAGGCGATGCTCGCGCCGGTGGCCCCGGTGATCGTGGTGCCCGGCGGCCCGGAGCGCCAGGCGTCGGTGGCCGCCGCGCTGGCCGCCGTCCCCGCCGGCCCGGAGATCGTCCTGGTGCACGACGCGGCCCGCGCGCTGACCCCGCCGGAGCTGATCGAGTCGGTGGCCGCAGCCGTCCGCTCCGGGCACGATGCGGTGATCCCGGTGCTGCCCGTCGTCGACACGATCAAGGAGGTCGGCGCGGGCGAGCTGGTCCTCGGCACGGTGGACCGGTCCGCCCTGCGGGCCGTGCAGACCCCGCAGGGCTTCCGCCGGGCGGTGCTGACCGCCGCCCACGCGACGGCCGGCGATCCGCTGACCGACGACGCCGGCCTGGTGGAGAAGCAGGGCGTGCCGGTGGTCTGCGTGCCCGGCTCGGAGTACGCCCTCAAGGTCACCCGGCCATTCGACCTGGCCCTCGCCGAGCACCTGCTCTCAGCCGGCCAGGCGGGTTAGCGCCAGCTTCGCGATGTCCACGGCGAGACCCTTCAGGTCACCGCCGCCTAGTTTGACGCTGGACACCCCGAGCATCACCTCCAGCGCGTCGCCGTCCCCGACAGCCACGTCTCCGGCTGGCTGGACTGATCCGGGCGTACCCTCGGGTCATGATCGTTCCTCGGGTGGCCATCGGCACCGACGTGCACGCCTTCGCGCCCGGGCGGCCGTGCTGGGTGGCCGGCCTGCACTGGCCGGACCAGGACGGCCTGGCCGGTCACTCGGACGCCGACGTGGCGGCGCACGCCGCCTGCAACGCGCTGCTCTCCGCCGCCGGCCTCGGCGACCTGGGCGCGAACTTCGGCGTCGACCAGCCGGAGTGGGCGGGTGCCTCCGGGGTGGCCCTGCTCACCGAGAGCGCCCGACGGGTCCAGGCCGCGGGGTTCCGGATCGGCAACGTGTCGGTCCAGGTGATCGGTAACCGGCCGAAGATCGGGCCGCGCCGGGAGGAGGCGCAGCGGGTGCTCTCCGCGGCGGTGGGTGCTCCGGTCACCGTCTCCGCCGCCACCACCGACGGCCTCGGCTTCACCGGCCGTGGCGAAGGGCTGACCGGCATCGCGGTCGCCCTGGTGTACGAGGCCCCGACGGAGTAGGTCGGCGGGGCGGGGCGCGGGCGGCTACGCTCGCCGGGATGCCGAGTGACGCCGCCCCCGACCAGTCCGCCGCCGACGGCTACCTCCAGCGCGCACAGCTCCTCGCCGAGCTGGGCCGGTACGACGAGGCCGCCGGGGAGCTCAGCTCGGCGCTCGCGACCGGCCCCGGCAACGCCGAGGCGTTGACCATGCTGGCCCAGGTGCACCTCGCCGCCGACCGGGCGGTCGAGGCGCTGGACGCCGCCGAGGCGGCCGTGGCCGCGGCGCCGGGGGCCGTACCGCCGCTGGTGGCGCGCGGGATGGCCCTGGTCGACCTGGCACGGTGGAAGGCCGCCGCGAGCACCGCGGACGAGATCCTGGCGCTCGGCCCGACCGACCCGTACGCCCAGCGCAGCGCCGCCGCCATCCTGGCCGGCTCGCGGAACGGGCAGCAGGCGCTCGACGCCGCCTGGCGGGGGGTGGAGCTGGCGCCCGAGGCACCGCAGGCGCACCTGGTGCTCGGCCTGGTCTCGGCCCGGCTGGAGCTGTACGACCTGGCCGAGCGGGCTTACCGGGAGGCGCTGCGGCTCGACCCGCAGCTCGCCGAGGCGCGGCACGACATGGGCGTGATCCGGCTGGAGCAGCGCCGCTACGCGGAGGCGCTGGAGCACCTGACGCAGGCGGCGGCGATGGACCCGGCGCGACTCGACGCCGGCCGGACGATCTCCGCGGGCCTGCGCCGGCTGGTGCTCTACGGCGCCGGTTGGTCGCTGGTCGCCACCGTGGTGGTGGCCTTCCTGGCCCCGGGCGCACCGGGTCTCTCCCGGGTCCTCGCCGTGCTGGCCGCGCTCGGCGGGGCGCTGGTGGTGTGGCGGTACGCGGCCCGGACGCCGGCCCTGCTGAACACCATCCTGCCCGGGCTGCTGCGGGCCGATCGCAGCCTCGCCCTGGCGGTCTACGCGGTCGCCGCCGCGCCCCTGCTGCTGGTCCTCTACGCGCTGGTCGGCGGCCCCTGGCCCCTGGTGGCCACCATCACGGTGACCTTGGTCGCCGAATTCGCCGTCCTCACCCGCCCGGTCAACTGACCCGCCGCGCCCAGGTCCAGGCGTACCCGTCGTCCTCGCAGGCCGACGCGGCGTCGCAGAGGTCCAGCGGGCGGAAGGTGTCCACCATGACCGCCAGCTCGTCGAAGAAGTCCACCCCGATGGAGCGCTCGGCCGCGCCCGGCTGCGGGCCGTGGGTGAAGCCGGACGGGTGCAGCGAGATCGAGCCCTGCTCGATGCCGGAACCGCGCCGGGCCTCGTAGTTGCCGCCGGTGTAGAAGAGCATCTCGTCGGAGTCGACGTTGTGGTGGTTGTACGGCACCGGGATGGCGTCCGGGTGGTAGTCCACCTTGCGCGGCACGAACGAGCAGATCACGAAGTTCGGGCCCTGGAAGGTCTGGTGCACGGGCGGCGGCTGGTGCACCCGGCCGGTGATCGGCTCGAAGTCGTGGATGGAGAACGCCCACGGGTAGAGGTGCCCGTCCCAGCCGACCACGTCGAACGGGTGGTGGGCGTAGCCGTACCTCGTCCAACCCCGACGGTGCCGGACCAGCACCTCGACGTCCTCGTCGTCCACCAGCAGCGGCGCGTCCGGCCCCCGGACGTCCCGCTCGCAGTAGGGCGAGTGTTCCAGGAACTGCCCGCGTACGGAGAGGTAGCGCTTGGGCGGGCCGATGTGCCCGGCCGCCTCGATGGCGAGCAGCCGGGCCGGCCCGTCGCCGGTGGGCACCAGCCGGTGGATGGTCGAGGTGGGGATGATGACGTAGTCGCCGGCCACCGCGTCCAGCACGCCGAACGGCGACTCCACCCGCAGCGAGCCCGCTTCCAGATAGAGGCAGTGGTCACCGGTGGCGTCCCGGAACAGCGGGGACGGCCGGTCGGCCAGCACGTACGCGATCCGCACGTCGTCGTTGGCGAGCAGGTACTGCCGGCCGAGCACCGGGTCGGCACCGGCCCCGTCGAGCTTGTGAGTACGCAGGTGGCGCGGCTTGAGCGGGAGGTTCGGCACCCGGGTGACGGCGGGCGGGGTGAACTCCTCGGCGGCGACGATCGCGGTCGGCGCGTGCCGGTGATAGAGCAGGGACGAGTCGGAGGAGAAGCCCTCCTGGCCGACCAGTTCCTCCGCGTAGAGGGTGCCGTCGGGCTGACGGAACTGGGTGTGGCGCTTGCGGGGCACCTCACCGACCCTGCGGTAGTACGGCATCTCGCCTCCCGATATGTCCCGTTCTCCGGCCAGAAGCGTCCGATAATCGGACGCGGTTGTCCGTTCCTCGTAGCGTCCCGTACATTCTTGTCTCGTGTCAACGCAGGTGCCCCGACTCTTCGCCGGCCTGGTGGACGACGCTGCGGTCTTCCCGCCCGGCAGCGCCGCGCTGCCGGAGGCGGTGGTCGCCCACCGGGGGCATCGCACCGCCTGGTATGCCGACCTCGTCGGCCCGCTCCTGCTGCCCGCCTCCGCCGTCGCCGCCGGTGAACTCAGCGGGCTGGTCGATCCGGCGGAGGGATTCGTCACCGGCCTGATCGGCGACACCGGCGTCGCGGGCGTGCCCTTCGCGCTGTCGTTCCTCGCGCCGGACGGGGTCACGGCCCGGCAGATCGAGGTGCCGGTCGCCAAGCGCGGTGAGGACCCGCAGCCCGGCCTGACCGAGCTGCTGAAACTCGCCGAGCGGCTCGACGGCACCCGGGTCTACGCGGAGATCCCGCTGACCTTCGGCCTGCTGGGTGCCCTGGACACGCTCGCCGAGGCGCGGGCCGGCGGGCTGCCGGTCGCGGCCAAGTTCCGCACCGGCGGGCTGGCCGCCGAGCTTTTCCCCACCCCGGTCGAGTTGGCCGCGGTGATCTGCGCCTGCCGGGACCGGCAGCTGCCGTTCAAGCTGACCGCCGGGCTGCACCACGCGATCCGCCACCGGGATCCGGAGACCGGCTTCACCCACCACGGCTTCGTCAACGTGCTCGCCGCGGCGCTCGCCGCCACCGTCGGCGGTGAGGTGGACGCGGTCGCCGAGCTGCTCGCCGCCACCGACCCGGTACGGGTGGTAGAGCTGATCCGGGCGCACCGGGACACCGAGCGCCCGCTCTGGGTCGGGTACGGCTCGTGCAGCATCGAGGAACCACTGACCGATCTGATCCGGCTGGGGCTGGTGAACGGGGGCTTTCAGGAATGACCTGGGTGACGGGTGCCGAGGGTTCGGCGTACGGGGTGACCAATCTGCCGTACGGGGTGTTCCGGCACGGCGACCGCGAGCCGCGGATCGGCGTACGCATCGGCGACTTCGTGCTGGACCTGGCCGGCGCGGAGGCCGCCGGCCTGGTGCTGGCGGCCGGGGCGCTGGGCCGGCCCACGCTGAACGAGTTCATGGCGCTCGGCCGTCCGCAGTGGACCGCCGTCCGGCAGCGGGTCACCGAGCAGCTCACCGACGCCGCGCACCGCCCGGCGGTGGAGCCGCTGCTGGTGCCACTGCGCGAGGCGGAGCTGCTGCTTCCGTTCGAGGTGGCCGACTACGTCGACTTCTACTCGTCCGAGCACCACGCGGCCAACATCGGGCAGATCTTCCGGCCGGGCCAGCCGCCGCTGCTGCCGAACTGGAAGCACGTGCCGATCGGCTACCACGGCCGGGCCGGCACGGTGGTGGTCTCCGGCACCCCGGTGGTCCGGCCCACCGGGCAGCGGGCCACCCCGCAGGGCCCGACCACCGGCGCCTCCGTACGCCTGGACATCGAGGCCGAGGTCGGCTTCGTGGTCGGCCTGCCGAGCCGGCTCGGCGACCGGGTGTCCGTCGCGGACTTCGCCGACCACGTCTTCGGCGTGGTGCTGGTCAACGACTGGTCCGCCCGCGACATCCAGGCCTGGGAGTACCAGCCGCTCGGCCCGTTCCTGGGCAAGTCCTTCGCCACCTCGGTCTCGGCGTGGGTGACCCCGCTGGACGCGCTGGCCGACGCCTTCGTCCCCGCCCCCGACCAGGACCCGCCGGTGCAGGGCTATCTGCAGGACGTCCCGCACCTCGGGCTGGACCTGACGCTGTCGGTGGAGTGGAACGGCGAGCGGGTCAGCGAGCCGCCCTTCG
The DNA here is from genome assembly GCF_042869115.1 of Micromonospora sp. NPDC007230. Classification (NCBI taxonomy): domain Bacteria; kingdom Bacillati; phylum Actinomycetota; class Actinomycetes; order Micromonosporales; family Micromonosporaceae; genus Micromonospora; species Micromonospora sp. NPDC007230. The sequence continues at coordinate 496,254 of NZ_JBIAFE010000001.1, read as the reverse complement.
CCACCATGTACTGGACCCCGGCCCAGCAGCTCGCCCACCTCACGGTCAACGGGGCGTCGCTGCGTACCGGGGATCTCTACGCCTCCGGCACGGTTTCCGGCCCGGAGCGCGGCCAGGTCGGTTCGTTCCTGGAGCTGACCTGGGGCGGGACCGAGCCGGTCAAGTTCGCCGACGGCACCACCCGCACCTTCCTGGAGGACGGCGACACCGTCACCGTCACCGCCACCGCCCCGGGCCGGGACGGCACCACCATCGCCCTCGGCGAGGTCACCGGCACCATCATTCCGCCCCGCTGAGCAGGGTCTTCACCCTCCGGCCCCGGTCGCACCGGCTGTGCGACCGGGGCCGTTGCGTCCCGCGTTGATCGTCCGGGATCCGGTACGCCCCGGCGGTGCGGGCCGGGGCGCACCCGAGCGGAACAGGAGGGAACGAGGATGACCGAGCTGACCGGCGCCGTCTGGCGCACCAGCAGCCGCTCCAACGACCAGGGTCTCTGTGTCGAGGTGGCGACGAACGTGGTCGCCGCGTACGGCGTGGTGGGGGTGCGCGACTCGAAGGATCGGAGCGGGCCGAGGCTGGCGGTCCGCCCGCCGGGCTGGACGGCGTTCGTCACCGCGATCCGGGCCGACGCGTTCCGTCGCTGACCCCCGCCCGCCGCACGCCCGGTGTCCTGCCCCCGGGCACCGGTGGTGGAAATGTCACCCCAGGCTCCCCGTTTCCCGTTCACGCGCCGTACCGTGGACGACACGGGAGGTGCCATGTCGACGGTCACGGTTTCCGCATTCATCGAAGCGCAGGATGTCGAGGTCTGGCGGCTCCTCACCGATCTGCCCGCGCGCTCCCGGTGGCTCTCCGCCGTCGGCGCGGTCGACGTCCTCACCCCCGGGGACTTCCGGCCCGGCACCGCCTGGCGGGAGACCCGGGTCCGGCCGGACGGCGCCGAGGCGCCGGAGGAGTTCGTGGTGGTCGAGGCGGTCGCCCCGGGACGGCTGGTGCTCAGCTCGCGGGGTGCCGGCGCGGACTACCGGATCACCTGGACGCTGCGGAGGGTCGAGCGCCGGCGGCGCGGCTGCACCGAGGTCACCGTCGAGCAGGAGGCCGTGCCGACCGCACGATACGGCCGGATGCTGGCCCTGATCCTCGGCGGCCTGGCCGCCCGGGCCGTGGAGGGGGCGCTCCGGCGGGACCTCGCCGACCTGGCGCAGGCCGTCGGGCCCACCCGCTCGGCAGAGGCCGCCTGACCCGCCCCACCTCGCTGGGACCTGGCGCCGCCGGTGGGTAGGGTGCCGGGCGGAGGTGCGGCATGAGGTGGCCCGAGGGGCGGCGGTGGATCACGATGGCGCTCGCGGCGGTGCTGGCCGTCGGCGCGGCGGCCGCCGTGGCCTACCGGGTGCTCGCGCCCGCCGAGGTCGACACGGTCGCCCGGGGCGCGTACCCGCCGGCACCGAGCCCGCAGACCGGGGTGATCGGCCGCCTGCCGGTGGCGCCGCTGGTCGTGGACGGCCGGCTCCGCGTCTACGCCGGCAACCGCCAGGTGTACGCCGACCAGCCGGTCGACGGGCAGCACCGGGTGACCCCCTTCTGGTCGTACCGCCGCTGGCCGGCGCAGCTCGTCGGGGTGCTCGCCGACGACACCACCGTGGTCAGCCGCTGGTCGGACGGGCTCCTCGTGGCGCTCGACGCGCGTACCGGACGGGTCGCCTGGCGGGCCGACGGGCCGGTGCCGGGAGCGGTGCCGAAGCCCCGCCGGACCTACGCCTCGACTGTCTGGGACCCGGCCGGCCTGTACGCCACCCGTACCGCCGACGGCCGGCGGGTGCTGGTCGCGGCCGGCCCGGGCCGGGTCGGCGGGTACGACCTGGCCGACGGCCGGCGGCTCTGGCGGGCCGACGTCGGCGGCGACTGCCGTACCGAGGTGGGGACCACGGTGGCCGGCGAGCTGCTCGCGGTGGACGCCTGCGACGGCCCGGCGCGGGTCGAGTTCCGGGACGCCGCCACCGGCGCGGTACGTACCCGCTGGCAGCCGCCCGGCGGCCCGGAGGACCTGGTGGTGGCCCCCGTGGGCTGCCGGGACGGGCACTCGAACTGCCGGGGGCTGCGGGTCTCCGGCCCCGGCGACGGCACCGGTCGGGGCTGGCTGGTCGGCCCGGGCGACCCGGTCGCCGCGCCCGCCCTCGACGGCACGGACACCGAACTCGACGGCGAGTGGGCTGTCGGCACGTCGGCGGGGCTGATCACGGGCCGCTCCGCGCGCACCGGCAAGGAGCTGTGGCGCCGGGCGGACCTGGGGCCGATACGGATCATCGCGGTCGAGCCGGGCCGGGTGCACCTGCTGACCGAGCGGAACGAGCTGGTCACCCTCGATCCGGCGACCGGTGCGGAACGGTCCCGCTTCGTCCTGGACCTCGGCCACGACGGGGTCGGCTGGATGCCCGGCCGGGCGTACGCGGCGGACGGCTACGTCGCCGTGGAGCGGGTCCGGCAGCGGGCGACCCCGGACGACGACGACCAGGCGTACTACCTGATGCCGGAGGCGGTGCTGCTGGCGGCGACGGGAACGTCCCCCTGACCGCCGGCTCCGCCGACCGCTGCGGGGCGGCCGAGCCGGCGGTGTGGTCGGCGGGGCCCCGCACCGCCGGGGGCCGTCCTTCAGTCAGGCCAGCGCCGCCTCGGCGGCGGCCAGGAAGGCGTCGTTCTCGGCCGGGGTGCCGATGGTGACCCGGACCCCGTCGCCCGGGAACGGCCGGACGATCACGCCCCGCGCCTCGCACGCCCGGCCGAACTCGACGGCCCGCTCGCCGAGCGGCAGCCAGACGAAGTTGGCCTGGCTGGCCGGCACGTCCGGGACGAGCTTGCGCACCGCCTCGGTGACCCGGTCCCGCTCCGCGACGACCAGCGCGCAGCGGCGCTCGACCTCGTCGGCCTGGGCCAGCGCGGCGAGCGCGCCGGCCTGGGCGGCCAGGCTGGTGGAGAACGGCGTGACGACCTTGCGGACGGCGGCGGCCACGCTCGGCTCGGCGACCAGCCAGCCGATCCGCAGGCCGGCCAGCCCCCACGCCTTGGAGAGGGTGCGCAGCACGGCCACGTTCGGGCGGTCCAGGTAGCTCAGGCCGTCCGGCACCTCCGGGTCCGTCACGAACTCCCGGTACGCCTCGTCGATCACCACGAGCACGTCGTCCGGCACCGTGTCGAGGAACCGGTCCAGCTCCGCCTTGCGGACCGCCGTGCCGGTCGGGTTGTTCGGGTTGCAGACCAGGATCATCCGGGTCCGGTCGGTCACCGCCGCCGCCATCGAGGCCAGGTCGTGGCCGTGGCCGGCGTCGTTCGGCACCCGCACGCTGGTCGCGCCGCTGGTCGCCGCGATGATCGGGTACGCCTCGAACGACCGCCACGAGTAGAGCAGCTCGTCACCGGGGAGGCAGGTGGCCCGGACCAGGTGCTCGGCCAGCGCCACCGAGCCGCAGCCGGTGGCGATCCGGTCGGGATCCACGCCGCACCGCTCGGCGAGAGCCTGGCGCAGCGCCACCACGCCCATGTCCGGGTAGCGGTGCGAGCCGGCCATCGCCTCGGCGACCGCCTCCACCACGCCCGGCAGCGGGCCGTAGGGAACCTCGTTGCTGGCCAGCTTGATCGCCTCGGGCAGGCCCAGCTCGCGGGCCAGGTCGGCCGGGCTGCGCCCGGGCACGTAGTTGGGCAGCGCGTCCAGGTCGGCGCGGGTCAGCCGCAGCGGAGGCTGGTGACGTCCGGTGTCGGTCATGGGGTGTCTCCCGGGGGATTGGCGCTGTCGCGCGAGGTGGTACGGGTTTCGGGCCTGATGCGGGGGAGTTGGACCACCACGGTCTGCGCCCGCTTGTCGTGCAGCGCCTGGCGCAGCGGCTGGTCGAAGAGCGGGGAGACCGCGTCGACGAACTGCAGCAGCAGGCCGAAGCCGCAGCAGTACCAGAGCAGCGTCGGCAGGCCGAGGGTGCTCCACCGCCGGGTGGCCCGGCCGAAGCCGAGCGGCTGGTCGGCCTCGATCGGCAGCGCCCGGACGCCCATCACCCGCTTGCCGAAGGTCTGTCCCCGGGCGGCCATCGAGGGCACCTCGTACGCGTACCAGAGCGCGGTGGCGATCAGCAGGATGGCGACCAGCAGCCCGGTGGCCTGCTCACTGGGGGGTGGCAGCGGCTCGGTGTTCCTGAGGTCACCCGTGTTGACCCGGTGCCAGTACTCCTGCCACGGAGCGGCCCACGCCCCGAGGAGGTGCCAGACGAACCAGCCGTTCACCACGACGTTGAGCAGGAACACCACGCCGAGGTCGATCAGCCGGGCGACCAGCCGCGCGCCGTACGACGCGAGCGGCAGCCCGTGCGGCTGCGGCGCGGGCGGGCGTACCGGCCAGGTCGGGTACGGCCAGCCCGGCGGCGGTCCCGCCGGCTGGCCCGGTCCGCTCGCCTGCCCCGGCCACTGGGCCGGCCCGCCGACCGGCTGCCCGGGGTAGGGCCCGCCGACCGGCTGCGCGGGGTACGGCCCGCTGACCGGCTGCCCAGGGTATGGCCCGGCGGTCGGCTGCCCGGGGTACGGCCCGCCGACCGGCTGCCCTGGATACGGCGCGGCGGGGGGCTGGGCCGGGGCGGTGGGGGCCGGCGCGGCGGCGGGGGACGGTTCGGGTGGCGGCGGGCCCTCGGGCGGGGTGGCGTCGACAGGGATCGGCGCGCCGATCCAGCCCTCGCCGTCCCAGTACCGTCGGGTCTCGGGGTCGGCGGGGTCCACGTGCCAGCCGGGTTCCACGCTCACGGTCGTGCCTCGTTGCGCTCGCTCACGGTGCCATCTCAGTTCGCGACTGCGGGGCTCGCAAACCCGGCTCACTCCTCACGCTCACGGTGCCATCTCAGTTCGCGACTGCGGGGCTCGCAAACCCGGCTCACTCCTCACGCTCACGGTGCAACCTTAACGACGACGGTTCCGGCGAACTTGTCGTGCAGGCACTGCTGCCAGGGCTTGTCCCAGAGCTGCCAGAAGCCGTCGAGGTAGTTGAGGAACGGCACCAGCGAGCCGGCGACGAACTCCACCAGGTACCGCTTGCCCAGCGCGCCCCGGGTCAGGGTGGCGCCCGGCTCGACCGGGACGATGCGGATCTTCATCACCTTCTTGCCGAGCGTCTGGCCGGTCCGGTGGGCGTACTCCACGTGGTAGAGCCAGTAGAAGACGAGCAGGAGCGCGAAGATCCCCAGCTCGGCGAGGAGCACCGGCAGGAAGACGTCGGTGATGAGCACCGACGGGTCGAGCTCGGCCACCGTCCCGTCCGGGCCGGGCGGCGGCATCTGGTCCACCATCCGGACCACCAGCCAGACGAAGACCGGCAGGAAGAGCACCATGGCGAGGGCGCTCGCCACCGCGGTGTCGATCAGCCAGGCGAGCAGCCGGTCGGTGAAGCTGGCGAGCGGTTGACCGTTCGGCGCCAGCGCCGGCGGCACGAATCCCGGGTACGGCGGATGCGCGGGCGGGGGGTACCCCGGCAGCCCGGCGTACGCCGGCGGGGCGTACTGCGCGGGGGGCGCGTACGGCGGTCCGGAAGGGGGCGCGAAGCCGCCGCCCGCGGGCGGGGGCCCGGCGGGCGGCGGATACGCGTTCGAGGGAGGCTGGGTCACGCGGACAGTGTTACAGGTTGCCGCGCTTCTCCTGCTCCCGCTCGATGGCCTCGAACAGGGCCTTGAAGTTGCCCTTGCCGAAGCCGAGCGAGCCGTGCCGCTCGATCAGCTCGAAGAAGACGGTCGGACGGTCCTGCACCGGCTTGGTGAAGATCTGGAGCAGGTAGCCGTCCTCGTCCCGGTCGACCAGGATCTTGCGGGACTGCAGCTCCTCGATCGGCACCCGCACCTTGCCGATCCGGGCGCGCAGCTCCGGGTCCTCGTAGTAGGAGTCCGGGGTGTCGAGGAACTCGACGCCGGCGGCCCGCATGGCGTCGACGCTGGCCAGGATGTCGTTGGTGGCCACGGCGATGTGCTGGGCGCCCGGGCCCTGGTAGAACTCCAGGTACTCGTCGATCTGCGACTTCTTGCGGGCGACGGCCGGCTCGTTGAGCGGGAACTTCACCTTGCGGGTGCCGCTCGCGACCACCTTGCTCATCAGCGCCGAGTAGTCGGTGGCGATGTCGTCACCGATGAACTCGGCCATGTTGCTGAAGCCCATGACGCGCTTGTAGAACTCGACCCACTCGTCCATCCGGCCCAGCTCCACGTTGCCGACCACGTGGTCGACGGCCTGGAAGAAGCGCTTCGGCTGGATGCCCGCGTCGATCATCGGCTGCCGGTCCACGATCGGGCCGCGGGCCACGAAGCCGGGCAGGAACGGGCCGGTGTAGCGGGACCGGTCGACCAGGGTGTGCCGGGTGTCGCCGTACGCGGCGATGGCCGCCAGCCGGACGGTGCCGTGCTCGTCGCTGAGGTCGTGCGGCTCGACCAGGCCGGTCGCGCCCTGGGCGGTGGCGTGGGCGTACGCGGCGTCCACGTCCGGCACCTCCAGCGCGATGTCGGAGACGCCGTCGCTGTGCTTCGCCACGTGCTCGGCGCCCTCGGCGTCCGGGCGGACCACGCCGGTCAGCACGAACCGGGCCGAGCCGCTGGTCAGCACGTACTGGGCGTGGTCCCGGTAGCCCTGCTCCGGGCCCCGGTACGCCACGCAGGTCATGCCGAACGCGGTGGAGTAGTAGTGGGCGGCCTGCTTGGCGTTGCCCACCAGGAAGTGCACGTGGTCGAGACCCTTGACCGGGAACGGGTCCCGGCTGATGTCGTGGTCGACGGCGCCGACGAGGGCGTCGACGTCGACCTCCTCGGTCGACTGGGGTCGGTCGATCGCCTGGGTCATGGTGGCCTCCCTTGCGTACCGGCCGGCCTCGTGGGCCGCCGTTGACTGCTGTTGTGGCGAGGATTGCTTTCCCGCCGCGGTTGGGCAACAGTTGCCAGAATTGCTGGTCAGCTTGTGCAATCCGTAAAGTGAAACCCCATGAACGCTGGTCAGGATGTACAGCTCGACGAACTGGATGCGCGGTTGCTCGAACTGCTCGCCGAGGAGCCGCGGATCGGGGTGCTGGAGTGCTCCCGCCGGCTCGGCGTGGCCCGGGGCACCGTCCAGGCTCGGCTCGACAAGCTGGTCGACCGGGGGGTGATCGTCGGCTTCGGCCCGGACATCGCCCCGGCCGCGATCGGCTTCGGGGTGACCAGCTTCGTGACCCTGGAGATCAGCCAGCGGCACGGCCACGATCCGGTCACCGCGCACCTGGCCGCCATCCCCGAGGTGCTGGAGGCGCACACCATCACCGGCTCCAGCGACCTGCTCTGCCGGATCGTGGCCCGGTCGAACACCGACCTGCAGCGGGTGATCGACCAGATCGTCTCGTCGGAGGGGATCCGGCGCGCCTCCACGATCATCGCGCTCGCCGAGCAGATCCCCTACCGCACGCTTCCCCTGGTCCGCTCCGCCGCCCGCCGGGCCCCGGCCTGACGCCTTACGCGGCCCGGCGCCCCTCTTAACACGCTGGCCGGCGCAGAAACCGGCGCGACACGCAGCCGCGCGGGCTCGGCGGCGCGGTGATCGTCGCTACCGTGTGCGGTGTGAAGGGCCTTGGCGTACGCGGCTGGTTGCTGCTGGGGCTCATCACCGTGATCGTGCTCGCCGCCACCGGCGTGTGGAACCCGTTCCCGACCATGTGGGACTGGGTCGACCGGAGCGAGCCGATCGCCGAGCCGGACGTGGTCTGGCAGCAGCGGGTCGGCGGCACGCCGAAGAGCGTCACCATCGCCGGCGACACCGTCGTCGTCGAGCAACGCACCCGGGTCGAGGCGCGCAGCCTGGCCACCGGCACCCAGCTCTGGGAGCGCAAGGCGGACTGGGCGGCGGTCGCCGGCGGCGACCGGGACCCGGTCGTCGCCGTGGGCAAGCTCCTCGTGAAGGGGTACGAACTGCTCGACCCGACCAGCGGTGCGGTGCGCCGGAGCGACGACCGGGCGGTAGCGGTCTGGACCTACCGGAACCTGTTGCTCGACGCGCGCTGCGCGGACGCCACCGACTGCACGCTGAGCGCCTGGGAACCGCGCGGCACCAAGCCGCTGTGGACCGCCTTCCTGCCCGGCGTGCACAGCGGGCTGCTCGCCGACAACCCGGACCTGCTCGGCACCCGGCGGCTGAGCGCTCCCCGGATCGACGGCGGCGTGGCCGGGCCGGAGGACGTCCCGCCGTTGCTCGGCTTCCCCGTCGACGGGCGGGTGCACGTGGTGGACACGGCCACCGGCCGGGTGCTGCAGAACGTCCAGCCCGGCCGGGAGGAGCGGCTGGCCGTGATCGGCGGCCGGCTGCTCCGGATCAACGCCACCTCCCGGGACGGCAGCTGCTACTTCGCCGTCTCCGCCGTCGACCCGGCGACCGGCCGGCAGGTGTGGCAGCGCAGCGGGGTGAACCTGCGGACCGCGGACTACGCCGGCTGCGTGCAGCGGGAGGACCCGCAGGGTGCCCGGAACGTGCTGATCGGGGTCGCCCCGGACGGCCGCGAGGCGGTGCTCGACGGGTACGACGGCCGGCTGCTCCACGTCGGCGCGGACGGTGAGAAGCTGCTCGCCGTCGACGACCGGTACGCGCTGGTGCGCAGCGCGGACAAGCGCTCGATCCTCGGCCGGGAGCTGTCGGTCGACCAAAACCGGTGGACCCGGGCCGCCGGATCGAAGAGCGGGGCGGCCCTCACCCCGTACGCGGCGGTGATCGGCGAGGAGAAGCCGTCCCGGCTGGTCGCGGTCGACCCGCGTACCGGACGGGAGCTCGCCGTGCTGCGCACCTCGGCGAACGCCCTGGCGGTCGGCCCGAACGGCATGATCATCGGGGAGGGTCGGGAGATCGGGTACGTCCGCTGGGGCGCCGGAACGTCGGTGGCGCCCCCGCCGGTCAACGACGACGGCGCGCCCGGCCCGAACCCGGATGGCAGCACCTCTGTCCCCCCGTCGGATCAGGGGAACTGCGGACCGAAGCGGGAGCTGTGCGACTCGGCGGGCAACGGCGGGTGAGAGCGGCATCCCAGGACGCCCCCGGCGGGTGCCACCGATCGACGCCGCTGCCCTAGGCTTTTCCGTCATGAGCAGTGCCGCCGCGTTCTCGTACGCCCCCTTGCTGCCGACCGGTCCCGACCACACCGAATACCGCCTGGTCACCGACGAGGGCGTCGACGTCGTCAACGGCCCGGGTGGCCGTCGCTTCCTCACCGTGGAGCCCTCCGCGCTGACCGCGCTGACCGCCGAGGCGATGCACGACATCGCCCACTTCCTGCGCCCGGCGCACCTGGCCCAGCTCCGGTCGATCATCGACGACCCGATGGCCTCGCCGAACGACCGGTTCGTCGCGCTGGACCTGCTGCGCAACGCCAACATCGCCGCCGGCGGGGTGCTGCCGATGTGCCAGGACACCGGCACCGCGATCGTGATGGGCAAGCGCGGCCGGCACGTGCTCACCGACGGCACCGACGCCGAGGCCATCTCGCGCGGCGTCTACCAGGCGTACACCCGGCTGAACCTGCGCTACTCGCAGCTCGCCCCGCTGACCATGTGGGAGGAGCGGAACACCGGCAGCAACCTGCCCGCCCAGGTGGAGCTCTACGCCGAGGACCCGGACGGGCACCCGGACGCGTACAAGTTCCTGTTCATGGCCAAGGGCGGCGGGTCGGCCAACAAGTCTTACCTCTACCAGGAGACCAAGGCGCTGTTGAACCCGACGCGGATGATGCAGTTCCTGGAGGAGAAGCTGCGGCTGATCGGCACCGCGGCCTGCCCGCCCTACCACCTGGCCATCGTCATCGGCGGCACCTCCGCCGAGTATGCGCTGAAGACCGCCAAGTACGCCTCCGCCAAGTACCTGGACACCCTGCCCACCTCCGGCTCGATGAGCGCGCACGGCTTCCGTGACCTGGAGTTGGAGGCCGAGGTGCTGGAGCTGACCCGCAACTTCGGCATCGGCGCGCAGTTCGGCGGGCGCTACTTCTGCCACGACGTGCGGGTGGTCCGGCTGCCCCGGCACGGCGCCTCCTGCCCGGTGGCGATCGCCGTCTCCTGCTCCGCCGACCGGCAGGCCGTCGCCAAGATCACTCCGTCCGGGGTATGGCTGGAGCGGCTGGAGACCGACCCGGCGCGCTACCTGCCCGACGTGACCGATGCGCAGCTCGACGCGTCCGAGGTGGTCCGGGTCGACCTCAACCGGCCGATGGACGAGATCCGCGCCGAGCTGTCGAAGTACCCGGTGAAGACCCGGCTGTCGCTGACCGGCCCGCTGGTGGTGGCCCGGGACATCGCACACGCCAAGATCGCCGAGCGGCTGGACGCCGGTGAGCCGATGCCGCAGTACCTCCGCGACCACGCCGTCTACTACGCCGGTCCGGCCAAGACCCCCGAGGGCTACGCCTCCGGCTCGTTCGGCCCGACCACGGCCGGCCGGATGGACGCGTACGTGGAGAAGTTCCAGGCGGCCGGCGGGTCGATGGTGATGCTGGCCAAGGGGAACCGCTCGGCCCAGGTCACCCGCTCCTGCCACCAGCACGGCGGCTTCTACCTCGGCTCGATCGGCGGCCCGGCCGCCCGGCTCGCCCAGGACTGCATCAAGCACGTCGAGGTGCTCGAATACCCCGAGCTCGGCATGGAGGCGGTCTGGAAGATCGAGGTGGAGGACTTCCCCGCGTTCATCGTCGTCGACGACAAGGGCAACGACTTCTTCGCCGAGGTCACCAAGCCGGTGCTCACCGTCGGGCGGCGCTGACGCGGACCCGAAAGGGGCGCCGGGTGGAATCCACCCGGCGCCCCTTCGGTTGTCCGTGGTCAGCCCTGGTCGATCCAGATCTGGTAGTACGCCGGGCCGGACGTCACCCCGGCCGCGGTGCGACTGCGCACGACCAGCTCGTGGTTGTACGGCGACCCAGCGGTCCAGCCCACCCGGGCCGTGGCGGCCACATCGGCAGCCACGATCTGCTCTGGGCCCCCGTCGAACGAGTAGACGAACTCGGTGGTGCCGGGCAGCTGGGCGGTGAAGGTGAAATCACCGGTTGTGCCGACCGTCGCGGTGCCGCCCCAGATGAACACATCGGAGGAGACCATCGGGCTCAGCGGGTCCACGCGGAACGAGTAGAAGTCCGGATCAGTGGTCACCCCGTCGGCCGTCCGGGCCCGCACCTGCAGCTCGGTCCAGCCGCCCCACATCTCGTCGTAGGTACCGCTCGGCGTCCACTCGATGGTGGCCGTGCCGTCCGATCCCGCCGCGACGGTCCGCTCCGGCTCGCCGCGGAACGTGTAGACGTACGAGGTGACACCGGTGCTGCCCTCGTGCGGGCGGAAGGTGAAGGTGCCCGGCACGCCCGGGCCACCGCCGGTGCCGTTGCGGGGGTAGACCGCGGACTCGGCCGTCGGCGCGAGCGAGGCCACCTCGAACGACAGGTCGGCGGTGGCCGACTCGTCGCCGTCGGCGGTCCGGCTGAACACCTGGATGCTGTGCCAGTACGCCGACTCCGGGGTGTAGCTGACTGTCGCGCTGCCGTCCTCGCCGGCCGGCACGGTCACCTGCTCACCCCAGTTGATCGAGTAGACGTACTCGGCGACGCCGTCCATGCCCGGCTTGAAGACGAAGCTGCCCTTGGTGCCGACCGGCGCGCCGACCGACCCGTCCAGCGGCCACTGCGCCGAGCTGACCAGGGGCTCGCTCCGGACGTAGAAGTTGTAGGCGGCGTCCCCGGAGACCAGGCCATCCCGGGTGCGGCTGCGTACGTGCAGGGTGTTCCACGCCGTCGTCGGCGTCACCACGGCGGTGGCCCGGCCCTCGGCGTCGGCCCCCACGGTGTGCTCCGCGCCGTCGTTGAGCTGCCAGACATACTCCACCACGCCCGTCATGTTCGGCGCGAACGTGAAGGTGCGGGGGTGGCCCAGCCGCGCATCCGGGTCGCCATCGGTGACCGTCGGCGCCGTGTTGCGCACGATGAACTCGTAGACGGTGTCCGGGGAGCGGTTGCCGGTCTTGTCCACGGTCTGCACGTACAGGCGGGTCGGGCCGTCCTGCTCCGGCGTGATGGAGACCGTCGCAGTGCCCGTCGCGTCGGCGGCGACGTACGTCGTCGCGTACCAGAAGCCGTACCGGAAACCAGCGACGTCGTCGGCGCCGGTGGCGGTGAAGGTGAACTGGCCGGGGATGCCGACGCCGCCGGACCCGGGCCAGTTCCAGCCGGACGGGTAGTCGGTCGAGGTGACCTTGGGCGTCGGCGGGACCTTGGTGTCGACGGTGAACCGGCACTCCGGCGACCAGCCGGAGTCCGCCCGCTGGTCGGCGGCCTTCACCGCGAAGGCGTACGTGCCGGCGTTGACCATCAGCCCGGGCTGGACCGCGTAGGTGAACCGGGCCGGCGCGTACCTCGAGTACGACGTCCACTCGGTCCGCTGCTCCGGCCGGTCGACCGGCCACCAGGCGAAGGTGGCCGTCACCTGGTCGCCTGCGTGGCCGTCCACCATGTCGGGGTCGGTCACCTCGGCCGAGAAGGTCGGCGTGGTGGTGCCGATCCGCAGGCCGTCGGCGCAGGCCAGGCCCGAGACGGTCAGCTTCCCCGGCACGTTCGGTGCGGCGTTCGCGGTCAGCGAGATGCCCGGCCGCTTGATCCGCCGGCTGAGGTGCTTGCCCTCCTCGTGGTCCCCGGCGATCCGGGCCATCAGGGTGAGCGAGTCCCGCCCCTCGTCGACAGCCCGCTGCACCGCCGCGGTGACCAGCATCTCCAGATAGCTCGCGGGGCACGGGGTGAAGTCGGGGGCCAGATCGCCGACCTTCTCGCGGACCGCTGGGGCGTCCGCCCAGGTGGGGGTGGCCGCCGGGGTGTCGGTACGCCACAGCTCCAGCTCGCGCGGCTTGGTGCAGTCGTCGACCGCGGTCTCGCCCGTCTGCAGCTCGGCGTTGACGATCTCCTTGCCCAGGTAGGGCGTGAGATCGAAGGTGAAGTAGGCCCGCGAGGTGTGCTTGGCCCCGTCCGCCTCCCAGGTCCCGACCGGCGCTTCCGCGCCGGCGGCGATCGGGAAGGCCGTCGTGGGCTGGCGAGCGTCGATGTAACTCATGCTGGTCGGCACGACCCAGCGGCTCACGCCGGCAGCGGCCGGCTGGCCGGTGACGGCCAGGGCGCCTGCGGTGGTGAGCAGGGCCGAGAGGCCCATGGTGAGGAAACGGCGCGGTACGCGCCACCGGCGTGCGGTGGGCACGCCGGGGGAACCCCCGTTGACGTGCAAGGTGAGTGCCTCCGAATGGAGTGAAGGAATTTTCACGATCTTAAGTGAATAACTGCGTGGGTCGCCCCCGACTTTCGGCCAGGCCGTGGCAGCCGTCGTCCCGCTCAATGACGTCGGTGCGCCCGCCGGGAGGGGGGATTCCCAGCGGGCGCACCGCCCCCGTCGGATGTCGTCGCCGACAACCCGGGAAGAGTCTCGGGGCTGGCGCTGTCGATCCGCTATCAGATCGCTATCGTCCGGGCGCGGCGACCTGTGACCGCCGGGCTACTCTGCTCGAAGTTGCACAGGAAGGCGTACGGGAAGCAGATGCGGTTCGGGATCCTGGGACCCCTGCGGGTGGGCGATGGCGAGGCCACCGTCACCGCGGGCCGGGACCGGACCGTGCTCGCCATGCTGTTGCTGCGCAACGGCCGGGTGGTGCCCATCGAGGAACTGGTCGACGCGCTCTGGGAGGAGCGACCGCCGGCCACCGCCCGCGCCCAGCTCCAGATCTGCGTGTCGCGGCTGCGGCAGCGGCTCGCCCTGCTCGGGCTGCCGCCCGAGACCATCGTCACCGACCCGGTCGGCTACGGCATCCGGGTCGACCCGGCCGATCTGGACGCGGCGGCCTTCGCCCGTACGGTCGAGGCCGGTCGGGCCGCCGTGGCCGCCGGCCAGCCCACCGAGGCGCGCCAGCACTACCGGGCCGCGCTGGCCCTCTGGCGCGGCCCGGCGCTGAGCGGGATCGCCAGCCGACGCGTACGGCGCCGGGCGCAGGCCCTCGACGAGCAGCGCATCGCCACGCTGGAGGACTGCGTCGACGTCGAACTGCGGCTGCACCAGGCAGCCGACCTGATCGACGAACTGGCCGAGAGCGTGGAGCGGCATCCGCTGCGGGAGCGGCTGCGCGGCCAGCTCATGCTCGCGCTGTCCGCGGTCGGCCGGCAGGCGGACGCGCTCGCCGTCTATCGCGAGGGCCGCCGAATCTACGCCGAGGAGCTGGGCATCGAGCCCGGTGCCGCGCTGCAGGAGCTGCACCAGCGGGTGCTCGCCGGGGAAACGGCGTTCGGCGCTCCGGCGAGCCCGGCCGCGGTGCCGGTCCGCTCGCTGCCCCGGGCGATCAGCGACTTCACCGGGCGGCAGCAGACCGTCGCCCGGCTGGTGAAGGAGATCGAGGAGGACGGGGCCCGGGTCCAGCTCATCGACGGGATGGCCGGCAGCGGCAAGACCACTCTGGCCGTACACGTGGCGACCGCCCTGGGTGACCGCTACCCCGACGCGCACGTCTTCATCGACCTGCACGGGCACAGCGAGCGCAACCCACTGGCCCCGGCCGCGGCGGTGGCGGTGCTGCTCCGCCAGCTCGGTGTGCCGCCCGAGCGGGTACCGCTCGACCTCGACGACCGGCTGGCGATGTGGCGCAGCGAGCTGGCCGACCGGCGGGCCCTGGTGGTGCTCGACAACGCGGCCGACAGCGTGCAGGTGGCGCCGCTGCTGCCCAACGGGCCGGACAATCTCGTCCTGATCACCAGCCGGCGTCGGCTGATCGGGCTCGACGACGGGCGGCCGTCGTCCCTCCCGGTGCTGAAGCCCGACGAGGCGGTCGAGTTGCTCGCCCGGATCGCCGGCCCGGACCGGGTGGCCGCCGAGCCGGAGGCCGCCGCCGAGGTGGTCCGCCGTTGTGGTCACCTGCCACTGGCGATCCGGTTGGCCGGCACCCGCCTGGCGCACCGTCCGACGTGGCGGATCGCGGACCTGGCCGAGCGCCTGGCGGCCGGACGGGACCCCCTGGCTGAGCTTGCGGCCGGCGAGCGCTCCGTCGGGCAGGCCTTCGCCCTCTCGTACGCCCAGGTGTCGCCTCCGGCGCAGCGGCTCTTCCGGCTGCTCGGGCTGCATCCCGGCGTCCGGTTCGACAACCGGGTGGCTGCGGCGCTCGCCGAGTTGCCCCTATCCGATGTGCCGGATCTGCTCGACGAACTGGTCGACGCCCATCTGGCGGAGGAGGTGGAGCCGGGCCGGTACCGGCTGCACGATCTGCTGCGGGAGTATGCCCGAGGGCTGCTGACGGATCCGGATCGAGCCGGCGAGTGCCGAGCCGGGATGGAACGGCTGCTCGATCACCACCTGCACGTGGCGGCTGCGATCGCCCGGACGATGGAACTGGTCGTCACCGACGCCCTGGACCGCCTGCCACCGCCGCCGCGCCCCGACCTGGTCGCGGCCACTCTGGACCAGGGCCGTAGCTGGTTCGACGAGAACCGGGCGGCGTTGACCGCCCTGGTCCGGCTCGCCGAGACCGAGGGCTTCCTCCGGCACTGCTGGCAGCTGGCCCGGGTGTGCTGGCGGTCGTACTTCGACGGGGGTCATCTCGACGAGTTGGTCGAGACGCACACCATCGCCCTGCGTGCCGCGGAGGCGCTGCGCGACGACGGGGCGGCGGCGATGACCATGAACTACCTCGCGTCGGCCCACTACCGGCTGGCCCGGTTCGCCGAGGCGATCCGGCTGATGGAGGCCGTCCTCGACCGGTACCGCCGCGCCGGCCTGCACCGGGACCTGCGGATCATGCTGGGCAACCTGGGCGGCGCATACCTCAGCGGCGACGAGTATCGCCGCGCCGAGGAGTGCATCCAGGCCGCGGTACGACTGGCCCGCTACCCGGACGAGACCGGGGTGCTGGGGAGCCTGCTCAACAACCTGTCGATGGCACTGCTGCACCACGGCCGCTACGAGGAGGCGCTACGGACCGCCAGGCACCAGCTCCTGCTCCCCCGGCGCGGCCCCGACCTGCGCATGTCGGCCAACGCCCTCGGGCACCTCGGGATGATCCGGCACCGGATGGGGGACCTGGTGCCCGCCCGGCGGCTGCTGGGACTGGCGTTGCTACTCAAGCGCAGGGAGCACAACCGGTTCGGCGAGGGCGAGGTGCTCAACGAGATCGGGGTGATGGAACGCCGCGCGGGGCGCCCCGGGCAGGCGGCGCTCCGGCACCGCGAGGCGTTGCTGGCGATGACCGGGGCCGGTGACCGGAGCGGCCAGTGCGCGTCCCGCAACCTGCTGGCCCGCGCGCTGTTCGACCAGGGGGACGGGCCGGGGGCGCTCGACCTGCATCGCCGGGTCCTCCAGGACGCCACCAAGCTCGGGCTCCGCTACGAGCAGGCCCGGGCACTGGACGGGATGGCCCGCTGCCTGCGCGCCACCGATCCGCAGGCCGCCCGGACGTACGCGAGCCGGGCGCTGGCCCTGTTCCGGCAGGTCGAGTCCCCGGACCAGCAGAGCACGGCAAGACTGCTCGCGGAGTTGAGCTGACGAGCGCGGCCCCGACCAGCTTTCCCTGCGGTCCGGCGATCAGCGCGGCAGGATGGTACGCGTGACGACTCCAGAGGCGACCGGCTACCGGATCGAACGCGACTCGATGGGCGAGGTGGAGGTCCCAGCCGAGGCGTTGTGGCGGGCGCAGACCCAGCGTGCGGTGCAGAACTTTCCGATCTCGGGGCGGGGCCTGGAACCGGCCCAGATCAAGGCGCTGGCGCAGATCAAGGGGGCCGCCGCCCAGGTCAACGGCGAGCTGGGGGTGATCGAGGCGGACGTGGCCGAGGCGATCACCACCGCCGCCGCGCACGTGGCCGACGGCGGCTACGACGACCAGTTCCCGGTCGACGTCTTCCAGACCGGCTCCGGCACGTCGTCCAACATGAACGCCAACGAGGTGATCGCCACGCTGGCCAGCCGGGAGCTGGGCCGGAACGTGCACCCGAACGACGACGTCAACGCCTCGCAGTCCAGCAACGACGTGTTCCCGACGTCGATCCACCTGGCCGCCACCCAGTTCGTGGTGGAGGATCTGATCCCCTCGTTGAAGCACCTGGCCGGGGCGCTGGAGGAGAAGGCGGCCGAGTTCGAGACCGTGGTCAAGGCCGGACGTACCCACCTGATGGACGCCACCCCGGTCACGCTGGGCCAGGAGTTCGGCGGGTACGCCGCCCAGGTCCGCTACGGCATCGAGCGGCTGGAGTCCGCGCTGCCGCGGCTGGCCGAGCTGCCGCTCGGCGGCACCGCCGTCGGCACCGGCATCAACACCCCGCTCGGCTTCGCCGGCCGGGTGATCGAGAAGCTGCGCGAGTCGACCGGGCTGCCGCTGACCGAGGCGCGCAACCACTTCGAGGCGCAGGGCGCCCGGGACGCGCTGGTGGAGACCTCCGGCCAGCTCCGCACCATCGCGGTCGGCCTGTACAAGATCGCCAACGACATCCGCTGGATGGGCTCCGGCCCCCGGGCCGGCCTGCGGGAGCTGCGCATCCCCGATCTCCAACCCGGCTCGTCGATCATGCCCGGCAAGGTGAACCCGGTGGTCGCCGAGGCGATGCGGCAGGTCTGTGCGCAGGTCATCGGCAACGACGCCACGGTCGCGTTCGCCGGTTCGCAGGGCGACTTCGAGCTGAACGTGATGCTCCCGGTGATGGGCCGCAACCTGCTGGAGTCGATCAAGCTGCTGGCCGCGTCGAGCCGCCTCTTCGCCGACCGCCTGGTGGTCGGCCTGGTCGCGGACGCCGAGGTCTGCCTGGCGTACGCCGAGGGCTCGCCGTCGATCGTCACCCCGCTCAACCGCCACCTCGGGTACGACGAGGCCGCCTCGATCGCCAAGGAGGCGCTGGCCAGGCAGGTCTCGATCCGGGAGGTGGTGCTCTCCCGGGGGCACGTCGCCTCGGGCAAGCTCAGTGAGGCCCAGCTCGACGAGGCCCTGGACCTGCTCCGGATGACCCACCCCTGACCCGGTTCACGGCACGCCTCGCCGCCGTGCCCACCCGAGGAAGCGGTCGAAGAGCGCGGCCGGGTCGGGCGGGTCGTTCGGATGCAGGAGATACAGGTCGGCCGTCGCCTCGTGCAGGACCCCGCACAGGTAGACGGCGAGGGCGACCGGGTCGTCGGCGTACTCCCGGACGAGGGTGAGGCGGGCGGCGGCGCACGGCCACGGGGTCGCACAGGACCGGCAGAGCCAGAGTGGGCGCAGCGGCAGGTGCGGCCGCGCCGGCGCCGTCGGGCCGGTCACCACCGGCCGCCGTTGGCCCGCCAGGACTGGGCGAGGGTGAGCCGCCCGGCGCGGCCGACCTGCGGGTTCGCCACCGTGGCGTTGGCCCACGCTGGGCGGCTCGGCTCCCCGGGGGCGGCGTGCTCGATCGGCACGGCCGCATGCCGGTCCGGGCAGGTGCGCCAGCGTAGGCCGCAGGAGCAGTACCGGCGCAGGCCGCGCCAGGTCCGGCGGTGGCGGGGCGCGAGGGGGACCGGGCGCTGGTTCGAGGACGACCGGGGCATGGCTTTGTCCCTCCTGTGGAGCTGAATCGTTTGCGACATCACCCCGGCTGGTGGGACCGCCCCGCCGGGGGAGCGGGCGGTCCCACTGCGATCGCGCCGGCCCCTCTGGGGATGAGCGGCGGGCGTCGCGCTTCACAGTCTGGTGAGGACACCGCTACGGTCGGAAGGGTTTGTCCGCGCTGTCCGAGGGCCTATGGGGTGGGCCGATTCGCCGGTGGCGCGGCGCTGGAGTCGATCAATCGGTTCCTGGAGGGCGGCTGGAGATGGCGGGTGGGCAGATGACCGCGGCGGCGTTCCTGGTGGCGGAACTACGCCGGGCACGGGTTCGTCGGGGCTGGAGTCAGGACGAGCTGGCGAAAGCGGTCAACTACTCACCGTCGATGATCAGCGCGGTGGAACTGGGCCAGCAGCCGCCCACACCCAAATACCTGGAACAGTTCGACAAGGCTCTCGACACCGGTGGCCTCTTCGGCCGTATGCTCACCGACCTGGTCAGCCTCGACCGAGCCCAGCCCTGGATCCTCGGCTGGCGGGCGATCCTGGCGGAATCGTGGGCCCTGCGCTGGTTCGACCCGCTCCACGTTCCAGGTTTGTTGCAGACCGAGCTGTATGCGCGAGCAGTCTTCGAATCCGATCCGCTGCTCAACCCCGACGAAGTCGAGCGGCGGCTCGCCGACCGGATGGACAGCCAAGGGGTGCTCTACGCCGAGCGCCCACCTCGGCTCGTGGCTGTGATGGACGAGGCGGTGCTGCGACGGCGGGTGGGCGGTCGAAAGGTCATGTGCGACCAGGTGTTGCACCTGGCCCGCCTCGCCGCCGAGCATCCGCACGTCCGGATCCACGTCGTGCCGTGGGCTGCAGAGGAGTATCCAGGCCTGAACGGCCCATTCATCCTCGCCAGCATGGCTGACGGAGTGGAGTTGGCCTTCCTCGGTGGCCAGATCGGCGGGCAGGAGCTGGACAGGTCGGCTGATCTCATGCGACTGCAACGGACCTGGGAGGCTACCCTCGCCGTGGCACTGCCGCCGCAGGAATCGATCGAGCGGCTGAGGGAAGTGGCGGAATCATGGAGTTGACCGGTGCCCGGTGGCGTAAGAGCCGTCGGAGTGGTTCCAACGACCAGTGCGTCGAGGTGGCGACGAACTTGCCGGGCGTGGTCGGGGTGCGGGACAGCAAGGACCCGGCCGGGCCGGTGCTCGCCTTCGACCCGTACGCCTGGCGCGCCTTCGTCGCGGCACCGCCGCGCTGACGCGACCACCTTGCCCGGCGCAAAGGCCGGCTGCGGTGCGTCCTTCCACCTGACCTTCGACGACCCGATCCAGGGGACCGAGCACGGCGAGGTCGAGTGCGAGCTGCGCCGGGAGGACTGGCCCCGGGCAGGTCAGGAGTGGGCCGCCGCCTTGCGGGCCCGGTAGGCGCTCACGGCGGCACGGTTGCCGCAGCCGGTGTCGCAGAACCGGCGGGACCGGTTCTTCGAGAGGTCGACCAGCACCTTGTCGCAGTCCGGGTGGTCGCACAGGCGTAGTCGGCTGAGCTCACCGGTGCGGACCAGGTCGGCCATCGCCATGGCGGCCTCGACGGCCATCCGGGTCGCCAGCGGCGCGTCGCGCGGCACGGCGTGCAGGTGGTACGGCTCGCCGTCGTGCCGGATGAGCTGGGGCAGCGCGTGCGACTCGCGAAGCAGCCCGTTGACGATGGCCACCACCTCGTCGGTGTCGGCGTACCAGATCCGGCGGAGCCGGGGGCGCAGCGCGCGGACCTCGCGCAGCTCCGCGTCGGTGTGCTCGTGCCGGCCGGACCAGCCGTGCGCGGCGATGAACTCGTCGAGGGCGGGCACGTCGGGCAGGCCCTCCCGGTCCGGCCCGGCGGTGTTCACCAGTCCCGCGGCGGCGACCAGGCCACACTCGGTGTCATGGGCGAATAGCAACTTGACTCCTGTCAGGATGCCGGCCTAGCGTCATCAGCATAACCATGTTTCACCAATGACCGGTCGTTCGATCAAGGAGCTGTCGATGCGTGAACGGTCCGGCGTCGGCCTCGGCCTGGCCCTGCTCTCCGCGCTCACGTTCGCCACCTCGGGCAGCTTCGCCCGTTCCCTGATCGCCGGCGACTGGTCCGCCGAGGCGGTGGTGCTGGCCCGGGTCGGCATCGCGGCGCTGGTGCTGGCCGTGCCGGCGCTGCTGGCACTGCGCGGGCGGTGGCCGGTGCTGCGGCGCAACGCCGGCACGATCGTCGTGTTCGGACTGCTCGGGGTGGCGGTGGCCCAGGCGTGCTTCTTCAACGCGGTCCGCTACCTGCCGGTCGGTGTCGCGCTCCTGCTGGAATATCTGGGCATCGTGCTGGTGGTCGGCTGGATGTGGCTGGTCCACGGCCAGCGACCCCGACTGCTCACCGTGATCGGGTCGCTAACCGCGCTCGGCGGGCTGGTGTTCGTGCTGGACCTGACCGGCGCCGGACGGCTCGACCCGATCGGGGTGCTCTGGGGGCTCGGCGCCGGGGTCGGGCTGGCCGGCTACTACGTCATCGCCGGTCGGGTGGACGCCGCGCTGCCGTCCGTGGTGATGGCGAGCGGCGGGATGGCCATCGGCGCGCTGGCACTCGCCCTGCTCGGCATGGCCCGGCTGCTGCCGCTGCGGGCCGACACCGCCGACGTCACCTTCGCCGGGCACCAGGTGAGCTGGCTGGTGCCGATCGCCGGGCTGTCGTTGATCGCCGCGGTGGTCGCGTATCTGGCCGGGGTCGCGGGAGCCCGGCTGCTCGGCGCGCGCCTGTCCTCCTTCGTCGGGCTGACCGAGGTGATGTTCGCGGTGCTGATCGCCTGGCTGGTGCTGGCCGAACTGCCGACCGCTGTCCAGCTGCTCGGCGGGGCCTTGATCGTGGTCGGGGTCGCCCTGGTCCGGCTGGACGAGCTGCGCACGCCGGAGACGGTCCCGGCGGCCCCGGCCGAGCCAGCGCTGGCCGGCGAGCGGTGAGCGCACCGCGTACCGCGGTCGTCTTCGACGCCGACGAGACCCTGATCGACCTGCGCCCGGCGGTCACCGGCGCGTTGGTGGCCGTGCTCGAGGAGATGCGGCGGTGGACCCCGGCGGCCGCCGAGGTCTCCCTGGCGGACCTGGAGTCGGACTGGGGTGCGGTGTTCGGCGCGCTGAGCGCCGCGCCGGTGCAGGAGATCCGGCGGGCGGCGCTGGCCCGGTCGCTGGCCCGGGCCGGCCTCGACGAGCACCTGGACGAGTTCGCCGCGCTCTTCTTCGCCCGCCGCTTCGCGCTGAGCCGGCCGTTCCCGGACGCGGTGCCCGCGCTGGCCGCGCTGCGCCCGCGGCACCTGCTGGGCCTGGCCACCAACGGCAACAGCCGCGCCGAACGCTGCGGGCTCGCCGGCCAGTTCACCTTCGAGCTGTACGCGCACGAGAACGGCCTGCCGAAGAAGCCCGCGCCGGAGTTCTACGCCGCCGTGGTGACGGCGGCCGGACTGCCGCCCGAGCGGATCGTGTACGTGGGGGACTCGCCAGCGCACGACGTGGTGGCGGCGCAGCGCGTCGGACTGCGCGCCGTCTGGCTGAACCGGGCCGGCCTGCCCCGCCCCTCCGGGTTGACCCCGGACGCCGAGGTGTCCACGCTCGCCGACCTCCCCGACCTCCTTCTCGATCTCCTCGCCCGCCCCTGACTCGTCCTCCGGCCCTCAGCCGCACCCTCCCGCCGCGGGGCCCGCGCCGGCGCCGCGACCGCGGACCGTGTCGGCGATGTGGCGGTATCCAGGTGCCCGGGATACCGCCACATCGACGTTTCGGCGCATCTCACGCTCGCCATCCCCGGGCGACGAGCGCGGCCCGGACCTCGCGGACCACGGCGGTGAAATCCCGGTGCAGGCGGCGGCTGGTCACGTGCAGCACCAGCCAGCCGCCACCGACGACCTGGTTGAGCCGTTGCCGGTCGCGGTGCAGCTGGTCGGCGTCGGCGTGCCATGTGCCGTCGTATTCGACGGCGACCCGGAACTGCGGCCAGGCCAGATCAGGATGCAGGACCAGCCCGGAGTCGAACCGGACCGGGTGCTGCGCGACCGGTCGCGGCAACCCGGCCAGCACCAGGCGGACCCGTAGGTGCGACTCCGGCGGTGACTGCGCCGCCGGATCCGCCAACCCGAACACCCAACTCGCGCGTCGGCCACCGGGTCGTCCAGCGTTGCGGTCCGCTATGTCGGCGAGTGTGCTCCGGCTGACCACACCTTGAGCCAGCAGCGCGTCGAGGATGCCGACCGCCCGCACCGGGTCGGCCCACACCGCGGTCTCCCAGGCACACGCCGCCGGGTCGCTGCGCGGCACCCAGGACGAACGGCCAGGGCGAATCGGGTCTGCTCCGACCTGGCCGGCCCGACGGGCGATGGGCGGGGCAGCCCGCCTGACCGGTCGAACGGAGGTGGCGAGCGCCGACGCCGGAATGGACCGGCTGGTGTTGTCGATCCGACCGGCGGCGATGCTCGCGGTGCTCGTCTGGTCGGCGGTGCGGGCAGAGGCGCTCATCTGGTCGACGGTGCGGCTAGAGGTGCTCGTCTGGTCAGTGGTCGTGGCGGCGATCTGTGTCCGGTCGACGCTGCTGCTGGCGGTCGCCGGCACCCCGGCGGTGGCGCTGCCGGCGATGACGAGGCCTGCGCAGGTGGGGGACACGTCCGGACGGATGCGGTGGACCCGGATGCCAGGCTGGGAGTCGGCACGGGCCATCGGCGGCAGCAGAACGTGCACGTCGTCCCCGAAACCAGCGGCGTGCGCCACGCCGTGCAGGTACGCGGCCGAGGGCCCGGCGATCAGCGTGCCCGGTGGCAGCCGGAGCAGGGCGGCCCGGCAGGCCAGCGCGTGGTCACGGTCGAGCCGGGCGTCGGCGTAGACGTCGTGCCGGATGCGGAGCCAAGATGCGCCCCGGAGCTGATGCCGGGTCAGCAGCCCACGCTGGACCACGTCCGAGCCACGGAAGACCTGCCAGGCCAACTCGGCCGGCCGGTGCGGATGAGGAGGCATGGGAACAAGCCTGGCGGCGCAGCTCGGGCGAGGGATATCCCTGTGGACAACGGTGGCCGGTCTCGCTGCCCCGCCCTGTGGACAACCGCCACACCGCCCGCACGTTGTGGTAGAGGCCCCGCGGTGGCCACCGCCTTTACTCCGGTGGGCGCGCATTGCCGCTCTGTCGCCGGTTTGGCGGTGTCCGGAGTCGGCGGATACCGCCAGTGCGCCGACCTGGCGGAAGGCGGGCGCTGTCCGGAAGCCGGCTGCCTGCCGGCCTCGGGACGGCCGACCCGGACATCCGGCCTGGGGACGGGCCCGCCCGCGCCGACCGACAAGCGCGGCCGGACTGGGAGCGCCTGCCACGTCGCGGACCCGGCGGTATCCCGCATGTTCGGCTACCGCCGCTTCGCTGACATTGCGGTATCCGGCCTGGGGGATACCGCCGCTTCGCCGATCGGGCGGGGCGGGGCGGTGCGTCAGGCGAGGGCGGTGGCGATCGCCTGGGCGGCGACGGTGACCTGGTCGCCGACCACCGCCACGTCGAGCGGGGTCAGCGACACCACCCCGACGCTCGCCTCCAACCCGGGCACGCCGAGCACCGGCGCGGCCACTCCGTACGCCCCGGACTGCAGTTCGCCGCTGGTGCTCACCGGGCCGGCGGCGCCCGACCGGCCGGCGAGGATGGCCCGCCCCGCCGCGCCCCGCTCCAGCGGATGCCGGGACCCGGTCCGGTACGCCACGTGGAACGACGTCCAGCTCGGCTCCACCACGGCGAGGGCGACCCCCTCACCTCCCTCGACCACGGTCAGGTGGGCCGTCGCCCCGGTCTGCTCGGCCAGCCGCCGCAGCGCCGGCAGGGCCCCCTCGGCGAGCAGTGGTTGGGCGCGGCGGGCCAGGTGCAGCACGCCCGCACCGAGCCGGAGCTTGCCCGCACCGTCGCGCCGCAGCATGCCGTGCCCGGTCAGCGCGCCGACCAGCCGGTAGACCGCCGCCCGGCCGATGCCCAGCCGGTTCGCCGCCTCGGTGACCGTCAGCCCGCCGGGTGCGTCCGCGACCAGGTGCAGCAGGCGCAGCCCCCGGTCCAGGGTCTGGGCCGTCTCTCCCGCCCGTGCCGCCGTGTCCACAGCACGCAGCGTACGACCGGCTCCGCACAACCTCGAAATGTCGCGGACGGCTACCCTTGTACGGTGACGCTACGCCTGTATGACACCGCCGCCCGATCGGTGCGGGACTTCGTCCCGCGGGAAACCGGCAAGGTGGGGGTCTACCTGTGTGGTCTCACCCTCCAAGCCCCGCCGCACATCGGCCACCTTCGCTCCGGCGTCAACTACGACGTGCTGCGGCGCTGGCTGCTCGCCTCCGGCTTCGAGGTGACCTTCATCCGCAATCTGACCGACATCGACGACAAGATCCTGGTCAAGGCGGTGGAGCAGGAGCGGCCGTTCTGGTCGATCGCGTACGCCAACGAGCAGATCCTGGTCGAGTCGTACCGGGCGTTGAACGTGCTGCCGCCGACTTACGAGCCGCGGGCCACCGGGCACATCCCGGAGATGCACGAGCTGATCGCCCGGCTGATCGAGACC
The DNA here is from genome assembly GCF_042869115.1 of Micromonospora sp. NPDC007230. NCBI lineage: Bacteria > Bacillati > Actinomycetota > Actinomycetes > Micromonosporales > Micromonosporaceae > Micromonospora > Micromonospora sp. NPDC007230. The sequence continues at coordinate 471,126 of NZ_JBIAFE010000001.1, read as the reverse complement.
GGGCACGCCTACCCGGCCACCGACGGCTCCGGCGACGTCTACTTCGACGTGGCCTCCTGGCCGGCGTACGGGTCGCTGTCCGGGCAGTCGCCGGAGGACATGCAGCCCGCCGGGGACACACCCGAGCGGGGCAAGCGCGACCCGCGCGACTTCGCCCTGTGGAAGGGCGTCAAGCCGGACGAGCCGGCGGACGCGTACTGGCCGTCGCCGTGGGGCCGGGGCCGGCCCGGCTGGCACATCGAGTGCTCGGCGATGTGCTGGCGCTACCTGGGCGCGGAGTTCGACATCCACGGCGGCGGGCTCGACCTGACCTTCCCGCACCACGAGAACGAGATCGCCCAGTCGCAGGCGGCCGACCTGGCGTTCGCCCGCTACTGGGTGCACCACGGGCTGCTCAGCATCGGCGGCGCCAAGATGGGCAAGTCGCTGGGCAACACCCTCGATCTGGACTACGTGGCGTCCCTCGGGGTGCGCCCGGTGGAGCTGCGCTACTACTACGTCGCCGCGCACTACCGGTCCCGCATCGACTACTCGGAGGACTCGCTGCGCGACGCCGCCGTCGCGTACCGGCGGATCGAGGGTTTCGTGCAGCGCGCCGCCGAGCGGGTCGGCGGCGGGCAGCGCGGCGAAATGCCGGCCGGCTTCGCCGCCGCGATGGACGACGATCTCAACACCTCGGCCGCCCTGGCCGTGCTGCACGAGGTGGTCAAGGACGGCAACAGCGCGCTGGCCGCCGGCGACGATGTGACCGTCCGCACGACCCTGGCCGCCGCCCGGGCGATGCTGGATATCCTCGGCGTCGACCCCCTGGACCCGGCCTGGACCGGCGGTGGCCGCGCGAGCGACCTGCGTGGCGTGGTGGACTCCCTGATCGCGCTGGCCCTGGAGCAGCGCGCCCAGGCCCGCAGCCGCAAGGACTGGGCCGCCGCCGACGCCGTACGCGACCAGCTCAAGCAGGCCGGCGTGGTGGTCGAGGACACCCCCCAGGGCCCCCGTTGGACTATTGGAGAGCAGGACTGATGGCCGGCAACTCGCAGCGCCGTGGCCGGCGACTGACGCCGAAGGCATGCGCCCCGAAGGGCTCCGGCGGCAAGAACAAGGACGCCCTCGCGGGCCGTGGCCGCACCCTGCCCGCCGACGAGCGACCCTGGCACAAGGCATACTCGGGCACCGAGAAGCTGCCCCAGCGCACCGCCTGGAAGCAGGAGAAGGAGCGCCGCTCGGCGGCCGAGGAGGGGCGCGCCCCCAAGATCGGCCAGCCGGGCAGCAAGGACACCACCTGGGGCAAGGGCAGCCGCGCCGGCGTCCCGGTGAAGGGTGGCAAGGGCAAGCCGGCCGCCCGGGGCGGTCCCCGGGTCGCTCCGGGCCGCCGGTCCAACCCGGCGAAGGACAGCCCGGAGCTGCTGGTCGGACGGAACCCGGTGCTGGAGGCGCTGCGCGCCCAGGTGCCGGCCACCGCCCTCTACCTGGCGCAGGGCATCGACGTCGACGACCGGATCAACGAGATCGTCCGGACAGCCGCCGACCGGGGCATCGCGCTCCTGGAGGTCAGCCGGGCCGAGCTGGACCGGATGACCGGCGGGGTGCTGCACCAGGGCGTCGGCCTCCAGGTCCCGCCGTTCGCATACGAGCCGTTCGAGGACCTGATGGCAGCGGCGCTGGAGCAGGCGTGCCCGCTGCTGGTCGCGCTGGACGGGGTCACCGACCCGCGCAACCTCGGCGCGGTGATCCGGTCCGCCGCGGCGTTCGGCGCGCAGGGCGTCTTCGTACCCGAGCGGCGGGCGGCCGGGATCACGGCGACCGCCTGGCGGACCAGCGCCGGCGCGGCCGCGCGGGTGCCGGTCGCCCAGGTCACCAACCTGACCCGGTCGCTGAAGGCGTGCAAGGACGCCGGCTTCGTCGTGGTCGGCCTGGACGCCGACGGCGAGACCGACCTGTACGACCTGGAGGCCGCGGTCGGCCCGCTGGTCGTGGTGGTCGGCTCGGAGGGCCGCGGGCTGTCCCGGCTGGTCGGCGAGACGTGCGACCTGACCGTGCGCATCCCGATGATCTCCGACGTCGAGTCGCTCAACGCCAGCGTCGCCGCTGCGGTCACCCTCGCCGAGGTCGCCCGGCGCCGCGCCGTCGAGGTCTGACGCCCTTCTCGGAAGACACGAAAAGGGGCGGTCCGCCGTGGCGGACCGCCCCTTTTACGTACGTCAGATCCGGTTGCCGGTGGCGGCGTGGAAGACGTGGCTGCGGCCCTGGCGCGGCTTGACGAACACGGTGTCACCCATGTTCGGCATGGTGCGGCGGTCGGTCCGCACGACGAACCGCTCGGAGCTGCCACCGAGCGCGGCGTGGCCGTAGACGTTGGCGTCGGAGCCCAGGTCCTCGACCAGCTCGACCACGACCGGCATGCCGCCCTCGGTCGGGCTGACCAGGTCGCAGTCCTCCGGCCGGAAACCGACGGTGACCTTGCCGTCGCCGCCCTCGGCCTTGGCCGCCTCGACCTGCTCGCGGGTCAGCGGCACGTGCATCTCGGCGAACTCGGCGCCCTGCTCGCTCAGCGGCACCGTCTTGATGTTCATGGCCGGGGAGCCCATGAAGCCGGCGACGAAGACGTTGGCCGGGGTGTCGTAGAGCGCCCGCGGGGTGTCCACCTGCTGGAGGACGCCGTCGAGCATGACCGCGACCCGGTGACCCATGGTCATGGCCTCGACCTGGTCGTGGGTCACGTACACGGTGGTGACGCCCAGCTTGGCCTGGAGCGACGCGATCTGCGTACGGGTCTGCACCCGGAGCTTGGCGTCGAGGTTCGACAGCGGCTCGTCCATGAGGAAGACCTGCGGCTCCCGGACGATCGCGCGGCCCATGGCGACCCGCTGGCGCTGACCACCGGAGAGCGCCTTCGGCTTGCGGTTGAGGAAGTCCTCGAGCTGGAGCAGCGCCGCCGCCTCCTTGACCCGCCGGTCGATCTCCGACTTCGAGGTCTTGCGCAGCTTGAGCGCGAACGCCATGTTCTCGTACACCGTCATGTGCGGGTAGAGCGCGTAGTTCTGGAAGACCATCGCGATGTCGCGGGCCTTCGGCGGCAGGTGGGTGACGTCCCGGTCGTCGATGTAGATGGCGCCGTCGTCGACGTCCTCGAGGCCGGCGAGCATCCGCAGGCTGGTGGACTTGCCGCAACCCGACGGGCCGACCAGGACGAGGAACTCCCCGTCGCCGATCTCCAGGTCGAGCTTGTTGACGGCGGGGCGCTCGGTGCCCGGGTAGATCCGGGACGCCTTCGCGTAGGTGACCGTAGCCATGGTGGAGCGCTTCCTTTCACCGGCAGGAACGTGCCGGACGATCCGAGTGGAAGGAGCGACCGGCACCCACGGTGCCGGCCAACGGGCGGTCACCCCAGGCAGCCGAGGCGGACCGGAGGTGTCGTCCGTGTCACTGCACCGTAAACGGGTTTTCCGATCGTGCCAAGACGGGGTGCGTGGGATGGGACGGACCGCATACACATTCCGGTCAGTCGGGCACGTCGAGGCATCAATCCCCACGGCTGTCGGGCGGCCCGGTGTCGATACGTCGGCGTCGAGGTCACGAAATTGACGTTTTCCGTGCTGGGGAGCCGTGCGGAACGGGATTTCCGGGCCTCAGTCGCTATGCTGACCACGGCACCACGCGCCCCTGTAGCTCAGCTGGCCAGAGCACTCGCCTTGTAAGCGAGATGTCGCCGGTTCGATCCCGGCCGGGGGCTCCAACGGCACCGCCGGTTTCCGCACCTGGCTGCCCGCCGTCCTCAGTTGGAACGGCGGGCCTCGCGTTCGGCGCGCTTGCGCTCCCGCTCCTCCCGGCTCCACTGCTTACGCCGCTCGAGGTCCTGCTTCCACAGGTCGCGGGCCTGCTGGGAGCCGCCCTGGACGGCGTTCTCCACGGTCGGCGGGCCGGCCAGGTTCTTGAACACCCAGGACAGGATGCGTCCGCCCTCGCCGGGTGCCTTCTTCTCCTCGGCAGCCATCGTCCACGCTCCGTCCCGCGTCCGCTCGTTGGTGGGCAAATGATTGGTGCACCAACTATTGGTACGGTAACAGGGTGGCGAGAAGCGGTGCAGGATCGGGTGACCTGAGCGGGATCGACGACCCGCTGGCTCTGGAGCAGCAGGTCTGCTTCGCCCTGTCCGTCGCGGCCCGCGGGGTGGTGGCGGTGTACCGCCCACTGCTCGAACCGATGGGCCTGACCCACCCGCAGTACCTGGTGATGCTCGCGCTGTGGCAGCACGGGCCGCTCTCCGTGCGCGACCTGAGCCGGCTGCTGCAGCTCGACCCGGGCACCCTGTCGCCGCTGCTCAAACGCCTGGAGGTGAGCGGCTACCTCCAGCGGGAGCGGAACCCGGCCGACGAGCGCAGCCTCGCCGTGACGCTCACCGCCAAGGGCCGGGCCCTGCGCAGCCGGGCCGAGCGGATCCCGCCGGCCATCGTCGAGCGGCTCGGCATGCCGCTCGACGACCTCCGGAAGCTGCACGCCGCCCTCACCGAGGTGATCGAGGCCGCCCAGCAGGCCTCGAAGGCGGCCCCGCCGCCGGACGACCGCCGGTCATGACCCGGCCCCGCGGTGCGGTCGCCGTCGAACCACGACCGCCCGCGGGGTGTACGCCGGCGGTCAGCCCCAGTTCTGCGGCGCGGGCTGGCGGGTCGTCGCGTTGATCCGGTTGAAGAAGTTGGTGGTGGCGATCCAGAGCACCAGCGCCGCCAGCTCCTTCTCCCCGAAGTGGCGGGCCGCCTCGTCCCAGATGTCGTCCGGCACCGGGTCGCTCCGGTCGGCGAGCCGGGTCGCCGCCTCGGCCAGGGCGAGCGCCGACCGCTCCGCGTCGGTGAAGTACGGCGTCTCGCGCCAGGCGGCCAGCGCGAACAGCCGCTCCTCGGTCTCCCCGTTCTTCCGGGCGTTGCGCGCCCCGGAGTCGACGCAGGCGCTGCATCCGTTGATCTGGCTGGCCCGCAGGTGGACCAGCTCCAGGGTGCTGGCCGGTACGCCCGCCGAGTGCGCGGCCTTGTAGAGCAGGTTGACCCCCTTCACCGCGTCCGGGAGCAGCGCCGCGGGGTTCTGGATACGTGCTTCGAGAGCCATGTCCGTTGGTCCTGTCTTGTTAGGCTGGCCGGCGTTCATCGCCGCCGCGTTGTCGTCCGTCGCCTGGATGTCGAGCGTGGGGCGGATGGCGTGACAGATGTGACAGCGGTCACCCGAGGGCCGCGTCCGGTCGGGATGGCGAGGCGTGAGCGACACCGATCTGCTGGCCCAGCGTTTCGAGGAGCAGCGTCCGCGGCTGCGCGCCGTGGCCCACCGGATGCTCGGCTCGTCGGCCGAGGCGGACGACGCCGTGCAGGACACCTGGCTGCGGCTCAGCCGCGCCGACGTGGACACCATCGACAACCTGCCGGGCTGGCTGACCACCACGGTCGGGCGGGTCTGCCTGGACCGGCTGCGGTCCGGCAGCGTCCGGCACGAACAGGCGGCGGACGTGGCGGGGGACGAGCCGGCCACCGAGGCGCCCGGGGGGCGGGACCCGGAGCAGGAGGCGCTGCTCTCCGAGTCGGTCGGTCAGGCGCTCGAGGTGGTGCTGACCACCCTCGGCCCGACCGAGCGGTTGGTGTTCGTGCTGCACGACATGTTCGCCGTCTCCTTCGAGGAGATCGCGCCGGTGGTCGACCGCAGCTCCATCGCCGTACGGCAGATCGCCAGCCGCGCCCGGCGCCGGGTGCAGACCCGCTCGGCCGACCCGCAGGCCGACCCGGTCCGGAAGCGCCGGGTCGTCGAGGCCTTCCTCGCCGCATCGCGGGAGGGCCGCTTCGACGACCTGGTGAGCCTCCTCGACCCGTACGTGGTGCTGCGCGGCGACGCCGCCGCCGTGCGGATGGGCGGGACCGCTGAGCTCCGCGGCTCCTCCCCGGTGGCCGACTTCTTCAACGGCCGCGCCCAGGGCGCGGTGCCCGCGTTCGTCGACGGGATGCCGGGGGCGGTGGTGGTCGTGGACGGCCGGATCCGGCTGGCGCTCAGCTTCACCGTCACCGACCGGATCATCGGGATCGAGGTGGTGGCCGAACCCGACCAGCTCGGGGCCCTCGACCTGGTGGTCGACGACGGGGTGGCGGGAGCGGGCCGGTGAGTCGGGCGGCCGAGGAGTCCAACCGCGCGATGCTGCGCGCCCGGGACGCCATGGACCGGGCGTACGCCGAGCCGCTGGACATTCCCGCGCTGGCCCGGATCGCGCACGTCTCCGAGGCGCACTTCATCCGCACCTTCCGCGCCACCTTCGGCGAGACCCCGCACCGCTACCTGCAACGCCGGCGCGTCGAGCGGGCCATGTACCTGCTGGTGCGGACCGATCAGCCGGTCACCGAGATCTGCCACGCGGTCGGCTTCGGCAGCCTGGGCACCTTCAGCCGTACCTTCCGGGACATCGTCGGCGAGCCGCCCTCGGCGTACCGGACGCGGAAGACGGTGCCGGCGGCGGTGCCGAACTGCTTCATCAAGGCGTGGATGCGCCCGAGCATCCCCACCTGACCAGCCAATCCATCAGTTTTGGATAAGCAGGGGACCGGCGATCTGGCCTAGCGTCTTCGGCATGACGATGAACTCGATTTCCCGCTCCCAGATCTACGTTCTCGACCAGGACGAGGCCCTCGACTTCTACGTCGGCAAGCTCGGCATGGAGGTCAACACCGACGCGGACCTCGGCTTCATGCGCTGGCTCACGGTCAACCTGCCGGGCGAGCCGGACCGCGAGATCCTGCTGGAGAAGCCCGGGCCGCCGGCCCTCGACCCGGCCACCGCCGAGCAGGTCCGCGAGCTGCTCACCAAGGGGGCGCTCGGCGGTCACCTCTTCATGACCACGGACGACGCCCACAAGACGTACGAGGACCTGGTGGCGAAGGGCGTGGACGTCTACGACGAGCCGACCGAGCAGCCGTACGGCATCGACTTCGGCATCCGGGACCCGTTCGGCAACAAGATCCGCATCGGCCAGATGTTCCCGCGGGCCTGAGGGGAGCGGGCCGGTGACCGAGGCGATCGAACGGTCCATCGACCGGGTGACCGCGGAGCGGGCCCTGCTTGCGGGCGGCGTCCTGGCCGGTCCGCTCTGGGTGGCGGTCGCGCTGGTCCAGGCGCTGACCCGGGAGGGCTTCGATCCACGCCGACACCCGGTGAGCGTGCTCAGCACCGGCGACCTGGGCTGGGTGCAGATCAGCAACTTCGTGGTGGCCGGCCTGCTCTGCGTCGGGGCGGCCCTGGCCCTGCGGCGGATCCCGCACCCCGGCCTCGGTCCGGTCAGCGGACCCTGGTTGATCGGCCAGTACGGCGTCGGGCTGGTGCTGGCCGGGATCTTCGTGGCTGATCCGCTGGACGGCTTCCCGGCCGGCACGCCGCGCGGTCCGGGCGAGGTCAGCTGGCACGGTGCGGCCCACTTCGGCGCCGGGGCGGTCGCCTTCACGGCGCTCATCGCGGCCTGTCTGGTGGCCGCGCGCCGTTTCGCCCGGCGCGGTGAGCGCGGCTGGGCGGTGTACAGCGGCGTGACCGGAGGCTTCTTCACGGCGGCCTGGCTGGCGCTGATGGCCGGCGGGCACCCGGTGGCGATGGTGGTCTTCGCGGTGGCGGTGGTGGCCGGCTGGGGCTGGGTGTCGGCCACGCTGCGGCGGACGCTGCGGGAGGCGGCGAGCTAGGACGCCCCGCCTGATTCACGGAAAGAGTGGTCATCCGAGCGGGATGACCACTCTTTCGTGCGATGGCCGTCGCCGCCCGGCACGACCACGTGTGGGCGATCCCCGGCAGGCCGCGGGGCCGTGGCGTCAGTCGAGGAGGCCGGTGAGCAGCTCGACCACGGCGGCGGTGGCGGCGGGCGGGGTGACCTCCGGCGGGCAGTCCACGTAGCCGGTGGTCACCGGGCCCACGGTGAGCCGGTAGGTGAAGGCGTCCGCGCACATGGTCGTCCTGGTGGCGGTGGCCTTGGCGACCAGGCGCGGGTCGGCGGTGAGCTGCCGCAGCCGGTCGAGCTCCGCGGGGCTGAGCTGGCCGGTGCGGGAGGCCCCGGCCCGGTCGACCCTGGTCCAGTGGCCGTCGGGCGTCACGGTCAGCGTGTCCTCCAGCCCGACGATCCCGCCGGTCCTGGTCAGCACCACGTCGACGCCCGGGCGGCCCGGCGAGCCGGCGTCGGTGGCCGTCGCGGGCGGGGTGGCCGGAGTGGCGGTGCCGCCGGGCTGCGAGGCGGTCGGTCCGCCGGTCGAGGCGGCGGTGGTCCCGCCGGTCTCCGTGGCGGTCGTCCCGCCGGCCTGCGCGCAGCCGGTGAGCGGGGCGAGAAGCACGGCGAGGATGACCGCCGCGACGGGGGCTGTTCTCATGCCGCTCGGACGCACGGTGAGGCCCTCCGGTTCCGCCAACCTGGGCCACCTCATCCGAACGGCCAATGTTGCCGGCAGGAAAGCGTTCGCCCTCTTCCATCTTCTTCGATGTATCACTATATCTACATCAGTGACTACCCCCGTCACAACTTTCTCCTGTCAGGAGGGCCCGTGAAAAGACCCCTTGCCGCCGTCAGCGCCGCGCTGCTTGCCAGTGGCGTGCTGACCTGCGTCACCACCTCGGCGTACGCGGCAACTCCCAGTGCCCCCGCCCCCGAGTCCTCTGCCGCAGCTCGTGCCGAGAGCCTGCTCCGCGCAAACCCCGGTGCCGTCCAGGGCGCCAGCGGGGAGGCCTACCAGGCCGTCCGGACGAAGACGGACTCGAACGGTGCGTCGCACACCAAGTACACCCGGACCTACCACGGCCTGCGCGTCTACGGCGGTGACTTCGTCATCCACACCGCCCCGAACGGCACCATGACCGGCGCCTCGGTCGGCCTGGACGCGCCGCTCACCCTGAGCACCACGGCCAAGGTCAGCTCGGCCGCGGCCGCGGCGAGCGCGCGCAAGACCTTCTCCGGCACGCTCACCTCGGTGGGCGCCCCGGAGCTCTTCGTCGACGCCAGCTCCGGCAAGGGCCGCCTGGCCTGGGAGACCGTCGCCGCCGGTTGGAAGGCGGACAAGCAGACGCCGTCCAAGCTGCACGTCATCACCGACGCCACGACGGGCAAGGTGATCGGCTCGTACGACGAGATCGAGACGGTGGTCGGCAGCGGCCAGGGCATCTACACCGGCACGGTCAGCATCGACACGACGCTCTCCGGCAGCACCTACCAGATGGTCGACCCGTCGCACGGCAACGGCCGCACCTGCGACATGAACAACGGCACGTCGACCTGCACCACCTTCACCGACGCCGACAACGTCTGGGGCAACGGCGCCAACTCCAACCGGCAGTCGGCCGGCGTGGACGCCCACTTCGGTGCCGCCAAGACGTTCGACTACTTCAAGAACGTGCACGGCCGCAACGGCATCTTCGGCAACGGCGCCGGCGTGCCGAGCCGGGTGCACTACGGCAGCAACTACGTCAACGCCTTCTGGGACGGGTCCCAGATGACCTATGGCGACGGGTCGAGCAACGCCCGTCCGCTGGTCTCCCTGGACGTGGCCGGGCACGAGATGAGCCACGGCGTCACCGAGGCGGTCGCCGGCCTGGTCTACTCCGGTGAGTCCGGCGGCCTCAACGAGGCCACCAGCGACATCTTCGGCAACATGGTGGAGTTCTACGCCGCCGCGCCGAGCGACCCGGGCGACTACGACGTCGGCGAGAAGATCAACATCAACGGCAACGGCACGCCGCTGCGCTACATGTACAACCCCGGCCTGGACGGCGCGTCGCACACCTGCTGGTCGACCAGCACCAAGAACGTCGACGTGCACTACTCGTCCGGCCCGGGCAACCACTTCTACTTCAACCTGGCCGAGGGCACCGGCTCCACCGCGTACGGCACCTCGCCGCTCTGCGGCTCCGCCCCGGCGATGACCGGCATCGGCCGGGCCAAGGCGGAGAAGATCTGGTACCGCGCGCTCGACGTGTACTTCACCTCCAACACGACGTACGTCAACACCAGCAACCCGGCGAACACCGCCCGGGCGTACACGCTGCGGGCGGCGACCGACCTGTACGGCAACTGCTCCACGGAGTACAAGGCCGTCCAGGCGGCGTGGACCGCGGTGAACGTGGCCGGCAACGACGCGCCCTGCGGATCGACCGGCAACGACTTCTCCGTCACGCTCTCGCCGACCTCCGGCTCGGTGACCGCAGGCAACGCGATCTCCACCACCGTGTCCACCGCGACCACCAGCGGCACCGCGCAGACCGTGACGTTCTCCGCGTCCGGCCTGCCGACCGGCGCCAGCGCGTCGTTCAACCCGTCCTCGGTGACCTCGGGCGGCTCGTCCACCCTCACCATCAGCACCTCGGCGAGCACCCCGCCCGGCAGCTACTCGGTCACCGTCACCGGCACCGGCACCTCGGTGAACCACTCGGCGACCTACCTGCTGACCGTGAACGGCACCGGTGGTGGCTGCACGGGTGCCGGGCAGAAGCTGGGTAACCCGGGCTTCGAGACCGGGACCAGCCCGTGGACGGGCAACACCACCGCGATCGGTTCGTTCGCCGGCCAGACCGCGCACGGTGGCACCCGGTTCGCCTGGCTGAACGGTTACGGCTACAGCAGCAGTGAGAACGTCGCGCAGGCGGTCGCCCTGCCGACCGGCTGCACGACGTACAACTTCAGCTTCTGGCTGCACATCGACTCGGCCGAGACGACCACCAGCATCGCGTACGACACGCTCCGGGTGCAGGTGCTCAACTCGTCCGGGACGGTGCTGGCGACCCTGGCGACCTACTCGAACCTGAACAAGGCCACGGGGTACAGCCAGAAGTCGTTCTCCCTGGCCGCGTACGCCGGCCAGACCGTCACCCTGAAGTTCCTCGGCACCGAGGACGTCTCGCTGCAGACGTCCTTCGTGATCGACGACACCGCGGTCAACGTCTCCTGACCTGACCGAACCGTCGGCGGGCCCGGCGGCCACCCCACACGGGTGGTCGCCGGGCCCGCGCCGTTATGGTCAGCCGGACCGGCGGCGGAGGGGGAGACATGTCGGACGCGGAGCTGACCGTCACGGTGACCGGGCCGGTGGCGACCGTGGTGATCCGGAACCCGGCCCGCCGCAACGCGATGACCCCGGCGATGTGGCGGCACCTCCCCGTGCTGCTCGACGGCCTGGAGGCGGATCCGGCGGTGCGCGCGCTGGTGCTGACCGGCGCCGACGGCACCTTCTGCGCCGGTGCGGACCTCGGCGACCTGGACGAACTGCTGGAGGCCGGGGACGGCAGCATCGCGGTGGCCGCCGAGGAACGGCTGGCCGCTTTCGGCAAGCCCACTGTGGCCGCCGTCGAAGGGGCCTGCGTCGGTGGCGGCTGCCAACTGGCCGTCGCCTGCGACCTGCGGCTCGCCGCGGCGGACGCCCGGTTCGGCGTACCCCCGGCGCGGCTGGGGCTGGTCTATCCCGCGCCGACCACCCGGCGGCTGGCCCGGCTGGTCGGCCCGTCCGCCGCCAAGCACCTGCTCTTCACCAGCGAGCTGGTCGACGCCGAGCGGGCGCTGCGCATCGGCCTGGTCGACGAGGTGCTGCCGGCCGGCGCGCTGGCCGCCCGGGTGGCGGCGGTCACCGGGGCCATCGCCGAGCGTTCCCGGCTCACCGTCGCGGCGGCCAAGGAGATCGTCGACGGGCGCGCCGACGACGCGCGGATCGCCTGGTGGCACGGCCAGGTCCGGGCCAGCGGCGAGGCCCGCGAGGGAGTGGCGGCGGCCAACGAACGCCGGCCGCCGCGCTTCGGCTGGGCGCCACCCGGCCGTCCCTGACGGTCGTGTGACGGTCTGAGCCAGGGACGCCCGGTGGGACCGGCGGGCGCCGCGCCGGAGGCGTACCCCCGACGCGACCCCCTGTGCCCGCCGGCCGGTCGTCACCGCCCCGCGAGCGCCGCCCAGGTCGGCGTCACCGGCTCGCGCCGCAGCGGCATGCCCGCCTCGGCCGGCGTCCGGTCGCCCTTGCGCTGGTTGCACTCGTAGCAGGCGGCGATGGTGTTCTTCCAGGTGTTCCGGCCACCGCGCGAGCGGGGCAGGATGTGGTCGATCGTGCTGGCCGGGGCGTCGCAGTACGCGCAGCGCCGGCCGTCGCGGCGCAGCACCCCGCCCCGCGACCAGGCCGGCCCGGCGCTGAACCGCCAGCGGGTGACCACGTACCGGACCAGGCGGACCACCCGGGGGACCGGGAAGATCCCGATCACCTGATCCGGCTCGGCCTCGTGGATCTCGGCGACCCGACGGCAGAGCATCCGGATCGCGTGCTGGACGGTGACCCGGTGCAGCGGGCCGAGGTCGGCGTTGACAACGAGGACGGCGTCCACCGGGCTCTCCCTTCACGATCGGTGGCGGGCAGCAAAAAGCCGCCCGGTCCTGGCGACGGGGCGGCTGTGGCGCGTACGGGCGCACGCGTCAGTCGGGCCACCCCGGGCGGGGACCTTCGGCTCGGCAACCGACGTTGAGCAGCCACGACGGCACGGTGGTGCGGTGTGGCAGCGACATCGACGGCTCCCGGAGCGGTGGTTGACCTTGCGCGCTCACGGTAGATCGGGGCCGGAAAGGCGGGCAACGCATTTCGATCCCTGGCGCGGCCAGCGGCCCGGCCCTCCCTCAGCTCAGACAGCGGCGCTCACGATCCGACGGGGGCCAGACGTACTCCAGATCGGGCGGGACGTCGGCGAACTGGGGGCCGTAGTGCGCCGGGTCCTTGCGCAGCAGCGACGACCGGTGGCTGCGGTGCAGGTCCTCCCGGCCCAGCCAGGGCGGCAGTTCCCCGGCCTCGGCCAGCTCCAGCTGGGTACGGACGGTGGTGACGCCGCAGGCGGTGGCGAGATCCGTGGTCAGCGTGGCCGCGCAGGTGTCCGCCCGCCCCGGCTCGCCCCACACGGCGCACATGTCGAGCCCGTACCGGGTCAGCGCCTCCTCGTACCCGGCCCACATCTTCACGGCGGGATGGTGGCGCCAGCCGTAGGTCGGCCAGGTCAGCCCGCGCAGCACCTGGATGGCCTCCACCCGCTGCTTGCCCAGTCGTTTCTGGTCGAGCGTCCGGGCGCTCGCCAGAAAATCCGGGTACGGGAGGAACGTCTGCATGGCGCTCCATCTACCCGTACCCCGGGACGCCATGCGTTCACGATCATGGGGCTGCGCGCACCGCGAGCGGGTGACTACGATCCGAGCATGGCCGACCCCCTGCGCGACCGCGCGCGCCGCGCCGGCTGGCGGCTCCGGATGAACGGCGAGGTCCGTCCGCACTACGTGGTCTGCGGTTCCGACCCGCTGGCGTACTGGGTGGTCCGGTCGTTGCTCGCCACCGACTCGCCCACCGGGCAGATCCGGGTCACGCTGATCGTGCCCGAGCGCCGCCGCTCCGAGGGGCCCGACGGCCGGGACATCGAGGGCGTCCAGGTGGTCCTGGCCGACCGGCTCGACGAGGCCGCCTTCCGCCGGGCCGGGCTGGCCGGCGCGGACGGGCTGGCCCTGCTGCATCAGGACGACGTGGGCAACATGCACGCCGCGCTCTGCGCCCGGGAGGTCGAGCCCCGGCTCCGCCTGGTGGTACGCATGTTCAACACCAGCCTCGCCAACGGCCTGCGGCAGCTCTTCCCCGACTCGGCGGTGCTCTCCGACGCCTCGATGGCCGCCCCGGCGTTCGTCGCGGCCGCGCTCGGCGAGCTGGCCCCCACCCATTTCCGGCACGCCGGACGCACCCTCTACGTGGCCCGCCGCGCCGACGTACGCCCGCAGGACGTGCTCACCGGGCTGGCCGTCACCACCGACCCCGAGCTGATCCGGGTGCTGCCCGCCGACGAGGCGGCGGCCGACGTGGTGCTGGCCGAGGCGACCGGGCAGCCGGCCGGTGCCGAGCTGGCCGCCCGCCGGCTGGTCCGGGCCCGGCGGCGCCGGCAGCCCGCCATGGTGCTGCTCCGCGCGGTCCGCAGCTTCGCCACCCGCAAGATCGGCGTGGCGGTGCTGGTGCTGCTCGCGATGATCGCCGTCCTCGGCTGGCTGAACTCCGGCGCCGCGCACGTGAACTGGTCCGACGCCCTCTACCTCACCCTGGTCACCTCGTTGAGCGGGCAGGACCCGGACCTCGGCAAGAGCGTCGCCGCCCAGATCATGCAGGTGGTGCTCACCCTGGCCGGGCTGGCGCTGATCCCGCTCATCACGGCCGCCGTGGTCGACGGCATCGTCAATGCCCGGCTCGCCCTGCACAACGGCCGGATCCAACCCGACCGTACGGGCCATGTGGTGGTGGTCGGGCTGGGCAACATCGGCACCCGGGTGATGGCGCAACTGCACGACTTCGGGGTCGAGGTGGTCGCCATCGACCGCAACCCGGACGCCCGGGGCGCGGCGCTCGCGCACCGGCTCGGGGTGCCGCTGATCGTCGGGGACGCCGGCGAGGAGGAGACGCTGCGGGCCGCCTCGGTGGCGACGTGCCAGGCGCTGGTGGTGGTCTCCACCGACGACGGCGCCAACCTGCGCGCCGCGCTGAATGCCCGCAGCCTCGACCCCGATCTGCGGGTGGTGCTGCGACTCTTCGACGGCGACTTCGCCGAGCGGATCCAGCAGGCGTTCGGCATCGGCATCTCCCGCAGCGTGTCGTACCTGGCCGCGCCCGCGTTCGCGGCGGCGCTGCTGGACCGCGCGGTGATCGCCACCATCCCGGTCGACCGGCACGCGCTGCTGGTCACCGACGTGCCGGTCATGGCGGGTTCGTCGCTGGACGGCCGCCCCCTCGCCGCGGTGGCCCGCCCCGGCGAGGTGCGGCTGCTCGCGTACACCCGCGCCGGGCAGCGCACCGAGTGGTCCGCCGACCCGCGGATGGTGATCAACGCGGGGGACCGGTTGACCGTGGTGGCCCGGCGCGCCGGGCTGAGCGCCCTGCTCCGGGAGACCACTCCGCTCCCGCCCGAGCCGCCGGGCACCCCGGTGCCGCGTCAGCCGGAGGAGTGACCGGCTACGAGGCCGCGATGAACGGGCGGTCCCACCTCCGCAGCGCCCGGGGTAGCGGCAGGCTGTCCCAGGGCACCCGGTGCAGCAGCCGGTCCAGCAGCAGGCCGAGCAGCAGCCCGGCGACCGAGTCGGTCAGCCAGTGCCAGCCGAGGTACGTGGTCGTGCAGAGCACGATGAGCGGCGGCAGCACCCGGACCGCGGTGACCAGCCGGGGCGGGACGGTTCGGCCGAAGGTGCGCAGCAGCGGCGCCAGGAGCAGGGCGAGCACGCCGTACCAGACGATCGCGTTGGCCACGTGCCCCGACGGGTACGACTGGGCGAAGCGCACCGGCAGGTCGTGCTGGAACAGCGGCAACGTCTGGTCCGGCGGCAGGAACGGCTCCTTGACGCTGGCGCTGGGCGCCGGCCGCGCGGTCCACACCTTCAACGGCCCGATGGTCAGGTAGGTCAGCACGAACCCGGCGACCGGTGGCAGCACCGGGCGGACCGAGCGGAGCCGGATCGCCACCAGCACCCCCAGCCCGGCCGCGAGCAGCGTCAGCGGGGTGCCCTGACCCAGCAGGTTGAGGAGCATGGCGGTCCATCGGGCGGCGGTGGGGCGGTGGTCCGCAGCCCAGTCGGCGACCGCCCGGTCCACCCCGAGGAGGTGGCCGGTGGCGAGTGTCACGGTCAGCGCCACCAGGGCGGCGAGCAGCAGTCCGTCCCACCACCAGCCAGCCGGCCGGACGGGCCGGAGCCGCAGCTTCTCGCGTACTCCCGTGGTCTCCCGCACGCGACCACGCTACCGGCCGTTGCCCCCGTCGCCCGGGCGCGGGCGGGCGGCGCGGCTGTGGGCCGGCCCACGATGGGAAGCGCCGCACCGGGGGAAGCGTCACACTTGTCGCCGTGCGGATCACCTCGGCCCTCGTCGACCCGGCGCTGCTCGACCTCCCCTGGTCGACCCCGCTGGAGGAGTGGCCTGCCCAGCACCTGGTCGCGCTGCCGCAGGGCATCTCGCGGCACATCGTCCGCTTCGTCCGGCTCGGCGACTACGTCTACGCGGTGAAGGAGACCGGCGAGCGGGTCGCCGAGCGGGAGTACGACCTGCTCCGGGCCCTGGAGCGGATCGACTTCCCGTCGGTCGAGGCGGTCGCGATTGTGGCGGACCGGCAGGGCGACGACGGCCAGCCGCTGGACCCGGTGCTGATCACCCGGCACCTCCAGTTCTCCCTGCCGTACCGGGCGCTCTTCTCCCGGACGCTGCGGCCGGAGACCATGAACCGGCTGCTCGACGCGCTGGCGGTGCTGCTGGTCCGGATGCACCTGACCGGCTTCTTCTGGGGCGACTGCTCGCTGTCCAACACCCTGTTCCGGCGGGACGCCGGGGCGTTCGCCGCGTACCTGGTGGACGCCGAGACCGGGGCGTTGCACCGCTCGCTCTCCAACGGGCAGCGCGGCGAGGACCTGGAGATCGCCCGGGTCAACATCTTCGGCGAGGCGCTGGACCTGCAGGCCGCCGGGCTGCTGCACGAGTCGATCGACCCGGAGATGGTCTGCGAGGAGGTCGTGCAGCGGTACGAGCGGCTGTGGCACGAGATCACCTACGAGCAGCAGATCGAGCGGGACGCCCGGCACGACATCGAGGGGCGGATCCGCCGCCTCAACGAGCTGGGCTTCGACGTCGCCGAGGTGGCCATGTCCACCGCCGGCGACGGGCGGTACCGGGTCCGGCCGAAGGTGGTCGACGTCGGCTACCACACCCGGCGGCTGCTCCGCCTCACCGGCTTGGACGCCGAGGAGAACCAGGCCCGCAAGCTCCTCAACGACCTGGACGCGTACCGGGTGGAGAGTGACCTGACCGACGAGCAGCAGGCGGCCCACCGCTGGCTGACCGAGGTGTTCGAGCCGGTGGTTCGGGCGGTGCCGGCGCACCTGCGCAGCAAGCTGGAGCCGCAGGAGCTGTTCACCCAGATCATCGAGCACAAGTGGCTGCTGTCCGAGCGGGCCGGCCGGGACGTCGGCATGCGCCACGCGGTGCAGTCCTACCTGTCGGACGTGCTGGTGCACCGCCCCGACGAGCAGGCCGTGCTCGGCGTCGAGGTCCCCACCACCGGCTGACGCCGACTCGCCCCGCGCCGCGGCCCGCGGCGTCACTCCACCCAGGCGCCGCCGCGCATCACCCGGACCACGTTGAAGTCGTCGTCGAGCACGACGAGGTCGGCCCGGAGCCCGGGCCGCAGCGCACCGATCTGGTCACCCAGGCCGATCGCCCGGGCCGGGGTGGTGGCGACCATCCGGCAGGCGTCCGGCACGGCGATGCCCGCCGCGACGGCGTGCCGCAGGGCGGCGTCCATGGTCAGGGTGCTGCCGGCGATCGCGCCGTCCCGGCTCAGCCGGGCCACCCCGCCGGACACGGTGACCGCCTGCCCGCCCAGCTCGTACTCGCCGTCGGGCATGCCGGCGGCGGCCATCGCGTCGGTGATCAGGGCAGCCCGCTCCGCGCCGGCCACCGAAGTGGCGAAGGCGAGCATGCCGTCGTGCAGGTGCACCCCGTCGGCGACCAGCTCGCAGACCACGTTCGGCGCCTCGAGCAGGGCGATCACCGGTCCGGGCTCCCGGTGGTGCACCGGGCGCATCCCGTTGAACAGGTGGGTCCCGACGCTCGCGCCGGCGGCCACGGCGGCCCGGGTCTGCTCCCAGGTGGCGTCCGTGTGCCCGACCGCGGCCACCACGCCGCGCGAGGCGAGCAGCTTGATCGCCTCCAGCGCGCCGTCCCGCTCCGGGGCCAGGGTGACCATCCGGACCGCGCCGCCGCCCAGCTCGATCAGCTCCGCCAGCTCGTCCGTGGACGGGTCGCGGAGGAACTCCGGGTTCTGCGCGCCGCAGCGGTCCGCCGACAGGTACGGCCCCTCGAAGTGGACGCCGGCCAGCACGCCGGACTCGACCAGCGGCCGGAACGCGGTGGTCGCCTCCCGCATCAACGAGAACGGGGAGCTGACCAGGCTGGCCAGCAGGGTGGTGGTGCCGTGCCGCAGGTGGAACGTGGCGGCCTCGCGGGCCGACTCGACGTCGCCGGTGGTGAAGGTGTGCCCGCCCCCGCCGTGGGTGTGCATGTCCACGAAGCCCGGCACGATCCAGTGCCCGTCGCGCACCGACGGGTACTCGGCGACGGCCCGGATCCGGTCACCCACGATCTCGACGCAGCCCTGCCGGGTCACGCCGGTCGGGGTCACCACCTTGCCGGTCACGCGCAGGGTCATCGGCTCTCCTTCTCCACGGTCAGGGTCGGGCGTCCAGGGCGAGCAGGGCGGCGCCGAGGCAGCCGGCCTCGTCGCCGAGGGCGGCCGCGACCAGGCGCGGCTCGCGGTGGAAGGTCAGCCGTTCGCGTAGCGCCCCGCGCAGCGGGTCGAGCAGTCGGGGCCCGGCCTGGGCCAGCCCGCCGCCGATCACGATCGTCTCGACGTCGAAGAGCGCCTGGGCGGTGGCGAGCCCGTCGGCGAGTGCCTCGACCGCCTCCCGCCAGACCCGGCCGGCCAGCGGTTCACCGGCCGCCGCCCGGTCCGCCACCTCGGCCGCCGTGGTCGGGGCACCGGACAGCTCGGTGTACCGGCGGCCGATGGCCGAGGCCGACGCCACCGCCTCCAGGCAGCCCGGGCGGCCGCAGCCGCAGCGCGGGCCGTCGGGGCGTACCAGGATGTGGCCGATCTCCCCGGCGGCGCCGTGCGCGCCGACGGCGGCCGACCCGTCGACCACGTGGGCGGCGGCGATGCCGGTGCCGATCGCGACGAAGAGCACGTGGCCGCCGTCGCGGCCGCCGCCGAGGCGGGCCTCCGCCAGGCCGCCCGCCCGCACGTCGTGGCCGAGCGCCGTCGGCAGGCCGAGCCGGGCCTGCGCCAGCTCCCGCAGCGGTACGTCCCGGAAGCCCACGTTCGCCGACCAGACCGCGACCCCGCGGGCCTCGTCGACCACCCCCGGTACGGCGATTCCGCAGGCCGCCGGGGTCAGTCCCGCGGCGCGGGCCTTGCCGGCCAGTCCCTCGGCGACGTCGAGGATCGTCCCGATCACCGCCTCGGGGCCGCGCGCCGCCTCGGTGGCGTGCCGTTCGGCGTGCACGGTCCGGCCGTCGGGGCGGACCAGGGCGCACTTCATCCCGGTGCCACCCACGTCCAACGCGACGACGACCTCGTCGCCTGAGCTCACGCCGTCGTCTCGCTTCGCTCGCCGACGCCGTGAGGCACCAACGCACTGAGTTGATGATTCGCTCGCTGGCGCTCGCTCATGCGAGCACCACGGAGCGGGTCAGGTGCCGGGGGGCGTCCGGGTCGAGGCCGCGGCTGGTGGCCAGCGCGACGGCGAAGCGCTGGGCGAGGATCAGGTCGGCCATCGGGTCGACCGGGGTACGCCCGGCCGCCCAGCTGGTCAGCACCGTGTGGCAGCCGTGGGTACGGCTGTGCACGAAGGTGGCGCCGGTGGCCGCGACGTCCTCGGGCAGCCCGTCGGGGATCCCGCCGAACGCCCAGACCAGCCGGCCCGGGGCGGCGATCGAGATGGGGCCGTGCCGGTAGTCCATCGCCGGGTACGCCTCGGCCCAGAAGGTGGCGGCCTCGCGGCACTTCAGCGCGGCCTCCTGGGCCAGCCCGACCGTCCAGCCGCGCCCGAGGAAGGTGACCTGCTCGACCCGGGCCGGGTCGAGCGGCAGCGGGGCCCGGACGGCCACCTCGGCGTCGGCGGCCAGTCGGCCCAGGTCCTCGCCGAGGTGGGCGCGGAGCAGCGCGAGCGCGGTGGTGGCGAACCGGGTCTGCACGACCGAGCGTTCGTCGGCGAAGGGCATGGTCACCGCGGCGTCGGCCAGCTCGACCGCCGGGGAGACCGGGTCGCCGACCAGGACCGTGGTGGGAAGCTGGCCGCGCAGGGCGGCGAGCAGGTCCAGCACCTCGGTCGTGGTGCCGGAGCGGGTGATGGCGATGAGCCGGTCGTAGCGGCGGCCGGCGGGGAACTCGCTGGCCTGGAAGGCGTCCGTCTCGCCCTGGCCGGCGCGCTCGCGCAGCCCGGCGTACGCCGTCCCCATGAACCACGACGTGCCGCAACCGACGACGGCGACCCGCTCGCCGGGGCGCGGCAGGCGGTCGGCGACCGTCGGGGCGAGCCGCGCGGCCTCCCGCCAGCAGTCGGGCTGGCTCGCGATCTCCGCGTGCACGTACGCCATGACAACTCCTCGCCAAGGGGAGACCTTGCGCAATACGGCGCGTTATGGCCGCCTTTCGCGCGTCATTCTGCGCGAACCGGGGTGGCTGTGGCAACCGCCTCCCAGATTGCGCAGGTCAGGGTTTTGCGCCTTGGTAGTTTCGCGCACTACTGTGCACGCAATCAATCACCGTTCGTGCAGAGTCAGGGGAGGCCCCCGAGGTGGACCGGTACGCCCGATGGAACGCCCTGCTCGAGATGCTGACCGACAGCGGCCGGGTCAGCGTCGAGGAGGCGGCCGAGCGCCTGGACGTCTCCCAGGCCACCATCCGGCGTGACTTCGACCAGCTCGCCCAGCAGCAGATGATCACGCGTACCCGGGGCGGGGCGGTCGCCAACGGGGTGTCGTACGACCTGCCGCTGCGCTACAAGACCGCCAAGCACTCGGCCGAGAAGCAGCGGATCGGGGCGGCCGCCGCAGCGCTGGTGTCCCCGGGCACCGTGGTCGGCCTGAACGGCGGCACCACCAGCACCGAGGTGGCCCGGGCCCTCGCCGTCCGGCCGGACCTCAACACCAGCGCCGAGGGCGCCCAGCTCACCGTGGTCACCAACGCCCTGAACATCGCCAACGAGCTGCTGGTCCGCTCCCGGATGAAGGTGGTGGTGGCGGGCGGCGTGGTCCGGCCGAAGTCGTTCGAGCTGGTCGGCCCGCTGGGCGGGGCGCTGCTGCGCGAGGTGACCCTGGACGTCGCGCTGCTCGGCGTGGACGCGATCGACCCGCAGCTCGGCGCCGCCGCCCATCACGAGGGTGAGGCGGCGATGAACAGCCTGATGGTGGCCCGGGCCAAGCGGGTGGTGGTGATCGCCGACTCGTCCAAGCTGGGCGGGCACGCCTTCGCCCGGATCTGCCCGGTGGACCGGGTGGAGACGCTGGTCACCGACTCCGGCGCGGCTCCCGCCGTGGTGCAGGCGTTCCGGGACTCCGGGGTGCAGGTCATCTGCGCCTGACCGGCCGGGAAAACCCCCCTCGACGACTCGGTTGAGCGAGTCGCTGCATACCCGGTATTGCAGCCGGCTGCATACCAAGTATGGTGTGCGCTGTCACCTATACATCGGGGGAGGTCAGCTTGTCGGCTGTCCTGGAGATCGAGGGTCTCCGCAAGACGTACCGGAGCCGCAAACGCGGAGTGCGACACGCGCTCGACGGCTTCGACATGCGGGTCGAGGCCGGGCAGGTGCACGGCTTCCTGGGCCCGAACGGTTCGGGCAAGACCACCACCCTGCGTACGCTGCTCGGCCTCATCCGGCCCAACGACGGCCGGATGGCCATCCTCGGCCACGAGCTGCCGCAGGCGCTGCCAGCCGTGGCCGGCCAGGTCGGGGCCATCGTGGAGAGTCCGCAGTTCTTCCCGCACTTCTCGGCCCGGGACACCCTCGGCCTGCTCGCCCAGGCGGGCGAGCTGCCGCGGCAGCGGGTCGACGAGGTGCTGGAGCTGGTCGGGCTCCGGGACCGGGCCGGCGAGCGGGTCAAGACCTACTCACTGGGCATGAAGCAGCGGCTGGCGGTCGCCTCGGCGCTGCTCAAGAACCCGAAGCTGCTGATCCTGGACGAGCCCGCCAACGGCCTCGACCCGGGCGGCATCCGGGAGATGCGCAGCCTGATGCGGGACCTGGCCGCCGCGGGGATGACCGTGGTGCTCTCCAGCCACATCCTCGGCGAGATCCAGCTCATCTGCGACTCGGTCACCATCATCTCGCTGGGCCGGCGGGTCGCGTTCGGGCCGGTCGAGCAGGTGCTCGCCGCCCACTCGCAGGGCACCGTACGGGTCCGGCTGGAGGTGGTCACCGACCTGCCGCAGGCCGCCGACACGCTCACCCGGGCCGGCATCCGGGTGGGCGCCACGGAACCGGACCACCTGCTGCTCACCGGCGTCGACAAGCCGGCCACGGTCAGCCGCCTCCTCGCCGAGCAGGGCCTGTACGTCAGCGAGCTGACGCCGGTCGCGGTCGACCTGGAGAGCGTCTTCCTCGAACTGACCGCCACCGCGCCGGTTCCCGGCCAGCACCGGCAGGTCGACCAGTCCACGAAGGTCGGTGAGCCGGGCTCCGCCGGCGCCGGAGGAGGTTGGGGCGCATGAGCGAGCGTCAGCGAGCGAATCATCGGTACAGCTCCGTGGTGCCTCATGCCGGCGCCGACCGAAGGGAGGTGCCGGCATGAGCCTGTACGTCACGGAACTGCGCCGGCTTTCCAAGCGCCGGCTCACCCGGCTGCTGCTGGTCCTGCTGCTGCTCGGGCTGGCCGGGGTGGCCACCGCCTTCAGCTTCTCCAGCCACAAGCTTTCCCCGGCCGTCGTTGCCGAAGCGCAGGCGAAGGCGGACGCCGACTACCGGCAGGCGGTCAAGGACTGGGAGCGGTCCGTCACCGAGTGCGACGCCGCTGCCGCGCGTGGCGAGAAGACCGAGGATCGCTACGGCCCGGACTGCGGCCGTCAGTGGCAGCCGCAGCCGGAGATGTTCGACCCGAAGTGGAACCTGCCCTACCAGTTCGACTTCCGGGCCGAGTTCCCCATGTTCATCGCCGTGTTCGCCGGCGCGGTGGCGCTCTTCGCGTTCATTGTCGGCGCCTCCTTCGTCGGGGCCGAGTGGAGCACCGGCGGGATGATGAACCTGCTGCTCTGGCGGCCGAAACGGCTCGCCGTGCTGGGCACCAAGCTGGCCGCGCTGCTCACCACGGTGCTCGGGGTGAGCGTCGTGCTCGGCGCGTTCTGGACGCTGGCCTTCTGGCTGATCGGCACCTACAAGGGGACCACCGCCAAGGTGACCGCCGGGGTCTGGCGCTCGGTCGGGCTCGACGGTCTGCGGGCGGTCGGGCTCGTCCTGGCGGTCGGCGCGGTCGCCTTCGCGCTGGCCTCGCTCGGCCGGCACACCGCGATGGCGCTCGGCGCCGCCGTGGCGGTCTTCGCGATCAGCGAGGTCGCCATCCGCATCGCGGTCGGCGTACTCGGGGTTGCGTTCGGCGACCGGTTCGTCCTCTCCACGTACGCGCAGGCGTGGTTCATGAAACAGGTGCAGTTGCTCGACTACGACGCGTGCGAGTTCACCAAGGGCGAGTGCAAACCCGCCGAACTGCTGATCACCTGGCAGGACTCGGCCCTGGTGTTCGGCCTGGGCTTCGCGGTGGTGCTGGTCGGCGCGTTCTGGATGATGCGCCGGCGGGACATCTCCTGACCGCCGGCCGGTGTCCGCGGCGCCGGCCGGCGCGGACCCCGCGTCCGATGCGGCCGGGGCGGGCCCTGGTTACGCTGGGGTCCCCCCGGCCGGCGGTCGCCGTGCCGGCCGCCCGCCTCCCGAGGAGCGCCATGCCCGCCGACGCCTCCGCGGCCGCCACCGACCGGCCCGAGCCGTCCGGGCCCGCCGACGTCGCCCGCCGGGAGGCCGGCGTCACCGTCCCCCCGCCCCGCTCCGCCCCGGCCGTCGAGGCCGATCCGGCCCCGCCCGCCGTCCCGCCGCCGGCCGCTGTCGACGCCCCGCCGGCCGAGGCCGCCGACCACCAGCCGGCCGACGTCGCGGCCGGCCTGACCGAGCGGGAGCGGCGGATCCTCACCTTCGAGCAGCAGTGGTGGAAGCACGCCGGTGCCAAGGAGCAGGCCATCCGGGACACCTTCGGGCTCTCCGCCACCCGGTACTACCAGTTGCTCAACGCGCTGCTCGACCACCCGGCCGCGCTGGCCGCCGAGCCGGTGCTGATCGGCCGGCTGCGCCGGTTGCGCTCCTCCCGGACCCGCAACCGGCGGCGTTGACCGGCCCACTTCTCCTTGCCGGTCGCCGCTTGCCGGCTGGCAGCGGCCCGTGGTGGGGTGCCTGGGGCATATCGGATGTGTTGCGGGATGCCGTCCCGGTCAGCGCCCGCATGGCGTCCGACGCTCCGGGTAGGCCGGGGAGGCGACGGCGACGTCAGCGGCGCGGAGCTGGGGCGTACGGAGGGAGCTGACGGATGGGGGCACCAGATCGCCGGTACCTGACGGGGAGCCGGCCGGCGCGGCCGGTCGGGACGGCGCCGATGATGCGGGCCCGGTCCGCCTCCGATCCGGCGCCGGGCCGGGCGGAGAACGAGGACGTCGTCTTCCAGCTCGGGCCGCTGGTCGGGGTCCTCGACGGGGCCACCGTGCCGGAGGGCTTCGACACCGGCTGCGTGCACGGTCCGGCCTGGTACGTCCGCCACCTGGCCGCCCGGATCGGCCTGGCCATCGCGGCCCGGCCGGCGGCCACGCTGATGAGCAGCCTCGCGGCGGCGATCCTGGCGGTCCGGGCGGATCACGGCGGGGAGTGCGACCTCGACCACCCGGGCACCCCGTCGTCCACGGTCTGTCTGCTCCGGGAGGGCGGCGACCGGGTGGACTACCTGGTGCTCTGCGACAGCCCGCTGGTGCTGGACGCCGGCGGCGAGGTCAGCGTGGTCTCCGACGAGCGGCTGGACGCGGCGCTGGCGGACCTGCGCGGCACCGCCGCCGCGCTGCCCGACGGGGACGCCGACCCGGTGACCCGGTTCCGCCGGTCGGTGACCGTGCAGCGGGCTCGGATGAATCGGACCCACGGCTACTGGGCCGCGGCCGCCGACCCGGACGCGGCGTACCACGCGGTGACCGGGACGCTGCCGCTGCGTGGCCCGGGGGCGGTGCGACGCGCGGCCCTGCTCAGCGACGGCGCATCCTGCGCGGTCGAGCAGTTCGGCCTCTTCGACTGGGCCGGCCTGCTCGACGTGACCGCCGCGGAAGGGCCGGAGGGGTTGATCGGCCGGGTACGGGCGGCCGAGCGGGACCATCCGGACCGGCTGCGCCGGCACAAGCGGACCGATGACGCCTCGGTGGTGTTCTGCGAGTTCGGCGCGCCGGACTGAAGCCGGCGGACTGAAGAAGGTCCGGTCGGCCGACAACGGAGCGTGATGCGGAACACCGAGGGGGTACGACCGGCCGGTACCCTCCGCCGGACCGCCAGTCCGGGGTCAAAGGGGTGGACTTGGGCCGGTACGACCGGCAGACTGCGGCTCGTGACGCGTGCCGTACGACTGGAGCCGGTGAACGAGGGAAACCTGGAGCCGTTGCTCTCCGTAGCAGCCGCCGAGGCGGAACCGGAGGACGTCATGCCCCCGGTGGAGGCCCCTGCCGGCTGGTCGCTGGCCCGTCGGGACGCGTTCCGGGAGTTCCACCGGGCCAGCTTCGGCGGCCTGGCCGGCCCCACCCGCACCCTGATGTTCGCGATCGTGGCCGGCGGCGAGGTGGTCGGCATGGTGCGGATGACCCGCCGTGACGACCCCGGCACGGTGGAGACCGGGATGTGGCTGGGGCGCTCGGCCCGGGGTCAGGGCCTCGGCGCGGCAGCCCTGCGGGAGTTGCTGAACGCCGCGGCGGCGGCCGGCATGCGTACCGTGGTCGCGGAGACGACCCCGGACAATCACGGTGCCGTATCCGTGCTGAAGAAATGCGGCGCGGAATTGCGCGAGAAAGACGGTAAGTTGTACGCGGAAATGTGCCTCGATTCCGCACTTCCCGCCAGCTGAGCTTTTCCTCTCCATTCTGCGCGATATCACCTTCTCCCTGTTCACGGCGGTCCGTCTGTCCGGTTTGGCCCGATCGGTGCTCGGCTCTGCGCGTCTGTCCGGTTGACCGGCGACACACGTCTCGGGAATTGCGTGGAGACGTTTTGCGGATTGGGGTCCCGGGTACTGCCCGCCGGGTCCGCTGATACGGGACACCCGGTCGCAGGCCCAATTCCGCTGGTCCCCGGTAGCTGTTTTCCGGCCTGCTCCACACAAACGGTGTCCGCGTCCGCCGGGGAGCGAAGGAGAACGTATGAAGAGCGGAGCACGGGTAGCGCTGGCGGTGGGTTTCGGCTACCTCCTCGGCCGCCGCCGGAAGCTGCGTACCGCCCTCACCCTGGCCGCCGCGGTGGCCGTCGGGCGGGCCAGCAAGGACCCCGGTGGCCTGCTGAGGTATGGCAGCGACCTGGTGAACTCCTCGCCCCAGTTGAGCAACCTCAGCAAGCTGGGCGGACCGCTCGCCACGGCCGGCCGGGTCGCGGCGACCGCCGCCGCCGGCAGCGGCATCGACGCGCTGAGCGGCAAGCTGCGCGGCAGCGCCGACGCGTTGCGCCGCCGGTCCGGCGGCGACCGCCGGGACGAGGAGGCGGCGACCGGCGAGCGCTCGGCCCCGGACGAGGAGCAGGAACTCGACGAGCAGCCCGAGACGTGGGACGACGAGGACCGCGCCGAGACCGGCGCCCGGCGGCGGAGGCGGTGAGCATGGCGACCAGCAACGTTGCCGACAAGGCACGTGACCAGCTCGGTGCAGACTTGCGCGACCTCGCCGCGGCGATCGGCGAGCGGGCTGTGCAGGTGGTCACCGAGCGGATCACCGCCGCCACCGGCCGGCTCAGCGACTACGCCCGGCAGGGCGGCGGCCCCGGCCTGATCGCCGCCGCCACCGGGGTGCAGAAGCTCGCCGAGGGCCACTCGCCGATGAAGGCCATGTTCCACGCCGGCCTGGCCGGCGGTAAGGAGAAGTTGATGTCGGCGGTCGGCGGTGGCGGCGGCAAGGGCGGCAAGAAGGTCAAGGTCACCAACATCGTCGAGACGATCGAGGTCGGCGTGCCGGTCCGGGTGGCGTACAACCAGTGGACGACCTTCGGCGACTTCCCGAGCTTCATGAAGAAGGTGGCGCGGGCCGACTGCGAGTCGGACGAGAAGATGACCTGGAAGGCGCAGGTCTTCTGGTCGCACCGGACCTGGGAGTCGACCATCCTCCGGCAGGTCCCCGACCGGCTCATCCACTGGCGGTCCAAGGGCGAGAAGGGCTACGTCGACGGGACGGTCAGCTTCCACGAGGTCGGCCCCGAACTCACCCGGATCCTGGTCGTCCTGGAGTACCACCCGCAGGGCCTCTTCGAGCGCACCGGCAACCTCTGGCGCGCTCAGGGCCGCCGGGTGCGGCTGGAGCTGAAGCACTTCGTCCGGCACGTGATGACCCGGACCGTGCTCGACCCCGACGCGGTCGAGGGCTGGCGCGGTGAGATCGAGGACTCCCGGGTCGTCAAGGACCACGAGACCGCCCTCCGCGAGGAGCAGCAGGCCCGGGTGGGCCGCGAGGAGGAACGCGCGGAACACCGGCCCGCCGAGCGCGGCCGCGGTCGTACCCCGCAGCGTCGGGTTCCCCCCGAGCAGGACGAGGAGTACGACGCCTACGACGAGGGCGACGACTACGACGAGGACGAGTACGCCGAGGAGCCGGCGGAGCAGTCGCGGCGCCGGCAGCCCGAGCGGGCCCGCCGCCCGCAGCCCCGCGGCGAGCGGGAGCCGCGCCCCGAGCCGCAGCGGTCCCGACCGGCCCGGCGTACCCCCGAATCCCCCCGACGGCCGGTGGTACGCCGCCGGCGAGAGGAGCGTGAGGAATGACGGTGGCGACGGCAACCGGAAGTCAGCCAGGTAGCGCCCTGGAGCGCAGCAGCGGTGCCGGCGGAGGCACCCTCGCCGACGTCGTGGAGACGGTGCTGGACAAGGGTGTGGTGATCGACGCCCAGGTGTCGGTCGCCATCGTCGGCATCCAGCTGGTGGAGATCAACGCCCGGATCGTCATCGCCAGCGTGGAGACGTACCTGCGCTTCGCCGAGGCGGTGGACCGGCTGAGCATCACCCCCAAGGGCGCGAAGGGCCTGCCCGACATGGTGGGGGACGCGGCCGGGGCGGCGACCAAGGGCAAGGCGGTGTCCGGCCTGAGCAAGGCGGCAAAGGAGATCAGCGGCGCGGTGGTGGACTCGCTGGGTGACGGCGACTCCGACCGCGCGCGACCGCGCCGGCGCCGGGACGAGGAGCGTTGACATGACCGACGAGCGGAAGACCGGCGGGACCGGACTGTTCCTCTACGGCATCGTGCCGTCCGACGTGGAGCCGACCCCTGATGCGGAGGGGGTCGGTTCCCCGCCGGGCGAGGTGACCGCGATTCGGCAGGGTGAGCTCGCCCTGCTGGTCAGCGAGGTCGGGCTGGAGGAGCCGATCGGCCGGCCGGCCGACCTGACCGCGTACCAGCGGCTGCTGGACTCGACCGCGGCGATCGCGCCGGTGCTGCCGGTCCGGTTCGGCACGGTGGTCACCGGCGAGGACGCGGTCGACGACCTGCTGGACGCGCACCACGACCGGTTCGCCGGCGCGCTGGCGGAGCTGGCGGACCACGTCCAGTACACCGTGCAGGGGCGCTTCGACGAGGAGGAGTTCCTCAGCGGGCTGCTGGCGCAGAACCCGCCCGCCGCCGCGCTCGCCGACCAGGTGCGCGGCCGGCCCGAAGTGGAGTGCCGGGATGAGCGGATCCGGCTCGGCGAGATGATCGCCCAGGCCGTCGAGCTGCGGCGGGAGGCGGAGAACCGCGACCTGATCGACGCGGTGGGCCGGTACGCGACGGCGAACGCCGCCCGCCCGCCCAGCCACGAGCTGGACGCGGTGAACGTCGCCTTCCTGGTCGCGACGGACGACGAGGACGCGTTCATCGGGGCGGTGGAGGACTTCGCCGACCGGCGGCGGGAGCTGATCCGGATGCGGCTGCTCGGCCCCCTCGCGCCGTACGACTTCGTCAGCGCGCACCAGTTGGTGGAGTGAGCCGTGGACATCCTCTGGGGGCTGCTCACCCTGCCGTACGCCCCGGTGCGCGGGGTCACCGCGGTGGTCAAGGTGATCGCCCGGGAGGCGGAGTCGCAGCAGTACAACCCGGTCAACGTCCGGCGGGAGCTGGAGGAACTGGACCGGGCGGCGGCGGCCGGTGAGATCACCCCGCAGACGCGGGACCTGGCCCAGCAGCGGGTGCTGGAGCGGCTGACCGCGCCAACGGGCGACCCGGGTCGTACCCCGCCCCGGAGGGCCGCCACCGCCGGCCGACGCCGGTCGCCTGTCCGGCGGCGGACCGGCGGCCGGCGGGGCGAGCACGGCGGGCGAGGGAGCTGACATGGCAGCAGGACGGATCCGCGGCGACGGCGACCGCGAACGCCGGCGCGAACCGGACGACCGCGACGCCGGCCGGTACGCGGACGAGGAGGAGTACGAGGAGATCTCGGCCGCCGAGGCGGCCCGGGAAGGGCTGCGCCAGATCGTCGGACTGACCGGCCGGGATCCGCTCGGGATCACCTCGATCGAGCCCACCGACGACGGCTGGCTGATCGGGGTGGAGGTGGTCGAGGACCACCGCATCCCGGCCTCGACCGACCTGCTCGGCCTCTATGAGGTCGAGCTGGACCTGGCCGGCAGCCTGCTCGCCTACCGGCGGACGCGCCGCTACCAGCGGGGCAAGGGGGACTGAGATGACGGTTGGGCGGACTCCCGCGGTGGTGCAGAACTCCGGTCAGGTGCTGCCGGCCGGGCACGAACCGGCGAACCTCGGGGACATCCTCGAACGGGTCCTCGACCGGGGCATCGTCATCGCCGGTGACATCCGGGTCAGCCTGCTCGACATCGAGCTGCTGACGCTCAAGCTGCGGCTGGTCATCGCCTCCGTGGACACGGCCCGGCAGATCGGCATCGACTGGTGGGAGCACGACCCGTGGCTCAGCTCCCGGGCCCGCCCGCCGGTCGAGCCGGGCCCGCGGGACCCGGAGGAGGTCGAGGCGGCCCGGCGGCCGCGGGTCGCCGGCCGGTCCGAGCGGGCCGCGAGGGAGGAGTGGGATGAGTACGACGGCTGACCCGGCTGCCGCCGCGCGGCACACCGGAGTCTGGCTGCACGGCGTGGTGGCCGAGGCCGACCCGGCCACGCTGGCGGGGCTCACCGGGATCGCCGGCGCGCCGGTGCGGACCGTGGCCGCGGCCGGTCTGGTCGCCGTGGTGAGCGACGCCCCGCTGGCCGAATACGGCGAGGAGGCGCTGCGCCGCAACCTGGAGGACCTGGCCTGGCTGGAACGGGCCGCCCGGAGCCATCACGCCGTGGTCGACGCGCTGTCCCGGGCCGGCGCGGTGGTGCCGGCCCGACTGGCCACCGTTTACCACGACGACCAGCGGGCGGCCCGGGCGCTGGTCGAGCGGCGCGACGAGCTGACCAGCACGCTGGCCCGGCTCACCGGCCGCGAGGAGTGGGGCGTCAAGGGGTACGTGGTGCCCGGGGCGACGCCGCGCGCCGAGGAACCGGCCGGCGGGGGCGGGGCCGGGGCGGCGTACCTGCGGCGGCGCAGGGCCCAGCTCAGCGCCCGCGAGGAGGGGCAGCGGGTGGCCGCCGAGGCGGCAGCAACCGTGCACACCGCACTCGCCGGGTACGCGGTCGCCGCCCGCCGGCACGCCCCGCAGGACCGGCGGCTCTCCGGCGCGGCCACGGCGATGGTGCTCAACGGCGCGTACCTGATCGACCGGGCCGGGCTGGCCGCCTTCTCCGCGCTGATCGGCGCACTGGCGGACCGGCACCCGGAGATCAGGCTGGAGCTGACCGGCCCCTGGCCGCCGTACTCCTTCGTGGCGGAATCCGGGACGGAGCCGCAACCGGTCGGGGAGGCGGCATGGGCGTGACCTCACTCGTTCCGAGTAGCGCCGACGACCCGCTGACCTACCGGCCGGTGGCCCTGGTCGACCTGCTCGACCGGGTGCTCGCCACCGGCGTGGTGATCACCGGGGACATCACGCTCGCCATCGCCGACGTCGACCTGGTCCGGATCTCGCTGCGCGCGCTGATCGCCTCGGTCGGCGCACTCGCCCCGCCCGAGCTAGGGCACGCGCTCGCCCCGCCCGAGCTCGGGGAGGTCGAGCGGTGACCGGCCGGGACGACGCGGCCGACGGGGGCGCGGCGGCGACCGGCCGGGACGAGGCGGCCGAGCTGGCGGCGGCGCTGGGGGAGCCGCAGTGGCAGGCGCCCCGGGTCCGGCCGCTGGACCGCCGGCTCGCATTCGACCAGGACTCCGTCGAGCGCGGGCTGGCCAGCCTGGTGCTCACCATCGTCGAGCTGCTGCGGCAGCTCATGGAACGCCAGGCGCTGCGCCGGGTCGACCTGGGCGACCTCACCGAGGAGCAGGTCGAACGCATCGGCACCACGCTGATGGCCCTGGAGGAGCAGATGACCCACCTCCGCGAGCACTTCGGCCTCTCCCCCCAAGACCTCAACCTCGACCTCGGCCCCCTAGGCCCCCTCCTCCCCACCGACTGACCCGACCCCTACATTCCGTCGATCATGAGGTTGGCGGCGGTGTGGATCTCCGTGACTGCCGCCAACCTCATGATCGACGCGTCACTGGTGGGTAGCGGCGTAGGCGGTCAGGGCGGCTAGTTGGGTGGGGTCGAGGGAGGGGCGGATGCGGGTGCGGGCCGTTGCGACGTGGGCGGCGGTGACGGTGGCGGCGGACAGGGATTCACGCATGGCGGCGAGTGCCGCCTCGCGGACCAGGGCGGCGCAGTCGGCCGCCGAGAAGCCGTCCAGCTCGGCGCCGAGCGCGGCCAGGTCGACGTCCGGGGCGAGCGGCACGTTCCGGGACGCCGCGCGGAGGATCTCCGCCCGGGCCGGACCGTCCGGCGGCGGCACGTACACCAGGCGCTCCAGCCGGCCGGGGCGCAGCAGCGCCGGGTCGACCCGGTCCGGCCGGTTGGTCGCGCCGACCACCACCACGTTGCGCAGCGCCTCCACCCCGTCCAGTTCGGTGAGCAGGGCGGCCACCACCCGGTCCGTGGTGCCGCCGTCGGTGGCCTGGCCACGGACCGGGGCGAGCGCGTCCACCTCGTCCAGGAAGACCAGCGTGGGTGCGGCCTCGCGGGCCCGGCGGAACAGTTCCCGGACCGCGCGCTCGCTCTCGCCCACCCACTTGGAGAGCAGCTCCGCGCCCTTCACCGACAGCACGTTGGCCCGCCCGGAGCCGGCCAGCGCGGTGACCAGGTAGGTCTTGCCGCAGCCGGGCGGCCCGTAGAGCAGGACCCCGCGTGGCGGCGTCACGCCCAGCCGGGCGAAGGTGTCCGGGTAGGTCAGCGGCCAGAGCACCGACTCGGTCAGCGTCTCCTTGACCTCGTGCAGGCCCCCGACGTCGTCCAGGGTCACCGAGGCCAGTTCCAGGGTGGACGCGGCCATCGTGGTGGGCCGGACCACCTCCAGCGCGGCGGCGAAGTCGGCCATCGCCACGGTCGGCGTCTCGGCCGCCTTCTGCCGCAGGGCGGCCCGTACGCCGGCCTCGCGGACCAGTGCGGCCAGGTCGGCGGCGACGAAGCCGGGCGTACGGGCGGCCACCTCGTCCAGCCGGACGTCCTCGGCGAGCGGCACCTGCCGGGTGAGCACGGTCAACTGTTCCCGGCGCAGCGGCTGGTCCGGCAAAGGCACGGTGATCCGCACCGAGAGCAGGTCCGGGGCGCGCAGGGCGGGGTCCACCGACTCCGGCCGGCTCGTGGTGCAGACCACCGCCGCCCCGGACCCGACCGCCTCGGCGACGACCTGGCGGAACACCGTGGCCACCGGGCCGGGCTCGTCCGCCGGGGCGATCGCCTCCACGTCGGTGACCAGCAGCACGGCCGCTTTGTCGGCGCGTACCGCCGCGG
Source organism: Micromonospora sp. NPDC007230 (assembly GCF_042869115.1). Lineage (NCBI taxonomy): Bacteria > Bacillati > Actinomycetota > Actinomycetes > Micromonosporales > Micromonosporaceae > Micromonospora > Micromonospora sp. NPDC007230. The sequence goes on along the minus strand of NZ_JBIAFE010000001.1, from coordinate 438,466 downwards.
CGGCCTCGCGCAGCCGGCGGGCGGCCGCGTCGTTGCTCAGCGCGGCCAGCTCCGGCGCCCAGAGCGGGCAGACCCGGGCGCGTACCCGGGCGGCGACCGCGCGGACCAGCGCCGACTTGCCCGAGCCGGCCGGTCCGCTGACCAGCACGCCCAGCGAGACGGTGGTGCCCAGCCGCCGCAGCACCTCCCGGTGGTGGAAGCCCAGGTCGAGCAGCTCGGTCAGCTCCTCGGCCTGGGCCCGCAGCCCCGGCAGCTCGTCGACGTCCGGCGCCTCGGCCGGCTCAGCGAGCTCGGGCTCGGGGGCCGGTGCGGCCCATTCGCTCCCGGCGCCGGCTGGCCGGTTGACCGGGGGTCGGCCGCCGGCCGGCCGGCCGTTCGGGTACGGGCCGGCCGCGCCGGGGCCGTGGGTGGCCGCGCCGTGCTCCCAGCCGACCAGCGTGTCCATGGTGACCAGTGCGCCGGCCTCCGGTTCCGCCGTGACCACGGTGAGCAGGGTGCTGGTCCAGGCGTACCCGACGGTGTTGGCGAGGCTGCGCCGGGCGGCCTCGACCAGGCCGCGGACCGCGGCGTCGGGCAGCACGTCCTGGGGCAGCAGCGAGACGTCGTCCCCGGCGGTGACGACCTTGCCGAGCAGGGCGAGGCGGAGCATCTCCGGGGAGACCGCGGCCACGACCGCGACCGGCCCGGACAGGGTCACCCGGCGGGCTGGGGCCACCGGCAGCCGGCCCACCGTCACCTGCCCGCCGTCCCGCAGGCCGAGGTTGCCCAGCAGCAGGTCGTCGGCGTAGAGCAGGGCGGTGCTCGCGGTCGGTTCGGCTGCGGCCACGATGCCGGCGGTCACCCGCCGACCGGCCAGGCGTACCGGGTCGCCGGGGCGTAGCGCCAGGGCGGTCAGCACCTCGGGGTGCAGGCGGACGACGCCGCGCCGGGCGTCCAGCGCCGCCGGGCGCAGGCTCGCGGTCAGGGTCAGCTCGGGTTCCGCCACCCGCCCGACAGTAGCCGCCGGCACCACCCGGTGCCCGCAGCGCGTCCCGCCCGGTCAGCGCTGGCCCGGATCCTCCAGCAGCGAGGGATCGCGCCGGACCATCTCGGCCAGCCGGGCCGCCGGGTCCGGGCCCTCCCGGTCCTGGCCGGGGGCCGGCACGGGGGTCGGCGGCATCGGCCAGGCCGGCGGGGGCGGGGGCGGCGCGGGCACGGGGCCGACCGTCACCTCCCGGCCGGTCCAGGCGACCCGCAGCGGGTACGCCTGCCCGCCGTGCTCCACCCGCAGGGTGACCGCCAGCCCGGGGTGCTCCGCCACCACCTGGCGCACCGCCTCGGCCACCTCCTCGACCGGGTCCACCTGTTCGGGCCGGGCCCCGCCGCGCAGCCGGTACGCGCCGTGCCCGTCCCGCCGCGCCACCGCCGGCGGCGCCGCGTCCCGGTCGGCCTCGTCGCCGGTTCCCCGGCGGCGCAACGCCTCCTCGCGGCGCGCCAGCCGGGCCAGTGTCTCGTCCAGATCACCCCTCATCGAGTCCACCCCTTTCGTCGAGCACGGGTCGGGCAGGCAGCCGCGGATCCGGGTAGCCGGTTCCGCGCCGGCCACCTCCAGCATCACTGATGTACGGAGTTCTTCAACTCGGCGATCAATCGCGGGCTGAGCGTCCCGCCGGCCCGGTCGGCGAAGAGCCGCATCTCGTACGCCACGGTGCCCAGGTTGGCCGAGCGGTCGGCGACCACGCCGAGCAGCGCGCCACTGCTGATCGGGGCGATCAGCAGATAGCCCTCGGTCAGGTCCACGACCACCCGGTTGAGGCCGCCCAGGGCGTACGAGTTCGCGGCGCCCCCGGCGAGGCTGGCCAGGCCGGAGACCACGGCGGCGAGCCGCTCCGCGGTGGACCGGTCCTCGCTGGCGGACGCCGCCAGCAGCAGGCCGTCGGCGGAGACCGCGACGGCCTCCAGTACCCCGGTGGTGCTGGAGGTGAACGAGTCGAGTAACCAGTTGAAGGTGCAGACCTCGGGCCGGCGGCCCCCGGCGGGGTTCGGGCGGACGACGTTGCCGTGCGCAGCGGGGCTGGTCACCGTGATGAGTCCTCTTCGTAGCGGCGGTCCGGACTGACTTCGCGCAGAACACGGGCGATTTCGGACCGGGACGTAGCCCAGGCCGGTCCGGCGTGATCGCCGTCGCGGAGTCGGCTTGGTGTCACTTCGGACCCGGTGACGGGTCGTCGACCGGTCGGGCACGCTGCGTCCCCGGACAGTCGCCAGGATGGCGGGATCGGCGGCGGTTTGCGAGCGTAGATGTGATTTCCCGCGATCCGAATTCGTCCCGCTCAGCCGGCCTGGCCGGACCACGGTCGACGGATCTCGCGCACCGAACGGCGCAGCCGGACGAACGTACGGCGGATCTCAGGGAACGCTCAGCGTCCGGGCCGTACCGTGTGCCGCATGAGATCACCGCTCACTGCCGCGCGGATCCGGCGTGCCCTGGCCACCCGCCGTCGCCGGGTCGTCGCCGCGGTGGTGGTGGTCGGCCTGGTCGCCGTCGCGGTGACCTGGGCGGCCCGGCCGCAGCGGCCCGGCTTCCGGACCGAGTCGGGGCTGGTGACCGTCCGCTCCGGACCGGCCGGCGACCAGCCGGTCGACCTGGACACCACGCTCTACCTGCCCCGGGACGCGTCGGCCGGGCACCGGGTGCCGGCCGTGCTGCTGGCGCACGGCTTCGGCGGCACCAAGGAGTCGGTCCGCTCCGACGCGGAGGACCTGGCCGACCGGGGGTACGCGGTGCTCACCTGGACCGCCCGGGGCTTCGGCCGCAGCGGCGGCGAGATCCACCTGGACAGCCCGGACTACGAGGTGCGGGACGCCCAGCGGCTGCTCGACCGGCTCGCCGCCCGCCCGGACATCCGGCTCGACGCCGCCGGGGACCCGCGGGTCGGCGTGGTCGGCGGCTCGTACGGCGGCGGCCTGGCGCTGCTGCTGGCCGCGCAGGACCGCCGGGTCGACGCGATCGTTCCCATGATCACCTGGAACGACCTGTCCCGGGCCTTCCTGCCCGAGAGCACCGGCAAGGCACCCACCGAGGGCGTGTTCAAGAAGGGCTGGGCCGGCCTGTTCTTCGGTGGCGGCGGCAACGCCGGCTCCGGACCGGCCGGCCTCTCCGGCACCACCGCCGGCCAGCCCGAGGGCGCCCCGGCGTCGGCCGGCGCGCCCAGCCCGCAGCCCGGCGCAGGCCCCGGTACCGGGCGCGCCCCCGGCGCCGCCGCCGACCCGTCCTGCGGCCGGTTCGCCGCCGACGTCTGCGCCGCGTATCTGCGGATCGCCACCACCGGGCGGGCCGACGCCCAGGCGGTCGACCTGCTGCGCCGCTCCTCCCCGGCCGGGGTGCTCGACCGGATCAAGGCGCCGACCCTGCTCGTGCAGGGGGAGGCGGACACCCTCTTCCCGCTCACCGAGGCGGACGCCAACGCGCGCGGCATCGCCGCCGGCGGCACCCCGGTCCGGGTCGCCTGGTTCACCGGCGGCCACGACGGCGGCACGGGTCCGACCTCCGACTCGGACCGGGTGAAGTTCCTGACCGCACAGTGGCTCGACCACCACGTCAAGGGCGAGGGCGCGGCACCGGGTGAGTCCTTCACCTTCTCCCGGATCGCCGGCTTCGACGCGCTCGACCGGGGCCTGGTGGCCACCGGCTACCGCACCACCGACTACCCCGGCGTGGCCGGGCAGACCCGGCACGACATCACGCTCGCCGGCCCCGCCCAGTCGGTCGCCAACCCGCCCAACGGCAACCCGGCGGCGATCTCCTCGGTGCCGTTCGCCGGGGCGATCGGCTCGCTGCTGGACGGGGTGGCCGGCGACATCCCCGGCCAGCACGCCCGGTTCGAGTCCGCCCCGCTGACCGACGCGGTCGACGTGGTCGGCGCGCCCACCGTGCAGATCAGGGCCGCCTCGCCCACCGGCGAGGCGGTGCTCTTCGTCAAGCTCTACGACGTCGACCCGCAGGGCGCCGCCACCCTCCCCGACGGCCTGGTCGCCCCGGTCCGCCTGACCGGCCTGCCGAGGGCGCTCGACGCCGCGCAGCCGGTGACCGTCACCCTGCCGGCGATCGTCCGCCGGATCGAGGCCGGGCACCGGCTGCGGGTCGTCGTGGCCACCTCCGACCAGGCGTACGCCACCCCGGCCGAGCCGGTGGTGCACACCGTCGCCCTCGGCGGCGGCTCGCTGGTGCTGCCCACGGTCGACGCCCAGCCGATCCCCACCACGGCCACGATCTGGCGCTGGGTGCTGGTCGGCCTGCTCGCCGCGATCGCGGTCGGGCTCGCCGTGGTCGTCCTGGTGGCCCGGCGCCGGCACCGCCGCCAGGACAGTTCGATCCACCCGGCGTACGCGGGCGTCCCCCTCGCCGTCCGCCAGCTCCGCAAGGAGTACGCGGACGGCTTCGTCGCCGTCTCCAACGTGGACTTCGAGGTGCACCCCGGTCAGGTGGTCGGCCTGCTCGGCCCGAACGGCGCCGGCAAGACCACCACGCTGCGGGTGCTGATGGGGCTGACCCAGCCCACCGCCGGCGAGATCTACGTCTTCGGTCACCGGCTGGTGCCCGGCTCGCCGGTGCTCTCCCGGATCGGGGCGCTGGTCGAGGGGCCGGGCTTCCTGCCGCACCTGTCCGGCCTGGAGAACCTGAAGGCGTACTGGCGGGCGACCGGGCGGCCCTGGTCGGACGCGCACTTCGACCAGGCGCTGGAGATCGCCGGCCTGGGTGACTCGGTGCACCGCAAGACCCGCAAGTACAGCCACGGCATGCGGCAGCGGCTGGCCATCGCGCAGGCCATGCTGGGCCTGCCCGAGCTGCTGGTGCTCGACGAGCCGACGGACGGCCTCGACCCGCCGCAGATCGCCGAGATGCGCCGGGTGCTCCAGCGCTACGCCACCGACGGCCGGGCGGTGCTGGTCTCCAGCCACCTGCTGGCCGAGGTGGAGCAGACCTGCACCCACGCGGTGGTGGTGAACAAGGGGCGGATCGTCGCCTCCGGGCCGGTCGAGGAGATCGTCGGCGAGTCGCCGAGCGTGCTGTTCGAGGTCAGCGACCCGGACGCGGCGCGCGGCGTGCTCGATCGGCTGCACGGCGTACGGGTGCTGCCCGACGGCGACGGCGGGCTGGTGGTGGACACCAACGGCACGGCCCGCAGCGAGGTGGTGGCCGAGCTGGTCCGGGCCGGCATCGGGGTGGACCGGGTGGTGCCCCGACGTCGCCTGGAGGACGCGTTCCTCGCCCTGGTCGGCGAGAACTCTCGGGGAAGCGGGGACCGGTGATGGGACAGTCGTCATCCGTGGCCACGGTGGAGCGCCGCGGGGCCGCGTCGGGTTACCGGCCCTCGGCGACCCTGCCGTTCCTGGCCGAGTTCCGCCGACAGGCGTCCCGGCGGCGTACCCAGCTCGCGCTGGGGTTCATGGTGCTGCTGCCGTTGATCATCCTGGTCGCGTTCCAGTTCAACTCGGGTGAGGACGACCGCGGCGGCCGGGGGGAGTTCTCCAGCCTGGCCGACCTGGCCACCTCCGGCGGGCTGAACTTCACCCTGTTCACGATCCTGGTCTCGGCGTCGTTCCTCCTGGTCGTGGTGGTGGCCCTGTTCTGCGGGGACACGGTGGCCAGCGAGGCGAGCTGGGGCAGCCTGCGCTACCTGCTGGCCGTCCCGGTGCCCCGCGCCCGGCTGCTCACGGTGAAGCTGCTGGTCGCGCTCGCGTACTCGGGGCTGGCCCTGCTGCTGCTCGCCGCCACCGCGCTGCTCGCCGGCACCCTCCGGTACGGCTGGTCCCCGCTGCGCAGCCAGGTCGCCGCCGAGCTGGCCCCGGCGGACGGGCTGGTCCGCCTGCTCGCGATCCTCGGCTACCTGGCGGTCGTCCTGCTGGTGGTGGCCGGGCTGGCGTTCCTGCTCTCGGTGAGCACGGACGCCGCGCTCGGCGCGGTCGGCGGGGCGGTGCTGCTCTGGATCCTCTCCAGCATCCTGGACCAGATCACCGCGTTGGGCAGCCTGCGTGCCCTGCTGCCGACCCACTACAGCAGCGCCTGGCTGGGCCTGCTCTCCACGCCGGTGCAGACCGACGACGTGGTACGCGGTGCCATCTCGGCGATCGGCTACGCCACGATCTTCTGGAGCCTGGCCTTCTGGCGGTTCACCCGCAAGGACGTCACGAGCTGATCTCCGGCGCCCTGCGCGCTTGTGCCCAGACGGCGAGGAACCGGCCCCGTCAGAGTCGGCTTTCCGGGGTCGGGGTGGTGTTACCTGCTCGACTTGCCAGGCGCCGGCCGAGGGGTCCGGCGCGAGTCGGCGGGCCGCGTCAGGACGGCTCGGCGGGCGTGGTGGCCCGGACGAGGACCGCGTCGAGCAGGCCCGGGTAGAGGCGGTCCAGTTCCTCCCGGCGCAGCCGGACGTAGCGGCTGGTGCCGGCGACCCGGGTCCGGGTCAGGCCGGCCTCGCGCAGCACCTTGAGGTGGTGGCTGCGGGTCGCCTTGGCGACGCCGAACTCGAAGGTGCCGCAGGCGTATTCACCGCCCTCGGCGAGGGCGCGCACGATCTGCAGCCGGACGTCGTCGGCCAGGGCCGCCAGCACGGCGGTGACCGGCACCTCGCGCAGCTCGGGTTCGTGCAGCTCCATGTGACCAGGGTAACCCATGTTCGACTTTCATCGAACAAGCTCCTAGAGTCGGCGATGCTGGTTCGACGATACTCGAACATCGGAGCTGTCATGCGCTCTCGTCACGCCGCCTTCCCGCTCTTCGCCGTGCTCAGCTGGGGCGTCATGTTCCCCGTCCTGGCCAGCGCGCTCACCCGGGTGGACGCACTCAACCTGACGGCCGCCCGGTACGTCCTCGCCGCCGCCGTGCTCGTCGCCCTGCTGCTGGTCCGGGAGGGGTGGACCGCCCTGCGCGCGGGCCGGCGCGGGGCCGAGGTGCTGCTGCTCGGCGTCATCGGCTTCGCCGGCTTCAACGTGCTCACCAACCTCGCCCTCGGGCACGCCGCCCCGCAGCAGATCGCCCTGTTCGCCGCCACCACGCCCCTGGTCACCCAGCTCGTCCGCTGGGCCCGGGACGGCGTACGCCCCCGGCCGGCGCTGCTCGGCCTCTCGCTGGTCGCCCTGGTCGGCGTCGGTCTGGTGATCACCCGCGGCCGGCTCGACGGGCTTGGCCAGTTCGGGGTCGGCGGGCTGCTCATGATCGGTGCGGTGCTCGCCTGGGCGATCTACACCCACGGCGCCGGCCGGTTCCCCGAGTACTCCGCGCTGCGCTACACCACCCTGACCGCCGTCGCCGGCACGCTCGCCATGCTGGCCGCCAGCGCCGTCGCCGACCTCACCGGGCTCCAGCACGCACCGGCCGCCGCCGACCTCGTCGCGGTCGCCCCGCAGCTCGCGTACGCCGTGGTGGTCGCCGCCGTCCTCGCGGTGCTCGCCTGGAACACCGGGGTACGCCGGCTCGGCGCCGCCGACGCCGCGCTGTTCATGAACCTGGTCCCGGTGACCACGTTCGCGGTGCAGACCCTCCGCGGCTACCGGCCCGGCGCCGTGGAACTGGCCGGCGCGGCCGTGACCATCGCCGCCCTGGTCGCCGCCAACTTCGCCACCCGTACCCGCGCCGCGACTCCCGCCCCGGCCACGCCGGTCTCCGCCGTGACCGACCGCCAGGCCGTCGTCGACCCCGTCGCCGTCCTCGCCCGCTGATCCCGCGCGCCGGTAGCTCACAAAATGGGAACCCCCGTTGGTGCGGGCGGTGGACCTGCATAGACTCGGGGCCACAACTGCATACCTCATCCAGAGGGGCTGAGGGATACGGCCCGATGACGCCCCGGCAACCACCCGCGCGCTCGACGACGAGCGTCGCGGGCAGGTGCCAATTCCGTCCCCGCCGCACAAGGCGATGCGGGGGAAGATGAGAGGACCTCGACATGACGTCGACGCTTCCCGCCAGCTCCGGCATCGACACCACCCTCAGCCCGGCCCGCGCCCTGGTCTGTCGCGGCTGTTCCGCGCGCTACCCGCTCGCCGCCCAGCACGCCTGCTACGAGTGCTTCGGGCCGCTGGAGGTCGACTACGACACCGCCGCCCTCGCCACGGTCACCCGCGAACAGATCGAGGCCGGCCCGAAGAACCTCTGGCGGTACGCGGGCCTGCTCCCCGCCGGCCAGGACCCGGCCACGCGGGTGACCCTGAACCCGGGGCTGACCCCGCTGGTCGCCGCCCCGCACCTCGCCGCCGAGCTGGGCCTCACCGCCCCGCTCTGGATCAAGGACGACAGCGCCAACCCGACGCACTCGTTCAAGGACCGGGTGGTCTCGGTGGCGCTGACCGCCGCCCGGGCGCTCGGCTTCACCCGGTACGCCTGCGCCTCCACCGGCAACCTGGCCAACTCGGTGGCCGCCCACGCGGCCCGGGCCGGGGCGCCCTCGGTGGTCTTCATCCCCGGCGACCTGGAACAGGGCAAGGTGGTGACCACCGCCGTCTACGGCGGCGAGCTGGTCGCCATCGACGGCTCGTACGACGACGTGAACCGGCTCTGCGGCGAGCTGGTGGAGACCGACGAGTTCGAGGACACCGCGTTCGTCAACGTCAACGTACGGCCGTACTACGCCGAGGGCTCCAAGACCCTCGGGTACGAGGTGGCCGAGCAGCTCGGCTGGCGGATCCCCGCCCAGGTGGTCATCCCGATGGCCAGCGGCGAGCTGCTCACGAAGATCGACAAGGCGTTCTCCGAGCTGGTCGAGGTCGGGCTGGTCGAGGCGCCGGCCGGGGGCTGGAAGGTGTTCGGCGCCCAATCCGCCGGCTGCAACCCGATCGCCACGGCGCTGCACGCCGGCAGCGACACCATCGTCCCGGTCAAGCCGACCGGCATCGCCAAGTCGCTGAACATCGGCGACCCCGCCGCCGGGCTCTACGCGCTGGAGGCGGTCCGCCGCACCGGCGGCTGGATGGAGTACGCCGACGACGACGAGATCCGCGCGGCCATCCGGCTGCTGGCGCGCACCACCGGGGTCTTCGCGGAGACCGCCGGCGGCGTCACCGTGGCGGTGTTGCGCAAGCTGGTGGAGTCCGGGCGCCTCGACCCGGCGGCCGAGACCGTCGTCTTCAACACCGGCGAGGGCCTCAAGACCCTCGACGCGGTGGCCGACCAGGTCGGCCCCACCCACCGGATCAAGCCCTCCCTCCGCGCCGCCCGCGACGCCGGCCTCCTCAGCTGACCGCGCCGCCAGCTCTTGTTAATCAAGGGGCTTGGATCCAGAACGACGCGCGCTGACGCAAACCCCTTGATCAACGCGACGATGCGGGGGAGGGCGGATCGCCCGGACGGGGGATCGGGTCGATCCGCCGGGTAACTGGCTTTTCGCTGTGAGTGTGGAAAACCCGCCGACAAGGACTTGACGGCAGGAATTGGACGGCGCAAGATGCTCGGTGCGGGAGGGCATCCGCCGGAGACTTTTCAAGTTCTTGCGACCCAACGCCGGAGGCGTTGTGCGGACGTCCCTCCCGACCAACGTCCGAAGGGGCCAGCGGAAAACCGCTGGCCCCTTCGCTGTGCGGTGGGCCACGCTCGGGGGCATGGGCATCTCCGTCTCCCCCCTCGATCCCGCCGACCAGGCGACCCTCGACGCGGTGTACCGGACGGCGGCCGCGGCCCAGGCCGTGGACGAGCCGGACCTCCCGCCGCTGTGCCGGCGACGGTTCGAGGCGCCGCTGCGGCACCCGATGCCAGGCGTGGACACCCGCTGGTGGGTCGCGCGCCTCGACGGGGTGCCCGCCGGCTGGCTCCGGCTGTACCTGCACACCCTCGACAACACCGACAACGCCAGCGTCGAGCTAATGGTGGACCCGGCGTACCGGCGGCGCGGGGTGGGGCGGGCGCTGCACGAGCACGGGCTGCGGCTGCTGCGGGAACGCGGTGGCAAGCGGCTGGTCGGTTCGACCGTCGCCGCCCTGCCCGGCGAGGAGGCCCGGGAGCTGCCCGGGGCTGCCTTCGCCGCCACCGTCGGCGCGAAGCCGGCGCTCGCCGACGTCCGGCGCCGGCTGGACGTCACCACCCTCGACCGGCCGCGCCTGGCCGGCCTGCTCGCCGGGGCCCGCACGTCCGCCGCCGGCTACCGCACCGTCCGCTGGTCGAACCACAGCCCCGAGGAGTACGTCGCCGACATCGCCTACCTGGAGGGGCGGCTCCTGGTGGACGCGCCCCTCGGTGACCTCGAATGGGAGCAGCAGAAGGTCGACGCCGAGCGGATCCGCGGCACGGAGCGGGCGCTCGACGCGCGCGGGGTCCGCCGGTACAGCGTCGGAGCGGTGCACGAGGCGTCCGGCCGGCTGGTCGCCTGGAGCATGGTCAGCCTGGCCGCCAACACCACCTGGCACGCCTGGCAGCAGATCACCATCGTCGACCCGGACCACCGGGGCCACCGGCTCGGGCTGCTCACAAAGATCGAGAACCTCGACCACGCGCTGGCGCACGAACCGGAGCTGCGCGTGATCGACACCTTCAACGCGGCGACGAACACCCACATGATCGCGATCAACGAGCAACTCGGCTACCAGCCCGCGGCCGGCTCGACCGACTGGCAGCTGACGATCTGACTTGTGACAGGCCCCTACTGATCTGGTGGCTTGCTGTTGCATGATGGCGGGCATGACGGAGACCCCGCACCCCCTGTACGACAGGCACGCCGACACCCTCAACCGAGCGCTGACCGCCATCACGGAGCGCGGGTACTGGTCCGCCTACCCCGAGTCGCCCAGCCCCCGGGTGTACGGCGAGACCGCCGCCGCGGACGGCAAGGCGGCCTTCGAGGCGTACCTGAAGGCCGACTTCCCCCTCGACCAGGCGGGTGACGGGCAGACCGTCGCCACCGAGGTCAGCCCGTTCGGCCTGGAGCTGGACGTGCGCTACCCGCACGCCACCGCCGACCAGCTCGTGGCCGCCGCCTCCGCCGCCCTGCCGGCCTGGCGCGACGCCGGCCCGCAGGCCCGGGCGGGCGTCTGCCTGGAGATCCTCGACCGGCTGCACCGGAACGTCTTCGAGCTGGCCAACGCGGTGCAGTTCACCAGCGGCCAGGCGTTCGTGATGGCCTTCCAGGCCGGCGGCGCGCACGCGCTGGACCGGGCGCTGGAGGCGATCGCCTACGCGTACGCCGAGATGACCCGCCACCCGGCCACGGCCGGCTGGGAGAAGGCCGCCGGCAAGGGCGACCCGCTGCGGATGACCAAGACCTTCCACGTGGTGCCGCGCGGCGTGGCGCTGGTGATCGGCTGCAACACCTTCCCGACCTGGAACTCGTACCCGGGGCTCTTCGCCTCGCTGGCCACCGGCAACCCGGTGATCATCAAGCCGCACCCGCGCGCGGTGCTGCCGCTCGCGATCACCGTGAAGTACGCCCGCCAGGTGCTCGCCGAGGCCGGGTTCGACCCCAATCTGGTGCAGCTCGCGCCGGAGGGGCTGGGCGAGAAGCTCGCCTCCACCCTGGCGCTGCACCCGGCCGTGAAGATCGTCGACTTCACCGGTTCCACCGAGTACGGCGACTGGCTGGAGGTCAACGCCCGGCAGGCGGCCGTCTACACCGAGAAGGCCGGCCTGAACACGGTGGTCATCGACTCCACCGACGACTTCGCCGGGTTGTGCCGCAACCTGGGCTTCACGCTGACCCTCTACAGCGGCCAGATGTGCACCACCTCCCAGAACCTGCTGATCCCCCGGGGCGGCATCGAGACCGACCAGGGGCACAAGAGCTTCGACGAGGTGGCCGCCGGGATCGCCGGGGCGGTCGGCAAGCTCACCGCCGACCCGGCCCGGGGCGTCGAGCTGACCGGCGCGATCGTCAACGACGGCGTGCTGGAGCGGCTGGAGGAGGTCACCAAGGTCGGCGAGCCGGTGCTGGAGTCGCGGACCGTCGAGCACCCGTCCTTCCCCGGCGCGGTGGTGCGTACGCCGGCCATCGTCAAGCTGGACGCGGCGGACACGGCGACCTACTCGCGGGAGTGGTTCGGGCCGATCTCGTTCGCCATCGCGACCGACTCGACGGCGCACAGCCTGGCGATCCTGCGGACCACAGTGGGGGAGAAGGGTGCGCTCACCGCCGGTGTCTACTCCACCGACGAGGCGGTGCTGGACGCGGCCGAGGCGGCGGCGGTCGACGCGGGCGTGCACCTGTCCTGCAACCTGACCGGCGGGGTCTTCGTCAACCAGTCGGCGGCGTTCTCCGACTTCCACGGGTCGGGGGCGAACCCGGCTGCCAACTCTGCTCTTACTGATGGTGCCTACGTGTCGAACCGGTTCCGCATCGTGCAGTCGCGTCGGCACGTCTAATCGTCTGTTGCTGTTGGGGTTTCCGGGGTGGGCCTTGTTGGGTTTCCGGGGTGGGCCTTGTTGGGTTTCCGGGGTGGGCCTTGTTGGGGTTTCCGGGGCAGGCCACCTCGCTCGGGGCGGTCAGGCTTGATCCCTCCGCGAGGCGGCCTGCCCCGGAAACCCTCCGTGTCACCCTGATCGCACCGCTTCGGCCAGGGGTGTTGATCTCAGGGGCGCTGCCTTGGGTCAGCTCCGCGGTCAGCGGGTGATCTCCGAGGTGACCGCCGTGGGATGGGCCCTCGGCCAGCGGGGCGGGGTCAGGCGGGGCGGCGCATCTGGAGTTCGTTGAGAGCCGGGATCTTGGGGTGCGGGACGCGTACGCCGGTGTCGACGAAGCCGAGCTTCCGGTACGCCCGGTAGGCGCGGTCGTTGCCGACCACCACCTCCAGCATCAGCTCGGGCCGGCCACAGGCGCGGGACCAGGCGGCCACCTCGTCCACCAGCGCGCCCAGCAGCCCGTTGCCACGCCACGTCGGCGTGACGTAGACGGCGTAGATCACGGTCAGCTCGGGCTCTCCCGGGACGACCGTGCCCCCGGCGTGGCCGACCAGCCGGCCGCCCGGATCGGCCACGAACTGGGCGGTCACCGTGCCGTCGGCGACCGAGGCGATCCGCGCCGCGTAGTCGGCGTGTGGGCGGGCGGCGGCCTCGGCGACGGTCTCCAGGAACGCCAGCGGCGAATCGGCGAGCATCTCCAGCCGGAGCGCCCGCATTCGCGCGGCGTCCTCGGGCCGGACCCGGCGGACGGTCGCGGGGCGGGCCACGGGAGTGGTCGGCGCGCTGATCATCAGAGCTCCTTCGAGGAGACCTTGCAGTTTAGGGCGGGGCGAAATTGGACTCCTGCCGACCAGGCCCGCCGCCCGCACCCCGGGATGCCGGCTCTGCCCGTCCGGGTCGGATGCTGGCCCGAATATGCCCGATTTGTGGTCGTGCGCGGTCGTCACGCCTCGTGTAGCGTGCGATTTCGGTCACTGATTCAGCGGTCGTCGCCGATCGCCGAACCGGTGGTCCGCCGGTGCCGGTCCGCCGGTCTCCGGGTTGTGGAACGCCGCGCAGAGTGAGGAAGTGCACCGTGGCACAGGGCACCGTCAAGTGGTTCAACGCCGAAAAGGGCTACGGCTTCATCGCCGTCGACGGCGGGCAGGACGTCTTCGTCCACTTCTCCGCGATCGAGATGGACGGCTACAAGGCGCTGGACGACGGCCAGCGGGTCGAGTTCGAGATCGCGCAGGGCCAGAAGGGTCCGCAGGCGGAGCGGGTCCGCCTCATCGCCTGACCCGTCGCCGCCCGACCGGCGGCTTTCCACCCGATCAGGGGCTGCGGTGCCGGCGCGCACCGTGAAAGATCATGAGCCATTCCAGCCGTCACGCTGAGGAGGGTTCATGTCCGACCAGCCCCCGTCGGGTTCCAGCGAGCCAGTGCCCCCGGCGTCGTCCGGTCCCCCGGCCGACCCGACCCGGTCGACGTCGCCAGCCTTCGAGCCGGGCTCGGCGCCGGGGCATACGGGCGAACCGGCCACACCCGGACAGTCCACCCCGACAGCTCCGGGTGTGCCCGCCCAGCCCAGCGCCGGTGACCCCGCAGCGCCGGCGCAACCCGGCCAGCCCGGATATCCGGCGGTGCCGACGCAACCCGGCCAGCCTGGATATCCGGCGGCATCCGGCCAGCCGGTCCTGCCCGGCCAGTTCGGCCAGCCCGGGCAGCCCGTCGTGCCGGGCCAGTTTCCGCCGCCCGCACCGCCGATCGGGCCCGGTCAGCCGGGGTACGAGGTGCCCGGCGGGCAGCCCTGGGGGGCGTACCCGACGGATCCGGCCGCACAGCCGCAGGGCTGGGTGTGGCCGGCCGCGGGCGGTCCCGTGCCGGCCGGCGCCTGGCCGGGCGCCCCGATGCCCGGCCAGCCGTACGGCTGGTATCCGGGCGCGGACCCGGGTGACCCCCTGGTCACGCCGCCATACGCCGGCATCGGTGGCTGGTTCGCCCGATGCACCGGCGCCGTGCAGCGCGGCTGGCGCCAGTTGCTGCCGATCATGCTGCTCACCCAGACGGTCCCGGCGGCGGTGATCTCGATCCTCACGCTCGTCCTCCTCCCGGCGGCGCAGCCCACCACCGCGCCGGACGGCGCCCCGGTCCTGCCGGACGGTTACTTCCAGGACGTGTTCGCCCTCTACGGCCTGGTGCTCCTCGCCGCCCTGATCTTCGGCCCGGTGCAGAGCGCGGGCTGGGCCGCGGGCACCTGGGTGGTGGCCCGCCAGGCGGCCGGCGAGCCGGCCGGTGTCGGGGCCGCCTTCCGGTACGGGTGGCGTCGGGCCCTCGGCGTCTGGGGCTGGACCATCGTCGCCACCCTGCTGATCTCGGTCGGTTTCTGCCTCTGCGTGCTGCCCGGGATCTACGCGGCCTTCGCGGTCGCCCTGTTCGGTCCGATCTACCTGTTCGAGCGGCAGGAGCCGATCGGCCGCGCCTTCCGGTTGTTCCATCAGCGGTTCGGGATGGTGCTGGGCCGGGTCGCGCTGGTCGCCGCGGCGGTCGTCGTCGGGTCGCTGGCCGGCGCCGTGATCGAGGGTGTGGGCCAGCTCCCCTTCGGGGCGGAGCCGATGGCCACCCCGGGCACGGCGGCCGGAGCCGTCGCGGTGTCGCTGGTCGCCGCCGTGCTGGTCACCCCGGTGTACCTGGCGCAGCTGGTCGGACTGGTCGTCACGTACGCCGAGCAGCGGGCCCAGGAAGGGCCGGTGAACGCCGCCCGACTGGCCGCGGAACTCGGCTGAGCGGGGGCATCGTGCTTGCACTCGGCTAGGGAGAGTGCTAAACAGGTCATTGGCACTCGCGTACGTTGAGTGCCAATGGTCGGGGCGGTAGGGCCACGGCCACGCCGGCGTCTCGATGGCGCCGGAGTGGCACGAGGCCGGTCGTCGCGGGCTATCCGGCCCGGCCTGCGGACGTCGCCGTCGCCAGGTGGCGACGTCCCAAGGTGCGTACACCAGGCGGCCCATCCGGGGGCACACACTCGGGTGGCCCGTGAGTGTCCAGGAGGACAACGCCGTATGGCCAAGATGATCGCGTTCGACGAAGAGGCGCGCCGCGGCCTTGAGCGGGGCATGAACCAGCTCGCCGACGCCGTGAAGGTGACCCTCGGCCCCAAGGGCCGCAACGTCGTGCTCGAGAAGAAGTGGGGTGCCCCCACCATCACCAACGATGGTGTGAGCATCGCCAAGGAGATCGAGCTCGAGGACCCGTACG
The DNA here is from genome assembly GCF_042869115.1 of Micromonospora sp. NPDC007230. Classification (NCBI taxonomy): domain Bacteria; kingdom Bacillati; phylum Actinomycetota; class Actinomycetes; order Micromonosporales; family Micromonosporaceae; genus Micromonospora; species Micromonospora sp. NPDC007230. The sequence goes on along the minus strand of NZ_JBIAFE010000001.1, from coordinate 422,877 downwards.
AGAAGATCGGCGCCGAGCTGGTCAAGGAGGTCGCGAAGAAGACCGACGACGTCGCCGGTGACGGCACGACGACGGCGACCGTCCTGGCCCAGGCCCTGGTTCGCGAGGGCCTGCGCAACGTGGCCGCCGGCGCCAACCCGATGGCCCTGAAGCGGGGCATCGAGGCGGCCGTGGCCAGCGTCTCGGAGGAGCTGCTCAAGCTCGCCAAGGACGTGGAGACCAAGGAGCAGATCGCCTCCACCGCCTCCATCTCCGCCGGTGACACCAGCGTCGGCGAGATCATCGCCGAGGCGATGGACAAGGTGGGCAAGGAAGGCGTCATCACCGTCGAGGAGAGCAACACCTTCGGCCTGGAGCTGGAGCTCACCGAGGGTATGCGCTTCGACAAGGGCTACATCTCCGCGTACTTCATGACCGACCCGGAGCGTATGGAGGCCGTCTTCGACGACCCGTACCTCCTGATCGTCAACAGCAAGATCTCGTCGGTGAAGGACCTGCTCCCGATCCTGGAGAAGGTCATGCAGTCGGGCAAGCCGCTGCTGATCATCGCCGAGGACATCGAGGGCGAGGCCCTGGCCACCCTGGTGGTCAACAAGGTCCGGGGCACCTTCAAGTCGGTCGCCGTCAAGGCGCCGGGCTTCGGTGACCGCCGCAAGGCCATGCTCGCCGACATCGCCATCCTCACCGGTGGTCAGGTCATCAGCGAGGAGGTCGGCCTCAAGCTCGACGCCGTCGGCCTCGACATGCTGGGCCGCGCCCGCAAGGTCGTGGTGACCAAGGACGAGACCACCATCGTCGACGGCGCCGGCGACGCCGAGCAGATCCAGGGCCGGGTCAACCAGATCCGGGCCGAGATCGAGAAGAGCGACTCCGACTACGACCGGGAGAAGCTGCAGGAGCGCCTGGCCAAGCTGGCCGGCGGTGTTGCGGTGATCAAGGTCGGCGCGGCCACCGAGGTCGAGCTGAAGGAGCGCAAGCACCGCATCGAGGACGCCGTCCGCAACGCGAAGGCCGCCGTCGAGGAGGGCATCGTCCCGGGTGGTGGTGTCGCGCTGGTGCAGGCCGGCAAGACCGCCTTCGACAAGCTGGACCTGGCCGGCGACGAGGCGACCGGCGCCCAGATCGTCAAGATCGCGCTGGACGCCCCGCTGCGGCAGATCGCCGTCAACGCCGGCCTGGAGGGTGGCGTCGTCGTCGAGCACGTCCGCAACCTCAACCCGGGCCACGGCCTCAACGCCGCGACCGGTGAGTACGTCGACCTGCTCGCGTCGGGCATCATCGACCCGGCCAAGGTGACCCGTTCCGCGCTGCAGAACGCGTCGTCGATCGCCGCGCTGTTCCTCACCACCGAGGCCGTCGTGGCGGACAAGCCGGAGAAGACCCCGGCCGCCCCGGCTGGTCCGGGTGGCGGGGAGATGGACTTCTGAGTCCAGCTCCACCAGCACGCCCGAACGGGGGCGGGCCGCGTCAGCGGTCCGCCCCCGTTTTGTGTCTCACGTCGGCAGCCGCCGCTGGTTTCGCCGCTTGTGCACCCGCTCGTACGGCGGTGGGATGCGGATCGGCTCGTCCACCAGTTGCAGCGGTTCGTCGCTGGACGGCTCGTCGATGCCGGCCATCTCCACCAGTTGCTCGGCGTCGCCGTAGTCGAGCCGGTCGAACGGCAGTTGGCCGGAGACCTCGCCGACCGGGTGCCAGCTCGTCGGCTGGTCGTCGGTCCGTTCGTCGTCCGTGGTCATGGCTGCCTCCTTATGACTCGACCGTAGGGGGCGGTCAATGGCCACGGGCCGGAATGGCATTATTGGCGTCTATGCACTTTTCGCCCCACTAGTCATTCCTGTCCGTCCAGCGCTTTCCGGTACAGAAAGAAAACCCGCTCGATCCTGGCCCCCGCCGCACCCGCGTAGAACGGCACCGGCCCCACCCAGCCGATCTGCGCCGTGCTGGTTCCCGCTGCCGCCTGGTCGCGCAGGCAACGCCGGAGCAGCACCCCACCGATGCCCGAGCCCTCGGCCGCCGGGGCCGTACCCATCGGCCCGAACCAGCTCGGCCGGGATGAGCCGTACGCCGCGAACCCGAGAACCTCGCCGTCCCGCTCCGCCAGGTGCGCGCCGGCGCCCGGCCGCCCGAGCGAACCGGCCAGCTCGCCGTCCCACGTCCCGCCGAAGGTGGACCGGGCGAACGCGGCCAGCGCGGGCAGGTCCGCCGGCTCGGCCCGGCGTACCGTGACGCCCTGGTCGGCCAGCCGGCGCTCGGCGGGCTCCGTCGTACGCACCGCCGGTGCGCCCTCGGCCAGGTCCGCGGTCATGTTCCAGGCCGTCCGGTCCGGCCGGTAGCCGAGTCGTAGCGCGAGGCAGACCGCCGGGGTGTACCGCACGTCGATCCCTGGCCAGGCGTAGTACGGCGGGTTCCCGGCGAGCAGCAGTTCGGTCGCGCCCAGCCCGGCGAGCCGCCGTTCCGCCTCGGCCAGCAGGGCCCGCCCGACGCCCCGGCGCCGTTGCGCCGGCGCCACCGCCAGCAGGTCCACGTGGCCGAGCTCGGGGTCCCGTTGGGACCGCGATCCGACCAGCACGCCGATCAGCTCGGTGCCGCGTACCGCGCCGAGCCGTAGCACCGGCCGGTCGGCCGCCGCGCGGGTGGCGAGGGTGTCCACGATGGCCGGCGCCTCGGCCGCGTCCTCGGGCAGGTCGAGGGCCCGCCGGCAGAGGTCGACGATAGCGGGCAGGCGGTCCGGGCCGAGTTCGATGATCTCCGCGTCCATGGTCGCCGACCCTAGGTCATCCGTCCGCCGTCCGGCACCGCCCGACCGGTCGGGGTGCCAACCGGCGGCGACCCGGGTGTCAGGACGGAGATCCGGCGTGCTGCGCGGCGCGGACCGCCGCGTACGCGTCGACCACGCCGGCGCCGACCTCGTCGGCGGGGCCGCCGCAGCGCGCCGCGTCCGGCGGTACCCCGGCCGGAGCGGCGGTGTCGAGGAGGATCCGCCGGGTCCGGGCCAGATCGCCGACGAGCGCCGGGTTCGCCGACCACATCAGCGCCACCACCCCGGCCACCTGCGGCGTCGCCATCGAGGTGCCGTCCAGGGTGGTGTAGCCGCCGCCGGGGTACGCCGACAGCACCCCCGCGCCGGGCGCGACCAGATCCGGCTTGGCGATGCCCCCTCCGGCCGGTCTCCGGCTGGAGAAGCGGGTGAGCTGCCGGGCCCGGTCCACCGCGCCGACCGTCAGCACGTCCGGGTACGGCGCCGGCGGGTCGGACACCGAGCCGCAGTACGGGCCGGAGTTGCCGGCCGCGGCCACCACCAGGATGCCGGCCGCGGCCAGCGCGGCGGTCGCCGGCCGCAGCGCCCCCGGGTCGCAACCCTCGATCGGTGGGCAGCCCCACGAGTTGGTCAGCACGTCGGGTGCGCGTTGCGGCCGACCGTCGGTGAACGGGTCCCCGCCGGGCGGGAACGGCGCCAGCATGAACTGGAGGCAGTCGAGGTAGTGCGCCGGGCTGCCCAGGTTGCGGTCCAGGTTGACGCAGCCGACCCAGTCCGCCCCGGGGGCCACGCCGATCCCGCCCCGGCCCACCGCGCTGCCGATCGTGTGGGTGCCGTGACCACCCCGGTCGCCCGGCGTGCGACGGTGCTCCCACGGGTCGTACCAGGAGTCGTCGCCGCCCCGGAAGCCGGCGGCCAGGGCGGGGTGCCGACCGTCCACCCCGGAGTCGGAACTGCCGACCACCACGCCCGTCCCGGTCACCTTCAGCTCCGACCAGACCCGGTCGGCGCCGATCAGGGACACGTTCCAGACCGGACCGGCGGGTGCCGGCTGGTTGCCCCGGGCCGGGGGCGCCGCCGCCGGTAACGGGCGCAGCCGCTGGCTGATCAGCACCCGGCCCACCTCGGGGCGCCCGGACAGCCAGGCCCGTACCGCCGGCCCGCCGTCCGTCTCGATGGCGTTGACCAGGTAGTACGGCGTGGGGTGCAGGCGCAGCCGGGTGAGTTCGCGGCGCAGGTCACCCTGGGTCCGGTCGGCGGTGGCCGCCAGCCGCCGGTACACCTCGGCCGCCCGCGCGTCCCGGCCGGCCCGCCCGGGCGCCCCGGCCGGGACGCCGGTCAGGTCGGCCTGTTCGCGCAGCACCACGAGCAGCCGCTCGCCGTACAGGCCGGGTTGGCCGGGCACGACGTAGACCACGGCCACGGCGGCGAGCAGGGCCGCGGCGGTCAGCCCGGCCGCGCCGCGGCGCGGGGCGCGGGCGCGGGGCCGGGCCAGCAGCACCCCGTACCCGATGGCGAGCAGGACCGCGACGGCGAACGCGGCGCCGGTCGCGACCGCCACCCAGAACGGGACGTCGCGGCTGGTGGCCAGCAGGACGGTGATCTCCTCCGGGTCGGTGAACGCCAGCGGCCCGAGCAGCGCGAGGCCCACCAGCCAGCGGACCGGGCGGCGGCCGGCCGGCGAGCCGGCCCGCCGGGCCGCGACCTCCAGCGCGCCCAGCACGACGCCGAGCGGCGGCAGCACGACCAGCGCCGGCAGTTGCGCCCCGGACTGCCCGGCCCCGGCGGCCAGCAGCACCAGGGTGACCCCGGCGACCAGCCCGCCGACCAGCACCAGCCGGGCCGGCCGGGGCGGTGCGCCGACGGCGAACCGGGCCCAGAAGGCGGCGTCGAGCAGGGCCGCGGCGAGTGCGCCGAGCGCGGCGGCGGCGAGGCCGGCGAGCACCGTCTCCAGCACCCCGCCCAGCGCCCCCACCCACGCCCAGGGCAGCAGCGTGGCCAGCCCGGCGGCGACCGCCAGCAGGGTCACCGGGTCCGCCCGCCGGCCGCCCGCCGGCCCACCGCCACGAGGTGGCGCGGGAGCCGAGCCCGGCGGCAGGCCGGCCGGGGTGTGCTCCGGGCCGGTCACCACGTCGGGGGGCGTGGCGTCCACGCGGCGGCGCGCCAGCCGGCCGAGCACCAGCGCGAGCAGGGCCCCGGTGGCGGCCAGCGCGGCCAGGTACGCCTCCTCGTGCACCGGCGGTACCGTCCGCAGCAGGGTCAGCGCGCCGAGCGCCAGCGCCCCGGCGAGCCAGGCGCGGCCGGTGGCCCGGACCGCCGGGGAGCGGGGCAGCAGCGCGAGCGCGAGGGTGGGCGCGCCCACCAGCAGCACGGTGACCAGCACGACCACGGGCCAGGCCAGCACCGCCCGGTGGAGGCCCGAGGCGAGCACCACCTGGTCGACCGCCCAGCCGGCGACCTGGCCCGGCACGGTCACGAAGACGGCCCAGGCGCCGGTGAGCACGGCGGCGACCACCGGCCAGGGCCCGGACCGACGGGGAGCGGGAACCGGTGGCGGGACCGGCGCTGCGGGGGGACCGACGACCATGACCATCACCGTACGGCCCGGGCGGCGCGTGCCGCCGTGGCGTGCGGACGGTTACCGTGGACGGGTGCGCGACCCGAACGTGTCCCGATCCGCGGCCGGTCAACTCTCCGCCGAGCGCCGCGCCGACGACCTGCGCCGCCTCCGGGCCGAGCGCTTCGACGTGCTGGTCATCGGCGGTGGGGTGACCGGGGCGGGGGCCGCCCTCGACGCGGCGTCCCGCGGGCTCAAGGTGGCCCTGGTGGAGGCGCGGGACTTCGCCGCCGGCACCTCCAGCCGGTCCAGCAAGCTCATCCACGGCGGCCTGCGCTACCTGGAACAGTTGGAGTTCCACCTGGTCCACGAGGCGCTGACCGAGCGCGGGCTGCTCGCCACCCGGCTCGCCCCGCACCTGGTGCGCCCGGTGCCGTTCCTGGTCCCGCTCCCCGCCGAGGGTGGGCTGCGCGACCTGCCGAGGCGCTTCTTCCGCCGGTCGTACTACGGCGCCGGGGTCGCCACCTACGACGCGTTCGCCGGGGTGTTCGGCGGTGGTCGCGGCATGCCGCTGCACCGGCACCTGACCCGCGAGGGCGCCCGCCGGGTCTTCCCGAGCCTGCGCGCCGACACGCTGGCCGGGGCGATCCGCTACTACGACGGGCAGGTCGACGACGCCCGCCTGGTGGTGACGCTGGCCCGGACGGCGGCCAGCCTCGGGGCGACCGTGGTGACCAGCGCCCAAGCCGTCGGGCTGCTCCGGCAGGCCCGCGAGGTCACCGGGGTCCGGGTCCGCGACCTGGAGGCGCCCGCCGGCTCGCCCGACGTCGAGTTCGAGGTACGCGCCCGCACGGTGATCGCCGCGACCGGGGTGTGGAGCGACGACATGTCGCGGATGCTCGACGACGTCGGGCTACGCCCCGGCCTGCGGGTCCGGGCCTCGAAGGGCGTGCACCTGGTGGTGCCCCGCTCGGCGATCACCGGCGAGGCCGGGCTGATCCTGCGGACCGCCACCAGCGTGCTCTTCGTCATCCCGTGGGGCGGCCACTGGATCATCGGCACCACGGACACCGACTGGCGGCTGGACCGGTCCCACCCGGCGGCCACCGCCCGGGACATCGACTACCTGCTGGAGCAGGTCAACACCGTGCTGGACCGCCCGCTCACCACCGACGACATCGAGGGCGTGTACGCCGGGCTGCGCCCGCTGCTGGCCGGCGAGGCGGACTCCACCTCGAAGCTCTCGCGCGAGCACGCGGTGGTCGAGCCGATGCTCGGGCTGCTGCTGGTGGCCGGCGGCAAGTACACGACGTACCGGGTGATGGCGTCGGACGTGGTCGACCGGGCGGTGCACCGGCTGGGCGGGACGCGCCCGTCGCGTACGGCCGACCTGCCGCTGCTCGGCGCCGACGGGTACGCGGCGATGTGGCGGGACCGGGCCGACCTGGCCCGCCGGCACGGGGTGCCGGTCGGTGTGGTCGAGCACCTGCTGGAGCGGTACGGCACGCTCACCCTCGACGTGCTGGCCCTGGTCGGTGCCGACCCGCTGCTCGGCTCGCCGATCGCCGGTGCCCCCGAGTACCTGGCCGCCGAGGTGACCTACGCGGCCCGCGCCGAGGGGGCGCTGCACCTGGAGGACGTGCTGACCCGGCGTACCCGGATCTCCATCGAGACCAGCCACCGCGGCCTGGAGTCGGCGGAGCACGCCGCGGAGCTGATGGGTGCGGTCCTCGGCTGGGACGCGGCGACCCGGGCCCGCGAGGTAGCGGTATACCGGGCCCGGGTGGAGGCCGAGCGGCGGTCGCAGCTGATGCCGGACGACGTGGCCGCCGACGCGGCGCGGCTGGGCGCTCCGGACGTCCGCGGCTTCGCGGCGGACCGGGGTGGCGAGGGCGACGCCGCCGAGTTGCCGTCGTCCTCGCGGTGACCAGCGGGTAACGTCGTTCGGAGGGTATCGGGCGCTACCTACGGAAGTGTAGGTTCCCTCCGTGCTCCGCCCATCATGGTCGCGCGTTCCGCTCATGTCCGCCGGCGTCCTGCTGGCGACCGCCCTGACCGGTTGCTCGCTGTTCGGCCGGGCCGAGGGCGCCACCAACCCGGGGACGGGCAACGCGACGACAATCGCCGGCGAGTCCCGGCGGGTCTCGCTGATCCAGAAGCTCGGCACCGACGGCCCGGTCCGCACGCTCGAGGTGGACCCGAGCGGGCGGTGGCAGTGCCGGGACTGCGCCGGCGACGGGGTCGACTCCACCGGGTCGCTCAACCCGGAACAGACGCAGCGGTTGCAGCGGATGCTCGCCGACCCGGCCCTGGCGCAGGAGACCGACCAGGCCCGCCACTACAAGCAGACCTGCATCGACGCGTTGACCTCCACCCTGCTGATCTCGCCGGAGCTGACCATCACCTCGCAGGACTGCCCGGGCGAGGAGAAGCCGCCGGTGGCCAATGAGATCCTGCTGCTGCTCACCCAGACCACCCCGGCCGAGGACAAGGGCTGAGCGTCAGCACACCTTGCCCGGGTTGAACAGGCCGGCCGGGTCCAGCGCCTGCCTGATCGCCTGGTGCACCCGGATGCCGACCGGGCCGATCTCCCGGGCCAGCCAGTCCCGCTTGAGCAGCCCCACGCCGTGCTCGCCGGTGCAGGTGCCGCCGAGGTCCAACCCGAGCCGCATGATCTCGTCGAAGGCCCGCCGGCCGCGCGCCACGCTGGCCGGATCGGCCCGGTCGACCACGATGTTCGGGTGCATGTTGCCGTCGCCGGCGTGCCCCACCACGCCGATCGGCACGCCGCACTCCCCGGCGATCCGGGCCACCCCGTCGAGCAGGGCCGCGAGCGCGCCGCGCGGCACCGCCACGTCGTCGATGACCAGGCCGCCGTTGCCGTCGGGGAAGGTGTCGGCGGCGAACTTCTCCATCGCCGGATGGGCCAGCCGCCGGGCCTGGAGCAGCGCCGCCGCCTCCGCCGCGTCGGTGGCCGCGTAGACCTCGTCGGCGCCGGCCGCCGTGCACACCTCGGCGAGCCGGGCCAGGTCGTCGGCCGCCCGCCCGCCGGTGTCCACCGCCGCCAGCAGCAGCGCCTGCGCGTCGGTCCGCAACCCCATCGGCCGGTACGCCTCGATGGCCCGCAGATGGGTCCGGTCGAGCAACTCCAGCAGGCTCGGAGTGAGCCCGCGCTCGGCGATGCCGGCGACCGCGGTGCCGGCCGCCGCCGTGGTGGGGAAGACCGCGACCAGGGTGAGCGACTCCTCGGGTGCCGGCCGCAGCGAGACGGTCACCTCGGTGATCACGCCGAGGGTGCCCTCCGAGCCGACGAAGAGCCGGGTGAGGTCGTACCCGGCGACGCCCTTGGCGGTCCGCCGGCCGGTGCGCAGCACCTCGCCGGAGGCGAGCACCACCTCCAGGCCGAGCACGTACTCCGTCGTCACGCCGTACTTGACGCAGCACATGCCGCCCGCGTTGGTGGCCACGTTGCCGCCGATGGTGGACGACTCCCACGAGCCCGGGTCCGGCGGATACCACAATCCCTGCTTCGCCACCGCGCCGGCCAGCGCCGCGTTGACCACGCCGGGCTGCACCACGGCGATCCGGCTCACCGGGTCGATCTCCAGGATCCGGTCCATCGCCACCGTGCTCAGCAGCAGCGCGCCGTCGACCGCGTTCGCCGCGCCGGCCAGCCCGGTCCGCGCCCCCTGCGGCACCACCGGTACGCCGTGCCGGGCCGCCGCCCGGACCACCGCCACGACCTCCTCGGTGGTGCGCGGGCGGACCACCACCAGCGGCGTACCCGCCGCGCAGAGGTCGGCCTCGTCCCGCTCGTGGGTGCGGAGCAGGTCCGGGTCGGTCAGCACCGCGGCGTCGCCGAGCGCGGCCCGCAGGTCGTCGAGGAGGGGGGTAGCGGCCATGCCGGGAAGGCTAGGTCGTGCCGGTCGTGATCATCAACCGGGCGTACCGTTGGTCGCCATGCTGTACCTGGACCGGCCGGTGGTGCCCTCGCGGGGACGGCTCTGGTCGCACCTGATCAGCGACGTCTCGTACGCCGAGCTGCACGCCTTCGCCGAGGCGTTGGGCGCACCCCGCCGCGGCTTCGACCGGGACCACTACGACCTGCCGGCCGAGCGGTTCCCGATGGCCGTCTGGCTCGGCGCCCGGGTGGTCCCCTCCCGGGAACTCGTGCGGCTGCTGCGGGACGCCGGGCTCCGCCGCCCCAAGCACCTCACCCGCCTCCCAGGGCAGCGAGTTCCCGGGTGAGGTTGGCCCGGGCCGGTTCCTCCCAGCGGGCGTGCGGCTCGGCGAGGCGGTAGAGGGCGGGCAGGGCCAGCAGGCCGGTCAGCACCGCCGCCCGGCCGGCGCGGAAGTCCGGTTCGGGGACGTGGGCGTACTCGCGCCGGACGGCCGCCGCGTAGCGGTCGTAGCGGTCGGCCGGGGCGGCCAGGATCGCCAGGTCGGCGTCGCACAGCAGTTCCCCGTCCGGGTCGTCCGCCCGCACCGCGTGCCCGGCGGTGAGCAGCACCAGCCGGCGTACCTCGGCCACCGCGTCCGCCGGCAGCCCGAGGTCGGCGAGCAGTTCGCCGGCCAGCTCCGCGCTGGCCCGTTCGTTGGCGTCCCCGCCGGCCCGCGGGTCGTAGACGGCGTCGTGGCACCAGGCCGCCAGCCGGACCAGCTCCGGCCGCCGGGCCTGCCCGGCGTACGCGTCGACCACGTCGAGCACCGCCCGCAGGTGCGCCACCGTGTGGTAGTGCCGGTGCGGCTCCCGCCACCCGGCCAGCAGCCGCACCCCGGCTCCCGCCACGGCGGCCGGGTCCACCGCGCCTGCCGCCCGGGCCGCGTCCCGCCACCGCTGCATCAGTTCGTCCACCCGGTGCAGTCTGCCCCACCGCTCGGGACGAGGATTCACGCCGTGAAGGACGGGTAGTCCCGGCCATGGCCGTGGCCCGGGACCGACGACTGCCGTTCCTGCGGCGTAAACGGCTGCGCGAGGGACTGGTCGACGTCGACGGGGCCCGGATCGCCGAGGCGATGGACGAGCTCCGCCACCGGAGCCGGGCCACCTGGCACGACCGGCTGCACCGGGTGCGTACCTCCGCCGGCCTCGCCGTCCAGGCCGGCCTCGCCGCTGCCCTGGCCTACCTGGTCTCCCACCGGCTGCTCAAGAACCCGCAGCCGGTGTTCGCCCCGATCTCCGCGGTGGGCACCCTGGCCGCCTCCGTCGGCCAGCGGTTCCGCCGGACCGTGGAGCTGATCGTCGGGGTGGCGATCGGGGTGTTGCTCGGCGACGGCCTGGTCTACGTCCTCGGGACCGGTGCCTGGCAGCTCGGTCTGGTGGTGACCGCGGCGATCCTGCTGAGCATCTTCGCCGGGGCGAGCGTGGCGGTGGTGATCCAGGCGGCGGCCACCGCCGTGCTGATCGTGACGCTCAGCCCGTCCACCAAGAATCTGGAGGTGCCCCGCTTCATCGACGCGGCGGTGGGTGGCGGCATCGCGCTGCTGGTCACCGCGGTCCTGCTGCCGCTGAACCCGTTACGCGTGATCAACCGGGCCGCCCGGCCGGCGTTGAACCTCCTCTCCGACCAGCTCCAGGCCTGCGCGGAGGCGCTGCGCAATCGGGACCGGCACGCGGCGCAGCAGGCGTTGCTCCGGCTTCGGGAGAACAAGGCGGAACTGGCCGCGCTCTCCGAGGCGATCGAGGGCGCCAAGGAGACCGCCACCATCTCGCCGGCCCGCTGGCACCGGCGCAGCGAGCTGACCCACTACGCCGAGGCGGCCGACCCGATCGACCGGGCGATGCGCAACAGCGGCACCCTGATCCGTCGCTCGGTCACCCTGATCGAGGACGAGGAGCCGATCCCCGGGCCGATGCCCGACGCGATCAGCCACCTCGCCCAGTCGGTCCACCTGCTCCGGCAGGAGTTCGCCGCGGGGGAGGAGCCGCAGAAGGCCCGGGAACGGTCCCTGCGCGCGGTCAGCGAGGCCAGCCGGGCGTACGCCGAGGGGGTGGGCTTCTCCGGCAGCGTGGTGATCGCCCAGATCCGCACCGCGGCGAGCGACCTCATGGTGGCTTCCGGCATCGACCAGGAGGAGGCGAACCGGCTGATCCGGCAGGCGTTCGGCGAGCGGGAGCAGCGGACCGGCGGCCCACCCGAACAGGGCGAATCCCCCAAGCCCCCCACCGCACCCCCCGTCGGCTGACCCCCGCCCCGCGCGTCCCGTTTGAGCGCAGCTGCACCGAAAGAGTGGCCATCCGGTAGCGAATAGCCAGGCTTTCCCCGTTAGTGAGCACCGCTCCGGTGGCGGGTGGCGGTCAGGGGAGGGTGGCGAGGGCGGTGAGGAGGGCGTCGACGTCGGCGGGGGTGGTGCCGAGGCCGAGGCTGGCCCGCAGCGCGGTCGGCGGCAGATCCCGCCGGCCGCTGCGCGCCGCCGCCTCGGCGAGCAGCCGCCGGGCCAGCGGGTGAGCACAGAAGAGCCCGTCCCGCACCCCGATCCGGTGCTGGTCGGCCAGGTGGGCGGCCACCTCGGCCGAGTCCCGTCCGGCGACCACGAAGGAGACGATGCCCACCCGGGGCGCGTCCGGCCCGAAGGTACGCAGCTCCACCACGTGCGGCAGGGCTGCGATCCCGGTCCGCAGCCGGGTCAGCAGCGCCTGCTCCCGGGCGTGCAGCTCGTCCCGGTCCGCCTCGGTCAGCGCGGCGCAGACCGCCGCGAGGGCCACCGCGCCCAGCAGGTTCGGGGTGCCCGCCTCGTGCCGGGCCGGCCCGTCGGCCCAGCGCACCTCGTGGGTGGCCGCGCCGACGTGGCTGGTGGCCCCACCGCCGACGAGGTACGGCGGGGCCGCGTCCAGCCAGCCAGCGCGCCCGACGAGGACGCCCGCGCCGAACGGGGCGTACAGCTTGTGCCCGGAGAGGGCCAGGTAGTCGACGTCCAGCGCGGCCAGGTCCACCGGGACGTGCGGGGCGAGTTGGGCCGCGTCCACCAGGATCCGGGCGTCGTGCCGGTGGGCCACCCGGGCGAGCTCGGCCACCGGCCAGCGCTCCCCGGTCACGTTGCTCGCGCCGGTCACCGCGACCAGCACCGGCAGGCCCGGCCGGGTTCCGGCGCCGACCCGGGGCTGCCCGGCCTGCACAGCCGTTCCCGCGCTGCCCCGCCGCAGCTCGGTGAGGGCGGCGTCGAGGGCGCGGACCGCCTCGGCGGGGCTGGCCGGCACCGGCAGCCGGACCGAGCCGCGCGGCCAGGGGAGCAGATTGGCGTGGTGCTCACCGGCGAAGGTGACCACGGTGGTGCCGGCCGGCAGCGCCCGGGCCAGCAGGTTGACCGCGTCGGTGGTGTTCCGGGTGAAGATCACGTGGTCGTACGGGCGGGCACCGAGGAAGTCGGCGACCGTCTGCCGGGCCCGCTCGTAGGCCAGGGTGCAGCGCCGCGACAGCGCGCCGGCGCCGCGATGCACGCTCGCGTACCAGGGCAGCAGCTCGGCCACCGCGTCGGCCGCGGCCCGCGCGCACGGCGCGCTGGCGGCGTAGTCCAGGTTGATCTCCCCGGGTACGCCGAGCACGCCCAGCGGATCCGGCCGGCTCGACGCCGGCAGCGTGGGCAGTGTGGGCAGCGTGGGTACGACGGTGACGGTCATGCCGGAACCTCCCGGGTCCAGGGGACCCCGGGGTGGGCTACCGGGACGGGGTCCGCGCTTGCCCAGCACGCGGTTCGGGCTGGGCCCGGTCATCACCCGGGGCACCCCACCGCGAACTCGACGAGGGTTGCCGGCCAGCAAGCCGGGGCTTGACGCTGGCGCTCGTGACCTGCCCGGCAGCATACCGGGCCCGATGCGGCCGGACCAGAGGTCCACGGGTGACTACGCTGACCGCATGGCCGACACCCCGCCCGGCGGCGCCCTGCCGCCGCCGCCGTCCGCGCCCGCCCTCCCGCCGCCAGGGTCGTCGACCCCCCGGATGCCGCTGCGCCGGCTCGGCTGGCGGCGGATCCTGGCGCTCGCCGCGGTGGTGCTGCTGATCGCCGCCGGCGCGGTGTTCATGGTCTTCACCCTCGGCGAGAGCCTGGGCGCCGAGGCCCTGCTGGTCGGCGTCGTCGCGGCGATCCTGCCGGTGCCGGTGCTGGTCTCCTGCTTCCTCTGGCTGGACCGGTACGAGCCGGAGCCGCTGAAGTATCTGATCTTCTGCTTCGCCTGGGGCGCGTTCGTCTCCACCGCCATCTCGCTGCTGGTCAACGAGACCGGCGCCCGGCTGTTCAAGGACTGGGGACTGCCCGAGGCGCTGACCGCGGTGCTGGTCGCCCCGTTCATCGAGGAGTTGACCAAGGCGGCCGGGCCGATCCTGCTGCTGATCTTCCGCCGCCGGGAGTTCTCCGGGATCACCGACGCGCTGGTCTACTGCGGGCTCTCCGCGATCGGCTTCGCCATGGTGGAGAACATCCTCTACCTGGGCGGATACGGCTACCGCACCGGCGTCGAGGAGTACGGACCGGCCACCGGCGCGCAGCAGGTCATCGCCATCTTCATCGTGCGGATCCTGCTCTTCGGCTTCGCCCACCCGCTGTTCACCTCGATGACCGGGGTGGGGCTGGGCGTCGCCGCCCGCACCGCCGACCGGCGGATCCGCGTCCTCGCCCCGATCGCCGGCCTGCTGCTGGCGATGATGCTGCACGGCACCTGGAACCTGCTGCCCTCGCTGGCCGTCGCCACCGGCCAGCCGATCATCGTGCTGTACGGCTACATCGGCGTGATGGTGCCGATCTTCTTCGGCATGGTCGGGTTGGCGGTCTGGCTGCGCGCCTGGGAGGGGCGGCTCACCGAGCGGACCCTGCCGGACTACGTCCGGGCCGGCTGGCTCACCCCGCCCGAGGTGGCGGCGCTGGGCAGCCTCGGGCGGCGGCACGCCGCGCGTACCTGGGCCCGGCGGGTGGCCGGCGACGGTGGGCTGAAGGCGATGCGGGGCTACCAATTCGCCGCCACCCGGCTGGCGCTGCTGCGTGACGGGATGCGTCGCGGGCTGGACCGGAAGCCGGCCGAACGGGAGCGGACCCGGCGGGAGGAACGGGAGTTGCTGGACGCGATCGCCGCGTACCGGTCGTTCTTCGTGGGGCGGGATCCGCAGGCCCCGGTCGGCGTCTGGGACGGGCAGCACTACCACCTGCGGTTCCCGGACGGCTCGCAGCGCCCGGTGGCGGCTCCGGACGAGCCGGTGGTGCCGATCCCGGTGGTGCTGGCCCCGCCCCCGGCCCAGCCGCCCCCCTACGGCCCGCCCGGCTGGTACGGCCACCGACCGGCCGCGCCCTGGCCCCCCGGGGCCTGACGGCCCGCCCGGCTGGTCCGGCACCCGGTCTCCGCTGCCGGCCGCGCCCTGGCCCCGGCGCCTGACGGTCGGCCCGGCTGGTCCGGCACCCGATCTCCGGTGCCGCCCCGTCCTGGCCCCGGCGCCTGACGGTGGCGGCACGGCGGGGAGGGTCAGGTCATCAGGCCGGTGAGGAAGTCGCCGAGGCCCTGGGCGATGGCCATCAGGAGGGCGCCGATCGACCTGAACAGCTGCGCCGCGCCGTCCGGCCGGAACGCCATGAAGAAGATCAGGAAGCCGACCGCTCCCACGATCAGCAGCTTCTTCACGAATACCGGCATGGTCCCTCCCCAGGGCGCTGGTGCTTGCCTGGCTTCCCAGGAGGAAGCGGTGCAAACGGCGCTCCGGAGCGGGCGGCTACAGGTAGAGGCCGGTCGAACCGGTCGACTCGTTCTCCACCCGCTCGGCGGCGACGGCGTGCACGTCCCGCTCGCGCATCAGCACGTACGCCCGCCCGTGCAACTCCACCTCGGAGCGGTCGTCGGGGTCGAAGAGCACCCGGTCGCCGGCGACGATGGAGCGCACGTTCGGGCCCACCCCCACGGCGACAGCCCAGGCCAGCCGCTTGCCCACGGCCGCGGTGGCCGGGATCACGATGCCGGCGGTGGACCGGCGTTCACCCTCGCCGCCCTCGGTACGCACCAGCACGCGGTCGTGCAGCAGACGGATCGGCAGGCCGGAGTCGAGGTTCTGGTCGACGGTCACGCGAAGACGCTACCGCGTGCCCCCTGGGCGACCGTCGGCGTGGTTGATCGGCGCGGGACAGGGGCAATGTGTGGCGAACTCGCCCTAGGGTGGGGCGGACGGACGTATCCTGTCCGCCCTGTGTCGTGGGCGGACCAGACTTGCGGGAGGTGCGCTTGAGCCGCTTCGAGCGGATGCGCAGACGGCTCCGCCGTGCGTACGAGTCCGGCCGCCAGTCGGCGCGGGCCGACCGGATCGACCCCGACGACGCGCCGGGGGAGTCGGCGGTGGCCTCGCCGGGCCCGGCCGCCCCTGCCCCCGCCCCGACGGCCGGGGTGGCCCCTCCGGCGGCCCTGCACAACTCGACCACCAGTCGGGACGACGCGGACGTGCCGCACGCCCTGCGGATCGCCGCGGCCTGGTCCTGGCGGTTGATCGTGATCGGCCTCGTGGCCTGGGCACTCCTCAAGATCGTCGGCACGATCCGCATCGTGATCATCCCGCTGGCGATCGCGCTGCTGCTCTCCGCGCTGCTCGCCCCGGCGGTCGGCTGGCTGCTCAAGGTCCGCTTCCCACGTTCGCTGGCGACCGGGGTGGTGCTCGTCGGCGGCCTGGCCGCGGTGGTCGGCACGCTGACCCTGGTGGTGAACGAGTTCATCGCGGGCGTGCCGGAGCTGAGCGACAAGTCGTCGCAGGGCGTCCGGCAGATCCAGAGCTGGCTCAAGACCGGCCCGCTGCACGTGTCCGACAGCCAGATCAACCACTACATCGACGAGGCGCAGAAGTGGATCAGCGGCAACTCCAAGACGTTCACCACTAGCGCCCTCTCCACGGCCGCCACCCTGGCCGAGGTGCTCACCGGCACCATCCTGGTGCTCTTCGCGACCTTCTTCTTCCTCCGCGACGGCAACAAGATCTGGCGGTTCCTGGTCCGGCTGCTGCCGGTGGCCGCCCGGTGGAAGGTCGACGACGCCGGCCGGGCCTCCTGGGCGACGCTGGGCGCGTACGTCCGGGCCACCGTGCTGGTCGCCTTCATCGACGCGGTCGGCATCGGGATCTTCCTGGTGATCTTCAACATCCCGTTCGCGTTCCCGCTGGCCGCGCTGGTCTTCCTGGGGGCGTTCATCCCGATAGTCGGAGCCGCGCTCTCCGGCGGGGTGGCCGTGCTGGTGGCGCTGGTCGACAGCGGCCCGGTCACCGCGCTGATCATCCTGGGCGCGGTCATCGGCGTGCAGCAACTGGAGGGGCACGTGCTCCAGCCGCTGATCATGGGTCGGGCGGTGGCCATCCACCCGCTCGCGGTGATCATCGGGATCGCCGCCGGGGTGGTCCTCGCCGGCATCGCCGGCGCGCTCGTCGCGGTGCCGCTGATCGCGGTGCTCAACACCGCGATCCGCCGGCTCGCCGCCCGGACCGTCCCGGACACCCCACCGGACGCCGTGGTGGTCGCCTCCCAGGCCCCCTGACGCGCGTCCCCCGGCTCGATCCACTCCCGGTGCGGCCAGCGCGCGGACCGTCGGAACCGCGCCGGCCGCACCCGGAGTGGCGTCAAGGCCGGACGGGGTCAGGACTTGCCGAGGCGTTCCAGCGCGCCCCGGGCCACGTCCGGGCGGGTGGTGTACCAGAACGGCGGCAGCGAGCGTCGCAGGAACGGGCCGTAGCCGCGGGCCGTCTCCAGCCGGGAGTCGAGCACCGCCACCACCCCGCGGTCGCCGGTCGCCCGGATCAGCCGGCCGACGCCCTGGGCCAGCCGGATCGCCGCGATCGGCACGCTGACCGCCGCGAAGCCGGAGCCGCCGCCGGCGTCCACCGCCGCCGCGCGGGCGGCGGCGAGCGGCTCGTCCGGCCGGGGGAAGGGCAGCCGGTCGATCACCACCAGCTGGCAGGCGTCACCCGGCACGTCCACCCCCTGCCAGAGCGACATCACCCCGAACAGGCAGCTCTCCCGCTCCTCCCGGAACCGTCGGACCAGCAGCGGCAGCGCCTCCTCGCCCTGGAGCAGCACGGGCAGGTCGGTCCGCGCGCGGAGCAGCTCCGCCGCCTGCTGCGCGGCCCGCCGCGAGGAGAAGAGCCCGAGGGTACGCCCACCGAGCGCGCCGACCAGCGCCAGCAGTTCCTCGCCGGCCGCCTCGGGCAGCCCGGAGACGCTGGGCCGGGGCAGGTGCGCGGCGACGTACAGGATGCCCTGCCGGGCGTAGTCGAACGGCGAGCCGACGTCGAGCGAGCGCCAGCCGGGCCCCTCGGTGGCCGGCACCGTCCCGACCGCGGCCCGGCTCCCCGGAGTGCTCGCCACCGGCGCGGTGGCGGCCCCGGTGCGGCCGGCAGCGGCCGCGCTGGCCAGCGCGGCGGCGGCCGGGGAGGGCGGGGCGGGCGGCGGCGCCTCCAGCCCCAGCGCCCGGGCCACCGTGTCGAACCGGCCGCCCAGCGCCAGCGTCGCCGAGGTGGCGACCACGGTGCGCTCGTCGTACAGGTGGGTGGCGAGCGTGCCGGCGACCGAGAGCGGCGCGACCACCAGGGCCCGCCGGCTGCCGTTCTCCGGCTTCTCCACCCAGGCGACGTCGTGGTCGGCCTCCTCCAGCAGCCGCTGCGCGGTGGTGGAGAGCTCGTCCAGCACCGCCTTGGCCTGCTGCTTGCGGACCGGGTCCGGGTCGTCCGACTTGATCTCGCCGATCGCCTCCAGCGCGGCCCGGGTCGCCGCGTCGAGCAGCGTGCACGCCTCCCTGAGGGGCGGCGGCAGGCCGGCGGTGAGCCGCCCGGCCGGCGCCTCGGCCAACCCCACCGCGAGGGCGTCGCCCGCCTCGGTGAGCCGCTCGGCGACCTCCGGGCGGAGCAGTGGCCGGGCCCGGCGGGCGGACCGGTCGATCAGCTCCGGGACCAGCTCCGCCTGGGCGGCGGACGACACCCGGTCGGCCAGCTCGTGCGCCTCGTCGACGACCAGCAGCTTGTGCGGCGGCACGATGTGCCGGCCGGCCAGCATGTCGACGGCGAGCAGGCTGTGGTTGGTCACCACGATGTCCGCCTCGCGGGCCCGAGCCCGCGAGGCCTCGGCGAAGCACTCCTGGCCGAACGGGCAGCGGGTGGCGCCCACGCACTCCCGGGCCGGCATCGAGACCGACCGCCACACCTGGTCGTCGACCCCCGGGTCGAGCTCGTCCCGGTCGCCGGTGGCGGTCTCCTCCGCCCAGTCGCGCAACCGCTGCATCTGCTTGCCGAGCCGGCCCGCCTCGCCGAGCCACTTCGTGCCCCCGCCGGGCCGGGGCGTGTCGAAGAGGGTGTCTTCCGGCTCCTCCTCGACCGAGTTGTCTAGCCGGGCCAGGCAGAGATAGTGGTGCCGGCCCTTCAGCACCGCGAAGGTGGGGCGGCGGCCGAGCAGCGGCTCCACCGCGTCGGCCAGCCGGGGCAGGTCGTGGTCGACCAGCTGGGACTGCAACGCCAGGGTGGCGGTGGAGACCACCACCGGGCCGTCCACGGCCAGCGCCGGGGCCAGGTACGCCAGCGACTTGCCGGTGCCCGTGCCGGCCTGCACCAGCAGGTGCTCGCCGGAGGCGATGCTCCGCTCGATCGCCTCGGTCATCTGCTGCTGACCGGGCCGGGTCGCGCCCCCGGGGACCGCGCCGACCGCGGCGGCCAGCAGTTCGCCGCCGCCGGGCCGGGTGCCCCGACGTTGCTTTCTGACGGCGGGACCGGTGGCGGCAGGGGGCGGGGTCACCGTGCGACCGTACCCGCCGCCGCCGACAGCGGTCCCGCCCATCCGGCGCGTGGCGCGATCCGGCCGGGTCGCGTCCGGTTACCTGCCGATCGCGTCGCGTGGCCGGAATCGGTTAGGGTGCCAGTCATGCCGAGCGACGTGGTCCGCGTGATCTACCGCAAGTACGACGGCAGCGCCCACCGCGACTACCCCGCCCGCCGGCTCGCCGAGGACGACCTCGGCGTCTGGCTCGGCGTACCGGCCGGCACCGGATCGGTCTACCACGGCCGGCCCTCGGTCGAGCAGATCCCGTTCGTCCTGCTGGTGCCCCGGCACGCCTGGTGGACCGGGATGTTCAACCCGCCGCCGCGGACCAGCGAGGTCTACTGCGACATCGCCACCCCGGCCCGCTGGCAGGGAGACGAGACGGTCCACCTGATCGACCTCGACCTGGATGTGGTGCGCCGTCGCGAAACCGGCGTGGTCGAGCTGCGCGACGAGGACGAGTTCGCCGAGCACCGGGAGCGGTTCGGCTATCCGGACGACCTGGTCGTCGAGGCCGAGGCGGCCGCCCGCTGGCTCTTCGGCGCGCTCGGGGACGGCACCGAGCCGTTCGCCACGTCGTACCGGAAGTGGCTGGCCCTGGTGGTCTGAGCCGGCTCACGAGTGCGGCGGCCAGCCGGTCTGCGCCCCCACCGCCGGCAGCTGGGCCACCTTCTCCGGATTGAGCTGGTTGAATACGCCCGTGATCCGGCCGTCGTGCACCGCGAACGAGGTGACCACGCGGATCGGCCGCCCGTCCCGGAACACCGTCTCCGCCTGCCAGCCGAGCGCGCCGTCGACCAGCACGGGTCGGGCGAGGACGCGGTCGCCGTACCGGCTCGCCTGACCGAAGAGCCCGAGGACGAACCGGGCCACCGCCTCGGGGCCGACCACCGGCCGGCGGGCCGCCGGGAAGTGCCCGCCGCTGTCGCCGATCAACACCACGTCCGGGGCGAGCACCTGGACCAGCCGCTCCAGCTCGCCGGACTCCGCCGCGGCGATGAACGCGGCGAGTACCCGCTGCTGCTCGGCGAGGTCGGCGGTGTGCCGGGGAACATCCGGCGCGGCCACCGCCCGGCGGGCCCGGGAGGCGAGCTGCCGAGCCGCGACGGTCGTGGTGCCGAGCACGTCCGCGACCGTGGCGAACGGCACGGCGAAGACGTCGTGCAGCACGAACGCCACCCGCTGCTCCGGGCTCAGCCGCTCCAGCACCACCAGCAGGGCGGTGCCGAGCTGGTCGGCGCGGACCGCCCGCTCGGCCGGGTCGGGGGCGAACCCGTCCGCCGCGGGCACGTCGGTCACCACCGGCTCCGGCAGCCACTGACCGGGGTACGCCTCCCTGCGTACCCGGGCGGAACGGAGCACGTCCAGGCAGATCCGCGAGCAGGTGGTGGTCAGCCAGCCGCGCAGCTCGCGGATCTGGGCGCGGGCGGCCGGATCGGCGAACGCGCCCGCGTAGCGCAGCCAGGTCTCCTGGACGGCGTCCTCGGCCTCGCTCCGGCTGCCCAGCATCCGGTGGGCGACCGCCATGAGATGGCCGCGCTCCGCCTCGAACTCCGCCGCCAGGTCCGTCACGGCCGCTCCCTCCCGTCGGAGACCACATTCTCCCCATACCTCTGGACGACCCACCGCCCCGAAACGTGACAGGTTCGCTGTCCCGCCGCGTCCCGCCCGCCCTGTCCTCGGCCAAGATCCGCAACTTCACGGGCCCTCGGCAGCGCTGTTGCCCCTGGACGCTGTCTGGATCTTGATGCGGGCGCGGGGCCGCGGGGCGCTCGGGAGGCGGGGATGGGTGAGGTGGGTGAAGATCGAGGGATGAGCGGAGTCGATGAGGTGGTGCGGCCCGCGGGCGGCCCGATGCGGGAGCTGCTACGGGTGGCGCCGGGTGGCCGGGCCGTGGACCTCGCGGGCATCGATCCCCGGTCGACGCCGGGGCTGCCTTCGGCGGCCGGGAGCGGGCGCGGGCCCAAGGAGTGGGCCCGTAGGCAGGTCGAGTTGCTCGGTGTGGCGCTCGGCCGCCAGCAGGAGATGCTGTACGCCGAGGCGAAGGGCGCCGCCGGTCCGGAGGCGCCGACCAGCGCCCCGACCCAGGCCGGCGCCCACCTGGGCGGGCGCCGCCCGCGCCGGGTGCTGCTGGTGCTTCAGGCCATGGACTGCGGCGGCAAGGACGGCACGATCAAGCGGGTGGCCGGCGCGATGAACCCGCTCGGCCTGCACATCCGCTCGTTCGGCCCGCCCACCGCTGAGGAGTCGCGGCACGACTTCCTGTGGCGGATCCGGCGGGCCCTGCCGCCGCCCGGGTACGTCGGGATCTTCAACCGTTCGCACTACGAGGACGTGCTGATCGCCCGGGTCGAGTCGCTGGTCGACGAGGCCACCTGGCGGGGGCGCTACGACGCGATCAACGCCTTCGAGCGGGAGCTGACCGACGACTCGGTCACCCTGGTGAAGGTGATGCTGCACATCTCGTACGCCGAGCAGGGCGAGCGGCTGATGGAGCGGCTCACCGACCCGACGAAGTACTGGAAGTACAACCCGAGCGATCTCGACACCCGGGCCTGCTGGGACGACTACCAGGCCGCGTACGCCGAGGCGCTGCAGCGGTGCGGCACAGACGCCGCGCCCTGGTTCGTGGTGCCGGCGGACCGGAAGTGGTACCGCGACTGGGCGGTGGCCCACCTGCTCCGGGAGACGTTCGACGCGCTGGATCTGGGGTATCCGCCCGCCGATTTCGACGTCGAGCGGGAGCGCGACCGGTTGCGGGGTGAGGGCCCGAGAAGGTCAAGATGAACGGAAGGTGAACGAGCGGTAAATCACCCCTGACCAGGGGTGGGCCGAAGGATGCCCCGTTACTCCGGGTACTTAGCATGCGCAGAGCGGACGCCCTTTCGGGGCGACGGCCACCCTTCCACCGACACGACGAGGTCCGTGCTGTGAAGTTTTCCTTCCGTCCCACCGAGGGCGCCTTCTACGAGCTCTTCACCAGGGCCGCGCAGAACCTGGTGCGGGGTACCGAGCTCCTGAACGAGTTGGCGCTGCCCGGCGTTGACGTGCAGTCGGTCAGCGAGCGGCTGACCGAGGTCGAGCACGACAGCGACCAGATCACCCACGAGCTGTTCAAGAAGATCAACTCCACCTTCATCACCCCGTTCGACCGGGAGGACATCTACCGTCTGGGCTCGCTGCTCGACGACGTGATGGACCACCTGGAGGCGGTCGGCAACCTGCTCTACCTGTACGGCCTGACCAAGCTCCCCGCCCTTCCGCGCGAGCTGCACGAGCTGGTGAACGTGCTGGACCAGCAGGCGAAGCTGACCGCCGACGCCATGCCGCAGCTGCGGTCGATGAAGAACCTCGAGGACTACTGGATCGAGTGCAACCGCCTCGAGAACGACGGTGACCAGGCGTACCGGATGCTGCTCGTCCGCCTCTTCTCCGGCGAGTACGACGCGCTGACCGTGCTGAAGATGAAGGAGGTGGCCGACGAGCTGGAGGCCGCCTGCGACGCCTTCGAGCACGTGGCCAACACCGTCGAGACCATCGCGGTCAAGGAGTCCTGATCCCGTGACTCCCGAACTCATCGCCGTGCTGGCGGTGATCGTGGTCGCCATGGCGTTCGACTACACGAACGGCTTCCACGACGCGGCCAACGCGATCGCCACCAGCGTCTCCACCCGGGCGCTGACCCCCCGGGTCGCCCTCGCCCTGGCTGCCGTCGGCAACTTCGTCGGTGCGCACTTCGGCGCCGGGGTGGCCAAGACGGTTGGCGACGGCCTGGTCACCCTGCCCACCGGGGTGACCAGCCTCGGGGTGGTCTTCGCCGGCGTGCTCGGTGCGATCGCCTGGAACCTGATCACCTGGTACTTCGGCCTGCCGTCGTCCTCCTCGCACGCCCTCTTCGGCGGCCTGGTCGGCGCCACCCTGTTCGCCGCCGACGGCGTCGTGCAGTGGGGCAACATCATCGACAAGGTCCTCATCCCGATGGTGCTGTCGCCGGTGGTCGGCCTGATCCTCGGCTTCCTGGTGATGCTGGCGATCCTCTGGCTCTTCCGGAAGGGCCAGCCGGCCAAGCTCAACCGGGGCTTCCGCTGGGCGCAGACCGCCTCGGCCGCCGCCATGTCGGTCGGTCACGGCATGCAGGACGCCGCCAAGACCATGGGCATCATCGTGCTGGCCCTCTACACGGGGGGCTACCAGTCCGACAAGACCCACATCCCGCAGTGGGTGTTCTGGACCTCGGCGGCCATGCTGGCGGCCGGCACCTACGCGGGTGGCTGGCGGATCATCCGTACCCTCGGCCGCAAGATCATCGACCTGGGCCCGCCGGAGGGCTTCGCCGCCGAGACGGTGGCCAGCGCCGTGCTCTACTTCAACGCCCTGGTGCTGAAGGCCCCGATCTCCACCACTCACACGATCACCTCGGCGATCATGGGCGTGGGCGCGACCAAGCGGCTCTCCGCGGTCCGCTGGAACGTGGCCGGCAACATCGTGATCGCCTGGATCATCACGTTCCCGGCGTCGGCGGCCATCGCCTGCCTGGCGTACCTGCTGGTCCGCCCGCTGTTCTGAGGCTGACGTGGGGAGGGCTCCCGGCCACCGGGCCGGGGGCCCTCACGCGTAGGCGACGCCGATCCGGGCCCGGAGGTCGTCCAGCAGGGCCATCACCTCCAGGGTGGCGGCGTGCGGCACCAGCGGGCTCTCGATCAGCCCGGCGGCCAGGCAGCGCTGCACCTCGACGGCCTCGTGCTGGTAGCCGCCGCCGGTCAGGTCCGCCGGGACGGACTCCGGCTCGGCGCCGGGCCGGTGCAGCACCGCCGCGCTCGGCCGGTAGAACGGCTCGGGCAGATCGATCCGGCCGGTGGTGCCGGTGATCGACGCGGTGATCGCGGTGGCGCCGATCATCCCGCAGCTCAGCATCGCCACGGCGCCGCTGTCCCAGCCGAGCACCAGGCCGGTGTTCTCGTCCACCCCCT
Source organism: Micromonospora sp. NPDC007230 (assembly GCF_042869115.1). Classification (NCBI taxonomy): domain Bacteria; kingdom Bacillati; phylum Actinomycetota; class Actinomycetes; order Micromonosporales; family Micromonosporaceae; genus Micromonospora; species Micromonospora sp. NPDC007230. Next base: position 398,840 of record NZ_JBIAFE010000001.1, on the reverse strand, counting down.
CGGGGCTCAGCTTCGCCCAGGCGTGCACGTGCTGCGGCACGCCGAGCAGCAGGTGGGCCAGGCTCACCGGATAGACCCCCAGGTCGAGCAGGGCGCCGCCGCCCAGCGTCCGGGCCCGCATCCGGTGCTCCGGCGGGAACGGCCCGGCCAGGCCGAAGTCCGCCCGTACGTGGGTCACCTCGCCGATCGCCCCCTCCGCGACCAGCTGACCACCCGCAGGATCAGGGGGTTGGTCCGCATCCACATGGCCTCCATGAGGAAGCGGCCGCGGCCGCGGGCCGTCTCGACCAGCTCGGTGCTGGTCGCCAGGTCGAGGGTGCACGGCTTCTCCACCAGCACGGCCTTGTCGCCGGCCAGGCAGGTCATGGCCGCCTCGTGGTGAGCGGCGTGCGGGGTGGCCACGTAGATGACGTCCAGGTCCGGGTCCGCAGCCAGGTCCGCCCAGGAGGCGTACGCCCGGGGCACGCCGTGCCGGGCCGCGAACAGTTCCGCGCTCTCCCGGGTACGCGAGCCGACCGCCACCAGCTCCGCCCCCGGCACCAGCCGCAGGTCCTCGGCGAAGCGACCGGCGATCTGTCCGGTGGCCAGGATTCCCCAACGCGTCATGGCGGCACGCTATCCCGCTCTCCCGCGCCGCCGGAGAATCGATCCACTGATCGGGAACTAGGCTCGCAGGATGACCAGCCACGGTTTCGCCGCACCTCCCGCCCTGGTGGAGCACGCCCGCCGGTTCCGCGCCGAGGGCGGCGTGCCGGCCGTGCCCCGGGTCGCGGCCACCGTGCTGCTGCTCCGCCCGGCCGGCCCCGACTTCGAGGTGTACGTCATCCGCCGGGTCGCCGCGATGGCCTTCGGCGGGGTGTACGCGTTTCCCGGCGGCGGGGTGGACCGCTCCGACTCGCAGGCGCACCTGGACTGGGCCGGCCCCGAGCCGGCCGAGTGGGGTGGCCGGCTCGGCCTCGCCCCGGACGCCGCCCAGGCGGTCGTCTGCGCCGCCGCTCGGGAGGTCTTCGAGGAGGCCGGCGTGCTGCTGGCCGGTCCGGACGCGGCGACCGTGGTGGGCGACGTGAGCGGGGACGACTGGGAGGCCGCCCGGCAGGACCTGGTGTCCCGCCGGACCGGCTTCGCCGACCTGCTGGCCGGCCGCCGGCTCACCCTCCGCTCCGACCTGCTGCTGCCGTGGAGCCGCTGGGTCACGCCGGAGTTCGAGCCGCGCCGCTTCGACACGTACTTCTTCGTGGCCCTGCTGCCGGCGGGGCAGCGGACCCGGGACGTCTCCGGCGAGGCCGACCACACCATGTGGATCCGCCCGGCGGAGGCCCTGGCCCGGGCGGAGGCCGGCGAGCTGACCATGCTTCCGCCCACCCTGGTCACCCTGGCCCAGGTCGCCGCCGCCGGAGACCTGGCCGGCGTGGTCCGGGCCGCGGCGACCCGCGACCCAGCCACGCCGGTGACCCCCCGCCTCGACCTCCCCGAGACCGGCGAGCCCCGCTTCCTCCTCGACTGACCCGGGTACGCCGAGGGGCGCCGGTCGAGGTCGACCGACGCCCCTCGCGGGCCGGGATCAGCGGCTCAGCCGAAGCGGCCGGTGATGTAGTCCTCGGTCTTCTTCACGCTCGGGTTGCTGAAGATCTTCTGGGTGTTGTCGTACTCGATCAGCCGGCCCGGGTCACCGGTCTTCTCGATGGAGAAGAAGGCGGTCCGGTCCGACACCCGGGCGGCCTGCTGCATGTTGTGCGTGACGATGATGATGGTGAACTTGTCCTTGAGCTGGAACATCAGGTCCTCGATGGCCAGCGTGGAGATCGGGTCGAGCGCCGAGCAGGGCTCGTCCATCAGCACCACCTGCGGCTCGACGGCGATCGTGCGGGCGATGCAGAGCCGCTGCTGCTGACCGCCGGAGAGGCCGGCGCCCGGCTTGCCGAGCCGGTCCTTCACCTCGTCCCACAGGTTCGCCGACCGGAGCGCCCTCTCGGCCGCCTCCTCCAGGATCGACTTCCGCTTCACCCCGTTGAGCCGCAGCCCGGCCACCACGTTCTCGAAGATGCTCATGGTGGGGAACGGGTTGGGCCGCTGGAAGACCATGCCGATCATCCGGCGGACCGCGGTGACGTCGACGTCCCGGTCGTAGATGTCCTGGTTGTCGATGGTCAGGCTGCCCTCGACCCGGGCACCCGGCAGCACCTCGTGCATCCGGTTGATCGACCGGAGGAAGGTGGACTTGCCGCAGCCGGAGGGGCCGATCAGGGCCGTCACCGTCTTCGGTTCGACAGTCAGGTTGATGTTCTCGATCGCCTTGAAGGCGCCGTAGTAGGCGGTGACGTTGGTGGCTTCGATGCGCTTGGCCATGGTGGTGGTACCTCCGGGATTCATCGGCCGAGCCGGTTGCGGCGGGCCAGCAACTTCGCCGCGACGGTCAGGATGAGGACGAGGGCGACCAGGGTCAGCGCTGCGGTCCACGCCCGCGCCGGCGAGTACTTCGAGGCCTCGCCGGCCTGCTGGTAGACGAAGAGAGCCAGCGACGACTGGTTGTTCTCGAACGGGTTGAAGTTGATCGCCGCGCCGCCACCGGCGACGAGCAGCACCGGGGCGGTCTCACCGGCGGCCCGCGCGATGGCGAGCATCACACCGGTGACGATGCCCGGCAGTGCCGTCGGCAGAACAACCCGCAGGATGGTCTTCCACTTCGGCACGCCGAGCGCGTACGCGCCCTCGCGCAGCGGAGCCGGGACGAGGCGGAGCATCTCCTCGCTGGAGCGGACCACGGTGGGCAGCATGAGCACGCTCAGCGCCAGCGCGGCGGCGAAGCCGGAGAAGGTCGGCCGGCCGTCGTTGAACCACGGCGAGACGATCAGCACCCAGAAGGCCAGCACGAACAGGCCGGTGACGATCGACGGGATGCCGGTCATCACGTCCACGAAGAAGCGGATGGTGAAGGCGAACCGGCCCCGGCCGTACTCGACCACGTAGATCGCGCAGAGCACGCCGAGCGGGACGGTGATCAAGGTGGCGATGCCGACCTGCTCCAGCGTCCCGACGATGGCGTGGTAGGCGCCGCCGTTCGCGTCCCGGGCCCCGATGTTGTTCATCGAGGTGAGGAAGAAGTTGGCGTCCAGCCGCTCGGCGCCCTTGCTGACCAGGGTCCAGACCACCGAGGCCAGCGGCAGCACCGCCAGCACGAAGGCGGAGTGGATCAGCGCGCTCCAGGTCCGGTTGCGGGCGGACCGGCGGCCCTCCACCGCGTTCGTGGCGAGGTAGAGGCCGGCCAGGTAGAGCAGCGCGCCGACGACCACCACCAGGACCGGGCCGCCGATGCCGGCGCCGTACACGATCCCGGCGGCGACCAGCAGGGCCACGACGGCGATGGCGGGCGCGGCGTACCGCGGGAGCCGCTTTGCCCGCAGCGTGACCGGCTGGGCCGGGGGCTGCGGGCGGTGGGAGGTGACGGTGGTGGTCATGCGGCCGACTCCGTGAACTCGCGGCGGCGGTAGATGATCGCGCGGGCAGTGATGTTGACGATCAGCGTGATCGCGAAGAGCACCAGGCCGGAGGCGATCAGGGCGCCTCGACCGGTGTCGTTCGCCTCGGCGAACCGGTTCGCGATGTTCGCGGCGATGGAGTTGCCGCCGCTCTGCAGGATGTTGAACGAGATGGCGTACGTCGAGCCGAGGGTCAGCGCCAGGGCGATGGTCTCGCCGAGCGCGCGGCCCAGGCCGAGCATCACGGCGGCGATCACGCCCGGCCGACCGTACGGGAGGACAGCGGTCCGGACCATCTCCCAGCGGGTGGCGCCCAGGGCGAGGGCGGCCTCCTCGTTGGCCGTCGGGGTCTGCCGGAAGACCTCGCGGGAGAGCGAGGTGATGATCGGCAGCACCATGATCGCCAGCACCATCGAGCCGAGCAGGATCGAGCTCCCGTACGGGCCGTCACCGAAGATCGGGATCCAGCCGAAGTAGCGGTTGAGCCAGGCCGACAGGTCGGCGACCGGCTGGGCGAAGTACTCCCGGCCCCAGAGCCCGAAGACCACGCTGGGCACGGCGGCCAGCAGGTCGATCAGGAAGCCGAGGCCGTTGCCGAGCCGGCGGGGGGCATAGTGCGAGAGGTAGAGGGCGATGCCCAGCGCGACCGGCACCGCCATGAGCAGCGCCAGCGCCGAACTGAGCACGGTGCCGAAGGCGAGCGCGCCGATGCCGAACTTCGGCGGGTTGTCGTTCGGGAACCAGCCCTCGAAGGTCCAGAAGGACTCGGTGTTCGCCCGCAATGCCGGCACGGCCTTGGCGATCAGGAAGATCGCGATCGCCGCGATGACGACCAGGACGGCGGTGCCGGCGGCCAGGGTCAGGCCACGGAACGCCCGTTCCGCGCCGAAGGCCCGGGCCCGGGGCAGCGCCCCGCCGCCGCCCAGGCCGGGTTCGCTGTTACCGGGGATGCCGGAGGTCTCGGCCACACGCGCCGAGGCACCGGCAGGCCCCTCGTGGCTCGTGGCCACGCGGGTCCCGCCGGTGCCGGCGTGCGCCGAGCGGTGAGGGGTATCACCCATCTGCTCGCTCGCTTCGTATCGAGAAGGTGGTGTCGGTCAGCGGGTCAGGCGAGGCTCTTGACCGCGGTCTCGACCTTGGCCCGGACCGAGTCCGGCAGCGGGGCGTAGCCCAGCTCGACCAGGTCCTGCTGGCCCTCGGCGCTGGCCGCGTGGGTCAGCAGGCCCTTGACCAGCGGCAGCTTGTCGGCGGCGAGGCCCTTGCTGCAGACGATCTCGTAGGTCACCAGGACGATCGGGTACGCCCCGGCCTCCTTGGTGTTGTAGTCGATCGACATCTTGAGGTCGTTGCCCTGGCCCTCGATCTTGGCCCCGGCGATGGCCTTGCCGGCCGAGTCGGCGGTGAGCTCGGCCCACTCGCCGGCGCCGTTCTGGACCTTGGCCTTCTTCAGGCCGGAGTTCTCGGCGTACGACCACTCGACGTAGCTGATGGTGCCCTCGGTGCTCTTGACCTTGCTGGCCACACCGTCGGACTTGGCCGCGCCGACGCCGCCCGGGGCCTTCCAGGCCTTGGCGTTGCCGAAGGTCCAGTCCGCCTCAGCGGTCTTGGAGAGGTACTTGGTGAAGTTGTCGGTGGTGCCCGACTCGTCGGAGCGGTGCACCGCCTGGATCGCGGTCGACGGCAGCTTGGCGTCCGGGTTGTCGGCCTTGATCGCCGGGTCGTCCCACTTGGTCACCTTGCCGGCGAAGATCTGCGCCAGGGTGGCCGGCTTGAGCTGGAGGTTGTCCACGCCGCCGACGTTGTAGACGATGGCCACCGGGCCGATCACCATCGGCAGGTTGAGGGCCTGGCCGCCGACGCACTTGGCGTCGGCCTGCGGCTGCTCCTCCGGCTTGAGGGCGGAGTCGGAACCGGCGAAGTCGGCGGTGCCGGCGATGAAGGCCTGGATGCCGGCGCCCGAACCGCTGGGCTCGTAGTTGATCGTGGTGCCCGCGCACTTCTGCTGGTACGCCTTGATCCACTCGGCCATCGCGTTCTTCTGCGCGGAGGAGCCCTGCGCGTTCAGGGTGCCCGTGGCGCAGTCGGCGGCAGCGGCGGAGCCGGAGGCGGCGGTGCCGCTCGGCGCGTTGTTGTCCGAGCCGCAGGCGCTGAGGCCGAGCACCGCGGTAAGTGCGAGGCAGGCGATGGCGCCGTGGCGCTGGAGCTTCACCTGAGGGGTTTCCCTTCACGTCTTTGTCAGGTCGCCCGGTCCGGGAGGCCGGGTGCCGGCGCTGACCGGCTGAAGATGAAGCTAGAAGTGCCAGGTAGACGGTTCGCCGGTCAGAAGTGAACGGAAGATGAACAGGCCCGCTCCGTGAAACGACGGCCCGCTGAGTACGTGTTGTCCATTACATGAACTGGCGGGGAGGTGTCCCCTTTATCGCCATACGTCGGGCGGGGCGTGATCGCCCCGGAACCTCCCCGTGACGGTCCCGTGATACGTCTCGTCCGGTCCTGAAGGCCGGCCGGCGAGGGGCATGGTGCCGGCCGCCGGCGTGGGCCGCGACGCGGTCAGCCGAGCTGGTAGTTGACGTGCGCGGACCAGCGGGCGAAGCCGAGCCGCTCGTAGAGGGCGACCGCGCTGGTGTTCGAATCGTCCACATAGAGCATGACCCGGTCCAGCCCGCGCCGGTCGCGGAGGTAGGCCAGGCCGGCGGTGGTGAGCGCCCGGCCGAGCCCGCCCCGGTGCGCGGCCGGGGACACCCCGAGCACGTAGACCTCGCCGATCGGGGCCGAGCCGGGCCGCTCGTGCACCTTGGTCCAGTGGAAGCCGAGCAGCCGGCCCGTGGACGACTCCACGGCGAGCAGGAAACCAGCCGGGTCGAACCACGGCTCGGCGAGGCGTACCCGCAGGTCCGCCGCGGTCCACCGACCCTGCTCGGGGTGCTCGGCGAAGGCGGCGTTGTTGACCGCCAGCCACGCCTCGTCGTCCTCGCCGGGGCGGAAGGCGCGCAGCTCGACCCCGTCCGGCAGCACCGGCTCGGGCAGGGCGGCGGCCAGCGGGCGGCGCAGCTGCCAGAGCACCCGGGCGCGGGTGAAGCCCAGGTCGACCGCGATCGCCGCGGCCGACGGGTGATCGCCGTGGGCCCAGGCGCGCAGCGGCCCGGAGGCCGCGGCCAGCACGCCCCGGGCCAGCGCCCGCCCGGTGCCGCGCCGCCGGTACGTCGGATGCACCACCATCTCCACCCCGATGCCGTTGGCCGGATCGGTCGTGTCGAGGTGGGCGTACCCGGTCAGGGTGTTGTCGGTGGCCCGGGCGGTGAGGTGCACGGCGGGCGCCGCCGGCTCCCGCAGCCGGAGCAGCACGTGCTCGTCGAGCGGGTCGGCGCCGTCCGCGTCCCCGGCGACGCGGGCCAGTGCCAGCACCTCGGCCACCTCGACCGGCGCCAGCCGGTCGGCGCGGACGACCCGGTCAGCGGTCGGCTCGGTGCTGCTCATGCCGTCACGGTAGCGGGCGGCGGGCCGCCGATCATCCCCGACGCGGGCACCGGCCCGTGGTGGTCCTCACGTGGTCCCGGTGGGCAGGGCCTCCAGTTGGAACCGGCGCAGCAGCTCGGGCAGCAGGTACTGCAGCGCCTCGACGGTGCCCGACCGGTCGCCGCCGGCGTCGTGCATCAGCACGATCGAGCCGGGCTCGGTCTGGGTCAGCACCGTCTCGGTGATCTGCGCCGCGCCGGGCATCTGCCAGTCCACCGGGTCCACCGCCCAGTGCAGCGGGACCATGCCCAGGTCCTCGGCGACCGACACCACCCCGGACGTCCAGGCGCCCCCGGGCTGCCGGTAGTAGTCGACCCGCGCTTTCGGTGCGGCCGCCCGGATCGCCGCGTCGGTCCGGAGCAGGTCGTCCCGGATCGTCTCCGGCGACCGGTCGCCCAGGCTCACGTCGTGGTTCCAGGAGTGGTTGCAGAGGGTGTGCCCCTCCGACACGATCGCCTGGACCAGGTCCGGGTGGCTGTCCACGTTCTCTCCCACCACGCAGAAGGTGGCCTTCACCCGGTACTCCCTGAGCAGGGCGAGCACCTGCGGGGTGTACTGCGGGTCGGGTCCGTCGTCGAAGGTCAGCGCGACCCGCGACGACCCGGTGGTGACCATGGCGCCGTACGGCCCGTCGCCGGCACCCGGCTGGCGGTCCCGCTTGGACGGGCTCGGGCTGGCGGACGGCGAGGGGGAGGGCCGGGTGGTGACGGGTGGCTGATCGGCGTAGTGCGTGGCGTTGACGTTGGCGGTCGCCCCGGTGGGCGGGGGTTCCAGTTGGGCCATCAGACTGTGGCCGATCGCGAACGCCGAGCCGAGCAGCGCGGCCAGCACCACGGCCACGGTCGTGACCCGGCGGATTGCCTTGGGCGACATCAGCGGCACCGCCCGTCGGGCTCGCTGTGTCGGCCTGTCGTCTTCTCCCTGATCCCCGTACGCACTGTGCCCCCCTTTGCCCGAATTTGTCTCAGACTAAATCCGGCCAAGGGGGCAAAAGGGTCAGAAGGGAGGAAGTCTCACGGAAGGGGGAAAATGGAGACGTTTCCGATCAGACGGGCAGCGGAGCGGGCTCCGACTCCGGCAGTGAGCGCGACGGCGGCACGACGAACTTGTAGCCCACCTGGCGTACGGTGCCGATCATCGACTCGTACTCCGAGCCCAGCTTGGCGCGCAGCCGTCGGACGTGCACGTCGACCGTCCGGGTGCCGCCGAAGTAGTCGTACCCCCAGACCTCGCGGAGCAGCTGGTCGCGGGTGAACACCCGGCCCGGGTGCTGGGCGAGGAACTTCAGCAGCTCGAACTCCTTGTAGGTGAGGTCGAGCGGGCGACCCTTGAGCTTGGCCGCGTAGGTGTCCGGGTCGATGGTGAGCTCGCCGGCCCGGATCGAGCCGCCGGCGCCGGCCGTCGCGTTGCTGAGTCGGCCGACCGCGAGCCGCAGCCGGGCCTCCACCTCGGCCGGTCCCGCCCCGGCCAGGATGACGTCGTCCACGCCCCAGTCGGCGTTGAGCGCGATCAGCCCGGCCTCGGTGACCACGGCGACCAGCGGCACCCCCAGCCCGGTGGCGTGCAGCATCCGGCAGGTCGCGCGGGCCTCGCTCAACTCGGAACGGGCGTCCACCAGGACGGCGTCCGGGGTCGGACCGGACACCAGCGTACGGACGTCGCGGGGCGCGGTCCGGACCGAGTGCGGCAGCAGGTCGAGCGCCGGCAGCACCGCCGATGGTTCCCCTGCGCGCGCGGTCACCAGCAGCAGGATCTCCACACGATCACCTCCGTCCCGGCGGCCTCGGCCGCGCGCGACCAGCGACACTCCCGGTTGCGGGTGGCGCTGCGAATTTGCGTGGGTCCCGGCGTCGCTGACGGGCGACTAACGGCTTGAGCGTAACGGATCGACCGGTCCGCGCTTCCGCAAGATTTCCCGTTTGCCTGATTTGCCCTCGATCGCGGCTCAGGTTTTAACGTTGCCGAAACCGTGACCTCCGCCGGAGCCGCCGGGTCTGGCACGATCGGGGCGTGTTTCCCTCGACCTCGCCGGAAACGGGCCGTGACCCGTGGGCCGACGACACGCGTCCGGGGCCGGCCGGCCCCTCCCGTGGCTACCCGCCGGGTCCGCGCACCGGTCCGGGCGACGGCGGGGAGCGGGGCGAGCGGACGGGCCCACGCCGGCTCCGCAAGGGTGGCCCGGGGCGGCGCCCGGACCCCGAGTCCGCCGACGAGGCCGCGGAGGAGGTGCCCGCGGTCCCGGTACGCCGGCCGCTGGCGCTGACCGTCGCGGGCTTCGCCGCGCTGCTCGGCGTCGGCCTGGTGCTCGGCGCGCAGACCGCCGGCCCGGGGCACCGAATGCCCTTCGCGTTCATCATCTTCGGCGTCCAACTGCTCTTCGTGCTCGCCTGGACGATGGCCATGCGCCCGCCCGCGCTGCTGGTGGTCGCGCTGGTCAGCGCCGGGATGGCCGCGGTCGCCGACGCCGCGGCGGTGCAGACGGAGATCGCCGGCCTGGCCCCGCTCGGGTACGCCGCCGCCGGTGGCTTCGTGCTCGGCGTGCTCGGCCAGCTCGTCCGCCGGGTGGACCGGGTCCGGGTGACCGACTCGCTCGGCAGCACCCTGCTGATCGTGGTGGGCGTGGTGGCGTTCGCCAGCCTGATCGTGCTCAGCCGGATCCCGAAGGGCACCCAGGCGATGACGGTCTGCCTCACCGCCACCGGCGTCGCGCTCCTGGTGGCCCGGCTGACCGACGCGGTGGCGCCCTGGCCCCGGCTCGCCCCCCAGGTGCCCCGGGGCGCCGCCGGCGTGGTCGCGGGCGCCATGCTCGGCACCCTGACCAGCGCGGTGTTCGGCAGCTACCTGGTCGGCTTCACCCCGACCAGCGCCGCCCTGGTCGGGCTGGTCACGGCGGCCACCGCCGTGCTGGCCGACCTCGCCGTCGGATACGCCGAGGCGGGCCGGCTGATGGCCGGCGAGCCGCCCACCATGTGGATCGCCCGCCACATGCAGGGGCCGCTGGGCGGCTTCGCGCTCGCCGCGCCGGCCGCGTACGCCATGTGCGTGCTCTTCCTCTGAGCGTGCGATTGGGGATTCCACGCCTCGGGTAAGTACCGTTGCGCCGCGAGACGGCGCGCGGCCGCGAGGGTCCCGCGCCGCCAGGCGGCGAACCGGCGAGGACAGGAGGCGGCGTGGCAGAGACGTACCCGGCGTACGAGGACCGGCCCCGGCGACGGGGCCGCAAGGTGCTGATCGGTTTCGTCGTCCTGCTGCTGGTCCTGGCCGGGCTGCTGGTGGTCGCCGACCGGGTGGCCGTCGGGGTGGCCGAGCGCGCCATCGCCGACCAGGTGCGGCAGGAGGTCGCCAAGCAGGACGTGCGGTCCGCGCCGCCGAAGGTCGACGTGGGCGGCTTCCCGTTCCTCACCCAGGTGGCCGCCGGCAGGTACCAACACATCTCGATCGTGCTGACCGACGTGCAGGGCTCCGTGCAGGGCGACGCGGTCAGCGTGCCGCGGCTCGACGTGGACGCCCGCAACGTGACGGCGTCGCTGGACACCCTCCGCTCGGGGCGGGGCGACGTGATCGCCGAGAGCGTCGACGGTCGCGCCACCGTCGCGTACGACAGCCTGGCGAAGATGCTCGACCGGCCGGGGCTCACCCTCGGCGAGCGGGACGGCAAGCTCACGGTCACCGCTCCGGCGGACATCCTCGGTGTGAAGCTCACCGTCCACGGCACCGCCGACCTGACGGTCGCCGACGGCAAGGTGGCGCTGCGGTTCAATCAACTGACCGCCGACGGCCTGCCGAACCTGCCGCTGGCGAAGACGTTGCTGGCCAACTACGCCAGGAGCATCTCGGTCAAGGTGCCCCTGCCGGCGCTGCCGTTCCAGCTCAGCGTCCGCAAGGTGGAACCGAGGCCGGAGGGCCTGGTGGTCACCGCCAACGCGCAGCACGTGCCGATCAACTCCGCCGGCTGACGGCTGGGCAGCGCCTCAGTCAACCGACGAATCCCTGCTCACGGCCCGACCATCAGTCGGGCCGTGGGCGTTCTGCGGGCTCGTGCCGCGTCCCGGATGCTGGTCGGACCGGTGGCGTCGGCCGGAGCGGCTGGTAGTCTCCCTCCTCATGGGGACGCTCCTCACCAAACGGCGCGCGGTCGACCTGTGCCGCGTGGCCACCTGCCTGTGTCGCCCCGTCATCTGACGGCGGGGCTGTCCTCGGCCGCCTAGCGGCCACCGGCACGCAGGGTCCGCGTATCCTCCGGTGTTCCCTTGATCGCCCGGCAGCGGCGCCGTCGCACGTACCCGTGATCCGTTCCTAGCTCTGGGTCCCGCGCGTGGTGCGACAACTACCGACTTCGATCTCCGCGCGCAGGCTCACCATCCGTCCTCACCAGGGAGTGATCTGATGAGTCGCGACACCGCACTCGTCTCGGCCGAGTGGGCCGAGAAGAACATCGACGCCCCGGGCGTCGTCTTCGTCGAGGTCGACGAGGACACGTCGGCGTACGACACCGGCCACATCGCCGGGGCGATCAAGCTCGACTGGAGGACCGACCTCCAGGACCCGGTGCGCCGGGACTTCGTCAACAAGGCTCAGTTCGAGGCGCTGCTCTCCGAGCGGGGCATCGCCAACGACGACGCCGTCATCCTCTACGGCGGCAACAACAACTGGTTCGCCGCGTACGCGTACTGGTACTTCAAGCTCTACGGCCACCGCGACGTCAAGCTGCTCGACGGCGGTCGCAAGAAGTGGGAGCTAGACGCCCGCCCGCTGGTCACCGACCGGGTGGAGCGCCCGAAGACGCAGTACGTCGCAAGCGCGCCGGACACCTCGATCCGCGCCTTCCGGGACGAGGTGGTCGACGCGATCGGCACCAAGAACCTGGTCGACGTGCGCAGCCCCGACGAGTACGCCGGCCGGCTGCTCGCCCCCGCCCACCTGCCGCAGGAGCAGGCCCAGCGGGCCGGCCACGTGCCGACCGCGATCAGCGTCCCGTGGTCCAAGGCGGCCAACGAGGACGGCACCTTCAAGTCCGACGACGAACTGCGCAGGATCTACGCGGACGCCGGGCTGGACGACAGCCGGGAGACCATCGCGTACTGCCGGATCGGCGAGCGCTCCTCGCACACCTGGTTCGTCCTGCAGGAGCTGCTCGGCCACCGGAGCGTGAAGAACTACGACGGTTCGTGGACCGAGTACGGCTCGCTGGTCGGCGTGCCGGTCGCGCTCGGCGACGAGCCGGGGGAGGCGTGATCGAGATGACTGTTCCCACCGCAGCAACGGCTCCCAGTGCCGCCGGTTGCGCCGCTCCGGACCAGGCCGCGCCGTTGCCGGCCAGCCTGGACCTGGAGAAGGAGACCGTCATCACCGGCCTGGTGAAGGCCGAGTCCGGTGAGGTCGTGCCGGGCGCGTACGTCCGGCTGCTCGACTCGACCGGCGAGTTCACCGCCGAGGTGGTGACCTCCCCGGCCGGCCAGTTCCGGTTCTTCGCCGCGCCGGGCACCTGGACCCTGCGGGCGCTCTCCCGACACGGCAACGGCGACACCGCCGTCGCCGCCGCCCGCGGGATCAACGAGGTGACCGTCACGGTCGCCGCCTGACCCACGCTCTGACCGGCCCGTGGCCCGTCGCCCTACCCCCCAGGGCGGCGGGCCACGGGTCGTTCCGGCGCGCTCCCGCCCGGCCCGGCCCGGCCCGGTCGGGTCGGGTCGGGTCGGGACCGATCGACTGCGGGTCGGCGCTGTGGTGGGGCGGCCGTGGGACACCACCAGCTCGGCGATCTGGCACCGCCAACCCGGCCGTGCTGGGCACGTGGGAGAGCGCACGCGGGTGGCGGTGCGGTCGCCGCCGCATGACACGATGGCCCGGTGAGTGGTGCTGTCCAGGCGGGCTACGCCCCGCCGACCCGTCCCGACCAGCCGGCCCCCGGCCGGCGTCGGCTGCGTTGGCTGGTGGCCGCGGCGGTGGCGTGGGCGGTGCTGCTCGCGGGGCTGACCTGGTGGTCGGTGCGCCATGACCCGCCGACCGTGAAGGAGCAGCGCAGCCTGGGCCAGGCGATCCCGGTGGTGGCCGGCGCGGTGGGGCGCCTGGTGGCCGCCGTGGACGGCGAGGCCTGGGAGTTGACCCCGGCCCAGGTGCGCCGGGGTTGCCGGGTCACCCCGCTGGCCGACGGGACGGCACTGACCCGGGGTCTGGACGTGCTGGTCGCCACCGGCGGCGAGCGGGCCCTGCTGGAGCGGGTGGCGCAGCGGCTGCCGGCCGACTGGCGGGCCGGGGTCCACGTCGAATCGGGCCGCCCCCGGTTGCGCGCCGACGCGGGGGAGTTCGTGGCGGTCGACGGGCGGGTGGTGGCCGACGGGCGGGTCCGGCTCTCCGCCGCGACCGGCTGCCGGCCAGCCGACACCGAGTACGCCGAACTGCTGCCTGGACAGGCCGTCGGGCCGGAGCTGACGGCGGCGCTGCGGGCGCTGGGGCGCGCCGAGCCGCCGGTCCCCGAGGTGGTCATGGTGCCCTGCCCCGCGGGCAAGGCCGCCCAGACGATCAGCGTGGTGGCCGGGGCCACGCCGGCGTCGCTGGCGCCACTGCGCCCGCTCGGCGCCGCCGTGGTCGACCGTCCCGACGGGTACGCGTACCGGACCGGGCGGGTCGTCGTGCTGGCCGACGCCACCGGTGACCGGCTCCGGCTGGCCGCCTCGACCGGCTGCGCCGGCTGACCCGTCCTGTTGCGGGCCGCCCCGGCCGGAGCGGGCCGCCCTGACCGCGTGGCCGTCAGTGGCCGCGGCTCTCGTCGTGCGGGCTGCGGCTGCGGCCCAGGGCGTCCACCCGGCCCCACCGGCCGGGGATGTCGAGCACCTCCACCCGGCCCATCCCCTCGGGGAGGGCGGGGTCGATGATCAGGTGCTCACCCTGCGGCTCCAGGCCGAGCATCACCCGGAGCAGCAGCAGCGGAGTCCCGGACGACCAGGCCTGCGGGCTGCACGCGGTGGGGTACTGCACCGGGTAGTCGGTGAGGTCCCGCTCGTAGCCGGCGAACGCCTCGGGGAGCCGCCCGTCGAAGTAGCGGGACGCGCTGAGCATCGCGTCGCAGATCCGGCCGGCCTCCTCCCGGAAGCCGTACCTCATCAGGCCCCACGCGATGAACGAGTTGTCGAACGGCCAGACCGTGCCGACGTGGTACCCGATCGGGTTGTACCGGCCCTGGTCGTCCGCGAGGGTACGCACCCCCCACCCGGAGAAGAGGCGCGGCCCGAGCAGGTGCTGGGCCACGGCGGCTGCCCGTGACTCGTCCACGATGCCGCTCCACAGCAGGTGGCCGATGTTGGAGGAGAGGGCGTCGACGTGCCGCCCCTCCGGGTCCAGGGCCAGCGCGTAGTACTCCTTCTCGGGGATCCAGAAGTCCCGGTTGAACCGCTCCTTGAGCGCCGCCGCCTCGCGTTCCAGCTGGTCGGCGTACGTGGGGTCGTTCCAGAACGTCCGGGCCAGTCGGGCGCCGCGCAGCTTGGCGTCGTACGCGTACCCCTGGAGTTCGCAGGTGGCCCGGGGAAACGCGGGCAGCCGGCCGTCGGCGTAGGAGACGGAGTTCCAGGAGTCCTTCCAGCACTGGTTCTGCAAGCCGGTCTCCGGGTTGCGGGTCATGTACCAGACGTATCCGGTGCCGAGCAGGTCGCCGTACGTGTCGATCCAGCTCAGCGCCGCCCGGGTCTCGTGCTCCAGTTGCCGGATCAGCGTGGTGTCCCCGGTCCACCGCTCGTACTCGTCGAGCAGGATCACGAAGAGCGCGGTGGAGTCGGCCGAGCCGTAGTACGGAGAGTGCGGCTGCTCGAGGAAGCCGGCGGTCTCCCCGTACCGCAGCTCGTGCAGGATCTTGCCGGGCTCCTCGTCCCGGAAGTCGTCCACCCGGCTGCCCTGCAGGCCGGCCAGCATGAGGATGGTCGGTGGGACCAGCTCGGGCAGGAAGGGCAGCACCTGCAGCGAGGTGAAGATGCTGTCCCGGCCGAACAGGGTCATGAACCAGGGCAGGCCGGCGGCGAGCAGCCGTACCCCCAGCGCGATCGACTCGTACCGGAGGGCGGCCAGGTCGTTGAGGCTGCGCCGGTACGCCCCGGCCAGCGGCTGGCAGTCGCAGCCGAGTTTCGGGGCCCGCTCGATCAGCTCGTTCTGCTCGGCTTGGATCGCCGCGGCGGTGCGGTGCCCGCCCAGCGGCAGGGTGGTCCGGATGTCCTCCCCCCGGGCGCCGTAGATGATCGTGGTGACCTGCAGCCGGGTGGTCCACTCGCCGTGCGGACCGACCCGGATCCGGAAGGTCATGCCGCCCTCGTCGATGTCGCCCGGCGCGCTCGTGCTGATCACGGTCTCCCGGTGGAGATTCTCCCGCCGGTAGACGAGCCGGAGCTCGTTCGTCCCGGTGCCCGGGGTGGTGCGGCCCTTCTTCTGCCGCTGGTGCTTGATCTCGAAAACGTCGGCGAAGTCGGCGCCGACGTCGAGCCGGAGGTTGAACTCCTGCTCCTGCCCGGCGTGGTTGAGCACGGTCAGCTCCTCCCCGAAGCTGCCGCCGATCGACCGGCTGCGGAGCACCGAGACCTTGGCGTCGAGGTAGTGCGTCGGCTCGCCGGGGACCAGGAAGAACCGGGTCCCGTACGACTGGGAGTCGTCGATGGAGAGCGGATGCAGCCGTTGGCCGTCGAGGGTGAGTATCCAGGTCGAGACGAACCGGGTGTCGAAGGAGAACAGCCCGGTGGGGAAGTCGAAGGACGGCTCGATGTCGCCGCGCTCGTCGCTGACCATGAAGGTGTTGCCGTCCAGGATGCTGACCCGCGTCATTCCGACCGTCCGGCCTGTTCGCGGACGACCTCGCGGGCCACCTCGCGGGGGTCCCGGGTGCCGGGCGGGTCGGGGAAGAACCGGCGGAAGAGGAGGAACAGCAGCACGTTGCCGCTGAGCGTGGCCTCGTTGCGGAACACCGCTGCGAGGGCCGACTCGCGTCCGTCGGCCAGTTCCTCGAACAGGTCGGCGCCGACTGTGAAGGTGGCCTCGGCCGGCCGCTGCTCCCGGCTCACCTGGGCCGATCCGGGCGCCAGCTGCACGTACCAGTGCTCGGTGCGGTTGCCGGTGGTCAGGTCGATCTGGAGAGTGCCGGCGGTGGGGCCGCGCAGCACCGCCGGGGCACGCCTCGGCAGCGCCGCGAAGAACTGCTCGGTCGCCTGGCCCACATCCGAATCGTAGGCAGCAGCCGGACATGTCGGGCCAGTATCAGCTCTCCACCCAAGACGGACATTCTCCCGGGTCGGCCGGGAGACCGTCAGTAGACCAGCGCCTGCGCACCCTCGGCCATCGTCTCCTCGACGAAGACGGCCGCGCCGGCGATGCGTACGCCGGGGATGACATCGCCCTGGCCGATGTCCCGCCGGGCGGCGCACTGCGTGCAGGCGGTGACCTTGCCGGTGGCCAGGATCACGTGCAGCAGCTCGGCCAGCGGCGCGGAGTGCGGGAGCTCGAACTCCTGCGCCCGCCCAGGCAGCGCGAACCAGGTCGACTCCCCGGTGAGCCAGAGCGACACGTCGACCCCGGCGGCCGCCGCCGTGGCGGCGACGGTGAAGGCCTGGGCGCAGCGCTCGGGAGCGTCCGCCCCGGCGGTGGCCTTGACGACGAGAGTACGGGCCATGGCGCCCAGCATAGGATGGCCCGGATGGTTACCGAGATCGGGTTCGTCAGCCTGCTGGTCGCCGGCCTGGGCGCGCTCGCCGGGGGCCTGGTCTATCTGGCCGTGAAGATTTCGAGAGGAAAATGGTGAGCGCGAACACGTCGGACGACAACCCGCTTGCGCCGCCGCCGTGGCTGAACGCGCCGCCGGTCGACTCGTACCCGTACGAGGAGAGCCACGACCTGCGCGTCGGCCCGAAGCTGCACCGGAGCCTGGACGGCCTGCTGCCGTACATCGGGGTGTGGCGGGGGCGCGGCCGGGGCGGGTTCCCGACCATCGAGGACTTCGACTTCGCGCAGGAGGTCCGGATCAGCCACGACGGCCGGCCGTTCCTGTTCTACGAGTCCCGCGCCTGGCTCCTGGACGAGCAGAGCCGCCCGGTCCGCCCGGCCGGCCGTGAGGTCGGCTGGTGGCGCCCGGTGATGGACGGCGACCGGGTCACCGACGAGCTGGAAGCCCTGATAACCACGCCCACCGGCGTGATGGAGCTGCACATCGGCAAGCGCAAGGGCACCCAGATCGAGTTCGTCACCGACGCGGTGGTCCGGACGGCCACCGCCAAGGAGGTCACCGCCGGTGCCCGCCTCTTCGGCATCGTCGAGGGTGCCCTGCTGTACGCCCAGGAAATGGCCGCCGTGGGCCAGCCCCTGAGCCCCCACCTCTCCGCCCGCCTCCTCCGCGTAGCCGGCTGACCCACCGCTCCGGTCCCGTTTCCCCGTCGATCATGAGGTTGGCGGCGGTCTCGATCTCTCCGATGCTGCCGCCAACCTCATGATCAACGCTGTGGGTCGGCGGGGAGGGGGAAGCCCAGGAGGGTTTGGAGGGTGGGGGTTATGGGGGCGTGGGGGAGGGGGGTTTCGTCGAGGGTGCGGATCTCGGCCAGGCCGCGGAGGGACGAGGTCAGCCAGACGCCGTCGGAGGTCGCCAGCTCGGCCGGGGTGACCAGGCGTTCCTCGGCGGTCAGGCCCAGCTCGGTGGCGTGGTCGAGGAGCCAGCGGGCGGTCACGCCGGGGAGCACCCCGGTGGCCACCGCCGGCACGGTGCACAGCGTCGTACCGGCCAGCCAGACCACGTTCGCGCTCGGCCCCTCCAGCACGTAGCCGTCGGTGGAGACCCAGAGCACGTCGTCCACGCCGGCCCGGGCCGCCCAGCGGCGCGCCGCGGTGCTCACGGCGTACGAGGTGGACTTCACACCGACCGGCAGCCAGCCCAGCTCGGGACGGGACCGGGCGGCCACCCCGAGCGGCAGGGTGGCCACGGTCACCCCGTCCCGCCGGGCTCGCCCGGCCTCGGCCGGCACCTCGCCCAGCGTGGCGTACACGGTCGGCGGGCCATCGCCCTCCGGTCCCCGGGTGCAGACCAGCCGCAGCGCCCCCTCCACCTCGGCCGGCCAGCCGGCCCGGATCTCGTCGAGCAACGCGACCAGCGCGTCGGCGGGCGGGAGCGCCAGCGCGATCGCCGCCGCGCCGGCCCGCAGCCGGGCCAGGTGGGCGTCGCGCAGCCAGGGCTCCCCGCCGCGCAGGTGCATGGTCTCGAAGAGGCCGTCTCCGTGCAGCACGCCCCGGTCGTCGCCGCGCAGCACCGCCTCCCCGGCCGGTACGACGCCCCGACCCAGCACGGCCAGCCGCGATGCTCCCACGAGCGCCGAGGGTAGCCGCGTACCACCGCGGCGGCCGGACCGGCGCGGCGGCCGAACTATGATCGGACGGTGTCCGAATCCTCCCTCGCGGAACTGCTCCGCTCCCGTGGGCTGCGGCTGACGGCGCAGCGGCAGCTCGTCCTGCAAGCGGTCATGGACCTGGGGCACGCCACGCCGGAGCAGGTCCACACGGCGGTCCGCGAGGTGGCCGCCGGGGTCAACATCACCACCATCTATCGGACGCTCGAGCTGCTGGAGCGGCTCGGGCTGGTGACACACACCCACCTGTCCCACGGCTCGCCGACCTACCACGCGGCGGGCGAGCACCAGCACGTCCACCTGGTCTGCCGGGAGTGCGGCGCGATCGACGAGATCGAGCCGGAGCTGCTGCGCCCGCTCGCCGACCAGTTGGCCACGCAGCGGGGATTTCAGGTGGACATCGGGCACGTGGCGCTCTTCGGCGTCTGCGGCCAGTGCGAGGACGGGGGACGCAAATGATCGACATCGCGGGAGCGGTGGCCGCCGAGGCGATCGACGAGGAGACCCGGGAGCAGCCGGAGCCGGTGCACCGGGCGGCCGGGGTCGGCCCGGTGGCCGCCCACTACGGCGACCCGCTGCGCGAGCAGCGCACCCTGGCCACCGGCGTCGGCCTGGTCGACCGGTCGCACCGGGGCGTCGTGGCGGTGCCGGGCGAGGAGCGGATCGGCTGGCTGCACACCCTGACCAGCCAGCACCTCGCCGGGCTGGGCGCCTGGCAGGGCACCGAACTGCTCGTCCTCTCCCCGCACGGGCACATCGAGCAGCACGCCATGGTCGCCGAGGACGGCGAGACCACCTGGCTGGACACCGAACCGGGGATGACCAGCGGGCTGCTGTCATACCTGGAGAAGATGCGGTTCTTCAGCAAGGTCGAGCCGCGCGACGCCACCGCCGACCACGCGCTGCTGTCGCTGGTCGGGCCGGAGGCCACCGGCGCGCTCGAGACCCTCGGCGTCACCGGGCTGGCCGCGCCGGACGTGGTCGCGGTGCCGGGTCCGAAGTTCCGCTCCGGTGATCTGCCAGCGCGGCCCTCCGTGGTGTACGACGTCCGGCCGCTGCCGATCGGCGGGTGGGCCCGGCGGGTGCCGCTCGGCGTGGACCTGCTGGTGCCCCGCGACGCGATGACCCAGGTGGTGGACGAGCTGCGGGGCGCCGGCGTGCCGGTGGCCGGGCTGTGGGCGTACGAGGCGATCCGGGTGGCCGCCCGGCAGCCCCGGGCCGGGGTGGACACCGACCACCGCACCATCCCGGCCGAGGTCGACCTGATCGCGCCGGCCGTACACCTCGACAAGGGCTGCTACCGGGGGCAGGAGACGGTGGCCCGGGTGCACAACCTGGGTAGGCCGCCGCGCCGGCCCGTCCTGCTGCACCTGGACGGGGTGACCACGGACCAGCTGCCGGCCGCCGGCACTCCGGTGACCCTGGACGGCCGGACGGTCGGTTTCGTCGGCACCGCGGTGCAGCATTACGAGCTGGGCCAGATCGCCCTCGCCGTGGTGAAGCGCAACGTCGCCGACGACGCCCGACTGCTGGTTGGCGAGACCGCCGCCGCCATCGAGGCGTCGTAAGCCTGCCTTACTGCGCGTCGCAAGCCGGAAATCTTTCGGTTCTATGGGTCAACAGGCACGATTCTTCCGCCTGGCCGCCTCCCGGCCATCGACCGGAGGCAGGTGGGCCGTCTAGGATCGCCAGCATGACCACTGGGACGTTGATCACGGTTGCCCCCACCGGTGCGGAGTCGGCCAAGGCGGACGTGCCGGCGCTGCCGGTGACTCTCGACGAGCTGCTGTTGACCGCCAAGGAGTGCGAGGCCCTCGGCGCCGCCGTGATCCATGTCCACATCCGCGACGACGAGGCGAAGCCCACCCTCGACCAGGGGCGGCTGCGTGAGACCGTGGCGGCGCTGCGCGAGACCACCGACCTGATCGTGCAGCTCTCCTCCGGGGGTGCGGTGACCGACCCGGAGGCCGACCGGCTGGCCGTGCTGGACGCCGGCCCGGACATGGCCTCCTGCACCATGGGCACGGTCAACTTCGGTGATGACGTCTTCCTCAACCGCTGGGAGTTCATCGTCGCCCTGCACACCCGGATGCAGGAGAAGGGCATCGTCCCCGAGTACGAGATCTTCGACCTCGGCCACCTCACCGCCCTCCAGCGCCTGATCGGCAAGTACGGCCTGCCGCACGGCGGGCACGTGCACGTCGACTTCGTGATGGGCGTGCCGGGCGGCATGCCGGGCACCACCGCGACCCTGGTCGCGGCCGAGCAGATGCTGCGCGACCTGCCGGAGGGCACCACCTTCTCGGCCACCGGGATCGGCCGCAGCACCATCCCGGTGCTGCTCGCCTCCCTCTCGGCCGGCGGTCACCTGCGGGTCGGCATGGAGGACACGGTCACCTACGCCAAGGGCCGGCCGGTCGAGTCCAACATGCAACTGGTCGCCCGGGCGGTCGGCTTCGCCCAGCTCGCCCAGCGCCCGCCGCTGACCACCACCGAGGCCCGGCAGCTGCTCGGCATGTAAGCCACGGCAAGCCCCGCACCCCTGTACGCCCGCGGTCGACGCCGCTGGTCACCCCGGTGACGGACCCGCCGGACCCGTCGGTACCGTCCACGTCGTGGGAAAGACGTACGAGGGCGGCGTGCCGCTCGCCGAGGTGGTCCGGTCCGGGTTCGTGGAGGGCGTCCACCGTGGTTCCGTGGCGGTGCTCGACGCCGCCGGCGCGCCGGCGGCCGGGGCGGGGGACCCGACCTCGCCGATCTTCCCCCGCTCGTCCAACAAGCCGATGCAGGCGATCGGGATGCTCCGGGCCGGCCTGCCGCTGACCGAACCGGCCGACGTGGCGCTGGTCTCGGCCAGCCACGCCGGCGAGGAGTTCCATGTGGAGCGGGTCAGCGCGCTGCTGCGCGGCGCCGGCCTGACCGAAGAGGCGCTGCACTGCCCGCCGGACCTGCCGGTCGGCGAGGCCGCCCGGGAGGCGGTGCTGCGGGCCGGGGGCGGGCCGACGCGGACCCGGATGAACTGCTCCGGCAAGCACACCGGGATGCTGCTGACCTGCCTCGCCGCCGGCTGGCCGCTGGACGGCTACTGGCGGCCCGAGCACCCGCTCCAACAGCGGCTGACGGCCGCCGTCGAGGAGTGCACCGGGGAGCGGGTGGCGGCCGTCGGGGTGGACGGCTGCGGCGCGCCGGTGCTCGCCGTCTCGCTGACCGGGCTGGCCCGGGCGTACCTGCGGCTGGTCTCCGCCGAGCCCGGCACCGTCGAGCGGACCGTGGCCGACGCCATGCGGACGTACCCGGAGCTGGTGGGCGGCACCCAGGCGGACGACACCCGGCTGATGCGCGGCGTACCCGGGCTGCTGGCGAAGGTCGGCGCGGAGGGCGTCATCGCGGCGGCGGTCCCGGGGGTCGGCGCGGTGGCTCTCAAGATCGACGATGGCGCCGGGCGAGCCCGGATGCCGGTGCTGGTGAGCGCGCTGCGCCGGCTCGGCGTCGAGGCCCCGGTGCTGGCCGAGTACGCCGAGCTGCCGCTGCTCGGCGGCGGCCTGCCAGTCGGTGGGGTCCGCGCCGTCTGGTGACGCACGCGGCGGCGGCTCAGGGCAGGAAGTCGAGCAGGGCGGCGTTGACCGGTTCGGGGCGTTCGAGCGGCAGCAGGTGGGCGGCGTCCGGGACGTCCGGTAGGCGCGCCCCGTGCGGGGCCTCGGCGGCGATCCGGTCGGCGAGCCGGCGGAGGTCCGCCAGGTCGTCCGCGCCGGTGCCGACCAGCACCGGCATGGCCAGCTCACCCAGCCGGTCGATCGCCGGCGGGTCGAGTTCGCTCACCTCGACGGCGCTGAGGGCCAGCTCGGCGGCGAGTGCCCGCCGGTCCATCTCGTCGGCGAACCGGATCAGCTCCGGATCGACGTCCTCCGGGCGGCGGGTCGGGCCGACTACCCAGAACCGCACCTCGCCGGCCGCGGTCGCGGCGAAGTCCTCCGGGTCCGCCTCGCCGACCAGCTCGTCCCAGAGCTGTTCGGTCTCCTCGGACCACTCGTTGCCGGAGACCGGGGCGCCGAACAGGGCCAGCGCGGAGACCCGGTCCGGATAGGCCAGCGCGGTGTCCACCGCCACCTTGCCGCCGAACGAGCAGCCCACCAGGGCGGCGCGCGCGACGCCCAGGGCGTCCAGCAGCCCGATCACGTCGTCGTGGTGCGCGAACGGGGTCGGGGGCAGCTCGGATTCGCCGTAGCCGCGCAGGTCGGGGACGATCACCCGGTGCCGGGTGGCGAGCGCGGACACTTGGCTCCGCCACATCCGCCGGTCGGCGATGCCGGCGTGGATCAGCACCACCGGGCTGCCGCTGCCGGCCTCGTCGTATGCGAGCATCGCACCATTCACGTCGATCTTGGACACGGGGGAACCGTACGGACCCGACAGCCGGGACGCAACCGGCTATCTGAGACCCTGCTAACTCTGGCAAGCGTTCTGCTTGCAGTAGCTAGCACCCCGCGCTAGCGTGGAGTCATGGCCACCGGTAAGGACCTACCCGACGTCGGCGGGTTCATTCGCGATCTGCGACGCAACGCGAAGATCTCCCTGCGGCAGCTCGCCGAGCAGGCCGGCGTCAGCAATCCGTACCTCAGCCAGATCGAGCGCGGACTGCGCAAGCCGAGCGCCGAGGTGCTCCAGCAGCTCGCCAGCGCGCTGCGCGTCTCGACCCCGGCGATGTATTTGCGCGCCGGGCTGCTGGACGCCAAGGAAGGGCAGGGCGTGCTCGCGGCGATCGCCGTCGACCCCGAGCTGACCATGGCCCAGAAACAGTCCCTCACCCAGATCTACGAGACGTTCCGCCGGGAGAACGCCCGGCTCGCCGAGGCGACCGCCGCGGCGCAGGGCGCCGCCGAGCCGGCCCCGGCCACCGAGCCGACCCCGTCGGCCGGCGCGCCGGGCGAGGCACCGCCGACCGCGGCCACCGTCACGCCGGCCACCGCTGGCCCCGCGACGCCGGACGGCACGCCGACCGAGGGCGTCCTCGAGTCGGTCGCCGTCACCGAGGCGGGTCCCGCGCCCGCCCCGACCGCCGCCGATCCCGAGAGGAAGACCGCCCACCGGGTGGTCCGGAAGGCCGCCGGTGCGGCCGAGGAGGAGAAGTCATGACCCAGCCGAAGACCAACCGCATTCCGGCCCCGCTCTACGCCGCCGCCGGCGCCGGCGAGCTGGCCCTTGAGCAGCTCCGCAAGCTGCCCACCGTGGTCAGCGACCTCGGCACCCGGGTCGTCGCCGAATTCGGCGGCAAGGCTGTCGTGACCGGCGTCGAGCTGCGCCAGAAGGCCACCGAGACGCTGAAGAGCGCCAACGAGACGCTGAAGACCGCAACCGCGACCGGGCTGCGGGAGAAGGCCGTCCCGACCGACCTCGACCTGGACAAGCTCCGCGAGGCCGCCGGCCGCAACGCCGCCGCCGTCCTGGCCGGCGCCCAGGAGCGGGCCCAGGCCGCGTCGGCCCGGGCCGTGGCCGCGTACGCCGAGCTGGTCGCCCGCGGTGAGCGGGTCGTCGGCGCGGGCGTGCTGGAGGCCGCGGACACGGTGAACGCCGACATCGAGGCGACCGGAGCCGCCACCACGCCGGCCGCCAAGCCGGCCGAGGTGCCGACCCCGACCGAGGTGGCCGAGGCCGCCGAGGCCAAGCCGGCCGCCGTGAAGCGCACCCGGGCCACCAAGGCCACCGCCACCAGGGCCACCGCGGCGAAGCCGGCGACCCCGTCGGCGAAGCTGCCGAAGACCACGAAGCGGACCCGCCCCGCGGCCGAGTGAGTCGAACCTGGACCGAGACCCCGGACAGCGTCCTGTAGGACGTTTTCCGGGGTCTCGGCATAAGCTTGCCGGCATGGCCTATGCCGCGCCGATCTTCGCGTTCGAAGTCCGCTACGTGATCGAGCTGATCCTGCTCGTCTTCGCCCTGGTCATCGAGGCTGTCGCCCTGGTCCATGCGATCACCCAGCGCTCCGACGCGTTCGCCGCGATCGGCACCCTGCCCAAGGGCGGCTGGATCGCCATCCTGGCGGTCTGCCTGGTGCTCACCCTGCTCGGGGTCGGGGGCGGGGTGCTGAGCATCTTCACCCTGATCGGCATCGCGGCGGGTCTGATCTATCTGCTGGACGTCCGGGTCGGCTTGCGTGACCTGCACGACGGCCGAGGTTCCTGGTGAGGAGTTTCCGCTGGCCCCCGCCGCCGGACGGCGGTCCCCGCACCTGGGGGCCGGGGCCCGGCGCGCCCCGCACCGGCCGGCCGGCGCTGCCCGAACCGGAGACCGAGCTGGTCGCCACCCCGCACGGCGTACGGCTGGAGCGGCTGGTCACCGGCACCGGTGACCCGGTGACCGTGTTCGCCCACGGGCTCGGCAACGGGATCGCCACCACCCGCCCGTTCGGCAGCGGGGTCATCGGCCGCAAGATCTTCTTCCAGTTCCGCGGGCACGGCCGCTCCGACTCGCCGCCCGGGCCGTGGAACTACCTCGACCTGGCCCGCGACCTGCGGGCGATCGCCGACCTCGGCGGCGCCGCCCGGGCCTTCGGGGCGAGCCTGGGCGCCGGCGCGCTGTGCCGGCTGCTCGCCGAGAGCCCCGAACGCTTCGAGAAGCTGGTCTTCTTCCTCCCGGCCGTGCTCGACAGCCCACGCGGCGAGGTGGCCCGGGCCCGGCTGACCGACCTGCTCGACGCGGTGGCGGAGGGGGACGCCTCCGCCCTGGCCGACGTGGTGTCGCTGGAACTGCCGCCGGCCGTCCGCAACAGCCCGGCCGGCTGGGCGTACCTGCGGCAACGGCTGGACCAACTGCTCCGGGACGGGCTCGCGCCCGGGCTGGCCAGCCTGCCGGACCAGGCCCCGCTGCGGACCGCCGACGCGCTCGCCGGGGTCACCGCTCCGGCGCTGGTGATCGGCTGCGCCGGCGACGACCTGCACCCCGTGCCGGTCGCCGAGCAGGTGGCCGCCGCGCTCCCGCAGGCCACCCTGCACGTGTACGACCGGCCGGGCGTCCTCTGGTCGGAACGCGCCGACCTGCGGGACCGGATCTCGACGTTCCTCAACGGGTAACCTGCCCGGCATGGGCGTCACACACCACGGCCGTACGCATCGCCTCGACCTTGCCGACCCCACCCTGCGGGAGTGGACGTGCACGGTGCTGGCGGCCGATCCCGAGCAGGGCATCGTGCTGGACCGGTCGGCCTTCTATCCGGGCGGCGGCGGGCAGCCGCCGGACCACGGGGTGCTGCTCTGGCAGGGGGTGCAGACCCGGATCGTGAGCACCCGCAAGGGCGACGACCTCTGGCTCATCCCGGCCGAGGGTGACCCGCTGCCGCCGGTCGGCACCGCCGTCACCGGCGCGGTCGAGGACGTCCGGCGGACCATGCTGATGCGTACCCACTCCGGCCTGCACGTGCTCTGCGGGGTGGTGTTCCGGGACTTTGGCGCGCTGGTCACCGGCGGCAACATGGAACCCGGCGAGGCCCGGATGGACTTCAACCTCCCCGAGGTGCCGCCGGACTTCAAGTCGCGGATCGAGGAGCTGGTCAACGCCGAGGTGGCCGCCGACCGGTCGGTCGCCGTGCGGGTGCTGCCCCGGGCGGAGGCGTTGGCCCTGCCGGACATCATCCGTACCCAGTCCAATCTGATCCCGGCGGACGAGCAGGAGGTCCGGATCGTCGACATCGTCGGGCTGGACGTGCAGGCCGACGGGGGCACTCACGTCGCCTCCACCGCCCAGATCGGCAAGGTCCAGGTGGTCAAGGTGGAGAGCAAGGGCCGGGCCAACCGCCGGGTCCGCGTCCGCCTGGTGGACTGACGCGGACTCCCGGCGCGCGAACCGCGCGCCGGGAGCCGCGGAATCAGACCAGGTCGACGCGCTCGCGTTCGACCGGGTAGCCGGCCCGGGCGAAGGCGGCGGCCATCGGGTGGTTGGTCTGGTCGGTGGCCGCGACCACCGCCGTCTCACCGGCCTCGACCAGCAGGTGGGTCGCCTCGACCAGCAGGTCGTACGCGTAGCCGTGCCCCCGCTGCTCGGGCACCACGCCGACGAAGCCGACGAT
Source organism: Micromonospora sp. NPDC007230 (assembly GCF_042869115.1). Lineage (NCBI taxonomy): Bacteria > Bacillati > Actinomycetota > Actinomycetes > Micromonosporales > Micromonosporaceae > Micromonospora > Micromonospora sp. NPDC007230. Next base: position 372,429 of record NZ_JBIAFE010000001.1, on the reverse strand, counting down.
CGCGGTGCTGTGGTTGCGGGCCGGCACGGTCAGGCCGACCAGCTCACCGTCCGGCGTCCAGGCGAGCCGCCACCAGTCGCGCGGGCTGGGCAGCCAGCGCAACAGGTCCAGCTCCTCCTGCGCCGCGGCGTCCGGTCCGGACGCCGCGGCGGTGTGCCGGGCGTGCGCGTCCAGGCTGCCCTCGACGATGCGGCGGAGCACGTCCAGCACGACCCCGTCGTCCGGCTCCGGGCGGAACTCCAGCCGGCCGGGCCGGTCGGGCAGCCCACCGTCCAGGCTCCAGCGGTACCGGTACCGCCACACCAGCACCGCCATGCCGGCCTCGGTGGCGGCCGCGATCCGCGCCTCGGCCTGGGCCCGGACCGCCGGATCCGTGCGCCAGCCGACCGGCAGCGAGATCGTGTACTCGGCCCGCAGCGGCACGGTCCGGAGCAGCCGGACCGCCGCGTCGGCGTCGGTGAAGTCGAACCAGTCGAGCGCCAGGGGTTGGTCGTCGTCCGGCCCGCCCCACCAGGCGGCGCGCGCCACGACGACGTCGTCGCGTAGCGCGATCCAGCTCCACTCGGGGCGGTACTGGCCGTCGGCGACCATGTCGAGGTAACGCTCGCCGAACGCGGCGCGCCCGACGAGACCGGGGTCGGACAGGGAATCGAAGAGCTTCTCCTCGCCCGCGTTGATCGGGCGGATGACCAGGTCGGTCATGGTTTCCTTCCGGGATGCGCGTGCTCCCGTCAGGATGCCCGCGTCCTCGTGACCGGGTGGGAGCACAGCAATGTCGTGACGGACACGGTGCTCACCTCCCTCCGGTCGTCGAGGACGTCCGGGCGAGCCTACCGGCCGGGTGCCGGGACGGCACCTGGATATCGGGCCTCAACGCCGGAGCAGGTCGGGCGGCAGGTGGACGGCCCGGACGTCGAGCAGCCAGCGGATCGCACCGGAAACCGGACTTCCGTTGTCAGGTATCGCTGCCATCGTCGTCCGCATGAGCCAACCGCTGACAGGGAAGATCGCACTCGTCGCCGGGGCGACCCGGGGTGCCGGCCGGCAGATCGCCGTCCAGCTCGGTGCCGCCGGGGCGACCGTCTACGCCACCGGCCGCAGCACCCGGGAGCGCCGCTCCGAGATGGACCGGCCGGAGACCATCGAGGAGACGGCCGAGCTGGTCACGGCCGCCGGCGGCACCGGCATCGCGGTCCCCGTCGACCACCTCGACCCCGATCAGGTACGCCGCCTGGTCGACCGGATCGACGCCGAGCAGGGCCGGCTCGACGTGCTGGTCAACGACATCTGGGGCGCCGAGCCGTTCATCGCCTGGGAGACGCCGCTCTGGGAGCAGCCGCTCGATGACGGTCTGCACGCGCTCCGGCTCGCCATCGACACGCACATCATCACCAGTCACTTCGCGCTGAAGCTGCTGGTGCGCAACCCCGGCGGCCTGGTCGTGGAGGTCGGCGACGGCACCACCGAGTACAACGCGTCGAACTACCGGGTCTCGTTCTTCTACGACCTGGCGAAGACCGCGGTGAACCGGCTGGCGTTCGCCCAGGCCCATGAGCTGCGCCAGCACGGCGCAACCGCGGTCGCGCTCACCCCCGGATGGCTGCGTTCCGAGAACATGCTGGAGTTGTTCGGCGTCACCGAGGAGAACTGGCAGGACGCCCTGGAGAAGCAGCCGCACTTCGCCATCTCGGAGACGCCCGCGTTCGTCGGACGCGCGGTTGCGGCCCTCGCCGCCGACCCGGACCGGGCCCGGTGGAACGGAAGGTCCGTCTCCAGCGGCGAGCTGGCCCAGGTGTACGGCTTCACCGACCTCGACGGCAGCCGTCCCGATGCCTGGCGCTATCTGGTCGAGGTGCAGGACCCGGGGAAGCCGGCCGACGTCACCGGTTACCGCTGACTGCCGGCGCGGCGGTGCCGAGCCCGGACGGCGCCGCCAGGTCCGGCTCGAGGTAGAGCGCGGCCGCGCGACGGGCCGCCTCGGCGAACCGCTCGCGCAGCTCCGGCGGGTCGAGCACCTCCACCTCCGGGCCGAGCGAGAGCAGTTGGGCGTACGCCACCTCGACGGACTCGACGGGCAGCCGGAGCACCATCCGGCCCTGCCCGTCGGGCCCCTCGGCGGCGCCGACCGCCTCGTCGTACACGAAGGGGGCGTCGGCGAGGTGCCGGAGCGCGAGCAGGCCGGCGGGGCTGAGCCGGACGCTGACCTCGGCCCGGAGCATGTCCCGCAGGAACGCCTCGGCCTGCTCCCGCCAGTACGCCCCCAGGTCGAAGCCCTCGTCCCGGTCGAAGGTCCCCCCGCCCACCTCGACGCCGACCACCCGGTCCACCCGGTACGTCCGGTACCCGTCGCCGACCCGGCCGACCAGATACCAGATTCCGCTCTTCAGCACCAGCCCGTACGGCTGGACGGTGCGGGTCACCTCCCGCTCGCCCCGGCGGTAGCGCAGCTCGACCACCCGGTCCCGCCAGACCGCCCGGGCCAGCTCGGTCAACCATGCGGGTGGCTCGCTCTGCCGGAACCAGCCCGGCACGTCGAGGTGGAATCGCTGCCCGGTCCGGGCCGGCGCGTCACGGAGGCTCGGCGGGAGCGCGGCGAGCACCTTCAGCTCGGCGGCGGCGACCGCGTCGGCCAGCCCCATGTCGCCGGCCGGTCCGGGCAGCCCGGCCAGGAAGAGCACCTCCGCCTCGTCCCTGGTCAGGCCGGTCAGCCGGGTCCGGTAGCCGCCGAGCAGGCGGTACCCGCCGGCCCGGCCCCGGTCCGCGTAGACCGGCACCCCGGCGGCGGAGAGCGCCAGCACGTCCCGGTAGACGGTGCGCTCGGAGACCTCCAGCTCGCGGGCCAACTCGGCCGCGGTCATCGTCTCCCGCGACTGCAGCAGCAGCACGAGGGAGATCAGCCGGGAGGCACGCATCCGACCATCCTGCCCGAGTTCGCGCATCCAGGTTGCCGCAGGCGACGACTACGCTGTCCGGTCGTGGACGTACCCCGCCTCGCCGCGCCGGTGACCGGCGCCGCCACCCGCTTCCTCGCCGGCGCCGGCCTGCTGCTGCGCGGCATCGGCCTCTACGTCCGCAGCCCCGGGCTCATGCTGCTCGGCGTCGTCCCGGCGCTCATCTCCGGCGTGCTCTTCGTCGCCGCCTTCGCCAGCCTGCTGTATTTCGTGGACGACCTCGCCGCGCTGGTCACTCCGTTCGCGGACGACTGGTCGGGGGCCTGGCGGGGCCTGGTCCGGGTGATCGCCGGGCTGGCGATCGTGGGCCTGGCCGGCCTGCTCGGGGTGCTCACCTTCACCGCGGTGACCCTGGCCGTCGGCGACCCGTTCTACGAGAAGATCTCCGAGCGGGTCGAGGACCGGCTCGGCGGCACTCCGGGCGCGGTGGAGGTGTCATTCTGGGGATCGTTGCGCCGCAGCATCCTCGACTCGCTGCGCCTGGTGGCGGTCTCCGTGCTGGTCGGCATACCCCTCTTCGCGGCCGGTTTCATCCCGGTGGTGGGGCAGACGGTCGTCCCCGTGGTCGGCGCGGCGGTGGGTGGCTGGTTCCTCGCCCTGGAGTTGGTCGGCGCGGCTTTCTACCGCCGGGGGATGGGACTGTCGGAGCGCCGGTCGCTGCTCAAGGCCGATCGGCCGACCACCCTGGGCTTCGGGGTGGCCGTCTTCGTGTGCTTCCTGATCCCGCTCGGCGCGGTGCTGATCATGCCGGCCGCCGTCGCCGGGGCCACTCTGCTCGCCCGGCGGTCGCTCGGACAGTCCGTCGAGTAGCTCTCCCCGCGCCGTGCCAGGGGGCGTCGGGTCGCCGCCGGCCTCAGGTGAGTTCGCGTAGGCAGGACCACTGGGTGGCCACCGGCCGGTAGCCGAGCCGAGCGTTGACCGCCAGCATCGGCGCGTTCGCCCCGTCGTTCGAGGTGTACGCGACGCGGACGCCCCCGAGCGCGGCCCGGTGCAGCGCGGCCCGCTTGACCAGCCCGGCCAGGCCACGGCCCCGGTGTCCGGGCACCGTGCCGGTGAATGCCGACCACATCCGGTCGCCGTCCCGCTTGACCAGGCTGACCGCGGCCAGCGTGCCGTCCACCTCGGCCACCGTGCTGGCGGCCCGGTCCAGCCCTGGGTTGTCCCAGACCTCGTGGTGCCAGATGTCGTAGCCCATGGCGTCTGTCGGGACGTCGCCCGGTTCGTCCAGCGACGACTCGGCGTCCACCTGGTGGATCCGGCGCGGGTCCAGTTCGGCGGCCGGGAGCAGCCGTACGCCTGGCGGCGGCTCGGGCATCGGCGGGGCCGGCTGCAGGTCGAGCGCGGAGTAGCGCAGCTCCCGGCTGGGCGTGAAGCCGTGCCGGCGGGCGAACGGCAGGGACTCGGGCTGGGACCAGGTGAGCACCCGCCGTGCGCCGATGACGCGCAGGTGACCGAGCGCGGCCGCCAGGAGCGCGGTGCCGACTCCGCGACTCCGGTGCGCCGGGTGTACGTGCAGGGTGGAGATCTCCCCGACGTCCGGCTCCGAGGTCTGGCTGTTCCGGTAGGCCGACGCCCAGCCGACCACCTGCCCGTCCGCCTCGGCCACCCAGGCGGTCCAGTCCTCCTCGGGCGGCGGCTGGGCGATCATGCGCCGGGTCGACTCGACGCCGCGTACCAGGTACGGGTGCACGACCGCGCGGAGGGCCACGACGCCCGGCGCGTCGTCGGGGCGGGCGGGACGGATCACAGGCACGGGCCGACGGTAGCCGCGGCCTCCGGAACGCGCGACGGGTTAATGGCGGCCACTTTCGCCTGTAGATGGAAAAAGTCGCGCACGGTCCAGCAAAACTTTCGTCTCCTGCATCTGTCCTTTGTGTTTCGCGGCCGTTAAGGTCCCGCGTAGAAGCTGGTCGATCGGGTGAGGAGGCGCCGTGTCCCGCAAGCCGTTACGCCGTCTGTTGTCGGCAGCGCTCGGTGCGCTGCTGGCGCTGCCGATAGCCGGGAGCCTCTCGACGCCGGCCTCGGCGGCCGAACCGGGCTTCCGGGCCCTGGTTTTCTCGAAGACCGCGGGATTCCGGCATGACTCGATCCCCGCCGGGATCGCGGCGATCCAGAAGCTCGGGCAGGAGAACAACTTCGCCGTCGACGCGACCGAGGATGCCGGGGCGTTCACCGACGCGAACCTGGCCCAGTACGACGTGGTGGTCTGGCTCTCGACCACCGGCGACGTGCTCAACGCCGACCAGCAGGCGGCCTTCGAGCGGTACATCCGCCAGGGCGGCGGGTACGCCGGCGTGCACGCCGCCTCGGACACCGAGTACGAGTGGCCGTGGTACGGCAAGCTCGTCGGCGCGTACTTCAACAGCCACCCGGCCATCCAGCAGGCCACGGTCAAGGTGGACGACCACGTGCACCCGTCCACCGAGTCGCTGCCGGACCGGTGGGTCCGCACCGACGAGTGGTACAACTACCGCGCCGACCCGCGCGGCGAGGTGCACGTGCTCGCGGCCCTCGACGAGCGGACGTACGGCGCCGGGGCGGGCGCGATGGGCACGAGCCACCCGATCGCCTGGTGCCAGCAGTACGACGGCGGGCGGTCCTGGTACACCGGCGGCGGCCACACCGACGCCTCGTACCGCGAGCCGGAGTTCCTGCGGCACCTGCTCGGCGGGATCAAAACGGCCGCCGGGGCCGTGCCGGCGGACTGCGGGGCGACCGTCGACGGCAACTTCGCGCAGGTGACCCTCGCCAAGGGCGCGGACACCACGGGCGAACCGATGAACCTCGCCGTGCTGCCCGATCGGCGGGTGCTGCACACCTCCCGCGACGGCCGCGTCTTCCTCACCACGCCGCAGGGCGTGACCAGCCTCGCCGGCCGGCTCCCGGTCTACAACCACGACGAGGACGGGTTGCAGGGCATCGGGGTGGACCCCGGCTTCGCCGGCAACGGCTGGATCTACCTCTACTTCGCGCCCCCGCTGGACACCCCGGAGGGGGACGCGCCGAACGACGGCACCAGCGCGGACTTCGCCCGCTTCGACGGGGTGAACCGGCTGTCCCGGTTCAAACTCACCGGCGGCATCCTCGACCTGGCCAGTGAGCAGAAGATCCTCGAGGTGCCGGCCAACCGGGGCATCTGCTGCCACGCCGGCGGCGACATCGCCTTCGACGCGGCGGGCAACCTCTACCTCTCCACCGGCGACGACTCCAACCCGTTCGCCTCCAACGGCTACATCCCGATCGACGAGCGGGCCGGCCGCAACCCGGCGTACGACGCCCAGCGCTCGTCGGCCAACCCGAACGACCTGCGCGGCAAGGTGCTGCGCATCAAGGTGGCCGCCGACGGCAGCTACCAGTCGCCGGCGGGCAACCTCTTCCCGGCCGGCACCGCCGGCACCCGGCCCGAGATCTACGCGATGGGCTTCCGCAACCCGTTCCGGTTCACCGTCGACCCGGAGACCGGCTGGCTCTACCTCGGCGAGTACGGCCCGGACGCCGGCGCCGCCGACCCGAACCGCGGCCCGGCCGGGATGGTGGAGTTCAACCAGATCCGCGGCCCCGGCAACTTCGGGTGGCCGTACTGCGTCGGCCCGAACGTCGCGTACAACGACTATGACTTCGCCACCGGGACCTCCGGGCCGAAGTTCGACTGCGCCGCCCCGCGGAACACCTCGCCCCGCAACACCGGCAAGCAGGACCTGCCCGCCGCGCAGCCGGCGTGGATCACGTACGACGGCGCCTCGGTGCCGGAGTTCGGCGACGGCAGCGAGTCGCCGATGGGCGGCCCGGTCTACCGGTACGACCCCGACCTGAGGTCGGACACCAAGTTCCCCGAGTACTTCGACGGCACGTTCTTCGCGGCCGACTGGGGACGCGGCTGGATCAAGAACGTCCTCCTGGACGACGCCGGCCAGCCGCTCAGCATCAACCCGTTCCCGGAGCAGGTCGTGCGGCCGATGGACATCGAGTTCGGCCCGGACGGCTCCCTCTACGTCCTCGACTACGGCAGCGGCTACTTCGGTGGCGCGCCGGACTCGGCCGTCTACCGGATCGACTACGTCAAGGGCAAGCGCGCCCCGATCCCGGCGGTGAGCGCCAACCCGACGTCCGGGCCGGCCCCGCTCACCGTGGCCTTCTCCTCCGCCGGGTCCCGCGATCCCGATCCGGGCGACTCGTTCACCTACGCCTGGGACTTCACCGACGACGGCACCGTCGACTCGACCGAGCCGGACCCCACCTTCACCTACACCACGAACGGGCAGTTCACCGCCCGGCTCACCCTGACCGACCAGGCCGGTACGACCGGAACGGCGACCGTGCAGATCACGGTCGGCAACACCGCGCCGCGGGTCGAGTTCGCCGCCCCGCCCGCCGGTGGCGTGTTCCAGTTCGGTGACCGGGTGCCGTTCACCGCGCGGGTCACCGACCCGGAGGACGGCGAGATCGACTGCGGGACCGTGCAGATCGACTACGCCCTGGGCCACGACACACACAGCCACGGGCTGGTCCAGACGCACGCCTGCGAGGGGGTGCTCGACACCGTCGCCGAGGACGGCCACAGCGCCGACGCCAACCTCTACGGCGTGCTCGCCGCGACCTACACCGACCGGGGCGCAGCGGGCGTGCCGCCGCTCACCGGGCAGACCCGGCTGGTCCTCCAGCCGCGGGTCCGGCAGAGTGAGCACTTCACCGAGGCCAACGGCATCCAGGTCGTCGACGCGGGTGGCGCGCACGGCGGGAAGCGCGTCGGATACATCGACAACGGCGACTGGATCGCGTTCGACACGTACAACCTGACCGGCATCACCGGCGTCCAGGCCCGGCTCTCCTCCGGCGGCGGGGGCGGCACCCTCGAGTTCCGGACGGACCGGCCGGACGGGCCCCTGGTCGCCAGCATGGCCGTGGCGAACACCGGCGGCTGGGACAACTACGTCAACAGCCCGGTCGTCCCGGTCACCGACCCCGGTGGCACGCACCGGCTCTACCTGGTGTTCAAGGGTTCCGGCGGCGGGCTCTTCGACGTCGACGAGTTCACCTTCCACGGCAAGGGCGTGGCGTCGAGCACCCGCCCGGAGGTGACCGCGTCGGCCGACGTCGCCCAGGCGCAGATCCCGGCGACCGTCAGGTTCACCGCCGCCGGCACCGACCGGGACGGGGACCCGCTCAGCTACGCCTGGGAGTTCGGTGACGGAGCGACGTCGACGGAGCAGAACCCGACGCACACCTACACCAAGGCCGGCATCCACACGGCCAAGGTCACCGCGCGTGATCCGTCCGGGCTGGCCGCGTCGGCCACCGTCACGGTGAACACTTATCGGGTGGCACCGCCGTGCGCAGACCCGTCCGCCGAGGTGAACCCGGACGACGAGTTCACCGGCGAGGTCATCGACCGGTGCCGGTGGTCGGTGCTGCGCGAAGACCCCGCGCGCTACCGGCTCGTCGGCGGGTCGCTGCAGATCGACGCCCTTCCGGGTGACATGTACGGCGGCACCACCGACGCGAAGAACATCCTGCTCCAGGACGCCCCGGCCGGGGCGTGGCAGGCCGTGACGAAGGTGACCATCGACCACACGGACGCATGGGAGCAGGCGGGCCTCATCGTCCACGGCGACGACCCGAACTTCGTCAAGTTCTCGTTCATCAGGACCGACAGCGGGGTGCGCAACTTCGAGTTCATCCAGCAGCAGGGCGGGTCGCCGATCGACGGCGGCGCCGTCGACCGTTCGCCCAACCTGGCCGTGGACTTCCCGCACGCGGTGTGGATGAAGATCACCAGCGACGGGCGGGCGCTGACGGCGGCGTACTCGACCGACGGTGAGCAGTGGACGACCGTCGGCCGGCCGCGGGACCTGTCCGCCGTGCCGAACCCGAAGGTGGGCGTCGCCGCCTTCAACGGCACCGGCAACCCGGCGTCGTTCGACTTCTTCCGGCTCGACGACGCGCCGCAGAACGCCTGCACGCCGACCGCTTTGGAGGCCGGCTACACCAGCCTGTTCGACGGCACCTCGGCGAGCCTGGCCAAGTGGAAGCAGGCCGGGCCGGGCGGGTTCCTGCACGCCGCCGACTGCACCCTGCTGTCGTACGGCGGGCTGGGCCTGCACTGGTATGACCAGAGCTTCCGCGACTACAGCCTGAAGCTGGACTGGAAGATGGCCGGGGACGACAACTCCGGGATCTTCGTCGGGTTCCCGAACCCGGGCAACGACCCGTGGCTGGCGGTCAACCAGGGTCACGAGATCCAGATCGACGCCACGGACGTGCCGGAGAAGACGACCGGGGCGATCTACAACTTCCAGTCGGCTGACCTGGCCGCCCGGGACGCCGCGCTCAAGCCGCCGGGGCAGTGGAACTCGTACGAGATCGTCGTCCGGGGCCAGAGCATCGTGGTCCACCTGAACGGCGTGAAGATCAACGAGTACGTCAACACCGACCCGGCCCGGATGGGGCAGCCCAGCTACGTCGGCATCCAGAACCACGGCAACGGTGACGACGTCTACTTCCGCAACATCCGGCTCAAGCAACTGCCGTCGGACACCGTCGCGCCCACCACCCGGGCGACCACCTCGCCGGCCGAGCCGGACGGTGACGCCGGCTGGTTCCGCTCCGACGCCATGGTGACCCTGCAGGCCACCGACGACGACAGCGGCGTGGCGCGGACCGAGTACCGGACCGACGGCGGATGGACCCGCTACAGCGGGCCGATCCCGGTGACCGGCGACGGCGAGCACACCGTCGAGTACCGCTCGGTGGACCTCGCGGGCAACACCGAGGCGCCGCGGAAACTGGTGCTCAAGCTCGACGGGACCGCGCCCGTCTCCGCCGCGACGTTCGCCCCGCCGGGCGACTCGGGGTGGCACAACGGTGCGGTGCCGGTCACCATCACGGCCACCGACCAGACGTCCGGGGCGGCGAGGATCGAGTACTCGCTCGACGGCGGGGCCTGGACACCGTACGCCGACTCGGTCGAGGTGCGCGGCGATGGCAACCACACCCTCCGGTACCGCGCCACGGACCGGGCGGGGAACGTGGAGGACGTGAAGTCCGCCGTACTGAAGATCGACGGCACGGCCCCGGCGGTCCTGCTCTCCGGGGTGGCGGCCGGCGCGACGTACGGCGACAGCCAGGACGTGCGGATCACCTACTCGGCGACCGACGGCACGTCGGGGGTCACCTCGCTGGTCGGCACGCTCGACGGGAAGCCGATCCTCGACGACACCCTGCTGCCGCTCTACGGGCTGTCGCTCGGCGAGCACACGCTGGCCGTGGTGGCGACCGACGCGGCGGGCAACCGGTCGACCCGGTCGATCACGTTCACCGTGACGACCTCGATCGAGGACATGGGCAACCTGGTGGACCGGTTCCGGGCCACCGGCTGGCTCACTGCCGAGAGCGCCACCCAGCTGCACAAACCGTTGGACCAGGCCGGCAAGTTCGCGGCCAAGGGGCTCAACAAGCAGGCGGTGCGGGAGCTCCGGCCGTTCCGGGACCTGGCGGGTGATCCGAAGGTCGTGCCGAACGCCGAGGTGCGCGCAGTCCTGGTCCGCGACGCGGACGTGATGATCGAGCGGTTGTCCGGGAAGTAGGTCGACGAGCCGAGACGGCCGGGGCCGGGGGTGTCACACCCCCGGCCCCGGTCCGGTGCGTCCCGGCTACGCCGACTCGCGCACCACCAGTTCGGTGGGGAGCAGCAGCGCCTGCGCCACGCGCTCGCCGGCCGCGATGCGCAGCAGTTGCCGGGTCATCGCCCGGCCCAGCTCCACTATCGGCTGCCGGATCGTGGTGAGCGGCGGCTCCGTGTACGCCGCCGTCTCGATGTCGTCGAACCCGACCACCGCCACGTCGTCCGGCACCCGCCGCCCCGCCTCCCGCAGGGTCCGCAGGGCGGCGTGCGCCATCAGGTCCGACGCGGCGAACAGCGCGTCCAGATCCGGTTGTGCGGCGAGCAGTTGTCGCGTCGCCGCGGCACCGGACTCCCGGGTGAAGTCGCCGTACGCGACCAGCTCCGGCAGGCCGGCGGCGGCGACGGTCTCCCGGTAGCCGACCAGCCGCTCGATGCCGGCGACCATGTCCTGTGGGCCGGCGATGGTGGCGATCCGCCGCCGGCCGCCCTCGATCAGGTGCCGCACCGCCCGGGCGACGCCGCCGACGTGATCGACGTCGACATAGGGCACCTCGGCGCCGTCCAGCGGCCGGCCGCTGCACACCACCGGGATGCCGAGTCGGGCCAGCTTGCCGGGCAGCGGATCCTCGCCGTGCAGCGAGGCGAAGAGCACGCCGTCCACGTGCCGGCCGGTGGTGTAGCGCTCGACCCGTTCGTGGCCGGCGGGCGAGCCGGCCAGCATGAGCACGAGCTGCTTGTCCGCCGCCTCCAGCTCCTGCGCGGCTCCCCGGATGATCCCCGGGAAGACCTGGTCGTCGGAGAAGACCCGGGTGGCCGCCTCGGGCAGCACCAGCGCGATCGAGTCGGTGCGCTGGGTGACCAGGCTGCGGGCGGCGAGGTTCGGGACGTACCCGAGCTCCTCGACCGCCTGGCGGACCGCCCGCTGGATCGACTCGGCGACCGTGGTGGAGCCGTTGACCACCCGGGAGACCGTGGCCCGGGACACGCCGGCCCGGCGGGCCACCGCCTCCAGGGTCGGACGCTGGGCCGTCGTCATCCCCGTCACCCCCACCTCGTCACAGCGCTCAAGGCGGCCGGCTACCACCCGGTGCCGGTCGAGCTGAGAGCGACCATACGAGATGGCCGCGCAGGTCGACCCCGCGGGCGATGCCCCGGTGCGGGCACCTTGCGCGAGCCCGGGTGCCGCCCGGGGCGGGTCAGCCCACCCGCAGCCCGTCGAGCAGCCGGCGGTCGCCGGCCACCCCGAGGGCGTCGAGGCTGATCCGGCCCATCAGGGCCAGCAGCAGGTCGCTCGCCGTTCCGGTGACCTGTGCCCGGGCGTGGTGCTCGTCGTGGTCGAGGATGGTGGTGGTGTCCAGCAGGGCCACCCCCTCGCCGCGTAGCCGCAGGTACCACTCCTGGGCGGCGTCGGTCGCGGTCAGCTGCACCACGCCGTGCCACTGGCCGGGCTGGATCCGCCGGCCCGCCGGCAGCCAGGTGTCCAGCACCTCGCTCACCCCGTCGGCCGCGAGCTTCGCCTCGATCGGCTCACCGGCGGCGACGGCGACCTGGGCGTCCCAGCGGTGCACCGCGGTCTCGTGCGCCATCCGGCGCGGCCAGAAGCCCGCCTTCTTCGGCTGCGGCGCGAAGTTCCACGCCGGCGCCTCCGGGTCCAGCCCCTCGAACAGCCGCATGAGCTGGTCGTACTCCTGTCGGTACCACTGCGCCGGGGTGAGGTCCGCCGGCGGGGTCACCGGTTCGCGTACCGGCCTGGTGGTGGTCCCGGCGCTCAGCACCGTGCGGGCCCAGCGGTAGACCCCACAGAGGTGGTGGGCGAGGTCGGAGACCGTCCAGCCGGGGCAGGAGAGCACCGGAGTCTCCAGCGGCGCCTCCGCGACGGCAGCGGCGAAGGCGGGACCCTCCGTCCGCAACGCGCCGATCCAGAAGTCCTTCGTGCCGTGCAGTCTGCCCATCGCAATCCTCCCGGGGGTGACCCGGCCACCAGTGGGTGCCGCGGCTACCCCTCAGCCTAGGGTGAAAGGCGTGTCAGACGTCTACGCCGAACCGACGACCGGAGCCGACCCGACCGACCCGGCCACCCTGGCGAGATACACCACGCTTCGCCTCGGCGGCGCGGCCAGGCGGCTGGAGACCGCCGGCAGCGCCGAAGAAATCGTACAAAAGGTGCAGGACGCGGAGGTGCGGGACGAGCCGGTCCTCATCCTGGCCGGCGGCAGCAACGTGGTGATCGGCGACCAGGGCTTCCCCGGCACGGTGGTGCTGGTCCGGGCCCGGGGGTTCCGGGTGGTCGCCGAGGACGCCGACACGGTCACCGTACGGGTCGAGGCCGGTGAGCCCTGGGACGATCTGGTCGCCGCCACCGTGGCGCAGGGCTGGTCGGGGCTGGAGTGCCTCTCCGGCATCCCCGGCTCGGCCGGCGCCACCCCGATCCAGAACGTCGGCGCGTACGGCCAGGAGGTGGCCGAGACCATCACCGGCGTCCAGGCGTACGACCGCACCCACCACGAGGTGGTACGGATCGAGGCGGGCGACTGCGGGTTCGTGTACCGGGGCAGCATCTTCAAGTACAGCGACCGCTGGGTGGTGCTGTCGGTCGACTTCCGGCTGACCCGCTCCCCGCTCTCCGGCCCGGTGCGCTACGCCGAGCTGGCCCGGGCACTCGGCGTCGAGGTGGGCGACCGGGTGCCGCTGGCCGACGCCCGGACCGCCGTGCTGCGGCTGCGCGCCGGCAAGGGCATGGTGCTGGACGCGGACGATCCGGACACCTGGTCGGTGGGCTCGTTCTTCACCAACCCGGTCCTCGAGCGCGAGGCGTACGAGCTGTTCCGGGAGCGCGCCGCGGATCTCGGCGAGCCGCCGTCCTGGCCGGGCGCGGGGGACGTGGTCAAGGTCAGCGCCGCCTGGCTGATCGACAAGGCCGGCTTCGGCAAGGGGTATCCCGGCCCGGAGGGGGTGGCCATCTCCAGCAAGCACACCCTCGCGCTCACCAACCGCAGCGGCACGGCCAGCACCTCGGCCCTGGTGGCCCTGGCCCGGGAGATCCGCGACGGCGTCCACGACCGCTTCGGCGTGACCCTCCACCCCGAACCCGTCCTAATCAACTGCACCATCTGACCCCACCCCACCTACCCCACCCCACCTACCCCACCCCACCCCCCTCCCCGCCGGCCCTCGGTGATCATGTGGTTAGCGGCGACAAATCGGACACCAGGCGCCGTCAACGTCATGATCAACACGGCGGAGGGAGGGAAGGGGGAGGAAAGCGGCGTCAGGTGGGGGAGATGGTGGGCCAGGGGAGGGTGAGCTCGCCGTGGCGCCAGCGGCGGGGGCGGTCGAGGACCGGCCAGCCCGCCTGTCTGACCGCGGTGACTGTCCTCAGCCAGCGCTGGCGCGGGCCGAAGGGGGCGTAGCCGGCGGCAGCGTGCCAGGCATCGTCCAGGGCCCGGATCAGATCGTGAATCCGCTCGCCGGGGACGTTGCGGTGGATCAGCGCCTTGGGCAGCCGCTCGGCGAGCTGGGCCGGGCTGTCCAGGGTGGTCAGCTTCGCGGCCAGGGTCAGGGTGCGGGGGCCGGTCGCGTCGAGCAGCACCCAGCTGCCCAGCCGGCCCAGCTCGTCGCAGGTCCCCTCGACCAGGAGCCCGCCCGGGGCCAGCCGCTCGGTGACCGTACGCCAGGCGTCGGCCACCTCGCTCTCGTCGTACTGGCGCAGCACGTTGAACGCCCGGACCAGGGCGGGCCGGAGCCCGGCCAGCTCGAATCCGCCCCGGGCAAAGGCCAGCCCGGGCGGGTCGGCGGCGGGCTGGGCGGCGGCCACGCGTACCGGATCGATCTCGAGCCCGACCACCCGGACGTCGGCGCGTACCCCGGTCGCGAGCCGGGCCCGCAACTCGACGGCGGTGACCGGGGTGGCGCCGTAGCCCAGGTCGACCACCAGTGGGTCGGCGGCGGCGCGCAGCGCGTCGCCGCAGGTCTCCACGAGCCAGTTGTCGACCCGCCGGAGCCGGTTCGGGTTGGTTGTCCCCCGGGTCACCACGCCGAGCGGGCGCTGCCGCATCAGCGCACCCTCCGTTCGCGACTGTGGGACTCGCAACCCGGCTCACTCCTCGCGCTTCACCGCGACCCGGTGCACCTTGTGCTGGGCGGCCTGGGCCAGCGGACGGACCACCAGCTGGTCGATGTTCACGTGCTGCGGGCGGGTGGCGCACCAGGCGACGCAGTCGGCCACGTCCTCGGCGACCAGCGGCTCCGCCACCCCGGCGTAGACGGCGGCGGCCCGCTCGGCGTCGCCACCGAATCGGACCAGGCCGAACTCCTCGGTCTGCACCATGCCCGGGTCGATCTCGATCACCCGCACCGGCCGGCCGCACAGCTCCAGCCGGAGCGTACCGGCGATCGCCGTCTGTGCGTGCTTGGCGGCGGTGTAACCGCCGCCGCCCTCGTAGACGACGTGTCCCGCGGTGGAGCTGACGACCACGATGGTGCCGGCGCCGGACGCCTCCAGCGCGGGCAGCAGCGCCTGGGTGACCCGGAGCGTGCCCAGCACGTTCACGTCGTACATCCACTGCCAGTCGTCAATCGAGCTGGACTCCACCGGGTCCAGGCCGCGTGCCCCGCCGGCGTTGTTGACCAGCAGGGTCACCGGGCCGGGCGCGGCGGCGGCCGCCGCGGCCAGGGCGGCCACCGACGCGTCCGAGGTGACGTCGCACGCCACCGCGGTGGCCGCGCCGCCGGCCGCCTCGATCTCGGCGACCAGGCCGGCCAGCCGGTCGGTACGCCGCGCGGCGGCGAGCACGTGGAAGCCCTCGGCGGCCAGCCGGCGGGCGGTGGCCGCGCCGATCCCGCTGGATGCCCCGGTGACGATGGCGACAGAGGTCATCCGATCATTGTCTCCCCGCCCCCGCTGTCATGGCGTGATGAGGTCCGTCACGCCGCGGACCACCGGCAGGCATTTCCGATGCCCGATGGGGAAGATGACATCCGGCGCGGAGGTTGACCGAAGAAGCGCCGGTCGTGCGGGACGGCATCAACCGTGACAGAGGGAGCGGACGTGGCGGATTTGCACACCGGTGTCGGTCGTCAGCGAGGTGCCCTGCCGTGGCCGCGGCCGCGCCGCATCGCCACCGTCTCCGTACACACCTCGCCGCTGCACCAGCCCGGCACGGGCGACGCGGGCGGCATGAACGTCTACATCCTGGAGGTCGCCCGACGGCTGGCCGAGGCCGACGTCGAGGTGGAGATCTTCACCCGGGCCACCTCCGGCGACCTGCCACCGGTGGTGGAGATGGCGCCCGGCGTGCACGTCCGGCACGTCACCGCCGGCCCGCTCGAAGGGCTGACCAAGGAGGAGCTGCCCGGGCAGCTCTGCGCCTTTACCGCCGGCGTGCTCCGCGCCGAGGCGGCCCGCCCGCCGGGCCACTACGACCTGATCCACTCGCACTACTGGCTCTCCGGGCAGGTCGGCTGGCTGGCCAAGGAGCGCTGGGGCGTGCCGCTGGTGCACACCGCGCACACCCTGGCCAAGGTCAAGAACGCGCAGCTCGCCGCCGGCGACCGGCCGGAGCCGAAGGCACGGGTAATCGGCGAGGAGCAGGTGGTCGCCGAGGCCGACCGGCTGGTCGCGAACACCCGGGTGGAGGCGCGCGACCTGATCGCCCGGTACGACGCCGAGCCGGACCGGGTGGCCGTGGTGGAGCCCGGCGTCGACCTGGACCGGTTCCGCCCCGTCGCCGGGGACCGGGAGGCCGCCGTGCACGCCGCCCGCCGCCGCCTCGGCCTGCCCACCACCGGGTACGTGGTGGCCTTCGTCGGCCGGATCCAGCCGCTCAAGGCCCCGGACGTGCTGATCCGGGCGGTCGCCGCGCTGCGCGAACGGGAGCCCGCGCTGGTCGACGAGCTGACCGTGGTGATCTGCGGCGGCCCCAGCGGCAGCGGTCTCGACCGGCCCACCGCGCTGATCGAGTTGGCCGGCGCGCTCGGCGTGGCCGACCGGGTGCGTTTCCTGCCGCCGCAGACCGGTGACGACCTGCCCGCCCTCTACCGGGCCGCCGACCTGGTCGCGGTGCCGTCGTACAACGAGTCGTTCGGGCTGGTCGCGCTGGAGGCCCAGGCGTGCGGCACACCCGTCCTGGCCGCCGCCGTGGGCGGCCTGGTCACCGCCGTCCGCGACGGGGTCAGCGGGGTCCTCATCGACGGTCACCACCCGGTCGACTGGGCCCGTGCGCTGGCCCGGCTGCTGCCGGACCGGCTGCGCCGGGCCACCCTGGGCCGGGGCGCACAGCAGCACGCCCGCAACTTCTCCTGGCATCGCACGGTATCCGGCCTGCTCGCCGTGTACGGCGAGGCGATCACCGAGCACCGTGCGCGGCTCGCCGGCCAGCTCTCCGGCGACCCCGCCCTCTCCTGCTCCTGGTGACCGGCCCCGTCCGGCCGCCGCCCGGCGGGGTCCGTGGCGCGCCCGTACAGTGGGAGCGGTGAGCCGCCGGAGTGACGTCGCCGCGCTGATCGAGTCCGTCTGCGCCGAGCGCGAGCTGGAGTGGGAGTCCACCGGCGAGGCGTCGTACGCGGTCACCCTGCCGGGGACGCACAAGCTCAAGACGATCTGCAACCTGATCGTCGGCGAGCACGCGCTGCGGATCGAGGTGTTCGTGATGCGCCAGCCGGACGAGCGCCGCGAGGAGCTCTGGTCCTGGCTGCTCCAGCGCAACGCCCGGATGTACGGGGTGGCCTTCTCCATCGACGCGGTCGGCGACATCTACCTGACCGGCCGGGTCAACCTGGCCGGGCTGGACGACGACGAGCTGGACCGGCTGCTCGGGGCCGTCCTGACGTACGCCGACGAATCCTTCGACAGCATGCTGGAGATCGGCTTCGGCACCGCGATCCGCCGGGAGTGGGAGTGGCGGGTCAAGCGGGGCGAGTCGACGGCCAATCTGGCCGCGTTCGCCCACCTTTTCGCGCCGTCGACCAGTACCGGCTCGGCCGCCGGAGGTTCGGACCCGTCCTGACGGGTATGCGGCACCGCGCGGTGCGGCACTTGGGACCCACCGCGGGCCGAGGACGGAACTGTCGAGGAGCGTGTCCCATGGCTCAGCGCATCAGCTCAGGTCGCGGCACGACTGCGACCAGGACCAACCGGCAACCCGGTAACCAGACTCCGAACACGCCACGGATCTCCGAATCCGAGATTTCCCGGATGCGGGTCGACGACCTGCGTAACCAGCTCCGCCGGCGCGGGGTCTCCGGGATCTCCGCGCTACGCAAGCCGGAACTGGTGAAGACGCTGGCAAAGACCCTGCGGGCGGAGAGCCGGGGCGGTGGCGCGGCACGCCGGCCGACCGGGCCGGCCGGGCGCGCCGCCGCCACGAAGAAGGCGGCCGCCAAGAAGGCACCGGCGAAGCGGACCGCCGCGGCCAAGGCGGCGCCGGCCGCGAAGGTCACCGGTGCGCGGGCGAAGAAGGCGGCCCCCGCCAAGCGGGCCGCGGCGAAGAAGGCCGTCCCCGCCAAGCGGGCCGCGGCGAAGAAGGCACCCGCCGCCAAGCGGGCGGCTCCCGCGAAGAAGACGGCAGCGAAGAAGGCACCTGCTGCGAAGCGGGCGGCTCCCGCGAAGAAGGCGGCGGCGTCCCGGGCGCGCGGCGCGACGACGGCCGCCGGTGCGGGTCGGCCGACGGCGGTCTCCACCGGTGGTACGGCGGCGACGCCGGTCCGGACCGGCCGGTCGTCAGCCCGTTCGGTGCGGTCGTCCCAGCAGATCACCTCACTGCAGGATCGTCCGGAGCGTCCCGGCCGGAGCCTGGTTACCGCCAACCACGAGGTGATCCAGCGCTGGGCGCGGGACCGTGGCGCCAAGCCGGCCACCATCGCCGGCACCGAGCGGGAGGGCCGGCCGGGCGTGCTGACGTTCAACATCCCGGGGTACCGGGAGAGCAGCCGGATCCGGGAGATCACCTGGGACGACTGGTTCCGGACCTTCGACCTGCGCGGCCTGAACCTGATCTACCAGGAGCAGATGCGGGACGGTCGGCAGAGCAACTTCTTCCGCACGGAGAATCCCAACCGGGAGGACGCCTGAGGTTTGCGGGAATGGCTGACGGGAAACCGCTGTTGGCCAACACATGGCCCGGAGCAAGGACAGCCGGATTTCCGACACGGGTGCTGTGACGGGCAAGACAGCGATCTGAGTTGAATCCGGAATCCGGGCGAACTAACTTTATTGCACCGCGCCACGCTTGTAATCGTTCGGGGGAGCGGCGGATCGAACAGATCCGCGCAGGCGAGGCGCGAGGGATCGGGTGGAGCACACCGTTGGGGGACGGTGCCACTCGGGGAACCGGCGGCGCGAGCGGGCGACGCTTACGGGGGTGAGTGTCGCCCGCCGCCGCCGGGCGTACGGTGCGAGCGCCCACTACGACGGGGGTCGTGGTGGGCGCTCGACGCCGTCCGGAGCCGGACCGCCTCAGCGGCCGCCGGCCAACGCTTCGGCCCGGTCCGCCGGCGCCGTCCGCAGCGCGGCGACCCGGCGTTCCCGGGGCGGGCCGGCGAGCAGGTGACCGACCGCCGCCACCAGGCCCAGCCCGCCCACCACGAGCCAGTGCCGCTCGCCGAGGTGCTGCAGACTGAGCCCGCCCAGCGCCGGCGCCACGAAGGACGCCGCCGGGAAGGTCAGGTAGAACACCGACTGGTAGCGGGCGCGCAGTTCCGGAGGCGCGAGATCCGCGTTGATCTGCGCGTTCGGGGGTGCGGCGAGCATCTGCCCGACCGTCCACACCACCGCCGCACCGAGATAGAACGGCAGGTGGTCGGCGACGGCGAGCCAACCGAAGCCGAGCGCCATCAGCCCGGTGGAGACCGCGAGCACGGTGGACTTCCGGAACGGCTCGATCAGCCGGGGCACGAAGAGTTGGCCCACCACGATGAGTGCGCCGCCGACCGCCACCACCACGCCGTAGGCCGAGGGGCCCAGCCCGTCGGCCCGCATGGCCAGCGGCATGATCGTCGAGGTCTGCATGGTGAGCACGGCCAGCAGGAAGGTCAGCCCGACGAAGACGAGGAAGGTCCGGTCGGTCAGCGCGGTGTGCAGCCCCGGCCGCCGCGACCGGCCCGCCACGACGCGGGGGGCCGCCGCCCGGCGGGCCAGCGTCTCGGGGACCTTCAGGGCGACGACGGCCGCGGCGGCCAGCGTCGCGGCGGCGTCGACCAGGAAGAGCGCGAGGAAGCTCGCCTCGGCGAGCACGCCGGCCAGCAGCGAGGCCACCGCCATGCCGAGGTTGAACGCCCAGAACTGGAGGTTGAACGCCCGCGAGCGGCGTTCCTCGGGCACCACGTCGACGATGGCCGCCACGAAGGCCGGGCCGGGCATCGAGTGCGCCACCCCGACCAGCGCGGCGAGCACCCCGATCACCGCCAACTCCCGGCTGAACGCCAGGGCCAGCATTAGCCCGGCGGCGCCCAGGTGGCCGGCGAGCAGGGTGGCCCGCCGACCCCACCGGTCGGCCAGCACTCCGCCGAGCAGCGTGCCGACCGCCCCGCCGGCCCCGTACGCCCCGACCACGAGCCCGGCGAGGGACTCGGAGGCGCCTCGCGCGGCGGTCAGGTAGAGCGACAGGAAGAGCATCGCGAAGGCCCCGGCCCGGTTGATCAGCAGGCCGGACCAGAGGTACCAGAAGGTGGCGGGGAGCCCGCCGGCCGTCTCGTCCCACCAGCGCCGCAGGCCGCGCACGCGTCCTCCATGAAGGTTTGTTAACCGGTCCGCCTCAGACCGTAGGGAGCCGGTCCGGGCCGCGCCAGGGTGGCCCTGATCACCACCCGGACGGGCGTACCTCAGGAACCGGCCCGGACCGGCTCGGTGGGAGCGACGGCCGCGGCCTCGGCCACCTCCGGGGCCGGCGACCGGACCACGGTGACCGGCCGGACCGGCGCGGCGGAGGTCCGGAGCTGGACCGCGCGCCGTTCCCGGGCGGGGCCGGAGATGAGGTGGGCCACCGCCGTCACGCCGCCGATCGCGGCGCAGCCGACCCAGAGCGTGGTGTTGCCGGCGTGCTCCCGGACGAGGCCGCCGAGGATCGGGGCCGTCGCCCCGGCCAACTGCCAGGAGAGCGAGAAGACGCCCTGGTAGCGGCCGCGCAGCGCGGCGGGGGAGAGCTCGGCGATGAGGGTGGCGTTGGACGGCGAGTTGAGCATCTCGCCGACGGTCCAGATCAGCACGGTGAGCCCGTAGAACCAGACGGCGTCGGCGAACGCGGTGAGGCCGAAGCCGACACCCGTCACCACCGAGGCGAGTGCCAGCACGTGCGAGCGGCTCCGACCCTTGATCAGTCGGGGTACGAAGAGTTGGCCGACCACGATCAGCACCCCGTTGAGCGCGATCACCGAGCCGTACGTGGCGGGGCTCAGGCCCGAGTCGCCCATGGCGATCGGCAGCATCGAGATGTGCTGGAGGAAGACCAGCGCGGCGAACAGGTTGAGCGCCACGAACCCGAGGAAGACCCGGTCGGTGAGGATGGTCCGCAGGGCACCGGCGGGGACCGCGGGTCCCTTGGCGACCGGGCCGGTCGGGGTCGTCCGGGTCTCCCCGACCCGGATGAAGATGATCAGGGCGGTGACCACTGTGGTCGCCGCGTCGATCAGGAAGAGCAGCAGGTAGCCGGCCTGGGCGGCGACGCCGGCGAGCACCGCCGCGCAGGCGAAGCCGAGGTTGATCGCCCAGTAGTTCAGCGAGAAGGCGCGCAGCCGGTCCTTCTCCGGTACCACGTCGACCATCATGGCGCCGAACGCCGGGCGGGCCGCCTCGGCGAACAGGCCCAGCAGCAGCGCGCCCAGGGCCACCGCCCAGAGCGGCCGGGCCAGGCCGAGCCCGACCATCATGACGGCCGCGCCGAGGTGCGCGGTGAGCAGGGTGGGGCGGCGGCCCCACCGGTCGGTGAGGGTGCCGCCGATCGTGGTGCCGACCGCGCCGCCGACGCCCCACAGGCCGATCACGAGGCCGGCCTGGGAGGCCGAGAAGCCGCGCTCGCGGGTGAGGTAGATGGCCAGGAAGACCAGGACGAACGAGCCGAGCCGATTGATCAGCGTGCCGGTCCAGAGGTACCAGAAGGACCTCGGCAGCCCGCCCGTGGTGTCCCGGAACCAGCCCTGCACCGTCCGCATTCCGACGCCCCCGTTTTGGTAATGACTGACGAATCATCAGCGCCTTACAACCTAGTCTCGGGCCGGAACGCCGGTCATCAGCTTTTCCACGTGGTGGTCGTCACGACCGGTCCCCGCGTGTCCGCCGACGAGGTACGGCAGGATGATCCGCATGACTGCGAGCGAGGGGCCCACCGTCGGGACGCTGGTCCTGCTGCGGCACGGCGAGAGCGACTGGAACGCCAAGAACCTCTTCACCGGCTGGGTCGACGTCGACCTGACGGCCAAGGGCGAGAGTGAGGCGCGGCGCGGCGGCGAGCTGCTCCGCGAGCACAGCCTGCTGCCGGACGTGGTGCACACGAGCGTGCTGCGCCGCGCGATCCGCACCGCCGAGCTGGCGCTGGACGCGGCCGACCGGCACTGGATCGCGGCGCGCCGGTCGTGGCGGCTCAACGAGCGGCACTACGGCGCCCTGCAGGGCAAGAACAAGAAGCAGACCCTGGACGAGTACGGCGAGGGGCAGTTCATGCTCTGGCGCCGGTCGTACGACACGCCGCCGCCGCCGATCGACGACAACGACCAGTGGTCCCAGGTCGGCGACCCCCGGTACGCGCTGCTGCCGACCGAGCTGATGCCGCGGACGGAGTGCCTGAAGGACGTCGTCGAGCGGATGCTGCCCTACTGGTACGACTCGATCGTGCCGGACATCCTGGCCGGCCGTACGGTGCTGGTCGCGGCGCACGGCAACTCGCTGCGCGCCCTGGTCAAGCACCTCGACCAGATCTCCGACGAGGCGATCGCCAAGCTGAACATCCCGACCGGCATCCCGCTGCGCTACGACCTCGACCCGCAGCTGCGCCCGCAGACGCTGGGCGGGACGTACCTGGACCCGACGGCGGCCAAGGAGGCCGCCGCCGCGGTCGCCAACCAGGGCCGCT
This sequence comes from Micromonospora sp. NPDC007230, assembly GCF_042869115.1. Classification (NCBI taxonomy): domain Bacteria; kingdom Bacillati; phylum Actinomycetota; class Actinomycetes; order Micromonosporales; family Micromonosporaceae; genus Micromonospora; species Micromonospora sp. NPDC007230. Next base: position 349,798 of record NZ_JBIAFE010000001.1, on the reverse strand, counting down.
GACCGGACGACGAAGGGGCTCCGGGTGACCGGGCCCCTTCGTCGCGTCCGGGCTCAGCTCGCCGAGGCGGCGGCCTCGCCGGTGATCAGGTAGATCACGTGCTCGCCGACGTTCACCGCGTGGTCGGCGAAACGCTCGTAGAAGCGGCCCAGCAGAGTGGCGTCGATCGCGGTCTCCACCCCGTACGGCCAGTCGTCGCCGAGCAGCACGCCGAAGAGGCTCTTGTGCAGGTCGTCCATGGCGTCGTCGTCGCTGTCCAGCTCGGCCGCGAGCGCGGCGTCGGGCCGGGCCAGCAGCGTGGCGATCTTCTCGGCCATCCGGTCGGCGATGGCGGCCATGTCGGTGAAGACCGGACGCAGCTCGGCCGGCACCGCCGGGGAGGGGTGCCGGCGCAGCGCCGTCTTGGCCACGTGGTCGGCCAGGTCGCCCATCCGCTCCAGGTCGGCCGCCACGTGCAGGGCCGTGATCATCGCCCGCAGGTCGGAGGCGACCGGTGCCTGCCGGGCCAGCAGGTCGCAGACCCGCTCCTCCACGTGCCGGTAGAGCTCGTCGATCTCGGCGTCCCGCACGACCACCGTCTCGGACGCCGCGCGGTCGGCGGTGAGCAGGCCCCTGGTGGCCTGGCGCAGAGCGGCGCGCACCCCCTCCGCCATGTCCACCAGCAGTTGGCTGACAATCTGCAGGTCGGCCCGGAACTCGTCGCGCATCGTCACTTCCTGAGGTCGGTGGCCGCAGGCGGCCGGGACTGGCCGCGTACGGCGTGAGCAGGTGCGCGACCCACGGTAGGCCGGGGGTGCCGGCGCCAAGGTGAACCCGGGTGAACGACGCGGGGCCCGTGAGTGAACTTTCCCGGAAGTGAGAGTGGTTCGTCCCATTCCGCCCGATCACCAGGTGAACATTGACCCTACGATCGCCGGGTGGATTGGGCGGTGGCGGCCGTGGTGGCCGTGGCTCTGGTGGCCGGACTGGTCGCCGGGCTGCTGCTGTCCGGACGCGTCCGGCAGTGGCGGCGCCGATCGGCGTCATCGGGGAGCGAGCGCTCCCGTTGGCAGGCAGGGAGGCCCGCGATTCCCGACGAGCAGCAGGGTGGGCTCTCCGGGCTCGGCCGGAAGACGATCGACTCGCTCCGCGCCGGCGTGGTGGTGCTCGACCCGGACGACCAGCCGGTGCTGGTGAACCCGGCCGCGCGGGCGATGGGCCTGCTCCGCACCGGCGGGACGCCCGGCACCATGGTGGCGCACCCGCTGATCCGTACCCTCGCCGGGCAGGTCCGCCGCACCGGCGTGCGCCGCGAGATCGAGCTGGACCTGCCGCGTGGTCGCGACAGCGCGGGCGACAACCCGCTCGGCGTGCACCTGCGCGCGATGGGGCTCGGCGCCGGCTACATCTCCGTCGAGGCGGCCGACGTCACCGAGTCGCACCGGCTGGCCCGGGTCCGGCGGGACTTCGTGGCCAACGTGAGCCACGAGCTGAAGACCCCGATCGGGGCCCTCCAACTCCTCGCCGAGGCGCTGGTCGACGCCACCGAGCCGGCCGGTGAGGGCGCGGCGGACCTCTCCGAGGACATGATCGCCGCCCGGCGGTTCGCCGAGCGGATCCAGCACGAGTCGACCCGGCTGGGCCGGCTCGTCCAGGAACTGCTGGAGCTGACCCGGCTCCAGGGCGCCGAGCCGCAACCCGCGCCGGAGCCGGTCTCCGTGGACTGGGTGATCGCCGAGGTGATCGACCGGACCCGGACCGGTGCCACGGCCCGCCACGTGGAGATCGTCGTCGATGGGCAGCGCGGCCTGACCGTGTACGGTAGCGACAGCCAGCTCGCCACCGCGTTGGCGAACCTGGTGGAGAACGCGATCAACTACTCGGGCGAGGACACCACGGTCCGGGTGACCGCGCGAGCCACCGACGAGTACGTCGAGATCGCCGTGGCCGACCAGGGCATCGGCATCGCCCCGAACGAGGTCGACCGGATCTTCGAGCGGTTCTACCGGGCCGACCAGGCGCGCTCCCGGGCCACCGGTGGCACCGGCCTGGGCCTGGCCATCGTCAAACACATCGCCAGCAACCATGGCGGTCGGGTGGACGTGTCGAGCACTCTTGGTGGAGGGTCGACGTTCACCCTCCGGCTGCCCGCGCGCCCCCCGGACGACCTGGAGGCGACACTCTCGTCCGCTGGGATCGAGGCCGGCCCGGCCGAGCTCCGGTAGGCCTGACCGACAGGAAAGGAAACACCCCGTTGAGCCGCGTACTGGTGGTCGAGGACGAGGAATCGTTCTCCGACGCCCTGTCCTACATGCTGCGCAAGGAGGGCTTCGAGGTGTCCGTCGCCGCGACCGGCACCTCCGCCCTCACCGAGTTCGACCGGACCGGTGCCGACATCGTGCTGCTCGACCTGATGCTGCCGGAGATGTCGGGCACCGAGGTCTGCCGGCAGCTCCGTCAGCGCTCGCACGTCCCGATCATCATGGTCACCGCCCGGGACAGTGAGATCGACAAGGTGGTCGGCCTGGAGATCGGGGCCGACGACTACGTGACCAAGCCGTACTCGCCGCGCGAGCTGGTGGCCCGGATCCGGGCGGTGCTGCGCCGGCAGAGCGCGGAGGCGACCGAGTCGGGTGCGCCGACGCTGGCCGCCGGCCCGGTCCGGATGGACATCGAGCGGCACGTGGTGACCGTCGACGGCGGCCCCGTGCAGCTGCCGCTCAAGGAGTTCGAGCTGCTGGAGCTGCTGCTGCGCAACGCGGGCCGGGTGCTCACCCGGGGGCAGCTGATCGACCGGGTCTGGGGCGCCGACTACGTGGGCGACACCAAGACGCTGGACGTGCACGTCAAGCGGCTGCGCTCGAAGATCGAGCCGGAGCCCTCGGCGCCGCGCTACATCGTCACCGTCCGGGGCCTGGGCTACAAGTTCGAGCCGTGATCGTCCGCCGTCGGTGACGGTCTCCGGGCATGCGTGTCGTCTTTGGTCGCGGTTTTCGGGTGTGGCCCGCCGTGCCCGGCTCCGGGCGGTCAGGCTTGATCCCTGCGCCGGTCACGGCGGGCCACACCCGCGTCGTGGTACTGCACCGTCCGGATTGTGCGACCTGCGTGGCTCGTGCCTCGGGTACGGGGCTGGAGGCCCGTCCTGGTTGGCCTGTCCTCGTTCCGCCCAGGTGTGCACTTTCGCCGAAAGTGGGGTCTTCCGGCGCTCCGAAGGGCCACTTTCCCCGAAGGTGTCCGAAGGACCACTTTCCCCGAAAGTATCGGCCTCGGTTGTCGCGCAGGGGTCGTGATCGACTCCGGGTCGGGGATGTGGCGGTGCCGGCGGGTGTCCGATACCGCCGTTTCCGCGGCGTCGAGCACGTCTACTCCCGCACGTCCCGTATCGCGGTGCGCGATGTCCGATTTACGGCCGGCCGGTGGGCATCCCCGGCCCGGAATGGCGGCCGGCTCGCGGGCGTTGAACACGGGTGCACGGCCGAGGAAGGCGCCCCGCAGGCCGGGGTCGCCAGGCCCGGAATGTTGGTGGGCCGCCGGTCGTTGCAGATGACTCGCGATCGAGGAAGCCGCCCCCGTGTGGCGGGGTGCTCGGGCCCGGAATGATGGTGGCCCGCCGGTCGTTGGATATGGTCCCGGCGCCGCGCAGGAGGCGAACCCCCCTCGCCCCGCGAGCCAGCCGGTTGAAGACTTTCCCCCTTTTTTGAGCGCTTGACGGTGCTTGCGCACATGTAGCCGGCCCCCATCGGTGTGTGCGCCAACCCCCGAATGGAGCTTTGATCATGAACACGATCCTGCGTAAGAGCATTCTTGGTGTTGCTGGTCTGGCTTTCACCGGTGGCGTGTTCGCCGGCCCCATCGCCGCCCACGCCGATGCCCCGGCCACCGCGGCCAAGCCGGTGACGGCGGTGCAGGCCGACAAGCCGGACATGGGCAAGCTGGTGCCGCATGGCGTGCAGGGCGCCCAGTCGAAGATCACCCTGAACGACGAGCAGACCGCCAACGCGAAGGCGATCATCGCCGCCACCAAGAAGGCCGGCCTGCCGGAGCGGGCCGCGGTGATCTCGATCGCCACCAGCCTGCAGGAGTCGAAGCTGGAGAACCTGGGCCACCTCGGCGACAAGAATGACCACGACTCGCTGGGCCTGTTCCAGCAGCGCCCCTCCAGCGGTTGGGGTACGCCGGAGCAGATCACGAACCCCGAGTACGCGACTCTGGCGTTCGAGAAGGGCCTGAAGCAGATCGACGGCTGGCAGGACATGCCGCTGACCAAGGCCGCGCAGACGGTGCAGGTGTCGGCCTACCCGGATGCCTACGCCCAGTGGGAACAGCAGGCCGCCGACCTCGTCGCCCAGCACTGGAACAGCTGACCCAAACAGCCGAGCACCACAGCCGAGCACCACAGCCGAGCACCACAGCTGACAACCGAACAAGCACACAACGCCGCTGGCCGGCACCCCAACACGGGTGCCGGCCAGCAGTGTCTCTGGATGCTGACGTCTTCAGATCTTGGGCACGTCCTGTCAGCGGGGAACGGAAACTGTCCAAGATCAGCCGCACGCCGGGGCGTACCAAAGGAAGACCGCAACGCACGGGCGGGCAAGGCGCACGACGGGGCTGGGGGCGACCGTGCCCGGCGCAGGGATCAAGCCTGACCGCCCGGAGCCGGGCACGGTCGCCCCCAGCCCCCAACCGGAAAGCAGGGAACAAGGCTGACCGGAGCCGGGCACGGTCGCCCCCAGCCCCCAACCGGAAAGCAGGGATCAAGGCTGACCGGAGCCGGTCGCCCCCAGCCCCCAAGCGGAAGGCAGGGATCAAGCCTGACCGGAGCCGGGCACGCCCGCCCCCAGCCGTCAACCGCAGCCCGCAGCGGCCGGCTCAGGCCACCCAGGCGTAGCGGCGTTCAGGCCGGCCGGCTGCGCCGTACTTCAGGGTCACCTCGGCCCGCCCGGTCCCCGAGAAGTGCTCCAGGTAGCGACGGGCGCTGACCCGGGAGATGCCGACCCGGTCGGCGCACTCGCTGGCGGAGAGGGTCCCGGTGTGCCCGCGGAGGGCGCGTTCCACCAGCTCGGCGGTTTCCGGGCTGAGTCCGCGCGGCAGCGCCGGAGTGGTGGCCGTCGAGCCGCTGCGGGAGAGTACCCGGTCGACGTCGGCCTGGTCGGCGACCACCGCCGTACGCAGGGCGGCGCGGCGGGCGGCGTACTGCGCCAGCCGGGTGCGCAGCTCGTCGAAGCCGAACGGCTTGAGCAGGTAGTTGACCGCGCCATAGCGGACGGCCCGGCGTACCGCCTCGGCCTCGCGGGCGGCGCTGATCACCAGGATGTCGCAGTCGTGCCGGGCGGCCCGGATCCGGGTCACCACGTCGAGGCCGAACATGTCGGGCAGGTAGAGGTCGAGCAGGACCAGGTCGGGTCGGAGTTCCTCGACCGCCGCCACCGCCTGCTCGCCGGTGCTGGCGGTGCCGACCACCCGGAAGCCGTCGATCCGTTCGACGAACCCGCGGTGGATCCGGGCCACCATGAAGTCGTCGTCGACGACGAGCACGTCGATCATCGCGCCTCCTCCAACATGCTGGCCAGCACCGACATCCGCGCGGTGAACATGGCGCCCTCGGCGGTGTTGGTCACCGCCACCTCGCCGCCGCGGCGGTGGCACACCAGGCGGGTGAGCGCCAGGCCGATGCCCCGCTCGCCGCTGTGGGCCGCCTTGGTGGTGAAGCCGTGGGTGAAGACCTCCTGCGCCAGTTCCGGCGCGACGCCGGGGCCGGAGTCGCGGACGACGATCTCCACCGAGGAGGCGTCCTGCCGCAGCTCGACCTCCACCCAGGCGGGCTGTTCCGCCGGGTCGCCGGCCGCCTCCCGGCCGCCTGCCACCGCCTCGACCGCGTTGTCCACCAGGTTGCCGAGCACCGTGGCGACGTCCGCCGACAGTTCCGCCGGCAGCCGGTCCAGCCCGGTCTGCTCGGAGATCCGCAGCTCCACCCGGCGTTCCGCGGCCACCGCCGACTTCGCCATGAGCAGCGCCGCGATCGCCGTGTCGTGGATCCGGCTGGTGACCGTCAGGTCGAGTGACGCCCGGTGCCGGCTCAGCGCGTCCACGTACCGGACCACCTCGTCGTGCTCGCCGATCTGGATCAGCCCGGAAATGGTGTGCAACTGGTTGGCGAACTCGTGGGTCTGCGCCCGCAGCAGCTCGGTGGTGCTGCGGAACGAGCCGAGCTCCTGCTCCAGCCGGGCCAGCTCGGTACGGTCCCGCAGCGTGGTGACCGAGCCCAGCCGGCGGCCGTCCTTGCGGACCGTCATCCGGTTCATCACCAGCACCCGGCCGCGCCGGACCACCACCTGGTCCCGGGCGTCCGGGCCGCTGCCGGGCCCGGCCAGCACGTCCCGCAGCCGGCCGTTGATGCGCAGCTCGCGGAGGCTGCGGCCGAGGCACTCCTCGGGCAGGTCGAGCAGCCGCCGGCCCACCGCGTTCACCAGGGTGACGCGCTGCTGCGGGTCCAGCGCGATCACCCCCTCGGCGATGCCGTGCAGCAGCGCCTCCCGGTGCTCGGCCAGCCCGGCGATCTCCCGGGGCTCCAGGCCGAGGGTCTGCCGCTTGATCCGCCGGGCCAGCAGCCACGATCCGATCACCCCGAGCCCGCAGGCGATGCCCAGGTAGGTGAGCAGGTACGAGGAGGCCCCGACCAGTCGTTCCGACCAGCTCGGCGACTTCTCACCGACGACCACCACGCCCAGGTACCGGCCGAGGTTCTTCTTCGTCACCGGGTCGTCGCCGAGTACCGGCACCTGCGCCACCAGCTCCTGCGGCCCGTCGACCGCCAGCTCCCCGAACCAGCTCCGGCCCTGCGCGACCCGGGGGTCGCCGAGCACCACGCGGCTGCCGACCAACGTCGGGTCCGTCGAGCTGACCACCCGGCCCCGCTCGTTGGCCACGGTCACGTGGGTCACCCCGGACCGGATCAGCGTGTTCTGCAGCAGCGGTGCGATCGCCTCGCCGGGCGCCGGCTGGGTGAGCTGGTCGCGCAGCAGCGGGCTGCCGGCGAGCTCCTCGCCGAGCGCGGCGACCCGGCGTCCCTCGACCCGGTTGAAGGTGGCTGCGGACTGGGCCAGCGAGACAGCAGCCACCGCCACCAGCACCACGACGATGATCGCGAGCTGGAGGACGAGCAGTTGCCCGGCGAGCGTACGGCGCCGGGACGTGACCGCGACCACAAAGACCTCAACTTCCGCTGGTGACACAACGCAGACAGCTTGCCTGCTCAGAGGCCACCATCTTGCCGCCGGACTCATTCGAAACGGAAGAGAAACATGATGGCAACTAGGAGAAACGTGCTGGTCATGGGCGTGGCCGCCGCTACGGCGCTCGCCCTGGGGGCCTGCGGTGCCACCGCCGACAAGGGTGGGGCCGGTGCCGCCGACGACGGCAAGCCGGTCAGCGGGCTGCGGATCATGGTCCCGAACACCCCCGGTGGCGGATACGACACCACGGCCCGTACCGCCGCGAAGGTGATGGAGGACGCCAAGATCGCCACCGGCGTGCAGGTGTTCAACCTGCCCGGCGCGGGCGGCACGGTCGGCCTCCAGCGGACCGTGAACGAGAAGGGCAACGGCAAGCTCGCCATGCAGATGGGGCTGGGCGTGGTCGGTGCCTCGTACACCTCCAAGTCGGCGGCGACGCTGACCCAGACCACGCCGCTGGCGAAGATGATCGAGGAGGCCGGCGCCATCGTGGTGCCGAAGGACTCCCCGTACAAGACCATCAACGACCTGGTCGCGGCGTGGAAGGCCAACCCCAAGGGCATCGCCGTCGGCGGCGGCTCCTCGCCCGGTGGCCCGGACCACCTGCTGCCCATGCAGCTCGCCAAGACCGTCGGCATCGACCCCCGCCAGGTCAACTTCGTCTCGTACGACGGCGGCGGCGAGCTGCTGCCGGCCGTGCTCGGCGGCAAGGTGGCCTTCGGCGCCAGCGGCTTCGGCGAGTTCCTCGACCAGGTCGAGGCCGGCCAGATCCGGGTCCTCGCGGTGACCAGCGAGGCGCCGATCGAGGCGCTCAAGGACGTGCCGACCCTGAAGTCCTCCGGCATCGACCTGGTCTTCACCAACTGGCGGGGCATCGTCGCGCCGCCCGGCATCAGCGACGCCGACAAGAAGGTCTGGATCGACGTGCTGACCAAGATGCACGACTCCGAGGAGTGGAAGGCCGAGCTGAAGAAGCGTGGCTGGACCGACGCGTTCATCACCGGTGACGAGTTCGGCACCTTCCTGACCGAGCAGGACAAGGCCGTGGCCGACGTGCTCAAGCAGCTCGGGCTGGCATGACCGGCATGACGACCCGACCGGACCGGGGCGGCGATCCGCCGTCCCGGCCGGCCGTACCCATCGTGCCGGACCAGGCGGCGCCGCCGGACCGGGAGACGGGCGCGCTGCCCCCCGCGCCCGTCCCGGTCGCGGACCCGCCGGCCGCCGACCCGGCGGGGCAGCCCGCCGGGTCGGCGGCACCACCTGCGGACACCGGGCCGGACGCCGACGGGACGGCGGCGGAGAGCCCAGCGCCTAAGCGGGACCGGGCGCAGTACGGCGTGTGCGCCTTCCTGGCCCTGGTCGGCGGGCTGGTCATCTTCGACGCGACGACCAGGATCGGGAACGCGATCAACACGGCCGACCCCATCGGCCCCAAGGCGGTGCCGATCCTGCTCGGCGTGCTGCTGCTGATCATCGCGGCCATCTACGGGGTGGACGTGGCCCGCGGCGGCGCCGGCGAGCCGGAGGCGGGCGAGGACGTCGACCTGAGCACTCCGATCGACTGGCGCACGGTGCTGCTGCTGATCGGCGCGTTCCTGGTCAACGCCGTGCTCATCGACCGGCTCGGCTGGGTGATCAGCGGGACGGTCCTCTTCTGGGGCTCGGCGTTCGCGCTCGGCAACCGCCACTACGTCCGGAACCTGCTGATCGCCGTCGCGCTGTCGCTGATCACGTTCTACACCTTCGCCATCGGGCTCGGCGTCGACCTGCCCGCCGGCGTGCTGCAAGGGATCCTCTAGATGGACAACCTCGCCAACCTGCTCGACGGGTTCGCCAATGTGCTGACCCCGATGAACCTGCTGTTCGCGCTGCTCGGCGTGACCGTCGGCACCGCCGTGGGCGTGCTGCCTGGCATCGGTCCGGCGATGACCGTGGCGCTGCTGCTGCCTGTCACCTACGGGATGGAGCCGGCTCAGGCCTTCATCATGTTCGCCGGCATCTTCTACGGCGGCATGTACGGCGGATCGACCACCTCGATCCTGCTGAACACCCCCGGCGAGTCCTCGTCGGTGGTGACCGCGATCGAGGGCAACAAGATGGCCAAGGCGGGCCGGGCGGCCCAGGCCCTGGCCACCGCCGCGATCGGCTCGTTCGTCGCCGGCACCATCGCCACCGTGCTGTTGGTGGTGGTCACCCCGCCGGTGGTGCAGTTCGCGATCAGCCTCGGCGCGCCCGACTACTTCGCGCTGATGCTGCTGGCCTTCGTGTCCGTCACGGCGGTGCTCGGCGCGTCCCGGGTACGCGGCTTCGCGTCGCTGGTGCTCGGCCTGATGATCGGTGTGATCGGCATCGACCAGTCCGGTCAGCAGCGGCTCACCTTCGGGATCCCGCAGCTCGCCGACGGCATCGACGTGGTCGTGGTGGCGGTCGGCATCTTCGCCGTGGGCGAGGCGCTCTGGATCGCCGCGCACCTGCGCCGCAAGGCCGGCGAGGTGATCCCGGTGGGCCAGCCGTGGATGGGCAAGCAGGACTGGAAACGGTCCTGGAAGCCGTGGCTGCGCGGCACGGCGTTCGGGTTCCCGTTCGGCGCGGTGCCGGCCGGCGGGGCGGAGATCCCCACGTTCCTGTCGTACGTCACCGAGAAGAAGCTCTCGAAGCACAAGGAGGAGTTCGGCCGGGGCGCGATCGAGGGCGTCGCCGGGCCGGAGGCGGCCAACAACGCCTCGGCCGCCGGCACCCTGGTGCCGATGCTGGCCATCGGCCTGCCGACCAACGCCACCGCCGCGGTGATGCTGGCCGCCTTCCAGGGGTACGGCATCCAGCCCGGCCCGCTGCTCTTCACCCGGGAGTCCAGCCTGGTCTGGACCCTGATCGCCAGCCTCTTCATCGGCAACCTGCTGCTGCTGGTGCTCAACCTGCCGCTCGCCCCGGCCTGGGCGCGCCTGCTCCGGATCCCGCGCCCCTACCTCTACGCGGGGATCCTCTTCTTCGCCTCGATGGGCGCGTACGCGGTCAACGCCCAGCCGTTCGACCTGTTCCTGCTGCTCGCGCTCGGTCTGCTCGGCTTCGGCATGCGGCGGTTCGGGCTGCCGATCCTGCCGCTGATCGTCGGCATCATCCTCGGCCCGCGTGCCGAGCTGCAGGGCCGGCGGGCGTTGCAGCTCTCCGGCGGTGAGCTGCACGGGCTGCTCGGCGGTTGGGTGTCCTGGCTGATCTACGCCGCGATCGCCGTGGTGCTCCTCTGGCCGCTGGTCGGGCGGTTCGTGGTCCGCCCGCTGCGGGGAAGGTTGGTGACCGGATGACCGTGCTGGTGGGCTATGTGCCGTCGCCGCTGGGCGAGGCGGCCCTGCGGGCGGCGATCGAGCAGGCGAGGTTCCGCGAGGAGCCGATCCTCGTGGTGAACACCTCCCGCGGCGACGCGTACGCCGACCCGCGCCTCGCGCAGGAGCCCGATCTGGAGCGGGTCACGCGCGAGCTGACCGCCGCCGGGGTGCCGCACAGTGTGCGGCAACTCGTGCGGGGACGGGACGCGGCCGAGGAGATCGAGGAGATCGTCGAGGCGGAGGACGTGTCGCTGGTGGTGATCGGCATCCGGCACCGCACCCCGGTGGGCAAGCTGATCATGGGGTCGACCGCGCAGGAGATCCTGCTCCGGGTGCCCTGCCCGGTTCTCGCCGTGAAGGCCGGCTGAGTGGCGCCCGGGAGCCTGACCGCTCCCGGGCGCGCCCAGACCGCCCTGCTGCTCGCGCACACCGTCGTGCTGCAGGCGGTCACCTTCATGCTCCGGCCCGCGTCCGCGTACCGGGCGCTGGAACTGGACGTGCCGGGGGCCTGGCTGGGCGTGCTCGGGGCCAGCTTCGCTGTCGTACCGCTGGTGCTGGCCGTGCCCAGCGGCCACGCGGTCGACCGGTTCGGCGAGCGCCGGGTGGCGCTCGCCGGGTCGGCCCTGCTCGCCGCCGCCGGACTCGCCTTCGTGCTGTTCGCCGGCTCGGTGGCCGGCCTGGTGCTGGCCAGCATGCTGCTCGGCACCGCGCATCTCTGCGCGGTGGTGGCCCAGCAGGCGCTGGTCGCCAACCGCACCCCGGCCGACCGGTACGACGCGGCCTTCGGCTACTACACCTTCGCCGCCTCCCTGGGGCAGGCGCTCGGGCCCGGCCTGATCGTGGTCTTCGGCGGGGACCGGCCGATCCCGGACACCCGGGCCATCTTCCTCGGCGCCACCGCGCTGGCCGTGCCGCTCCTGGCCGCCGCCGCGTTCCTCCGCCCGTCCGCGCACCATCAGGCGGCGGCCGGGCCGGACGCCGGGGGCATGCGGGACCTGCTCCGCCAGCCCGGGCTGGTGCGTGCCCTCACGGTCAGCTGCGTGGTCCTGGCGGCGGTCGACATCACCCTGGTCTACCTGCCCGCCCTCGGCGCCGAGCGGAGCATCGCGGCCGGCGAGATCGGCGTACTGCTCGGGCTGCGCGCGGTCGCGTCGATGGTCTCGCGGCTGGGGCTCGGCCGGCTGGTCGCCGCGATCGGCCGGCGCTGGCTGCTGATCGGCACGGTCGCCCTCTCCGCCGCCGGGCTGGCGCTGCTGCTGCCGCCGCTGCCGTTCTGGGCGATGGCCGTGGTCGTCACCGTCGCCGGCCTCGGGCTCGGCGCCGGGCAGCCGCTCACCATGTCGTTCCTGGCCGAGTCGGCGCCGCCCGGGCTGCGCGGCCGGGCGATGTCGCTCCGACTCACCGGCAACCGGCTCGGCCAGGTGCTCATCCCCAGCGCCGCCGGCGTGCTGGCGGCCGGCGCCGGGGCGGCCGGCGTGCTCGCCTGCACCGCCGCGGGCCTGGCCGGCGCGGCCGTCGCCGCCACCGGCCTGCACCGTACGGATCCGAACCCGAACTGAGCGAAAGGACCACCATGGAGACGCCCACCACCGCCGACCTCTACGACCGGTACGGCGAGACCCTCGGCTCGTGCGACACCCAGTTGCGCCAGTTCGGCGGGGTGCCGGCCTTCGGCGGACCGGCCGTGACGGTGCGCTGCTTCGAGGACAACGCCCTGGTGAAGTCGATCGTCGCCGAACCGGGGGAGGGTCGCGTCCTGGTGGTGGACGGTGGCGGCTCCGTGCACACCGCCCTGATGGGTGACCTCATCGCCGGCACGGCGGCGGAGAACGGTTGGGCCGGCGTGGTGATCAACGGCGCGGTCCGGGACGTGGCCGCGCTGCGTACCCTCCCGATCGGCATCAAGGCGCTCGGCACGAACCCGCGCAAGAGCGCCAAGACCGGCGCGGGCGAGCGGGACGTGCCGGTGTTCTTCGGCAACTGCGTCTTCGCGCCGGGCGCGCACGTCTACAGCGACGACGACGGGGTGGTCGTCCTGCCCGTCGACGCGTCGGCGTAGCCGGGGTCAGCCCTCGCTGGCCGGGTGGGGGGCGACCTGGCCCTGGCGCAGCCGGGCCGCGCACAGCTCCGCCAGCTTCGCGTACGCGGCTGCGCCGATCAGCGCGGTCAGCTCCGGGCCGTACGAGACGTACATCGGCTCGGCGCCGACGTGCGCGTCGGTGGAGGACGTGCACCACCAGTCCAGGTCGTGCCCGCCGGCGCCCCAGCCCCGCCGGTCGAACTCGGCGAGCGTGGAGATCAGCACCTTGGTGTTGTCCGGCCGCTTGTGCCAGTCCTGGTCCCGGCGGATGGGCAGCTGCCAGCAGACGTCCGGCTTGTATTCCAGCGGGTGCGCCCCGTCGCGCAGTGCCTGGGCGTGCAGCGCGCAGCCGCCCCCGCCCGGGAAGTCGGCGTCGTTGAGGAACACGCACGGCGAGTCGGCGTCCCGGGTGGCGGTACGCCGGGCCGGGTTCTTCCCGTCGATGGTGTCGTTCTCGGTCCAGTTCTTGAAGCCCTTGCGGAAGTGCTGCCAGGTCTCCGGGGTGAGCCGCTTGACCGCGGCGCGGACCCGCTTCTCGTCGTCCGAGTCGGTGAAGAACGCGCCGTGCGAGCAGCAGCCGTCCGCGCCCCGGCCGGCGATGATGCCGTGGCAGCCCTTGCCGAAGATGCACGTCCAGCGGGAGAGCAGCCAGGTCAGGTCGGCGCGGACCACGTGCTTCTCGTCCGCCGGGTCGACGAACTCGATCCACTCCCGGGGGAAGTCCAGCTCCACCTCCCGGCTGCGCGGGTCGTCGGGGTCGTCCACCAGCACCTGCAGCTCGATCTGGCCTGTCACCCGGACCAGCGTACGCGTGGTCGGCCCGGCCGGCCGGCGAGCCGCAGAAACGTGTTGGCCCTAGGGTCGTCAGCATGCGACTGGGTGTCCTCGACGTCGGTTCGAACACGGTGCATCTGCTGGTGGTCGACGCCCACCACGGGGCGCATCCCTGGCCGGCGCACTCCGAGAAGGTGGTGCTCCGGCTGGCCGAGCAGATCGGCCCGGACGGCGCGCTGACCGAGGCGGGCGCGGACGGGCTGGTCAAGGCCGTCGGCATGGCTCGCGCGGCGGCGGCCGGGCTGGCGGTGGACGACCTGCTCGCCTTCGCCACCTCCGCGGTCCGGGAGGCCACCAACGCCGGCGAGGTGCTGGCCCGGGTCCGCGACGAGACCGACGTACGGCTGGAGGTGCTCTCCGGCGCGGACGAGGCGCGGATGACCTTCCTCGCGGTCCGGCGGTGGTTCGGCTGGTCGGCCGGGCGGCTGCTGGTGCTGGACATCGGTGGCGGCTCGCTGGAGCTGGCGGCCGGCATCGACGAGGAGCCGGACGTGGCGGTGTCGCTGCCGCTCGGCGCCGGGCGGCTGAGCCGGGAACGGCTGCGGGTGGACCCGGCCGGGGCCGTGCCGCCGTCCGCCGAGGCGGTGGAGGAGCTGCGGGAGCACGTCCACACGCTGCTCGACCCGGTGGTGAAGCAGTTGGCCGAGGTGGGCTGGGAGCGGCCGGTCGCCACCTCGAAGACGTTCCGGACGCTGGCCCGGCTGGCCGGGGCCGCCCCGTCGGGCGCCGGGCTGTGGGCCCCGCGCAGCCTGACCCGGACCGGGCTGCGGCAGGTGCTCGGCTTCATCCGGCACATCCCGCCGGCGCAGCTGTCCGAGCTGGAGGGGGTGAGCGCGGGGCGGGCCCACCAGCTGCTGGCCGGCGCCGTGGTGGCCGAGGCGGTGCTGCGCCGGCTCGACGTGGACCGGTTGGACATCTGCCCGTGGGCGCTGCGGGAGGGAGTCATCCTCCGCCGGCTCGATCAGCTGGCGCCGATGTGACCGGGGTCGGTCTGGGCGGTTTGGGGAGGCTCGTCCTGATGGGCTGCGGCGGAGGCGGTTACCCTGAAGGGTGTGACTACCCGCGTGCCGGTGCTCCTCTCCAGTTCCTCGGTCTTCCCTGAGCGGACCGCGGCGGCGTTCCAGCTGGCCTCGGCGCTCGGGTACGACGGCGTCGAGGTGATGGTCTGGACCGACGTGGTGAGTCAGGACCCGGGCGCGCTGCGCGGCCTGGCCGACCACTACGGCGTCCCGGTCCTCTCGGTGCACGCCCCGTGCCTGCTGGTCACCCAGCGGGTGTGGAGCCCCGATCCGTGGGAGCGGCTGCGCAAGGCCGCCGAGCTGGCCGAGACGCTGGAGGCACCCACGGTCGTGGTGCACCCGCCGTTCACCTGGCAGCGGGACTACGCCCGCAACTTCGCCGACGGCCTTGACACGATCGCCGGGCAGTTCGGCGGGCTGCGCTTCGCGGTGGAGAACATGTATCCGGTGCGGATGGCCGGCCGGCAGTTCGTCCCGTACGTCCCGGGCTGGGACCCGACCGACACCGGCTACGCCGCGTACACCCTGGATCTCTCGCACTGCGCCGCCTCGCACACCGACGCCCTGGCGATGGCCGACCGGATGGGGTCGGGCCTGGCCCACGTGCACCTGGGCGACGGCACCGGCGAGGGGCGCGACGAGCACCTGGTGCCCGGTCGTGGCGGCCAGCCCTGCGCGGAGCTGCTCCGCTCGCTGGCCGGCCGTGGCTTCACCGGTTCGGTGGCGGTGGAGGTCACCACCCGGGGCGCGAAGAGCCGCGCGGTGCGTGAGGCCGACCTCCGCGCGGCGCTCGAGTTCGCCCGCGCCAACCTCACCGCCCCGTCCCCGGTCGACGCCTGACCCTGGTGCGGGTCAGCTGACCGGGGTGAGCGGTTCCGACTGGGCCGGCACCGGCAGTTGGTCGCCGACGGCGGCCCGCTTCCGGGCCCGGTGGGCGGCCACGTGCGAGCGGGTGGCGCAGCGTTCCGAGCAGAACCGCCGGCAGCAGTTCGACGAGGTGTCCAGGTAGACGTTGCCGCAGCGCTCGTCGGCGCAGACGCCGAACCGGGCGCTGCCGTACTCGCAGAGCCAGACCGACAGGCCCCAGACCGCGCCGGCCAGGTATTCCGACGAGACCGAGGCACCCCGGCTGGTCACGTGCATGTGCCAGTCGCTGGAGTCGTGGCCGGAGATGCGCGGCTGCACCGGGAACGCCTCCAGCAGCGTGTTCAGCTCCGCCACCGCCTCGCCGTCCCGGCCCGAGGTGCCGTACTCGAAGACGTCGCGCAGGCGCTTCTGCGCCCGCCGGAGGATCGCCAGGTCCCGCTCCGTGACCTCGTCGCGCATCCACGCGTTCTCGTCCGGAAACAGGGCCCGCAGGTCGTCGAGGTCGTCCAGACGGGTGTTGACGAGATCAACTCCGGTCCGGGCGTACGCGTCGAAGTTCACGAGACCAACGGTAGACGACTCACGGCGTTCGCGGCGCGTCGATGTAGTGGGGGAGGAACCGGGCGTAACTGTCGGTGATGAGGCTCGCGCTCTCGCGCACCCCGGCGCCGGCCGACTCGCCGTCGACGATCCAGCTCCCCAGCACCGTGTGATTGCCGGCGAAATCGGGCAACGCGCGGAACTCCTGGTAGCAGAAGCCCTCGTCGCCGTAGCTCCCGGGATTGGTGATCTCGGTGCCTCGGGTCACGATGCGGACGGCCGCGCCCTCCCGGCCGAGCAGCGGCTTCGCCACGTACTCGGTCATCCCGCGCGGCGAGTCCAGGTATGCCGGCAGCAGGTACTCGTGGTCCGGGTACAGCTCCCAGAGCACCGCCAGCAGCGCCTTGTTCGACAGCAGCAGCTTCCAGGCCGGCTCGATCCAGGTGGTCGGGGTGCCCGGTGCCAGCGCCGGCGGCCCGTACGGCTCGGCCAGCATCCACTCCCACGGGTAGAGCTTGAAGCAGGTGGTGATCGGTCGGTCGGCGGCGTCCACGAAGCGTCGCCCGTCCCAGCCGATCTCCTGGATCGGCATGAGCGTGACGTCCAGCCCGGCCTGGCGGGCCGTCTCGGCGAGGTAGCCGGCGGTGATCTGGTCCTCGCCCGACTCCTCTGCCGCGGACCAGACCACGTGCACCCGCCGGTCGTGCAGGCCGGCACCGATCTTCGCCCACGCCCCGACCAGCCGCTCGTGCAGGCTGTTCCACTGGTCCGCCGCGGGCCGGATGTGCTCCAGCCAGTACCACTGGACGATGCTCGCCTCGACCAGCGCGGTCGGCGTGTCGGCGTTGTACTCCAGCAGCTTCGGCGGCCAGGACCCGTCGTACCAGAGGTCGAAGCGGCCGTAGAGGGTCGGCGGTGCCTCGCGCAGCGACCGGGCGACCGCCTCGGCGGCCCAGGCCGGGATGCCGAACTCCGCGTACCGGTTGCGGGCCACCACGTGCTCGGCGGCGGCCACCGACATCCGGTGCAGCTCCTCGGTCGCCTCCTCCAGCCGGAGCACCTCGTCCAGTTCGAAGGCGTACGCCGCGGTCTCGTCCCAGTACGACATCACGCCGCCGTCGGGCAGTTCGGTGTCGACGTACACCAGACCTTGGGAGCGGATGGTGGCGTCCCAGCCGGGGCGCGGGAGGCTGGCCTCGCGCCGCACCTCAGCCGCCGCAGGAGGCGAGGTGGGTGCCGAAGCCACCGCGCGCGGGCAGCGCCGCGGCGACCGGCGGGGACGCGTCCCGCGCGGCGGCGGGTGCCGGGGCCCGCAGTGCCAGCGCGACGTTGTCCCCGCCGCCATCGGCCGGGCCGAGGGCGCAGTCGTCATCGTCGTCGGTCAGGTTGCAGCCGGAGAGGGCGAGCGCCAGAGCGGTCAGCGCGCCGAGCTGCACGGTGGCCGACCGGAGGCGGCGTCGGGGGTGTCGTTCCACAAGATCCTTGTAGCCGATCCGCGCCAGCCCGCCTGCCCGGAGGGCTCCCGGTCGCCGCGCGGCGACCGGGAGCCCTCGTTTCCCCTGGCCGGGACGGAGCGTGACGTTGGTGGCCGGCCCCGGGCGGGGGTCGGCGAGCGGGCGTTACGCTCAGCTCATGCTCCGTTCCGTCATCCTCGCCGCCTCCCGGTCATCCCAGGTCGAGCGGCTCGTTGCGACGGCCCCGTTCACCCGGGACGTCGTCCGCCGGTTCGTCGCCGGTGCCGGCACCGACGACGCGTTGCGCGCGACCCGCGTACTCGTCACCGACGGCCAAGCGGTCACCCTCGACTACCTCGGCGAGGACACCGTCACCCCCGAGCAGGCGAACGCCACCCGGGACGAATACCTCAAGCTGCTGCGGCTGCTCGCCGCCGCCGAGCTCACCCCGGCGGCCGAGGTGAGCGTGAAGCTGTCCGCCCTCGGGCAGAAGTTCGACGAGCAGCTCGCGTACGACAACGCGCGGGCGATCTGCGCGGCGGCCGACGCGGCGGGCACCACGGTCACCCTGGACATGGAGGACCACACCACCACCGACTCGACCCTGGACATCCTCGCCAAGCTGCGCAAGGACTACCCGTCGACCGGCGCGGTGCTCCAGGCGTACCTGCGGCGTACCGAGTCGGACTGCCGGGAGCTGGCCGGCGCGGGGTCGCGGGTGCGGCTCTGCAAGGGCGCGTACAAGGAGCCGGAGTCGGTGGCCTACCAGTCCGCCCGCGAGGTGGACAAGTCGTACGTGCGGTGCCTGAACGTGCTGATGTCCGGGGACGGCTACCCGATGCTGGCCACCCACGATCCGCGGCTGATCGCCATCGGCGCGGACCGGGCCCGCTGGTTCGACCGCGAGCCGGAGCGCTTCGAGTTCCAGATGCTGTTCGGCATCCGCCCCGAGGAGCAGGCCCGCCTGGTCGGTGAGGGCTACACGGTGCGCACCTACGTGCCCTACGGCGACGAGTGGTACGGCTACCTGATGCGGCGGCTGGCCGAGCGCCCGGCCAACCTGATGTTCTTCGGGCGCGCGCTGATCTCGAAGAAGTGAGCTGACCGGCGGCGGAACGGGCCGGTGGGACCCTGTCCCGCCGGCCCGTTCCTCGTTCCTGGGCACCCTTGACGGTTGAAGCTAATGGCATTAGCCTTTTGGCTATGACTGTTAGCCGGGTGTCGCGGGACGGCGGAGCCATCGCGTACGAGGTGCACGGGGCGGGCCCGCTGGTGGTCCTCTCGCACGGTATGGGGGAGAACCGGGCAACCTTCCGGCACCTGGTGCCCCGGCTGGTGGCGGCCGGCTACCGGGTGGCCTCGGTCGACGTCCGCGGGCACGGCGACTCCAGCGCCCACTGGCCCACGTACGCCCCGGCGGAGGTGGGCGCCGACCTGCTCGCCGTGGTCCGGGCGCTCGGCGGCCCGGCCACCCTGGTCGGCAGCTCGTCCAGCGCGGCGGCCGTGGTCTTCGCCGCCGCCGACGCGCCCGAGCTGGTCAACGGCATCGTCCAGGTCAGCCCGTTCGTCGCCCCGCCGAACCCTAACCCGGTCATGCGCCTGGCGCAGGCGGTCGTCCTGCGCAGCCCCCGACTGTTCGGGATGTTTCACCGCACGCTCTTCCCCTGCGGGCGGCCGGACGACGACGCCGCGTACCGGAAGGAACTGGTCGCCAAGCTGCGCGGCCGGATGGCCGCGGTGCGCGGCGTGATCGCGCCGGTCGAGCCGCACTGGACCGCGCGGGCCCGGGACGTGCGGCAGCCGGTGCTGGTGCTGATGGGTACGAAGGACCCGGACTTCCCGGACCCAGGCGCCGAGGCGCGGGCCGCCCGGCGGCTGTTCGCCACCGCCGAGGCGCGCATGATCGCCGACTCCGGTCACTACCCGCACGCCGACCAGCCCGACGCCACCGCCGCCGACCTGGTCGAGTTCCTGGCGGTGACGTTCGGTGCCTAGGGCCGGCCTCACCCCGGCGGCCGTGGTCCGGGAGGCGGCCGTGCTCGCCGACGAGGTCGGCTACGACCGGCTCACCCTGGCCGCGCTCGCCGGCCGGCTCGGGGTCGCGCTGCCGAGCCTCTACAAGCACGTCAAGGGCGTGGACGACCTGCACCGGAAGCTGGCCGTGCTGGCGACCGCAGAGATCGCCACCGAGCTGACCGCCGCCGCCGCGGGCCGGGCCGGCGACGACGCGCTCCGCGCGGTGGCCGCGGCGTACCGGGGGTACGCCCGCCGGCACCCCGGCCGCTACCCGGCCATACAGCGGGCGCCGGATCCCGCCGACCCCGAGCATGTCGCCGCCGCCGAGCGGGCCGTCGGCGCGATCTACGCGATCCTGCGCGGGTACGACCTCACCGGCGATGCGGCCGTCGACGCCACCAGGATGTTCCGGGCCGCGGTGCACGGCTTCAGCACCCTCGAGGCGGCCGGTGGGTTTGGCCTGCCCCGGGACATCGACCGCTCCTTCGACCAGATGGTGGCCGCGCTGGACACCGCGTTCCGGGGCTGGCGGTCCTGATGAAGGCACCGCTGCTGGGGCTCATCTTCCTGCTGGAACTGGCGCTGCTCGTCGCCGCCGGCTGGTGGGGCTTCACCCGCGACGCCAGTTGGTCGGTCCGGCTGCTCGCCGGCCTCGGCGCGCCGCTGCTGATCGCCGTGGTGTGGGGCCTGTTCTGCTCGCCGAAGGCCACCGTGTCGCTGCCTGCGGCGGCCAAGCTCACCGTGCAGGCCGCCTGCTTCGTCACCGGGGGCCTGCTGCTCGCGTCGGCCGGGCAGCCGGTACCCGGAGTCCTGCTGGTCGCCCTCTGGACGGCGGACAAGGCGCTGCTCGCGCTCTCCGGCGACCCGGTCTGAGCCGGCCCGCACGCTGCCCGCTGCCGGCGCGCCTCGCGGGCGGGCCCTGCGCCCGGCAGCACCATCGCCCCACTCCGCGGTCCCGCGTGGTGGCCTGGCTCGCGCCGAGCCGGGCGTGACCGGGCCGGCGGATGCCCGGCGGAGCGGGACGACACCTTCGGGTGCCTACAGAGTTGATGTCGAAAACGACTCACGCGCGGGTCCGTCGGGCGCGGCCACCCCCCGCCGCCGGTGAGTCGTCTGCGACATCAAGTTCGTAGGTGCCGGGAACACTCGTTCGGGCGGACGGGAGTGGGCGGCACCTTGCCGACGCGCGGGCCTCTGGCCGGATCGCCCGATTGGTCGTACCCTTCGCCGGTGACCGACGGTGACGAGCAGGCCCCGGGCCCGGCGGTGAGCGACGGCGAGCAGCCCGATCCGGCCGTCGCGGCGAGCGGCGGAGCGCTGCGTCGTCGTCGGGGCTGGCCGCTCTGGACCGCGCTGGCGCTGGTGCTCGCCCTGGTGGCGTGCGGTGTTCCGGGCGTACTCCTGCTGGGTCTGGTGGGGGATGCGGCCGGGCGGCCAGCGGCGGGCCGGGACGACGATCCGGCCGCGGCGGCGGCGCGGCGACTCGGCGTGCGGATGACGGCGCAGCTCGACCGTCAGGCGAGCGCGCTGCTCGGCGGCGACCGGGCCGGCTTCCTCGCCGTCGCCGAGCCGGCCGGCCGCCCCGACCTCATCCGCCGGTACGCCGCGCTGCACGCGCTGCGGGTCACCGTGTGGCAGCCGGCGGCGGACGGGGTGCCGGCGGCGGTCGACGGGCGACCGGGGGAGTGGCGGCTGGCGGTGACGGTCCGCTACTGCTTCGTGGTGCCCGGCTGCACCCCGAGCACGGTGAAGATCGGCACCCGGTGGCACGTGGTCGGAGAGGAACCCCGACTGCTCGCCGTCGAGGAGTCCCGGGCGAAGCCCGCCGGTGCCCGGCCCTGGGAGGTGAGTGACCTGGCCGTGGCGGTCGGGAAGCGGGCCGTCGTCGCCACCACGCCGGCGCTGCGGGCCAAGCTTCCCGGGCTGCTCGCCCAGGCCGAGGCCGCCGCCGCGGTCGCCGACCGCTACGCGGTCACCGGCACCCCACCGGACCCCTACCTGGTCTTCTACGCCGGCCGGGCGGAGTGGCAGCGCTGGTACGGCGGTGGCCGACCGAAGTGGACCGCCGGGTACGCGGTCGGCGTCGGCGGCGGACACCACGACGTCGTGCTGAACGCGCAGAGCCTCACCTCGGCCGGGGTCGGCGAGCTGCTCCGGCACGAGCTGACCCACGCCGCGTCCCTGCCGGACCACGGCTACTCCGACCGGTCCAACTGGTGGCTCGTGGAGGGGCTGGCCGAGTACGCGGGTACGGACGGCCAGCCGGTGGGCCGCTACGAGGGCCTGGCCGAGGTGCGCACGCTCGTCCACGGCGGGTGGACCGGCCGGCTCGATTCGCTGGCCCCCGCCGACGACGCGGCCGACGACCGGGTCGGCGGCAGCTACGGCGTCGGCTACCTGGCCGTACGCCACCTGGTCGACCGGTACGGGGAGCAGCGGGTGCTCGACTTCTTCCGGACGGTGGTGCACGAGCACCGCGCCCTGGACGACGCGGCGGACCAGGTGTTCGGTGAGCGGTGGTCCGCCCTGCACGACGACTGCGTCGCCTACGTCCGCGCCGTGGCGGGTTGAGTGGCGGGTCGGCGGTCGACGTCGGCTCGTAGCATGGGCCGGTGGCCCGCCCCGACCCGCCGCGGCTGCCCGCGGCCACCCGCCCCCGCCTCGTCACCGCCCTGCTCGCCGTCGTCGTCCTGACCGGCACCACCGCCGCCTCGTGCGGCGACGACAACTCCCCGATCGCGGTGGCCCAGGTGGGTCGGTCCCCGGTCGCCGAGGTGATCGACGCGCCGGCCACCGTGACCGCCCGGGCCGCCGCCACGCTCACCGCGCCCGCCGACGGCACCCTGGCCAGCCTGCGCGTCCAACCCGGGCAGCGGGTCAGCCGCGGCCAGGTGCTCGCCGTGATCGACTCGCCGTCCGCGCAGGACCGGCTCCGGCAGGCCCGCGCGGCGCTGCGCGCGGCGAAGCAGGCCGGCCGGGGCGTCGGCGTCGGCGACCTGGGCGGCAGCCGGCGCGGCACCGACCGCGCCGCCGCCGAGGCGTTCGACGCCGCGCGCCGGGCGGCCGGGAAGATCGGCGATCCGCAGCTGCGGTCCGCGCTGCTGCTCCAGGTCGAGTCCGCCCAGCGGCAGTACGAGTCGGCCGCCCGCGCCGCCGACCGGGCGGTCGCCGCTGTGCAGCGCGGGATGGCCGGGCTGAACAGCGCCGTCGGCGCCCTGTCGACCGCGCAGCGCCTCCAGGCCCAGCAGGCGTACGACCTGGCGAAGGCGACCGTCGACGCGTTGACGCTGCGGGCCCCGATCGCCGGCGTGGTGCAGCCGGGCGGCACCCGGGCCGCGGCGCCAACCGACCTCACCGGCCTGCTCGGGTCGGCCGGTGGCGGCGCGGCGGGGATCGACCCGTCGGCGTTCGGGTCCACCGGGCAGGGCGGCCCGCCGGCGGGCGTGGACGACGCGGTGCCGGCGGGCGGCCGGGTCACCGCCGGCACGCCCGTCCTCACCATCGTGGACACCGGGCAGCTCGGCCTGCTCGCCGAGGTCGACGAGACCGACGTGCTGCTGGTCCGGGCTGGTCTCACCGCCGCCGTGGAGCTGGACGCGGTCACCGGGGCGACGTACGACGCCACCGTCCGCTCGGTCGACGTGCTCCCCACCAGCTCGGCCCGCGGCGGCGTCACCTATCGGGTCCGGCTCGGCCTCGGCGCCGGGCGGCTCGGCGAGGGCGAGTCGGCGCCCACGCCCCGCCCCGGCATGAACGCCGTGGTGCATCTCCGGGTCCGCGAGGCCGCCGACGCGGTGGCCGTACCCGCCTCGGCGATCTTCTCCGCCGACGGCCGGGACGCGGTCTGGGTGCTGCGGGACGGCCGGGCCGACCGGGTGCCGGTGACCGTCGGCGTGCAGGGGCCGGATCTGGTGCAGATCGTCAGCGGAGTGCAGGCCGGCGACCGGATCGTGGTCCGCGGGACCGACCAGGTCCGCGACGGCCAGGAACTGAAATGACCCTGCCCGTCGGGGTGCCGGCCATCGAGGCGGTCGACGTGTCCCGGACGTACCAGCTCGACGGGGTGTCCGTGCCCGCGCTGCGCGGCGTGTCGCTCACCATCGACCCCGGCGAGTACGTGGCGGTGGTCGGGCCGTCCGGCTCGGGCAAGTCGACGCTGATGCACCTGCTCGGCGGGCTGGACCGGCCCACCGACGGCCGGCTGGTGATCGGCGGCCGGGACGTCGCCACGCTCTCCGCGCCCGAGCTGGCCACGCTGCGCAACGAGACCATCGGCTTCGTCTTCCAGGCGTTCCACCTGCTGCCCCGGACGTCCGCGGTGGACAACGTGGCGCTGCCCCTGGTCTACCGGGGGATCGGGGCGCGGCAACGGCGCGACCGCGCGGCGGCGACGCTCGGCCGGGTCGGGCTCGGGCACCGGCTGCACCACCGGCCCAACCAGCTCTCCGGCGGTGAGCAGCAGCGGGTGGCGATCGCCCGCGCCCTGGTCACCGACCCGGCGGTGCTGCTCGCCGACGAGCCCACCGGCAACCTGGACAGCGCCACCGGGGAGGCGGTGCTGGAGCTGCTCGAACGGTTGAACGCCGAGTCCGGGGTGGCCCTGGTGATGGTGACCCACGACCAGGAGGTGGCCGCCCGGGCCCGCCGGCAGATCGCCGTGCGCGACGGCCGGGTGCGGTCGGACGTCGTTCATGATCGACCGCTGTCCGGTGCCGTCGGTCGACCTGCGACACTGGACGGCGCTCCCAGCGCGGAGCCCCGGTCCGTGTCCGGAAGCGGCCCGGGGCACCCGTCCGGTGGCTCCGGCGGCGCCGCCGGAGCCACCGGACGCCTTTCCCGCCCGTCCTCGGGCCGGCTCGCCGAGGGCGCCGGCGGCGACGAACCCCAGGCTGGGGGCGGATCGTGAGGCTCGCCGAGGCGTGGCGGGTGGCGCTGGACGCGCTGCGGGCCAACCGGATGCGCAGCGCGCTGACCATGCTCGGGGTGATCATCGGCGTCGCGTCGGTGGTGCTGCTCGTGGCCATCGGCACCGGCACCAAGCAGAAGGTCGAACAGCAGGTGGAGGGGCTCGGCTCGAACCTGCTCCTGGTGGTCCCCGGCAAGCTCGACGTCGGCACCGCCCCGGTGGTCTCGCCGCTGACCCTCAAGGACGTGGACGCGGTCTCCCGGGTGGTGGGCGACCCCGGACGGGTGGCCGTCACCATCGCCTCCGGCGCGACCGCCCGAGCCGGCGCCCGCTCCGACTTCACCACCGTGCAGGGCGTGCTGGAGACCACCCCGACCGTCTTCACCCGCTCGCTGGCCCGGGGCCGCTACCTCACCGGCGCCGACGTGGACACCAGCCGCCGGGTCGCGGTGCTCGGGGCGTCGGTGGCCCGCGCGCTCTTCCCCGACCGGGACCCGCTCGGCCAGCAGATCGCCCTGGCCGGGGTCCGGTTCCGGGTGATCGGCGTCTTCACCCCGCTCGGCCAGAGCCTCGGGGTGGACCGGGACGGCGAGGTGCACATCCCGGTGACCGCCGCGCAGCGGCTCTGGGGCACGCAGCGGGTCGACGGCATCGCGGTCAAGGCCCCCGACCGGGAGCGGATCGACCAACTCGGCGACCGGATCGTCGCCGAGCTGTCCCGCCGGCACCCGGACACCGAGTTCAGCGCCGTGACCCAGCAGCAGATCCTCGGCGTGCTCGGCGACATCCTCGGTGTGCTGACCGGCGTACTGGCCGCCATCGCCGGCATCTCGCTGCTCGTCGGCGGCGTCGGGGTCTCCAACATCATGCTCGTCTCGGTACGCGAGCGGACCCGCGAGATCGGCCTGCGCAAGGCGGTCGGCGCCCGGCCCCGGGACATCGGGGTGCAGTTCCTGCTGGAGGCGGTGCTGCTCACCTCGATCGGTGGGTTGACCGGGATGGCGCTCGGCGTCGGCACCGCGCTCCTGGTCGACGCCGTCTCGCCGATCCCGGCCGCGATCACCTGGTGGTCGCTGGCGCTCGCCTTCGGGGTCTCGGCGTCGGTCGGCATCGTCTTCGGCGTGGTCCCGGCCCAGCGGGCCGGCCGGCTCGATCCGGTGGTGGCGCTGCGAGCCGAGTGACGCGTGCGGCGTCCCGGCCGCGGGCTGGCTGCCAGGAACCGGACGTGGCACCCGTACGGGCGGAAAACGGCAGGTCAACGGCGGTAAAACGGCGAGCGGCCCATGATCAAACGGAGGAAGGGATCGCGCCGGTCACAGCCGTCCCGCTACCGTACTGGTAACACGCGCGTCGCTCGCCCGGCCGGATCAACCGGCCCGGCGGCACGCGCCGGGCATGGGATTGGTCGGTGAGCCATGGCCGGGTCGCAGTCCGACGGTCGGCTGTCGGATGTCAGGTTCCTGACCGTCGCCGAGGTGGCGACGGTGATGCGGGTGTCCAAGATGACGGTCTATCGCCTCGTGCACAGCGGTGAGCTGACCGCGGTCCGGGTCGGCCGCTCGTTCCGGGTGCCTGAGCACGCGGTGCACGAGTACCTCCGCGGCGCGTTCCAGGAGAGCGCCTGACCGCGGCGCCGGCCGCGCCGCCGAGTGCGACGTAACGGGCATCGACGGGGGCGCGTTGGTCCTGCTGACGCACTCCGGCTACCCTGGACCCCGACCGTGACCGCACCCTGGTGTGCCCTGCCCACCACGCTGGTCCGGTCCATTGTCCGCAAGCGGTCACCGACGCCACCCGCGGTGGTGTCATCCGGTCCGCCCCGCACGTTGCATCGAAAGGCTGTCGTATGGGCTCGGTGGTCAAGAAGCGCCGCAAGCGCATGGCTAAGAAGAAGCACCGCAAGCTGCTGCGCAAGACCCGCGTCCAGCGTCGCCGTCTCGGCAAGTGACCGGGGCCGGGCCCCGGCCCGGCGCTCGGCACTTGCCAACTGTCGACCCTCGGAGGCTCAGGTGATCAGGCCGTGGATGTCCCGGCTCGATCCCGCCTGCCGCGCAAGGCGCACGACATGACCCCCGGTGGCACCTCGGGTGCTCCGGGGGTCGTCGTCGTGACCGGGGTCGGCCGCTACCTCGGCGCGCACGTGGCCGCCCGCCTCGCCGCCGACCCCCGCATCGACCGCGTCATCGGGGTCGACCCAACCCCCAACCCCGAGTTCGCCGACCTGCTCGACGGCGTCGAACGGATCCGTCTCGACCTCGACTCCCTCGGCGGTCTCCTCGCCGACCTCGACGTGGACGCGGTCGTGCACCTGGCGCTGGTCACCGCCCCCGACCCGCAGCACGGCGGCCGGGCGGCGATGAAGGAACAGAACGTCATCGGCACCATGCAGCTGCTCGCCGCCTGCCAGCGGGCGCCCCGGCTGCGCAAGCTGGTGGTCCGGTCGTCGACCGCCGCGTACGGCGCGTCGTTCCGCGACCCGGCGGTCTTCACCGAGGAGACCGAGCCGCGTGAGGTGCCGCGCGGCGGGTTCGGCCGCGACATCCTCGACATCGAGGGGTACGTCCGCGGGTTCCGCCGCCGCCGGCCCGACGTCACCGCGACCGTGCTGCGGTTCGCGCCGTTCATCGGCTCCACCGCGGACACCACCCTCACCCGTTACTTCGCGCAGCCGGTCGTGCCCACGGTCTTCGGCCGGGACCCCCGGCTCCAGTTCGTCCACATCGACGACGCGCTGGAGGTGCTGCACCGGTCGGTCGCCGAGGAGCACCCGGGGACCTACAACGTCGCCGGGCCGGGGGTACTCTCCCTCACCCAGGCCATCCGGCGGGCCGGCCGGGTGGCCGTACCGGTGCTGGAGCCGGGCCTCTCCGGGGCTGCCGCGATCGCCCGCAGCCTGGGCTTCGGCCGGTACGGGTTGGACCAGGTCGACCTCTTCGTGCACGGTCGGGTGGTGGACACCAGCCGACTGGAGCGCGAGTACGGCTTCACGCCCCGCTCGACCGCCGCCGCCTTCGACGACTTCATCCGCGCGCACCACGGCGGCGTCGTGGTGACCCGGGACCAGCTCGCCGCAGCCGAGGAGTTGGTGCTGGAGAGCATCCGGCAGGTCCGGTCCGCCGTCCGGGAGCGGCCGTGAGCGAGCGGAGCGAGCGAGCCATCAGGCTCAGTAGCGCGGCGCCTCGCGCCGCCGTGGAGCAGAGCGAGGCGGCGGCGTGAGCGGCGCCGAGGAGCGGGGCGAGTCCCGCTACGACGTACCGCTGACCGTGCCGAGGCCGGACGGGGAGCCCGCGCGGCGCAACGGGCACCGGCGCTCGACGGCGGCCGCCACCGACCCGGCGTCGCTGGACGAGCCGGACACCTCCGCCGACGAGCCGGCCGCCGCCGCGCCGGGCGAGGGGGCCGGGGCGGTCGCGAGGCCGGGGCCGGCCGTGGCGGATCGGCCCGGGGACCACTGGGACGGGAAGGTCGCCAAGGGGCTCGCCTTCCTGCGGCGGCGGCTCTCCGGCGACTACGAGGTGGACGAGTTCGGCTTCGACCCGCACCTGACCGACGCGGTCTTCCACCCGCTGCTGCGGGTGCTCTACCGGGACTGGTTCCGCACCGAGGTCAGCGGCGTCGAGCACGTGCCGGAAGCCGGCGCCGGCCTGGTGGTCGGCAACCACTCCGGCACGGTGGCACTGGACGCGCTGGTGCTGTCCGCCGCGCTGCACGACCGGCACCCGGCGCACCGCTACCTGCGGCTGCTCGGGGCCGACCTGGTCTTCCGGATGCCGCTGGTTTCCGAGATCGCCCGCAAGACCGGCGGCACGGTGGCGTGCAACCCGGACGCCGAACGGCTGCTCGGCAATGGCGAACTGGTCGGCGTCTTTCCGGAGGGCTTCAAGGGTGTCGGCAAGCTCTACGCCGACCGCTACAAGCTGCAGCGGTTCGGCCGGGGCGGCTTCGTCTCGGCGGCGCTGCGTACCGGCACGCCGATCGTGCCGGTGGCGATCGTCGGCGGCGAGGAGATCTACCCGATGCTCGCCGACATCAAGCCGCTCGCCCGGCTGCTCAAGCTGCCGTACTTCCCGGTGACCCCGACCTTCCCCTGGCTGGGTCCGCTGGGCATGGTGCCGCTGCCGAGCAAGTGGCTGATCGAGTTCTGCCCGCCCATCCCCACCGCGCACCTGCGCGAGTCGGCCGACGACCCGCTGGTCGTGTTCAACCTCGCCGACCAGGTGCGGGAGACCATCCAGCAGACCCTGCACAAGCTGCTCGAACGCCGCCCCGATCCGTTCGGCCCCTGACCCGGCGGGTTCAGCCGGCGCGGTGGCGCCGGCGGTGCAGCGCCAGGCCGGCGGTGACCGCGCCGGCGACCAGCCCGGCGGCGGCCGTCGACGGTACGGCGATCTTGACTGCCCGGCGCCCGGTGCGGAAGTCGCGGACGGCCCAACCATGCTGGCGGGCCTGCCGCAGCAGCGCCGGATCCGGGTTGACCGCCACCGGGTGCCCCACGATGGACAGCATCGGCAGGTCGTTGGCGGAGTCGCTGTAGGCGGTGCAGCGGCCCAGGTCCAGCCCCTCGACCCCGGCGAGCTGCGTGATCGCCTCGGCCTTGGCCGGACCGTGCATGAGGTCGCCGGCCAGGCGGCCCGTGTACGCCCCGTCGACCACCTCGGCGACCGTGCCGATCGCCCCGGTCAGCCCGAGCCGGGCCGCGATCACCCGGCCGATCTCCACCGGGGCGGCACTGACCAGCCACACCCGCTCACCGGCGTCGAGGTGCCGCTGGGCCAGCCGGCGGGTGCCGGCCCAGATCCGCGGGGCCATCAGCTCGTCGAAGATCTCCTCGGCGAGCCGTTCCACGTCGTCGACCCGCCAGCCCTGGACGAAGGCGAGCGCCGCCTCCTTCGCCTGGGACATGTCCCCGGCGTGCTCGGTGGCGAGCAGCCGGAACTTCGCCTGCTGCCAGGCGAACCGGGCCAGGTCACCGGTGGTGAAGTACTTCCGGGCGGCCAGCCCCCGGGCGAACCAGTAGATCGACGCGCCCTGCATCATCGTGTTGTCCACGTCGAAGAAGGCGGCGGCGGTGGGGTCGGGCGTCGGGGTGGCCGGGGGCGCCCCCAGGGTCTCCGACCAGCCGGCGGTGTGGCCGTGGACGTCGGTGCTGATCGTCACCTTCCGGGCCCGGGCCATGGCGACCTCCCTCCCGTCGGCGACCGCGAACGTGTTCCCCGACGAGCCTATCCGGCGCGCTGTGACGGCCGGGTGTCCGCTTGGCGAAGTGTGGCGCGAGCGGCTCCGGCCACCAGGCGTGTGCGCTTACGGCTCAGCGCGGTGGCGCGGCCGGCTCGGTGCGGTAGGCGCGAGACGGCTCGGCGCGGTGGCGCGAGACGGCGCCGCGGAGGAGCGAACGGCTCCGTGCGGTGGCGCACGGTTGCCGCCGCGCTGGACCGGCGGTCAGCGGTCGCCGGGGCAGCTGACCGGGGCGGGGCCCAGCGCGTCGCTGGCGGCCGGTGCCGGTAGACCGCAGGCGATCGCCGCGCGGAGCCCGTCAGCGCGCCGGCCCACCACGTCGAGCAGGGCGAGCGACCGGCGGGTGCGGTCCTCGTAGGTGTGATCCACCCGGTCGAGCAGACCACTGACCGCGTGCCGCTGGCCGGTGAGGAACGCGTCGATCGCGTCCAGCGGGGCCGGGTCGGAGCGTTGCGCGGCCACCGTGGTCAGCAGGCGGATGCCCTGCCGGGTGTCCGCGTCCATGTCGTCCAGGACAGTGCTGAAGCCGAACCGGTCACCGTGGACGTTGGCCGCCTCGTCGAGCCGGGTCCGGGCGAAGTCGAGGAAGAGCTGTCCCCGGCTGATGTCCGAGCTGGTCAGGGCGAGCTGAGCGCGCTCGGTCGAGCGCTTCATGCCGTAGAGGGCGTCGCCGGGCAGCGCGTTCTCGCTAGCGAAGGAGATGCCGGAGAGGGCGACCGCCCCGGCGGCCACGCCGACCAGGATGGCCCCGCGGGCGCGGACCCGCCGGCCGGTCGCCGCCGGCAGCAGGGAGCCGCGGGCCCCGGTGCTCGCCGGGGCGGTCCCGGCCTGCGCCGGGGTGCCCACGCCCTCCCGCTCGGCGGTGGCGACCAGCATCGCGCGCAGCCCGGCGCGGAAGTCCGGGTCGACCTCAAGGGCCGGCCGGTCGGTGGCGAGCCGCTGGCCCACCGCTACGAGCGGGGCGAGTTCGTCGTCGGCCCGGGAACGGACGTGGTGCCGCCGGCCGCCGTTGGCCTCGTCGAGGAGTTGCGCGAAACGCTCGGCCCGCCGACGGGAGAAGAGGTTGCTGTCCACCGCAGGCACCCCCTCTCACTGGTCACGGCCGGACGGCCGTCGTCGTCACCAGCGACCGGTGGCAGCGAACGCCGACGGCTGGCCCCAGACGGCCGACCGTGCGCACCGGACCGGGTGGCCCGGGGACGCCGGACAACCACTGGTCGCACCCGGAGAAACGGACCGCGCCGGTCGGCGGTTACGGGGCGGCCGGTGGCGAAATCACAAAGCGTGATCGTCGTCACGGGCAGCGGAGCCCGCAGCGCGATGTCCGGGGAGCAGTGTGGATCAGGGCTGGAAGCCGTCGGGCAGCAGCCGGGCCAGGGCCCGCACCGCCCGGTACTGCAACGCCTTGATGGCGCCCTCGTTCTTGCCCATGGCACGGGCGGTCTCGGCCACCGAGAAGCCCTGGAGGAAGCGGAGCACGATGCACTCCTGCTGCTCCGGGTTGAGCTGCTTCACCGCGGTGAGCAGCGCGACGTTGGTGATGTGCTCGACGACCGCGGCCTCCGGGCTGCCCTCCGGCCCCCGGTCCTCCCGGTCGGCGTCGAGCACGTCCCCGGTGGTGACCTCCAGCCGGTAGCGGCCGGACTTGAAGTGGTCGGCGACCAGGTTGCGGGCGATGGTGACCAGCCAGGCGCCGAGGTCACGCCCCTGCCAGGTGAAGCTGCCGATCCGCTTGAGCGCGCGGAGGAACGTGTCCGAGGTGAGGTCCTCGGCGAGCTGGCGGTTGCCGACGCGGAAGTAGACGAAGCGGAAGACCGTGTCGACGTACCGGTCGTAGATCAGGCCGAACGCCTCGGTCTCGCCGGCCTGCGCCCGCTCGACCAGGGCCCAGACCTCGGTGGCCGGGTCGGACGGGTCGGGGCGGCTCGGGTAGCCGGTGGCCGGGGCCGCGGTGGCGGGCACCGCGGGCAGCACCGCGGTGTCGGCGGCCGGCACCGCCGGCAGGATGGCGGTCTCCCCGGCCGACGGGTCGGCGGTGGTCGGGCCGTCGCCCGGGCGCCGGCCCTGCGCCGGCATGGTCGGCCGCGACGGGGCGCCGAGCCGGCCGGCGGCCGGCTTCGCGTTGCCGCCGGGCACCGCCGGGCGCGGCGGCGCCTCGTTGTGGTGGGAGCGGTTGCGGACCCGCCGGGCCCCCTCGCCCCGCACCGCGAGGCCCCATCCGTCGGAGGCGGTGCGCGGGGCCTGCGACAACTCCAGATCGGCGCGCCGCGCGCCGCGCGGCGACCGGGCGCCGTCGGGCTCCAGCCGCTCGTTGACGGGGATCCGCTGGGTCGGGCCGGTCACCCCGGTCGGCCGTTCCGCGTAGCCGAAGGTGGTCACCGCGCCTCCCCGATCCAGACGGGGCACGGCCGCACCGGCCGCCGCGGCGTCGCGGCGGGACCGGGTACGCCCCGGCCGGGCAGGGTCGTCCCGGGACGTGCCGACGGGCGGCAGATCCCCTTGAGGTGCTGGTCCAATGCGCTCACAGGCACGGGGGCCTCCTCGGGCTGAGGGGTGTCGACTCACGGCAAATCGGGTGAGCCGACCCGAGTGATGATAGGGCCAACGTCACCCGCACGTGGCAAGTCCGTTACACAGGGCGGAAGTATTTCCGCTCGTGTCGCACCGATGGCGGACCCGTTGTCCGTCGTGTGCGGTTGACTTTCGCATCGGAACCTGGTTCTGGGTGGAAAGTCCTGGTCGGAGCGGTTTTCGTATCGCCCTCGGCGTGTCGCGGCGGCTGTCCGGAGGGGACGGCCCCGCGTGCCCGGACAGCGGGCCGGACGGGCCACCGCGCGGTCCCGTCCGCAGGACCGGGGTGGGCGGGCCGGCGCGGCCGGCGTTCGGGGCGTGGCCGGGTGGACGTGGCTGTGCCAGACTCAGCCACCGTGCAGGACGCAGTCGACAGTTCCGCGCCGAACCTCGCCGACCGGCTCAGCCGGGCGGCCGTCGCTCACGGTGACCGCCCCGCGTTGCACTGGCGCGACCGGACCCTGACCTGGTCTCAACTGGACGCGGCGGTCACCGCCACCGCCCGGGCACTGGCCGGAGCGGCGCGGCCGGCGGTCGGCGACGAGCACCCGCCCCGGGTCGCGATCGCCTTCGGCAACACCCCGGACTTCGTGGTCGCCTACCTCGCCGCGCTCCGGGCCGGCCTGGTGGCGGTGCCGGTCAACCCGGGCTTCACCGCCCGGGAACTGCGGCACGTGCTCGCCGACTCCGGGGCCGCCGTGCTGGTCTGCGCGGCCGAGGTCCGCGACCGGGTGAACCGGGCCGACCTGCCCGCGCTGGCCGCCGTGTACACCGCCCCGCCGGTCACCGGCGGTGACGGCCCGGTCGACCTCCCCACCCGGGGCGGGGACGACCTCGCCGTCCTGCTCTACACCTCCGGCACCGAGGGCCGGCCCAAGGGCGCCATGCTGTCGCACCGCGCCCTGGCCGCCAACCACGGGCAGGTCGGCCGGATCGACCCGCCGGTGGTCGGCCCCGACGACACCGTGCTGCTCGCCCTGCCGCTGTTCCACGCGTACGGCCTGAACTCCGGGCTCGGGGCCGTGCTGCACCACGGGGCGACCGGGGTGCTGGTCGACGAGCTGGGCCCGGACGGGGCGCTCGCCGACCTCGCCCGGCACCGGGTCAGCGTGCTGGTCGGCGTACCGTCGATGTTCCTGACCTGGGCCGAGGCGGGCGCGGCGGGGGCGGCGGCGCTGGCCTCGGTGCGGGTGGCGGTGTGCGGGGCGGCCCCGCTGCCGCCGGCGGTCGCGGCGCGCTTCACCGAGACCACCGGGCACCGGGTGCACGTCGGGTACGGCCTCACCGAGACCGCCCCGGTGCTCACCTCCACGCTGGTCGGCGGCCAGCCCAAGGCCGGGTCCATCGGCCGCCCGCTGCCCGGCGTGGGGCTGCGCCTGGTCGGGCCGGACGGCGTGGACCTGTGGCGGGACGGCGTGCCCGCCGTCGAGGAGGACGCCGACGAGCTGGACCTCGCCGACGACGCGGAGGGCACCGACCCGGGGCAGATCGTGGTCCGGGGCGACAACCTGTTCGCCGGCTACTGGCCGGACGGGCGGGGCGGGCCGGACGCGGACGGCTGGTGGGCCACCGGCGACGTGGCGTACGCCGACGCCGACGGGGACCTGTTCCTGGTCGACCGGCTCGGCGAGTTGATCCTGGTCAACGGCTTCAACGTCTACCCGCACGAGGTGGAGTCGGTGCTCCAGGCGCATCCCGGGGTGGCCGAGTCGGCCGTCCTCGGGGTGCCGCACCCGCGGACCGGCGAGACTGTCCAGGCGTACGTGGTGCGGGCGGCCGGCTCGACGGCGACGGCGGAGGAGTTGCTCGGCCACTGCGCGCGTAACCTGGCCCGGTTCAAGTGCCCGACCGCCGTCGAGTTCGCCGACAGCCTGCCTTACTCGGCGATCGGCAAGGTACGCAAGACCGAGCTCCGCCCGGCGGCGCCCCCGGTGCCGTCACCGGCCCCGCCGACCGAGATCCGCACGGAGGTACCCGATGTCCAGCCGTGACGCCCGGCTCACCCTGATCACCCGGCCCGGCTGCCACCTCTGCGAGGACGCGAAGGCGGCGCTCGACCGGGTGGTGGCCGTCACCGGCGACCGCTGGATCGAGCGGGACGTCACCGACGAGATCGAGCTGGAACGCGAGTACGGCGACAGGCTGCCGGTGGTGCTGCTCGACGGCAGGGAGCACGGCTACTGGCGGGTCGAGGAGGATCGCCTGCTGCGGGACCTGACCACCCCGCAGCTCTGACCGGCCGCTTATCGTGCAGCGATGACCTCGACACGCGGCCACCTGGTGTGGGACTGGAACGGCACCCTCCTCGACGACCTCGACCTGGTGGTCCAGGCCACCAACATCGCCTTCGCCAGCGCCGGCGGTCCGGCGGTCACCGCCGACGAGCACCGGGTGCGGTTCCGCCGGCCGATCGCCGACTACTACGCCGAGATGCTGGGGCAGGCGATCGACGACGACGCGTTCGGCCGGCTCGACCGGATCTTCCACGACGCGTACCGGGCCGGGCTGACCAGCTGCGCGCTGGCCGCCGACGCC
Source organism: Micromonospora sp. NPDC007230 (assembly GCF_042869115.1). Lineage (NCBI taxonomy): Bacteria > Bacillati > Actinomycetota > Actinomycetes > Micromonosporales > Micromonosporaceae > Micromonospora > Micromonospora sp. NPDC007230. The sequence continues at coordinate 315,201 of NZ_JBIAFE010000001.1, read as the reverse complement.
ACCACCGCGATCGCCGCCTGGCCGGGCAGCCAGTCCCTGCTGTCCATGTGGTTCCACGACGAGCTGGTCCCGACGGTGCACACCTACGGGCTGACCCCGCACTTCACCCGGGTGGACGGGCTGCGGTCCGCGGTGGGCGGGGGCCGCAAGGCCGAGTGGCTGGAGAAGCACCTGGCCGAGCTCGGGCTCGCCGGCCGCGAGGTGGTGCTGATCGGCGACTCGCTGGACGACGCCGACGCGGCGCTCTCGGTCGGCGCCCGCTGCGTCCTCTACACCGGCGGCCTCTCCGATCCCGCCCGCCTCCGCGCCTCCGGCCACCCCGTGGCCGACACCCTCACCCAGGCCGTAACCCTCGCCCGCACCCTCCCCTAACCCCCACTCTCCCCGCCCACCTCCCGGACGGCCGACCCCGTTGATCATGAGGTTAGCGGCGCGACACCGCGGTGTGGCCGCCGCTAACCTCATGATCAACGCATCGGGCGGGGGTCCGGGGGGCAGGGGGAGGGCGGGGGCAGGGGGTTAGGCGCGGAGGTGGGTTAGGACGGCTAGGACGCGGCGGTGGTGGTTCGTGGCGTCCTGGGGGAGGTCGAGTTTGGTGAAGATGTTGCGGACGTGCTTCTCCACCGCGCCGTCGCTCACCACCAGCGTTCGGGCGATCGCGGTGTTGGAGCGGCCCTCGGCCATCAGGGCGAGCACCTCGCGCTCGCGCGGCGTCAGCGCGGCCAGCGGGTCGTCGCGCCGCCGCCGGACCAGCAGTTGGCTGATCACCTCGGGGTCGAGCACCGTGCCGCCGGCGGCCACCCGGCCCAGCGCCTCCAGGAACTCGTCGATCGCGGCCACCCGGTCCTTGAGCAGGTAGCCGATCCCGCCACCACCGGCGCCGCCGGTCGTGGCGAGCAGGTCGTCGGCGTACGACACCTCGACGTACTGGGAGAGCACCAGGACCGGCGTACGGGGCACCCGGCGGCGCGCCTCCACGGCCGCCCGGAGCCCCTCGTCCGTGTGCGAGGGCGGCATCCGCACGTCCACCACCGAGATGTCCGGTTGGTGCGTCACCACCGCCTCGACCAGGGCGTCGCCGTCGCCGACAGCCGCCACCACCTCGTGTCCCGACTCGGTCAGCAGCCGGACCAGCCCCTCCCGGAGCAGTACGGCGTCGTCCGCGATCACCACCCGCATGGGTCCGCTGTCTATCACGTCCTCGGTCACCGGTCCGCCCTCCGGGTCCCCGTCAGCGGGGCAGTTCGGCATGGACGAGGGTGGGACCGCCGGCCGGGCTGGACACGTCGAGCACGCCGCCGGCCGCCCGTACCCGGTCGGCGATGCCGCTCAGGCCGTGCCCCTTGGCCAGGTGGGCGCCGCCCACCCCGTCGTCCGCCACGCCGATCTCCAGCCGGCCGACCCGGCTGGCCACCTCCACCCGGCAGGCCGTGGCCCGGCTGTGCTTGGCGACGTTGGTCAGCGCCTCGGCCACCACGAAGTACGCGGTGCTCTCCACCGCCGGGTCGAGCCGGCCGCCGGGCTTACCCAGGTCGTCGTCGACCAGCAGCTCGGTGGGGACCAGGGCGCGGGCGGCGAGGGCGGCCAGGGCGCTCGGCAGGCCCCGGTCGACCAGGATCGGCGGGGCGATCCCCCGGGAGAGGGCGCGCAGCTCGTCGAGGGTCTCCCGGGTCTGGGTGACCGCCTCGTCCAGGGTCCGGCCGGCCGCCTCCGGGTCGACGGCGAGCTGCTGGCGGGCCCGGCTGAGGTCCATGGCGAGGCGGACCAGCCGCTGCTGCGGGCCGTCGTGGATGTCCCGTTCCAGCCGGCGCAGCGCGGACGCCTCGGCGGAGGCGGCGGCCCGCTTCTGCTCCTCCAGCGTGGTGATCCGGTGTCGCATCTCGGCCACCCCGGTGAGCAGGGAGCGGGCCAGGCCGGCCTGGAGCCGGGCGCAGCCCCGGGCCACCAGCGGCAGGGTGAGCAGGCAGAACAGCCCGAACGAGGTGTTCAACGCGATCCGCGGGACGGGCCCGACGCCCATTCCGAGCAGTTCGCTGAGGTCCTGCTGGCCGGGGCCGTGCGGGATCGCCCAGTCGTACGTGAAGTAGAGCGTGCCGCCGACGGCCACCGCCCACCAGACCAGCACGATCACGAAGGTGGGCAGCGTCACCAGCAGCTTGACGAAGGCGTGCAGCAGGTCGAGCCAGGACTGGGCGTCGCGCATCGGCACCAGGAGCCGCCGCCAGTAGCCCGCCCCGGGCGCGGGAGTCAGGTAGACGGGGCGGACCCGGGGTTGGCGGAGCACGGCGGGCAGCCGGAGCCGCTCGAGGTCGGCCAGCGCGCGGGCCGCGTACAGGGTGCCGGCGAGCACGGGCAGGCCGAGGGTGGTCACCAGCAACCCGGCGGTGAGGGAGATTCCCACCACGGCCAGGACGAAGCCGACCAGCGCCAGCGGCAGGCCGGCCAGCACATAGCCGGAGTCGCGCAGGAGCCGCCGGCCGAGGCCGGGGGCGGGTGTGGTGGGAGTGGGTGCGGTGGCCAGCGGTACGGCGGTCATGCATCGAGGCTATGGGCCGGCGCCCGCAGCACCCATCCTGTGCACCGGCCTCTCCGGGGTGAGGTTCTCCCTACCCCGGGTGGGGAAATCGCCGCGTCGTCCGCGACACAGCGCAACCAGGCGCGTGCGATTGGTCAGAGAAGTCGGGATTGAGCAATAATCGCCGAGCGGCGCCTACCGAGCGCGGTCAATCGATCTTGTGAACTGGAGGGGCAGGTGGAGGCACGTCGCGGGCCAGCAAGATCGCGATTTGTGCACCCCTTCACAAGCGCCTACTCTGTAGTTCCGACGCGCCCTGCTAGCACAGCCGGCACCATCGGTCGCCAGCGGGAGTCCCGAAACGACCGGCCGCCGACGCTGGTCGAGGATCGCACCGCACGGAGTCTCATGAGTCAGCACCGTCACCCTGGCGCGCCCGGTCGCGCTGGTGCCGTACCGGCGCTCCCGGACCTGCCCGAGGCGACCGTCGCTCGGCTCCCGGAATACCTCCGTGCCCTGCACAATCTCGCCGAAACCGGCCACGAGACGGTGTCCAGCGAAGGGCTGGCCAACGCCGCCGGGGTGAATTCGGCGAAGCTGCGCAAGGACCTCTCCCACCTCGGCTCGTACGGCACCCGCGGGGTCGGCTACGACGTCGGGCTGCTGGTCGATCAGATCGAGTTCGTGCTCGGGCTCACCCAGCGCCGGGCGGTCGCCCTGGTCGGCGTGGGTAATCTCGGTCACGCCCTGGCCGGCTACGACGGCTTCGCGAGCCGCGGCTTCCGGATCGCCGCGCTCTTCGACGCGGACCCGTCCCGGGTCGGCGAGGAGATCAGCGGCCTGACCGTCCGGCACGTCGACGAGCTGCCCCGAGTCGCGGCCGAGGAGTCGATCTCGATCGGCGTGATCGCCACCCCGGCGTCCGCCGCGCAGGCGGTGGCCGACCAGCTCGTCGCTGTCGGCGTGACGAGCATCCTCAACTTCGCGCCGTGCGTACTCTCAGTTCCGGAGGGGGTCGACGTGCGCAAGGTCGACCTCGCGATCGAGCTGCAGATCCTGTCCTTCCATGAGCACCGCAAGGCGTCGCTGACCGCGCTCCCCGCCACCGGCGGGTCCGCCCTCACCGCCCTGCCCGGCGGGCTCGCGGCCACCGACACCCAGGAGGCGATCGGCACGTGAAACTGCTCGTCGTCGGCGCGTCCTACCGCACCGCCCCGGTTGCCACGCTGGAGCAGCTGGCGGTCCCGCCCGCCGATCTCACCCGCACCCTGGACCGCCTGGTCGCCCAGCCGTACGTCGCCGAGGCCGTGCTCGTCTCCACCTGCAACCGGGTGGAGGTGTACGCAGCCGTCTCCGGCTTCCACGGCGGCCTCGGCGACATCTGTGCGGTCCTGGCCGAGCAGGCCGGCTGCCCGCCGGCGGCGCTCGCCAACCACCTCTACGTGCACTACGACGTCGCCGCCGTCGACCATGTCTTCCGGGTCGCCGCCGGGCTGGACTCGATGGTGGTCGGTGAGGCGCAGATCCTCGGCCAGCTCCGGGACGCCTACCACTCGGCCAGCGACACCGACTCGGCCGGCCGGCTGCTGCACGAGCTGATGCAGCAGGCGCTGCGGGTGGGCAAGCGCGCGCACGCCGAGACCAACATCGACCGGGCCGGTCAGAGCGTCGTCACCGCCGCCCTGGACCTGGCCGCCGACCTGCTCGACGGCGACCTGGCCGGCCGGCCCGCCATGGTGGTCGGCGCGGGTGCGATGGGCTCGCTCGGCGTGGCCACCCTGTCCCGGCTGGGCGCCGGGCCGCTGACCGTGACCAACCGGGGCGCCGACCGGGCCGTCCGGCTGGCCGAATCGTACGGTGCGAACGCCGTGCCGATGGCCGAGCTGGTCGACGCGCTTTCCACAGTGGACATCGTAGTGGCCGCCACGGCGGCCACCGAACCGGTCCTCACCCGCGACGTGGTGGCCCGGGCGACGGCCCGGCGGGACGCCGGCCGGTGCCCGCTGGTCCTGCTCGACCTGGCCGTCCCGCGCGACGTCGAGGAGGGCGTCGCCGCGCTGCCCGGTGTCGAGGTGATCGACATCGACCGGATGGCGGCCATCCTCGCCGACGGTCCCGCCGCCGCCGACGCCGCCGAGGTGGCCCGGATCGTCGGCGGCGAGGTCGAGGCGTTCCTCAGCTGGCTGCGCGGCGCGGACGTGGCACCCACCGTGGCCGCGCTGCGCGGACGCGCCGACGACGTGGTCACCGCTGAGCTGCGCCGGCTCGCCCAGCGCCGCCCCGACTTCACCGACGACCAGCGCGCCGAGGTCGCCCGCACCGTGCACCGGGTGGTGCAGCGGCTGCTGCACCAGCCGACCGTACGGGTGCGCCAGCTCGCCGCCGAGCCGGGCGGTGACCAGTACGCCGCCCTGCTGCGCGAGCTGTTCGACCTGGAGGTGCCGCAGACCTCCCCGGTCGACACGGTGCCCGACGTGGTGGCGACCGACACCGACGGCCGCTCGTCGTTCGACGCCCTGGACTTCCCGCCCACCGGAGGTGCGCGATGACCGCTCCCCTGCGCCTCGGCACCCGGGGCAGCGCCCTGGCGATGGCCCAGTCGGGCCATGTCGCCGCGGCCCTCACCGCGGCCACCGGCCGCGAGGTCGAGCTGGTCGAGGTGGTGACCGCCGGCGACCGCTCCGCCGCGCCGGTGCACCGGCTCGGCGTCGGGGTCTTCGTCTCCGCGCTGCGGGACGCGTTGACCGCCGGCGTCATCGACTTCGCCGTCCACTCGTACAAGGACCTGCCCACGGCGGAGGCCCCCGGCCTGCACATCGCGGCGGTGCCGCCCCGGCAGGACCCGCGCGACGCGCTGGTCGCCCGGGACGGCCGTACGCTCGCCGAGCTGCCGCCCGGCGCGCGGGTCGGCACCGGCGCGCTGCGCCGCATCGCCCAGCTGCACGCGCTGGGGATGCAACTCGAGGTCACCCCGATCCGGGGCAACGTGGACACCCGGCTCGGCCGGGTGCTCGGCCCGGACGCCGACCTGGACGCCGTCGTCCTGGCCCGGGCCGGGCTCGCCCGGCTGGACCGGACCGACGTCATCACCGAGACGCTCGACCCGATGCTGATGCTGCCCGCGCCCGCCCAGGGCGCGCTGGCGGTGGAGTGCCGGGCCGACGACCAGGACCTGATCGAGCTGCTCGCACTGCTCGATCACGCACCGTCCCGCGCCGCGGTCGTCGCGGAGCGGGCACTGCTGGCCACCCTGGAGGCCGGGTGCAGCGCGCCCGTCGCCGCCTACGGCGTCCTCGCCGAAGGCGAGCCAACCGGCTCAACCGCCGAGGGCGATGTTGTCCAGGAGATCTACCTGCGCGGGGCGGTGATCAGCCCGGACGGTTCCCGTGACATCCGGCTGTCCCGCACCGGAACGCCCGCCGACGCGGCGGAGATCGGCAAGGCACTCGCCGCCGAACTCCTCGAACTCGGCGCCGACACGATCCTCGGCCAAGAAGGACACGCCGGTCCGGGGACCCAGCAAATTGGGAGCACAGAATGACCCGCACCCGTAAGCCCGCAGGCCGTATCGCGTTCGTCGGGGCCGGACCCGGCGACCCGGGCCTGCTGACCCGCCGGGCGCACGACGCCCTGGTCGACGCCGATCAGGTGGTGTACGACCGGGGAATCCCCGAGTCGCTGCTCGACCACGTCCGCGCCCAGGCCAAGTCCGACGCCCAGTTCAGCCCGGCCGAGGGCGTACCGGGGGATGTGGCGAAGGTGCTGATCTCCGCGGCCCGCTCCGGGCAGAACGCGGTGCACCTGGTCGCCGGCGACCCGTTCGGTCACGACTCGGTGGTCAAGGAGGTGCAGGCGGTGGCGCGTACCGCCGCGCACTTCGAGGTGGTCCCGGGCGTCGGCCAGGCCGAGGGGGTGGCCACCTACGCGGGTGTGCCGCTGCCGGGGGTGCGGACCGTGGCGGACGTCGAGGACGTCACCGCGCTGGACTTCGACGCGCTGGCCGCGGCTGTCAGCCGGGGCTCGCTGGCCCTGGCCGTGGACGCCGGTGACCTGGCCGCCATCCGCGACGGCCTGCTGGCCGCCGGAGTGGCCGGCACCACCGCCGTCGGGGTGACCGGCGACGGCACCGGCGAGACGCAGTACACCACCACGTCGACCGTGGACTCGTTCGTCGCGGCGGCGCTCGGTTTCACCGGGCGGGTCGTGCTCACCGTCGGGGAGAGCGTCAGCCAGCGGGACAAGCTGAGCTGGTGGGAGAACCGGCCGCTGTACGGCTGGAAGGTGCTCGTCCCCCGGACCAAGGAGCAGGCCGGCGTGATGAGCGCGCGGCTGCGCGCGTACGGGGCGATCCCGTGCGAGGTGCCGACCATCGCGGTCGAGCCGCCGCGTACCCCCGCCCAGATGGAGCGGGCGGTCAAGGGCCTGGTCGACGGCCGGTACGCCTGGGTGATCTTCACCTCGGTGAACGCGGTCCGGGCGGTCTGGGAGAAGTTCGCCGAGCACGGCCTGGACGCCCGGCACTTCGGCGGCGTCAAGATCGCCTGCATCGGCGAGGCCACCGCGGACGCGGTACGGGCGTTCGGCATCCAGCCGGAGCTGGTGCCCTCGGGCGAGCAGTCCTCGGAGGGCCTGCTGGCCGAGTTCTCGCCGCACGACGAGATCCTCGACCCGGTCGGGCGGGTGCTGCTGCCGCGCGCCGACATCGCCACCGAGACCCTCGCCGCCGGGCTCACCGAGCGCGGCTGGGAGGTCGACGACGTGACCGCGTACCGGACTGTCCGGGCGGCGCCGCCGCCGGCCGAGATCCGCGACGCGATCAAGTCGGGCGGGTTCGACGCGGTGCTCTTCACCTCGTCGTCCACGGTCCGGAACCTGGTCGGCATCGCCGGAAAGCCGCATGCGCGTACCGTGGTTGCTGTCATCGGGCCCAAGACGGCGGAGACGGCGACGGAGTTCGGCCTGCGGGTCGACGTGCAGCCTGCGCACGCCTCGGTGCCCGATCTGGTGGAGGCGCTCGCCGCCTACGCCGTCGAGCTACGCGAGAAGCTCGCCGCCATGCCGGCCAAGCAGCGCCGGGGCTCGAAGGTGCAGGGGCCGACCGCCCTGAGGTTCCGCTGACAGGAGGCTCCCGTGCCGTACCCCGAGATCCGGCCCCGCCGGCTGCGCCGTAACGCAGCCGTGCGGCGGCTGGTCTCCGAGACCCGCCTCGACCCGGCCGAGCTGGTGCTGCCGATGTTCGTCCGGGAGGGGCTGACCGAGCCACGAGCGGTCGCGTCCCTCCCGGGGGTGCTCCAGCACTCCCGGGACTCGCTGCGCAAGGCCGCCGTCGAGGCGGTTCAGGCCGGTGTGGGCGGGCTGATGCTCTTCGGGGTGCCCGCCGAGCGGGACGCCACCGGCTCGGGCGGCCTCGACCCGGACGGCATCCTCAACGTCGCCATCCGGGACGTCGTCGCCGAGGTCGGCGACGCCACCGTGGTGATGAGCGACCTCTGCCTGGACGAGTTCACCTCGCACGGGCACTGCGGCCTGCTCGCTCCGGACGGCGCCGTGGACAACGACGCCACGCTGGAGGCGTACGCCCGGATGGCGGTCGCCCAGGCCGATGCCGGGGTCCACATGGTCGGCCCGTCCGGGATGATGGACGGCCAGGTCGGCGTGGTCCGTCGGGCCCTGGACGCCGCCGGACACCAGGACGTGGCGGTGCTCGCGTACGCGGTCAAGTACGCCTCCGCGTTCTTCGGCCCGTTCCGGGACGCCGTCGAGTCGGCGCTGGAGGGCGACCGGCGCGCCTACCAGCAGGATCCCGCGAACCTGCGGGAGTCCCTGCGCGAGGTCGAGCTGGACGTGGCCGAGGGCGCCGATCTGGTGATGGTCAAGCCGGCCCTGCCGTACCTCGACGTGGTGTCGGCGGTCCGGGCCGCGGTGGACGTCCCGGTCGCCGCCTACCAGGTCTCCGGCGAGTACGCGATGGTCGAGGCGGCCGCCGTGAACGGCTGGGTCGACCGGGAGCGGGTGATGCTGGAGACGCTCACCTCGATCCGTCGGGCCGGCGCGCAGATCATCCTCACCTACTGGGCCGTCGAGGCGGCCAAGCTGCTCCGCGAGCGCTACTGAACGGCGACCGGGTTCGTTCCCAGGCTGTTACGAGGCGGTACAACCGGGCGGCCGGGCGCGGTGCCTGCGCCGCCGCTCCGGGTGGTGCCTGCGCCGCCGCTCTGGCGGCGTCACTGGGGCCCCGAGGCGGCGTCTCCGGGGCCAGCGCGTCTGTGGCACGAGCACGGTCGGCTCGGCGAATCGGCCTGGAAAGTGGACGGGTGCTGCGGCTGAGCGGCTCGTCACCCTCAGTGCTGGCCTCCGTGCTACCTGACCCCCTACTCGCTCACTTTGCTCTGCAGCCATCCACGCAGCAGCAACGCACCGTGTCCGATGCGTATGTGGCTGCAGAGCAAAGGGGGATGGGGGTGGCTCGGGTCGGGCGCCCCGGCGGGGCTATTTGTCCGATTGGGGGTTTCTGCGGGCATCGGCTGAGGTGGTTCAGGCCTCTGGCGGCCTTGGTGGTGTCACCCAGCGTCATGTTCACGTGGAGTGACGACTAGTCGGCCCGTCGGCCCGTCACCCATTGGCCCATTGGCCCATCGGCCCGTCGGGCCGGCTCGGCCGGCGCATCAGCACAAGCCACCGACGCGGTCGCGGGGTTGTCCACAGGCACCTTGGTTGTCCACAGCCGAGCGGGTCGGGGTTGTCGCGGTGCCGCCCACGGCGGGAGCGTGGCGGTGTGACCGAGCCCGACACTCCCGAACAACCCGGCCTGACCGAGGAGGCCGGGGAACCGCCCACGATGCTCACCGAGCCTTTCGACGCCCCATGGCCCGCGGCCGGGATCGTCCGGGCGGTCCGCCGCCGGGCCGACGCCAGCCAGCGGGAGCTGGCCCGATTCGCCGGGGTGCATCCGACGACCATCGGCCGGGTCGAGGCGGGCTCTCTTACGCCGAGCATCGCCATGCTGCGCCGGATCATCAGCGTGGCGGGGTTCCGCCTCGCCGTGGTCGACGACTCGGGTCGGGTGCTCAAGCCCATGCGCGACCGCGCCGACCTGCGGGACGGGGCGGAGCGAAGGTATCCGTCCCACCTCGACGTCGTCACCGATCCCGAGCCGGGGGAGTGGTGGGCCGACCGGTACGGCCTCGCCCGGCCACCGGAGACCTTCTATCGCGACCGGGCGGTCCGGGACGCCCTGCGCCGGCGCAGCCAGTGGGAGGTGCGGGTGGCCAAGTACCGGGGCGTACCGCCCCGCCCCGGCCGCGACGGGGCACCCACGAGATCGGCCCGCCGTCCGGCTGGTGAGCCGGACGGCGGGCCGCTACGCGGAACGGACCGTCAGTCGTCGTTCAGGATGGTGCCGACGGCGACCGGGTCGGCGAGCCGGAGCCCCGGCACGCCCGCCACGTACAGGGTGAGCTGCTCGTCCGCCTCGCGCTTCTTGTCACCGCGGACGGTCACCGGGAAGGCGAGCGAGGTCTGGCCGGCGGCCAGCGTCAGGCAGCCCACGTACGGGTCGTAGTCCGACCCGGCCTGCGCGGTGGTGCCGTAGGTGGCGGCGCAGATCAGGACCGGCTCGGACAGCGGCCGGGACACGGTCACCGTGAACGCCAGGGTGCTGGTGCCCTTGTTGCCCTCGACCACCGAGGCGTCGGCCACGCTCAGCGACGCCCGGGAGCGGAACCGGGCCACCTGCGGGTCGTGGTCGCTGGCGCCCCGGTCACCGAGGCCCTCGGCGTCGGTCGGGTAGTCGGCGTTGATGTGCGCCGCGCGGATCTGCACCAGGTCGTCGTGGAGCTTGCCGTTGGCGAACAGGTTGTCCAGTGTCTGCGCCTGCCCGTTGAAGGTGTACGAGTAGGCCGCCGCCGGCACGTCCGCCGCCAGGTCGTCCCAGAGGTTGTGCATCCCGGCCTGGTAGAGCGGGGCGAGCTGGTCCGACGGGGTCGGGTTCTCCCCGGTCGCGATCGGGTCGTCCGGCCGCGGGAAGACGTTCAGGTCACCGCCGTAGATGACCCGGGCGTCCGGGTCGCTGGCCTCGATGGCCCGCACCAGCGCGGCCCCGTACGCGGCCTGCTCCCGCCGCTGCCCGACCCGGGTGTCCGGCCCGGACGAGTAGTGGTTGCTGATCGCGTAGAGCGGGTAGTGCTCGGCCGAGCCCGGCGCCGCCGCCACGGTGAACTTGGCCAGCTGCGCCGCCCGGGTGTAGACGTTGGCGCCGTCCACGCCGGTGGAGCGGTCCACGTCGGCCGGCAGCACCGCGTTGAACGCCTTCGGGTTCTGCACGTCCGCGTTGGACGGCAGCCCCGCCGAGCGGTACTGCACCGTCGGGGCGGTGCCCAGCAGCGGGTCGGTCGCGGACGCCGAGGCCAGGGTCAGCCGGTCCGTGCGGTAGAGGAACGCCGAGGTGATGCCCCGGGCGTCCGAGCCGGTCCGGTCGTACGCCGCCGCGTAGGCGGGACCACCGTTGGCCGCGATGGCCAGCGCCAGCTCCTGGACGGTGTCCGGCGCGCCGTCGGCGTTGTTCGTGTCGCCGCAGACCAGCTTGCCGTCGGCCACCGCGCAGATGTCCTGGTCCTCCGCCTCCTGCACCATGACCAGATCCGGGCTGTGCAGCGCGTTGACGATCTGCCGGGCCTCCACGTTCAGCCGGGCGGCGTACTCCGCCTCGCTGGCCGGCACGTAGTCGAACGGCGGGTTGACCCCGGTGCAGCCCGCGTTGCCGGCGAAGTCGCAGCCGTCGAACGGGTCGTCCCGGTAGTCGTACAGGTTCTCCAGGTTGTAGGTGGCGACCGCGACCTCGGCGTGCCGGTCCGCCGGCTGCGGCGGGTTGTTCTTCGCCGGATCCGCCCCACCGGTCAGCGTCAGCTGCTCCGGCTGCACGCTGTACTTGCTGAACGCGTACGAGATGGCCCCGTAGGCGTCCTCGGTGAGCGTGTCGTACGTGCGGGCCTCGGGCAGCAGCGCGGTGGAGTCCCCGGCGGTCGCCTTCACGCCGCCGGCGCCCAGCAGGATGCGCTGGTTGTTGCCGTTGTCGAAGAGCGTGCCCGGGATGTCGTCCAGCGGGTGCGCGTCCCGGAACACCCGGCGGGCGTACGGATCGGTCCGCTGCATGATCGGGTCCTCGCGGTCCACCACGTAGATCTCCGAGTCCGCGGTGGAGGCGAAGATGTGCCGCGGCGCGGACACGCCGCTGCCGGAGCGGACCCGCATCCGGGTGCCCTCGTGCCGCTCCCAGTACCGGGCGGCGGCGGCCGCGTCGGCCGGCGGCTGGGCGTCATCGACCTGCACGACGCTGTCCACGTCCAGCCCTGAGTCGAGCTTGCGGACCAGCGAGGCGCTGGAGAGCTGGGTCTGGTTGAAGAACTCCGAGACCCGGGCGCGCAGCACCACCTCGTCGCCGACGGTCGGCGCGTAGCCGCCGATCAACGTGGTGAACGAGCCCATGAAGACGAAGACGCCGTCCGAGGTGAGCGGGTCGCCGTCCTCGGTGCCCGTGCGGCTCTGCAGGTAGAAGCCGTACTGGTCGGCCCCGGCGGAGCTGCGGGTGAGCGACTTCTGGGTGATCACGCCGCGCACGTCGTGGAGAGCGGAGCTGGTGCCGTTGCCGCTGGCCGGGGCGAGCGGTGACCGGTCGGCGCTGCCATCCTCGTCGTCGCGGGTCTGGCCCTGCACCTCGCCGACCGACAGCAGGGCGGTGGCCTGCACGGTGAGGGTGCAGGTGGCGGTGCCGCCGTCGGCGTCGGTCGAGGTCACGGTGACCGCGTACGAGCCGGCCGGGAGGCCGGTCGCGGTCACCGTCGCGGTGGCCGTGCCGCCGACCCCGTTGGCCGGGCTGAAGGCGGTACGGCTGATCGAGCCGCTCGCCGGCGCAGGGCTGACCCCGGTGACCGCCAGATCGGTGACGGTGTCGTCGACGTCGCTGGCGGTGACCTGGCGGGTCGCCGTGGCGCCCAACTCGACGGTCAGCGTGCCGCCGCAGCTCAGCGTGGCCGGCTGGTCGACCGGGCCACCGTCGTCGATGGTGTGGCTGCCCAGCCCGTCGAAGGTGTCGGTGGGGAAGCCGGCCCACTGCACAGCCGGGTCGAACGGGTCCGACGGGTCGGTGTCGCCGGAGGTGACCGACGGCAGCCGGCGCAGGGTGTTGTCGGCCGTGCTGATGAGCCCGGTGCCCCACTCGGTGCCCGGGTCGACGCCGACCTGCCCGATCGAGTCGAGCACGGTGCCGCCCTTGCGCAGCACGATCGCGTCGTCGCCGTTGTAGAGCGAACCGCCGTACGTCTGGTCGGCCTGGGCGAGGATCGCGGGCGCGGCCGTGGCGGCGGCGAAGACGAAGACGTCGCCGGGGGCGACGGTGCCGCTCAGCGCGACGTTCGTCGACGTGCTGGCGCCGTTGAAGAAGAACTGGAGCTGGTAGCCGCCGGCGGCCAGGTCGACCGGGGCGCCGGTGCCGTTGTAGAGCTCGATGGCCTTGTTGTTGGACAGGCCCTCGACGTACTCGGAGATGAACAGGTCGGTGGGCGCGGCGCTGGCCGCTGGGGGCGCGACGCCGATGGCCGTCGCGGTGACGGCGGCGGTCGTCGCGAGCGCGGCGAAGATGCGGCGCGGGCGCATGGGGCCTCCACGTGAGTGGGCGGGAACTAACGAACGTTAAGAGTCGACCCGGTCCGACGTCCATCCCCCGGGTGGCCTGTTGGTGAACTTCCGTCAGCGCTGGCTGTCGAGCCGGTGCACCAGCTCGGCGACGTCCACGCTGTATTCACACCACTCGCGATCCGGGCGGTAGCCCAGCTCCGCGTTGACCTTCAACATCGCCTCGTTGGCCTGCGCGTTCCAGGTCTGCACCTCGGCCAGCTCCGGCTCGGCCGAGCGCAGCTCCAGCAGCATCCGCGCCTTGATGGCCCGGTCGATGCCGTAGCCGCGGTGGTCCCGGACGACGATGGTGTCGTACTGGTCGGCCCGGGTCGGGTGCTGCGCCGGCACCACCACCTCGGTCAGCCCGGCCACCTCGCCGGTCTGCTCGTGCAGGGCGAGCACGATGTACGGCTTCATGCCCCGCCGGTGCAGCGTGTCCAGGCTGTCCCGCAGCCGCTGCGGGTCGTACGAGCTGGGCCGGAGCTCACCGTCGTCCACATCGCGCACCTCGGCCTTGGCCCGGGCGTACGCCTCGATCAGGTCGTCCGGCGGGCCGCCCGGGCAGAACTCGAGGTGGTAGCCGGCGCCGACGCCGGTGGCCATCTCGGCCAGCGCCGGCCAGTCCACCGTGCGCAGGTCGAGCACGCTGCGGGTCTCGACGTATTCGCGGGTGAAGCCGAGCGACTCGTAGAACCCCAGGGCCGGGGTGTCGCCGACCACCTCCACGCCAATCGACTGGAAGCCCTCATCCCAGACCCGGCGGCCGGCCACCCGCACCAGCTCGCGGCCCAGCCCGGTGCGCCGGACGACCGGGTGCACCAGCACCTCCAGCACCCCGATACCACCGAGCAGCAGCACGTTGACGTGCCCCAGCATCGGGCTCGGGGTGCCGTCCGGGGCCGGTTCGGCCTGAGCGACCCAGGAGATCCGCCGCTCACCGGGCATGACCTCGGAGAGGTATTCCCGCAGGGAGCTCTCCCGCCAGGGCGGATCCTGCGGCAGGTCGGCCGCCAGGACCGCGTTCAGCGTGTCCAGCAGCGACGCGATCTCGGCGGACGACGCGGTTCGAGGGTCCCACTCGCGCACCATCACCCGTCTAGCTTGCCGGGAACGGCTGCTCGGGGGAAGGGTCCAGTTCTCGAAATGTACGCAACCGGTTACGTCACGTACCGCTCAGCCGTCCGTACTCGTTCGCCTTGTCGAAGACGTCCTGGGCGTAACGGCGCACGTCGTTGTAGGAGAGGATGGCGTTCCACCAGTCGCCCGGGATGGTCATGTTCCGGCCGCCCTTGCACAGGTACTGGCCGGCGGCCAGGGCGGCGTCATCGATGTCGTGCGGGTTCTTGACGCCGTCGTTGTCGGCGTCCGCGCCGACCTCCTGCCAGGTGCTCGGGATGAACTGCATCGGGCCGAGCGCCCGGTCGTAGACGGTGTTGCCGTCGAGGACGCCCCGGTCGGTGTCGGTGATCCGGGACCGCCCGCCCTGCCCGTCGAGCAGGTCGCCGAGGATGTTGGGCGAGGCGACCCCGTCCGGCTGCAGAGTGGCGCCGTTGGCCGCACCGTGCCGGGACTCGACGTATCCGATCGCGGCCAGCGTGGTCCAGCTGAGCTGGCAGCTCCGGTGGGTCTGTTCGAGCACCAGCTGGGCGTAGCCGTACGCCTGCAACGCGACCACCGGGATGCCGGTCGTCCGGCTCACCCGCTGGGCCCAGGCAGCCAGCGCGTCGGCCGGGCGGCCGGTCAGTGCCGGCCCGGTCGGCTGCCCGACGCCGGTCGGCTGGCCGGTCGCGCCGGGCAGCCCCGAGGGCAGACCGACCCCGCCGGGCGCCACGCCGCCCTGGGGTACGCCGCCGGCCGGCGCGGTCGCGGTGGCATCGACGGCGACCGGCTGCGGTTTGCGTACGGCCGCGGGCACCAGCAGCGCGCCGGCCGCCGCGGTGCCCGCGACCAGGACGAGCAGGAAGACACCGAGCACCGTGGTGCGCCCGCCGGGGCGGCGCAACCAGTCCCGGGTGGCCCGGGCCGCGCCGACGGCGATTCGCCGGGGCGGCATCCGGACCGCGTGCGCGAACGGCATCCGCCGCCGCCGACCGCCGGTCTTCGATTCGGGACCGCCCGCGGTGGTGGCGTCGGCCGGAGCCGGCTCCGCCTTCGTAGCGGTGGCGTCGGGCGAGGTCGCCTCCGCCTTCGTGGCGCTGGCGTCGGGCGAGGTTGCCTCCGCCTTCGTGGCGGGGGTATCGGCCGGGGCCGGCTCCGTCTTCTCGCCCGTCGGGGTCGGCTGCGGCTTGACGTCGGAGGCGTCCGCCGGGGTGGGCCCGACCTTCGTGCCGGCCGCGGTGTCGGCCGTCGACTGTGGCTTCGTGTCCGGGGCGTCGGCCGGGGGCGACTCCGGCTGGCGGGTGCTCCCGGCGGCGGTGCCGGTGGAAACCGGCTCCGTGGCCGGCCGGGGGCGGGGCACGGGAACCGGCCCGGCCGCCCCGTCGGGCGGTACGGCCGGTCGCAGGGGTCGGACCTTCGATCGCTCCTCGCCGTCCACCACCCGTCGAGTATCACCCATGCCCGCCGTGACGTCAGACCCGGTCGTACGCTGGTGGCATGCCCCGGTACGAGTTCCGCTGCCGCGCCTGCGGCGACACCTTCGAGGTCAACCGGCCGATGGCCGAGGCCGGCCAGCCGGCATCCTGCCCGCAGGGACACGCCGACACCGTGAAGCTGCTGTCGACCGTCGCGGTCACCGGCCGCGGTGGCGCCGGCCCGGTCGGCGGGGCGTCCGCCCCGGCCGGTGGAGGCTGCTGCGGCGGCGCCTGCGGCTGCTGACCTCCGGCGACCTCGTCTCGCCGGTCGATCCGTTCGTGCTGCCGGGGCCGCCCGGTGGGACCTTGGTCGGGTGCTGCCCGGCCGTTCTCACGATGCGTGATCGCCCGATCATAGGGCAGCATGGAGCCCGACGTCACGGGGCGGAGGTTCCACGCATGTCGCCACGGATCGACCTCCCGAGCGGATGGGTGACCTTCGTGTTCACCGACATCGAGGGCTCCACCCGGCTGGCCCAGCTGCTCGGTCCGGGCTACCCCGCGGTGCTGCGGGAACACCGCCGGCTGCTGCGCCACACGCTGGCCGACGGGGCGGAGCTGCTGACCGAGGGGGACTCGTTCTTCCTCGCCTTCCCGGACGCGGCCGCGGCGGTCACCGCCTGCCTGGCCGCGCAACTGGCCCTGGCCGGCCACGACTGGCCCACCCCGGAGGCCGCGCCCCGGGTCCGGATGGGCCTGCACACCGGATACGTGGAACCCCGCGACGGCGAGTACGCCAGCCCGGAGGTGCACCGGGCCGCCCGGGTGGCCGCCGCCGCCCACGGTGGACAGGTCCTCTGCTCGGGGGTGACCGCCCGGCACGCCGATCCGCTGCCGGCCGGAGCGTCCCTGTTGGACCTCGGGCTGCACCGGCTGCGCGGCTTCGACGACCGGGAGCGGCTGTTTCAGCTGGTCGCGCCCGGCCTGGAACGGAGTTTCCCCCGGCCGCGTACCGCCGACGCGGTGGCGCACAACCTGCCCACCCAGGTCACCTCGTTCGTCGGGCGGGAGGTGGAACGGGGCGAGCTGAAGCGGCTGGTCGAGACGTACCGCCTGGTGACCGTGCTGGGCGCGGGCGGTGCCGGCAAGACGCGGCTGGCGGTGGAGTTGGCCGGCGGGGTCGTCGAGGCCTACCCGGACGGGGTGTGGTTCGTCGACATCGCCGCGGTGACCGACCCGGGCCTCGTCGCGTTCGAGATCGCCGCGGTGCTCGGGCTCCGCCCGGAGCCCGGCCGCCCGATGGTGGACACCCTGGTGGAGTACGCGGCCGCTCGCCGGATGCTGGTCGTGCTGGACACCTGCGACGCCCAGCCGGCGGCCTCGGCCGCGGTGATCTCCCGACTGCTGGCCGGCGCCCGGGACGTCCGGGTGCTCGCCACCAGCCGGGAGTCGTTCGGCCTCCCCGGTGAGGCGGTGTGGCGGATCCCGCCGCTCTCGGTGGAGCCCCGCCCGGACGGCGGGGAGAGCGACGGGGTGGCCCTGTTGCTGGATCGGACGGCGGCGGCCCGGGGCGGCCGTGCGCCGGATCCCACCGAGCAGGTCGACCTGCGCCGGGTGGTACGCCGGCTGGACGGGCTGCCGCTCGCCATCGAGCTGGCGGCGGCGCGGCTGCGGGTGCTCTCCGCCGGGCAGCTCGCCGAGCGTCTCGACGACATGCTGGCCACGTTGGACGCCGGGCGGGAGAAGCCGGAGCCGCCCCCGGCGGGGGAGCCCGGCTGGAGCGGCAACCAGGACCCGGTCGACCCGGTGGCGGCCGGGGGCGGTCCGCCCGCCCCGGCGACCGGCGCGGTGCACCGCTCGGCCGCCGAACGGCACCTGACGATGCAGGCCACGGTCACCTGGTCGTACCGGACGCTCGGGGCGCGCTCGGCCCGGTTGCTGCGCTGGCTGGCGGTCTTCGCCGGCCGGGTGGACCTGCCGACCGTGCAGTGGCTGCTCGACGAGGATCCGCTCGACCCGCTCTCGGTGCTGGTGGACAAATCCATGGTGCTGGCCGAACCGCACGCCTCGGGCAGCACCTACCGGATGCTCGACCCGATCCGGGCGTACGCGGCCCGGCGGCTGGTGGAGGCCGGCGAGGAGCAGACCGCCCGAGAACGGCACGTCGCCTGGTGCAGCCACACCCTGCAACGCGCCCACCTGGGTTCGGACGGCCACCCGGTCACCCTCTCCCTGTACGCGCTAGACCCGCTCGCCGCAGAGCTGCGGGCCGCGCTGCGCTGGTGCGCCACCGGCGGCAGCGCCCGCACCGGGCTGCGGCTCGCCGGCATGCTGGACCAGTGGTGGCGGGAGCGGGGGCTGGCCCGGGAGGGGCGGCTCTGGCTGTTCCGGCTGTACGGCCGGATCGCCGAGACCGGCGAGGTGATCCCGGAGGCGGAGCTGGCCGCGGCCTACCACATGCACTCGCTGCACGCCGGCGCGGACGGTGAGTTCGCCGAGGAGCTGCGCTACTCGCAGCGGGCCGAGGCGGCCGCCCGGCAGGCCGGTGACCTGGGGCTGCTCGCCCGGGTGCTGGCGGGCCGGGCCGCGCCGCTGGTCGACATGGGACAGTTCGTGGAGGCGGAACGGGTCTGCCGCGAGGTGATCGACTGGGCGTACGCGCAGGACGTGGTCTCCGACGCGCTGCACGCCATCTACAACCTCGCCGAACTACTCTGGTGCCGGGGCGCGCTGGACGAGGCGGCCGAGTTGCTCGGCGCGGCCCGCCCGGTCGAGGCGGCCCGCCCGGTCGAGCGGGGGCGCCGCTCGGTGGACATGCTCCTCGGCATGGTGGCGCTGGCCCGGGGCGACCTGGTCGCCGCGCACGAGCACCTGCTGGTGGCGCTCCGTTCCCGGATGAACCACGGCTACCTGGGCCGGGCCTGCGACACGGTGAACGCGATCGCGGTGCGCTGCGCGCTGGGCGGGGACCCGGTGACCGCGGCCCGGCTTTTCGGCGCGGCCCAGGCCACCCGGGCGAACCTGCGGGCCACCCCCGGCATCTACGGGCCGTACTGGCTGGCCCGGCAGGCGGAGCTGCGCCGGGCGCTCGGCGACGCGGCGTTCGACACCGCGTACGGCGCGGGCGGCGAGCTGGCCCTGGAGGAGGCGGCCGCCCTGGCCCTCGGCGTCGACCACCCCGACCTCGCCCCCGACTCCCCCCGCTTCATCGCCCGCACCCGCTCATCCGCCCCGTCGCCGCGCCGCTCCACCGCGGGTTGATCAAGAAGTTCGTGTCGGGATGCCCGGCGGGCGGCGACGCGAACTTCTTGATCAGCCGGGTCGGGGCGGGGCCAGGCGGTCAGGAGCGGAGGGCGGCGCGGCGCTCGGCGTCGGCCTTGATGCGGGCGGCGCGGTCGAGGTCGGCCTGCTTGACTGCGGCGACGGAGCCGAAGTTCTTGACCGCCTGGTAGTACGTCCAGGCGAGGCTGGTGCAGGCCGGGCGGACCACCGAGTTGTAGGTGGCGCAGACCCGCTTCAGGTCCTCGTAGAAGGCGCTGTCGAGGCGCGCCTTGTTGGCCGAGAAGATGCCCATCGCCTTGTGGTTGCGGTAGCCGAAGTCGTGCCGGTAGCAGGAAAGCTCGAAGTTGAAGCCGAGCGGGTTGTCCGGGCTGGACGAGCAGTAGTCGGTCGACCAGTCGAAGGCGTACTCGGACCAGGCGGCCTTGTTCAGCCGGCCGGCGTTCCAGGCGTTGTAGCTGGTGGCGCTGGTCTGGGTCCAGCTCGACAGCACGCTGAGCTTCTGCTCACGGCTCACGGCGGCCTGCGCGGGCGAGGCGACACCGAGGGCGGTGAGCAGCGCGAACGCGCCGGAAGTGAGGACGGTGGCGAGGCGTCGGGACACGGGATCCTCCGCGGGTCGGGGCTCGGGACAAGGAGCACGGGTGATCACCAAGTGTCGACTTTCATCGATGGATGGGCAACGGCGGCCAGGCTACGGTTTGGTGACATACGTCGAAACAGACGAATGCCCCCGGTCGCCGGGGCGGCCGGGGGCATTCGAGGTGGGTCAGCGCACGACGCGCGCCGGGCTGGCCGGGCCCTCGTTCCAGACCCGGTCGAGCGCGGTCACGTAGTACGTGTAGCTCTGGCCGGCCGCCGCGTCGGCGTCCACCCAGGACTGCACGTCACCGTCGGTGCCCCGGACGGTCGCCACCAGGTGGGACGCGTCGGCGAAGGCGCACGCCTCGGCCTTCCCGGTGCCGTCGAACCGGTAGACGGCGTACGAGGTGGCGGTGCCGAACGGGCCGTTGCCGTCCGCCGGCTGCCGCCAGGTCAGGTGCACCCCGTCGGCCTGCCGGTCGGCCCCGGTGATCACCGGGAAGAGCAGCGGCTTGGCCGGCAGGTGCGCCATCGCCGGCACCAGCGCCGGACGGGAGTAGTGCTCGGCGGCGTAGTTGTCGGTGGCGCCGAGCCGGTTGGCCTTCACCTGCACCGCCGAGAAGTGCACGTTGCCGAGCACCTCCGGGTACGACCGGTTGAGCGTCAGGTGGTTCGACAGCTCGTTCGGGTTCATCCAGAACGACCCGTACGCGGGTTCACCGCTCTTGTAGTCGGCCTGGCCGATGTAGAGCTGCACCTTGGTGCCGCGCACCTGCTCGGCCCACCACGGCACCAGCCGGGCGTAGTCGGCGGCCGGGTACTGGCCGATGTACCAGTAGAGCTGCGGCACCACGTAGTCGATCCACTCCTCCTTGATCCACTTACGGGTGTCGGCGGAGATGATGTCGTACGACTGCGAGCCGGTGGTGTCCGAGCCGTTCGGGTCGGCCGACTTGTTGCGCCAGATGCCGAACGGGCTGACGCCGAACTTCACCCACGGCTTGACCGCCTTGATCTTGGCGTTCATCTCCTGGATCAGCAGGTTGATGTTGTCCCGCCGCCAGTCGGCCTGGTTGGTGAAGCCCCGGTTGTACTGCGCGAAGGTGGCGTCGTCCGGGTACTGGTACGTGCCGCTCGGGTACGGGTAGAAGTAGTCGTCGAAGTGCACGCCGTCGATGTCGTACCGGTTGACCGCGTCCATCATCGCGGTCTGGACGAACTCGCGGACCTCGGGGATGCCGGGGTTGTAGTAGAGCCGGCTGCCGGCGACCCCGGCCGGCGGGTAGGCGAACACCCAGTCGGGGTGCTGCCGGGCCGGCGAGTTCGGGGCGAGCTTCGACAGGTCGGCGCCGGCGCCGCCCGGGGCCGGCATGGAGACCCGGTACGGGTTGAACCAGGCGTGGAACTCCAGGTTCCGCTTGTGCGACTCCTCGACGAGGAAGGCCAGCGGGTCCCAGCCCGGGTCCTGGCCGCGTACCCCGGTCAGGTACTCCGACCAGGGCTCCACCGGCGACGGCCAGAACGCGTCCGCCGTCGGGCGGACCTGGACGACGACGGCGTTGTGGTTGAGCTGCTGGGCCAGGTCGAGCCAGCCCAGGTACTCCGCCTTCTGCTTGGCGACCTGGTCCGGCGCGGTCCAGGAGGCCTTGCTGGGCCAGTCGATGTTGGTCACCGAGGCGATCCACATGGCGCGGAACTGCCGCTTCGGGGTGGCCGGGTCGGTGGTGCAGGTGGTCGAGGAGGTGGTCGTGGCGTCGGTGTCCGCGGCGCGCGCGGGGGTGCCGGCGACGAGTGCGCCGAGCAGCGCCACGGCCAGCCCGGCGGCGCTGAGCCGAGTTGCCTTCATGCGGTGCGGTTCCCTTCGTTGGGCTCCGGGAGGTGTCGGGTGGCGACGGGCACCGGGGCGCATCCGGAAAGATTCGCCGCAGAGCATTCGCCGCCGGTAGGAAAATTTCATCAATCGCCAGGCGGCGCAAGACTTCCCGGCGGATCGATGCCCAGGTGGGACCGAACGCCCGAGGGTGACCCGCCGCACACTGCGGATCGTGGCCTCTCCGACACGGCTGGTGTCGGGTTACCGCTCCCGGTGCCGGGGTGGAGCGTCCCCGCCCTCCGCTGAGCCGCGCCCCGCGAGGCTCAGGGTCGCGCGGTCAGGGCCTCGGCTGGGGCTCGGCGGTGGGGCCATGGAGAACCGGTCTGCCGTCCTGCCAGACGAGTTCGTCCAGCCAGACCTGGCGGCCGGGGTCGACGCTGCCCTCCTGCCCCGGCGGCCAGGCGTGATAGAGCAGCCAGGTGCGGCCGTCCTGCGCCACCAACGAGGCGTGCCCGGGGCCGGAGGCGACCGCGTTGGACTTCAGGATCGGGTTCTCCGGGGCCTTTACGCACGGCCCGGCTGGGCTCTCGCAGACCGCGTAGCCCTCGGCGTACGTGTCCCGGTCGTAGGCGTTGGCGGCGAAGAAGAGGTAGAGCCGGCCGTCGTGCCGGTGCAGGAACGGCCCTTCCACCAGCGCGCCCTCCCACGCCTCGGTCTGCTTCAGCAACCTGGTCGGCCTGCCCGTCAGCCGCAGCCCGTCCGGGGAGAGGCGCTGCGACCAGAGCCAGGTGTCCACGCCGATCGCGTTGCCGTCGTTCTTCCACAGCAGCCAGAGGCTGCCGTCGGCGTCCCGGTAGGGGCTGGCGTCGATCGAGCCGCCCAGGTCGGCCTGGCAGATCAGCGGCCCGGACGAGTCGTCCCGGTACGGCCCGAGGGGCGTGGCCGCCACCGCGCGGCCCACGCACTGCCGCCCGGAGGCCCGGTCCGCGACGGTGTAGTAGAGGACGAACCGGTCGGGGCCGAGCTGGATCGCCTCCGGCGCCCAGGTCTTCCCGGCCTGGGCCCAGTCGGGCAGCTCGGGCAGGGCGTCCCCGGCGGGGATCCAGTCGACCAGGTCCGGGGAGGTGAGCACCGGGACGTTCCGGCCGCCGCTGTTGGTGTGGAACAGGTACCAGGTCTCGCCGACCCGGATCGCCTGCGGGTCGGGGGCGTCGGTCCGGACGACCGGGTTGGTGAACACACGCGCCTCCTCCGGCGTGCTCGACATTGGTTCGCTGCCGCAACCGGCGACGAGCAGCGCGGCGGCCAGGGCCGCGCCGCTGCGTCGGGTCCGCCGGCCGATCATCCCTTCAGGCCGCTGCGCGAGACACCCTGGATGATGTGTCGTTGGGCGGTGACGAAGAGGATCAGCACCGGCACGCTGGCCAGCACCGCCCCCGCCATGATCACCGGGTAGTCGGTGACGTAGGCGCCCTGGAGCAGGCCGAGGCCCGCGGGGAGGGTGAGCCGCTCCGGGCTGAACAGCACGTAGACCGGCCAGAGGAAGTCGTTCCAGTTGGTGAGGAACGACAGCACCGCCAGGGTGGCCAGCGCCGGCTTCGACAGCGGCAGCAGCACCCGGGTGAAGACCTGCCAGTGGTTCGCCCCGTCCAGCACGGCGGCCTCCTCCAGCTCGCGGGGGATCGAGAGGAAGAACTGCCGGAGGAAGAAGACCCCGAACGCGCTGGCCGCGCCCGGAACCACCACCACGGTCAGCGTGTCGAGCCAGCCCAGCCGATCGGCGATCACGAAGTTCGGGATGATCAGCGAGGTCGGCGGGAGGAAGAGCGTCCCCACGATCAGCGCGAAGCTCAGCGCCCGGCCGCGGAACCGCATCCGCGCCAGGGCGTACGCGGCCATGGTGGCGGTGGCCAGCACCAGCAGGGTGTGCAGGCTGGCCGCCAGCATGCTGTTGACGAACCAGCGCAGCACCGGGTTGGCGGTGTTGTTGATGATCTGGTCGTACCCGTAGGTGGAGAACGGGTTCGGCAGCCAGCTCGGTGGGTCCTGCTGCGCGTCGGCGTAGGTCTTCACCGACGTGAGGGCCATCCAGACCAGCGGGGTCACGAAGACCGCGGTGATCAGCAACAGGACGGCGTAGCGCACGGCCCCACGCAGACTCGTCATCGTCGCCCCCTCAGTCTTCCCGGTAGCGGAACAGCCGGAAGTTCAGGACGCTGACCACGGCGAGCATCAGCGCGAAGAGCACGCTCATCGCGGCCGCACGGCCGGCGTCGTAGTCCCGCAGCCCCTCGTCCACGATCCGCCAGACCACCGTCCGGGTCTCCTCGCCCGGCGCACCCTGGGTGATCAGGAAGGACTGCCCGAAGACGTTCGCCGAGGCGAGGATCGTGGTGGTCAGCACGAAGAGCAGCACCGGGCGCAGGCCGGGAAGCGTGACGTGCCGGAACCGGTCCCAGACGTTCGCCCCGTCCACCCGGGCCGCCTCGTACAGCTCCGCCGGAATGTCCTGCAGCCCGGCCAGGTAGATCACCGCGTTGAAGCCGCAGGTCCACCACACCGTCACTCCGACCAGCGACACCCAGGCCCACGGCACGTCGGTCACCCAGGGCGTGTCGGAGGGCAGGCCGAGCACCCCGAGCAGCCGGTTGACCAGACCCAGGTTGGCGTCGAGCAGGAAGCGCCAGAGCAGGCCGATCACCGCGACGCCGAGGACGTACGGGGCGAAGAAGGCGGCCCGGAAGAAGGTCCGCCCGGGGAAGGAACGGTTGAGCAGCAGGGCCAGCCCCAGGGGTACGACCACCAGCAGCGGTACCGACAGCACGGTGAAGATCGCGGTGGCCCGGAGGCTGGACCACCAGTCGCCGTAGATCGCCGAGTCGCTGGAGAAGAGGTCCCGGTAGTTGTCCAGCCCGATGAAGGGCCGGTGGGGCAGCTGAAGGTCCCACTGGTGCAGGCTGATCCAGACCCCGAAGAGGATCGGCAGCAGCCCGAACACCAGGAACAGGACCAGGTACGGCGCGAGGAAGAGGTAGGGGGTGGCCCGGTGCCCCCGCGCGGTGACGCCGCCCGGACGGCGCGTTCCGCCCGCCGGAGGCGGCGCGTCTCCGCGCGCCGCCCCGACCTCGATCACGTCCGCCACGGCGGATCAGCTCCCGTACTTCTTGCGGTTATCCTCGAGCTGCTTGTTCGCCTTGGCCACGCCGTCGTCCAGCGCCTGCTTCGGAGACTTCTTGCCCAGCGCGGCCTCGTTGAAGGCGTTGTAGAAGGTGGTCATCACCTCACCCAGGCCGGGAGCGGCCGGCGGGAACGCGGCGTACGCCAGCTCCGGCGCGAGCGAGCTGATCTCCGGCAGCGCCTTGAACTCGGCGCTCTCCCGGACCGCCTTGCGGGCGGGCACCTGGCCGCCCTTGGCCCAGTCCAGCGAGTGCTGGCTGAGCCAGTTGATGAAGACCTTCGCGCCGGCGACCTTGTTGTTGTCGGCGCTGCGCTGCTTGACGATGGTGAAGTTGTGCGAGTTGGCCCAGGCCGCCTGCTGGCTGCCGATCTGCGGCAGCGGCGCGACGCCCCACTGCACGTCCGGGCTCTTCTTCAGGTCGTTGATCTGCCAGATGCCGTTCCAGTTGAAGGCGTTCTTGCCGCTCTTGAGTGCCAGGTAGTCGGCGTCCTGGCCCACGTTGGCCGGCGAGAACCCTTGCTTGATCATGTCCACCAGCCAGGTGCACGCCTCGACCGCGGGATCGGAGTTGAAGGTGGCCTTGGCGACGTCCCCGTCGAACAGGGTGCCGCCCCACTGGTGCAGCAGCGAGTAGTAGGTCATTCCGCCGGTGAACTGGAACGGGCTGACCCAGAAACCCTGGATCCCCGCCTTCTTCAGCTCGGTCAGCGCCGCCGTGTACTCGTCCTTGGTGGTCGGCGGCTTGTTCGGGTCGAGGCCGGCCCGCTGCATGGCCGCCTTGTTGTAGTAGAGGCCCAGCGGGTGCATGTCGAGCGGGATGCCGTACCGCTTGTCGTGGTAGAGACCGCCCTTCCAGACCGTCGGTGCGAAATCCCCCTCGCTGAGTTCCAGCGTTTTCGCCACGTCGTCCAGCTCCATGATCACCCCGCGGGCGGCGAAGGTGGCGAGCTGGTCCATGTGCATGACGGCGATGTCGGGGCCGTTGCCGCTCGAGACGGCACCGGGCAGCTTGCTGTAGTAGTCCTGCCACTCGTAGGTGACCACGCTGACCGCGATGTTCTGGTGTTCGCCGTTGAACTGGGTGACCAACTGCTTGAAGATCTCGCCGTCGCCGCCGGTGAAACCGTTCCACAGCTTCAGGTCGACCTTGGGACCGGTGTAGTCCTTGCCGCCGTTGCCGGCGGCACTCGGCTTGTCGGAGATGCTGCTGCCGCCGCAGCCGGCCAGGGTCAGGGTGGCCGCGGCGCCGAGCCCGACGCCGAGGCTGAGCAGGCGCCGCCGGCTCATCTCGTTCTGGATCATGGGTACTCCTTGGGGGACGGGATGCGGTATTTCCTGGTCACGGCTGGGGTGCGAAGCGCAGCAGGTTCCAGGAGCAGGCGGGCAGCACCACGGAGCACCGGCCGCCGTCGAGGGTGGGGGTGGGGAGCCCGCGGGTCGTCACCCGCTCGGGCTCGGTCTCGGTGTTGGTGGCCGTCGGGTCGATCCCGGCGGCGAGCGCGCGGTGTTCCCGGGCGCGCAGGCCGGGCAGCGCGCGCAGGTCCAGGTCGACGACGAGGTCGTCCTGGTCGCGGTTGACCGCGAAGACGGCCAGCTCGCCGGTCTCCTCGTCGTGCACCGCGACGGTGTCCAGCACCGGCACGTCGCCGTACTTCCCGGTGGGGTAGGTGGGGGAGACCGGCTCGGTACGCAGCACCGTGCCGCGGGCGTGGCGGGCGGTGAGGGCGAACGGGTGGAAGATGCTCTGCCGCCAGGCCGGCCCGCCGGTGCGGGTACGGATCGGGGCGATGACGTTGGCCAGCTGTGCCTGGCAGGCCACCCCGACGCGGTCGGCGTGCCGGAGCAGGGTGATGAGCAGGTCTCCCACCACCACCGCGTCGACCGCGGTGAAGTCGTCCTCGATCAGCGCCGGCGCCTCGACCCAGCCGCGCCGGTCCAGGTCGGCCTGCAGGCGGGACTCGTACCAGACGTTCCACTCGTCGAAGGAGATCTTCAGCTTCCGCCGCTGGCGCAGCCGGGCGGCCACATGGTCGGCGGTGGCCACCACGTCGCGGATGAAGTTGTCCATGTCCACCGCGGAGGCCAGCAGGCTGGCCCGGTCGCCGTCGGACGGGTCGTAGTAGGTGTGGGCGGAGATGTAGTCGACGTGCTCGTAGGTGTGCTCCAGGACGGTCGCCTCCCAGGAGGCGAAGGTGGGCATCCGCCGGTTGGAGCTGCCGCAGGCGACCAGACTGATCGACGGGTCGATCTTCTTCATGGCACG
The DNA here is from genome assembly GCF_042869115.1 of Micromonospora sp. NPDC007230. Classification (NCBI taxonomy): domain Bacteria; kingdom Bacillati; phylum Actinomycetota; class Actinomycetes; order Micromonosporales; family Micromonosporaceae; genus Micromonospora; species Micromonospora sp. NPDC007230. Next base: position 288,387 of record NZ_JBIAFE010000001.1, on the reverse strand, counting down.
GGCGGTCTCGGCCGCGAGCCGGCCGTACTCGTCGGCGGTCTTGTGGCCCACCTGCCAGGGCCCGTCGAGCTCGTTGCCGAGGCACCAGAGCCGCACCCCGTACGGCTCCTCGGCGCCGTGCTTGCGGCGCAGGTCCGACAGCTGGGTGCCGCCCGGGTGGTTGGCGTATTCGAGTAGGTCGCAGGCCTCTTGCACACCCCGGGTGCCGAGGTTGACCGCCATCATCGGCTCGACGCGGGCCTCCGCCGCCCAGGCCATGAACTCGCCCAGCCCGAACGCGTTGGTCTCGATGGTCTTCCAGGCCAGGTCGAGCCGGCGCGGCCGGTCGCCGACCGGGCCGACGCCGTCCTCCCAACGGTAGCCGGAGACGAAGTTGCCGCCGGGGTAGCGCACCACGGAGACGCCCAGTTCCCGGGTGAGGTCCAGGACGTCCCGGCGGAAGCCGCCGGCGTCGGCGGTGGCGTGGCCCGGCTCGTAGACACCGCCGTAGACGCAGCGCCCCATGTGCTCGACGAAGGAACCGAAGAGACGGCGGTCGGCCGCTCCGATGGTGAACGACGGGTCGATCGTCAGCTGGGCGCTCCGCACGGGTGCCACCTTTCCTCGTACCGGTCGGGGTGACCTCGGTCACCCCGTACCTCAGCTTTCTACAACGTTGTAATCAACGTTGTAAAGAGGTCTCGGCGCGATACAGTGCCGGCAGAGCCGAAGGGGAGGACGGGCCAGTGCGACACAGGCTCAAGGACGTCGCCGAACGGGCCGGCGTGTCGGTGAAGACGGTGTCCAACGTGGTGAACGGCTACCAGCACGTACGGCCGGACACCCGGGCCCGGGTCGAGCAGGCTATCGCCGAGCTCAACTACCGCCCCAACCTGTCGGCCCGCAGCCTGCGGAAGGGGCGGACCGGGGTGATCGCCCTGGCCGTGCCGGAGCTGGACATCCCCTACTTCGCCGAGCTGGCCCGGCACGTGGTCACCGCCGCCGCCGAGCACGGCTGGACGGTGCTGATCGACCAGACCGGCGGCGGCCCCGAGCAGGAACGGAAGGCGGCCCGCGGGATCGGCGACCATCTGATCGACGGGCTGATCTTCAGCCCGCTCGCACTCACCGCCGCCGACCTCGCCGGCCTCGACGGCCTGCCCATGGTGCTGCTCGGCGAGCGGGTGGACCACGGCCCGGCCGACCACGTGGTGATCGACAACGTGACCGCCGCCCGGCAGATCACCGCGCATCTGGTCGGCCTCGGCCGCCGCCGGATCGCCGCGATCGGCGCCCAACGCACCCCCGAGGGTGCCAGCGCCCGGCTCCGCCTGGCCGGCTACGCTGCCGCGCTGGCCGACGCCGGCCTCGGGTACGACGAGCGCCTGGTGGCCCCCGCGGCCGCCTGGCACCGGGCCGACGGCGCGGCCGCCATGCGCGCCCTGCTGGATTCCGGCGTACGCCCCGACGGGGTCTTCTGCTTCAACGACACCCTCGCCCTCGGCGCCCTGCGCGCGCTGCACGAGGCCGGGCTGCGGGTGCCCGAGGACGTGGCGGTGGCCGGGTTCGACGACATCGAGGACGGGCGCTTCTCGATCCCCACCCTCAGCACCGTCGCCCCGGACAAGGAGCGGATCGCCCGCCTCGCCGTCGACCTGCTCGCCGACCGCCTCGCCGCCGACCGCGGCGCGCCGCCCCGGGAGCTGGTGGCTCCCCACCGCCTGGCCCTCCGCGAAAGCGCCCCCTGACGCCTGCCCCGGCCGCTCCCGCCGCCCGCACTTCCTGCGTTGATCATGAGGTTGGCGGCGTTCTGGATCGGTCCGCCGTCAACCTCATGATCAACCCGTGAGACGGGTGGGGTGGGAGCGGGTGGGTCAGTCGAAGAAGCGGGCCAGGTGGTAGGGGGGTGGGGGTGGGTCGTCGGGGGCGAGGGGGGTGAGGTCGGCGAAGATGGAGGCGCCGTCGCAGCCGACGTGCAGCGGGTACCAGCGCGGGGTGCCGGGCGGGCGCTGACCGCAGATGCCCTTGAAGGTCTGCACGTCCAGCAGTCGTACGTGGGTCGGGTCGGCGACCGCGTTCACGTGCCGCCACCAGGGGCTCATCACGTGCAGCACGCCTCCCGGCCGCAGCGCCCGGTGGCACTCGTCGAACAGCGGCAGGAAGTCGATCAGATGCTCCATGATGTGCACCGCGAAGAACACGTCCACCGAGTCGTCGGCGAGCGGCAGCGAGCCGCCGAGGTCGGCCACCGCGTCCACCCCCGGCGCCGGGTAGATGTCCAGCCCCAGGTTGCCCGGCCACTGCTTGGTCGCGCCGCAGCCCAGGTCCACCACCACCGGCGCCCGGCCGGCGACGGCCACCCGGCACCAGACGCCGAGCACCCCGGCGAGGCGGCCCACCATGTCCCGGACCAGGCGCAGCTCGGCCGGGTCGGCCACCTCGCCGCTCAGGTGCGCGACGCCCCGGTCGAAGCGCACCTCCACGGTGAGCGGGCGCAGCCGCTCATCGTGGCGTGTCAGATCGGCCCACGCCTCGACGAGGAACCCGTCGATCATCCGCAGCCGCTGGGCCGAGGGTGGGGACTGCGCCATCGTGACCATGCGCCACCTCCGGGCGCGCGATACCCGCATCGCCGCCCGGTATGCCTCGGATCGCCGGCCGACACCCGCGGGAGCGGCCCAAACAGCGGCGACCGCCGGCCGGCAACCGCCGAGCGAGCCGGCGACGGCCGGGCGCCGGGTCAGCCGGAGAGGCTGCGGCGGCCCCGGTTGGCGCCCCGGATCCGCTGGCGGGGCGGCGCCACGGCCGGCTTGGGCCGCTTGAGGTGGTAGCGGTGCAGCTCGTTGTTGCCCGGCAGCGAGGGGTCCTCGCTCATCGCGACCAGTTCCCAGCCCTGGTCACCGGCCCGGTTGAGGTGGGCCAGCGCGGTGTCACCGTACGGGGTGACGTCGACCATCGAGCCGTCCGGGCCGTACCAGACGAACACGATCTCCCAGCCGGCGTCGCTGGTGGCCGCCTGGCGGCGGCGGACCAGTAGCGCGTACTCCCACTTGAGCATGGGGTCATTGTCACCCGGCGCGACCGGGTCGGCACGGATCAGTCCTCGGCGATCCGTCCGGCGTCGACCCGCAGCCGCCGGTTGACGCTCACCGCGTCCAGCATCCGCCGGTCGTGGGTCACCAGCAGCAGCGTCCCCGGGTACGTGGCCAGGGCCGACTCGAGCTGCTCGATCGCCGGCAGGTCGAGATGGTTGGTCGGCTCGTCCAGCACCAGCAGGTTCACCCCGCGCCCCTGAAGCAGGGCCAGCGCGGCCCGGGTCCGCTCGCCGGGGGAGAGAGTCGCCGCCGACCGCAGCACATGGTCCGCGCGCAGGCCGAACTTCGCCAGCAGGGTCCGCACGTCCGCCGGGTTCAACTCCGGTACGGCGGCGCCGAAGGCGTCCACCAGGGGCTGGTCGCCGAGGAACAGCCCCCGGGCCTGGTCGACCTCGCCCACCACCACCCCGGGGCCGAGCGCGGCGTGGCCCTCGTCGAGCGGCAGCCGGCCCAGCAGCGCGGCGAGCAGGGTGCTCTTGCCAGAGCCGTTCGCCCCGGTGATCGCCACCCGGTCGGCCCAGTCGATCTGGAGGTTCACCGGGCCCAGCGCGAAGCCGCCCCGGCGTACGACGGCGCCCCGGAGCGAGGCCACCACGGCACCGGCGCGGGGCGCGGCGGCGATCTCCATCCGCAGCTCCCACTCCTTGCGCGGCTCCTCGATCACCTCCAGCCGCTCGATCAGCCGCGCCGTCTGCTTGGCCTTCGCCGCCTGCTTCTCGGTGGACTCGGTGCGGAACTTGCGGCCGATCTTGTCGTTGTCGGTGGCCTTGCGCCGGGCGTTCTTCACGCCCTTCTCCATCCAGGCGCGTTGCATCCGGGCCCGTGCCTCCAGATCGGCTCGGGTATCGGCGTACTCCTCGTACTCCTCCCGGGCGTGCCGGCGGGCCACCTCCCGCTCCTCCAGGTAGGCTGCGTAGCCGCCCCCGTAGTGCCGGACCTGCCGCTGGTGCAGGTCCAGCTCCACCACCCGGGTCACCGTCCGGGTGAGGAACTCCCGGTCGTGGCTGACCAGCACGGTCCCGGCCCGCAGCCCGGTGACGAACCGCTCCAGCCGCTCCAGCCCGGCCAGGTCCAGGTCGTTGGTGGGCTCGTCGAGCAGGAAGACGTCGTACCGGCTGAGCAGCAGGGAGGCCAGCCCGGCCCGGGCCGCCTGGCCGCCGGAGAGGGCGGTCATCGGATGGTCCAGGTCGACCGCCAGGCCCAGCTCGGCGGCCACCTGCTCGGCCCGCTCGTCCAGGTCCGCGCCGCCGAGGTCGAGCCAGCGCTCCAGCGCCTCGGCGTACGTGTTGTCGGCGCCCTCGGCCCCGGCGGTGAGCGCCTCGGTGGCCGCGTCCAGCGCGGCCTGTGCCGCCGCCACCCCGGTACGCCGGGCCAGGAAGTGCCGGACCGTTTCGCCCGGCCGACGCTCCGGCTCCTGGGGCAGATAGCCGACCGTGGCGGTGGGCGGGTTCAACGCCACCGAGCCGTGCTCGCGTGGCTGGAGCCCGGCGAGGGTACGCAACAGCGTGGACTTGCCGGCGCCGTTCACCCCGACCAGCCCGACCACGTCGCCGGGGGCGACGACCAGGTCCAGGTCGGCGAAGAGCAGGCGGTCACCGTGCCCGGCGGTGAGGTCCTTGGCGATCAACGTGGCGCTCATGAGGAGATCGAGCCTACCGGCGCGGCACTCCGCGGCCGATCAGGATGACCGGGGCTCGGAACGTGACCGAGCTGAGGGAGACTCACTGCCGTGGTGACCACTCTGGCGATCGACTGTGGCGGTGGCGGCATCAAGGCGTCCGTGCTGGACGCCGCCGGGACCATGCGGGCCCGCCCGGTACGGGTGCCGACGCCGTACCCGTTGCCGCCGTCGCTCTTCGTCAAGACGCTGCTGGACCTGGCCGGCAGCCTGCCGGCGGCGGACCGGCTCACGGTCGGGATGCCCGGCATGATCCGGCACGGCGTGGTGGTGGCCACCCCGCACTACGTCACCCGGTCCGGGCCGCGCAGCAAGATCGACCCGGCGCTGGTGGCCGACTGGTCCGGATACGACGCGCGCAGCGCACTGGCCGAGGCGTTCGGCATCCCGGCGCTGGTGCTCAACGACGCCGAGGTGCACGGCGCGGGCGTGGTCGCCGGGACCGGCTGCGAGCTGGTGCTGACCCTCGGCACCGGGCTGGGCAGCGCGCTCTTCGACGGCGGGGTGCTCGCCCCGCACCTGGAGCTGTCGCACGCCCCGGTGCGCTGGAACACCACCTACGACACGTACATCGGGGAGCCGGAACGCCGGCGCCTGGGCGACGCGTTCTGGTCGCGGCGGATCCGGCAGGTGGTGGAGGGGCTGCGGCCGGTCTTCCGCTGGGACCGGCTCTATCTCGGCGGGGGCAACTCGCGGCTGATCCGGCCGGAACAACTCACCCGGATGGGCGACGACGTGGTGGTCGTCCCGAACACAGCCGGGATCGTCGGTGGTGTCCGGGCCTGGGAACTGGTCGGCGACCGGTACGACCCGACGGCCTGAGGCGCAACTTCGACCGGGGGAACACTCGCGGTCCGGCTGATGTTGTGCCAGCGTCGGACAAAGGGCGGTGCGACACGAGGAGGTGGGTCGAGTGGATCTTCTGGCGGAGTACCGGCGGGCGACCATGTTCTTCGAAGCGGGTGACCCGACCGGAGCGGCCCGGCTACTCGAGCCGATCGTCGAGGCGGAGCCCGGCAACTCCTCGGTGCGGCAGCTGCTGGCCCGGGCGTACTTCCAGTCGGCCCAGCTCAACCGGGCCGAGGAGCAGCTCCGGGAGCTGGTCGACCGGGACCCGAGCGACCACTACGCCCACCACGTGCTGGGCCGGACCCTGGAACGGCTGAACCGGCCCGTCGACGCCCTGCGGCACCTGCGCATCGCGGCGGCCATGCATTCGACCAACGCCGACTACGCCGAGGCGCTGCGCCGGGTGGAGAGCCGGGTCAGCGGCGGTCGCTGACCGCCACCAGTACGAGACGGCGAAGGGCAGCCCGGGCGGGCTGCCCTTCGCCGTCGTCGGGCCCGGCGGCCCGGCGTGCCTACGATGGGCTGGTGAAGCTCAAGCTCGATCTCCACGACATCTTCAACAAGGGGCACGACATCGACCGCGCGCTGCGCGGGATCATGGACGAGGCGGTGGCGAAGAAGGCCACCCTGGTGGAGATCATCCCCGGCAAGGGCTCCGGCCAGCTCAAGAAGCGGGTGCTGCGCTTCCTCGACCAGAAGGACGTCAAGCAGCTCTACCACCGGGTCGAGAAGGATTCGAAGAACTTCGGCCGCCTCTTCGTGCACTTCCGCTGGAAGTAACGACGACATGCGCTCTGTGCCGTGTGGCCGCCGATCGGCGGCTCATCGGGTGGTGACCATGAGCGCGATGACGCCGAAGTTCATCCGGATGAGCGGCGGGCCTGCTCCAGGTTCGACTGGTGGGGGCCGGACAGCCAGTCTTGACCCAGACGCGCGTCGACCGGTTCCTTGCCTCGCCGCAGCGCGTCGATGTAGGCATGATCGGCGGCGAGGCGGGCCGCGACCTCGGGACCCTCGGCAACGGCCCCGTGGCCGGGGATCAGGACTTCGATGTGGCTGGCCGCCTCACCCAGCCGGTCGAGTGCCGTCTCGTAGGCGTCCACCTGATCGGGGCGGCGCGGGTCGAGGAGCGGGATCAGGACGTCAGAGAGCATGTCGCCGGCGATCAGGACGCCACGGTCCGCGAGGAGGATCGCGGCGTGGCCGACAGCGTGCGCCTGATGCTCGACGATCTCGCCCGGCACGGGTCCCCCGTCCGCGGGCAGCGGGGTGAGGAGCCCGATCACCTCGAGCGGGATGCCCGATGCGCTCTCCGCCGCCATCTTCTGCGCCCGCTCTCGGGCTTCACTGGCAGCCTGGGCGCCGGCGGGGGTGGCGTAGCGCGGCACGTCGCCGAACCGGGGATGCCAGAGCAGGTGGTCCCAGTGGGGATGGGTGGAGAACCCGGCGACCACCGGAATGCCGAGCCGGTCCACGTCATCGGCGAGCTCATTCAGATCGGAACCGTCGATGCCGGGATCGACCAGGACCAAACCATCCTCGCCGCGCACCACGATGGCGTTGCTCCAGACCCACTCGCTCTGCCGGACCCAGACGCCGTCGGCCACCTGATTCAGCATCGGTTCACATTGTCAGGTGTCTCCGTCCGACGCCAGTTGCCACGCCCGTCGGGTCCGGGTGCCGAGAGGGAGCGACGCGTGGGTCGAGGGAGCTGCGGGTCAGGTCGGGCTGTGACAGTCAGGAGACCGCGGCCTTCATCAGCTCGACGATCTTCTGCTCCACCACGGGGCTCCACTTCTGGAGCGCGTACGACACCGGCCACATGTCCCCGTCGTCAAGGTTGGCCGCGTCCTGGAATTCCAGGGTCGAGTACCGAGTGTTGAACTTGCCCGAGTTCTTGAAGGCGACGACGACCTTGCCGTCCGCGTTCGCGTAGGCGGGCATCCCGTACCAGGTCTTTGGCGACAGCTCCGGGGCGGCGGTGGTCACCGCCATGTGCACGCGCTCGGCGAGCTCACGATCCTCCGGCGCCATCTTCGCGATGCTGTCGAGGGCGGCCTGGAGATCGTCGGCCTTCTTGGCGCCCTTCTTGCCCTCGGCGCGCAGCTCGGCGGCGCGCTCCTTCATCGCGGCGCGCTCCTCGGCGCTGAAGCCGGCGGGCTCGGTCTGGGAGTTCTTCGTGGGCATTTTCGGGCTGCCTTTCGACGCTCAAGGCTCGGCGCGATGCCGGCCATAAGGAAGGCTAGGCACGACGACAGCCTGGCGCTTCTTGATTCCTGATCGGATCGGGGCCAGCCGAGGCGGCCCGTACCCGCCGTTCGTCGGCGGACGGCCGGAGCCCGGGCGGCGCGCGTCCGGGTCCCGGCCGCCCGGCCCGGGTCACAGGGGGATACGTGCGGGCCACCGCCAGCATCTCGGAGCTGTGCGAGCCGACCACGCCCACGTCGGGCGGGCGGGGGCGGAAGCCGGGGACAGCGGCCAGGCCGTCGCTGGCGTCCATGACCCGCAGCAGCGGCCGGTGCCCGGGCGCCACCACCAGGGTGATCTCCACGCCCTCCGGTGGCGGCGCATGGAAGACGATGCCGAAGCCCCACGGCCGGCCGTCGGTGACCCGGCCGCCGCCCGTCGCGACCCCGTTGACGGTCGACGACTCCACCACGGTCAAGCCGTCCACGTGCAGCGAGAGCAGGCGGACCGGCCGCTGGGGGGTCACCCGGACCCGCAGGGTGCGCTGCCCGATGAGCGCGGCGTCGGCGAGCACCTCCAGCTTGGGCGCGGGCAGATCCGCCGCCTGCGCCGGGCCGCTGCGGAGCCTGGCGTCGCCCAGCGCGGGGAAGTCGTCGGCCGCGGAAGCCGTCCCGTCGAGGTACCCGGCGGTCCAGGGCTGCGGCTCGTCCTCGCGGCTGAGCCACCGGGCCTCGCCGGTACCGGCGTCCAGGGCGTACATCAGGTGGGTGGGCACGGGGTGGGCGGCGTCGAAGCGGTCCACGGCCAGGCCGACCCCGGCGAGCACGACGGCGGCGAGCCCGGCGGCGGCCGCCGGCAGCGGGGCGAGCCGGCGGGCCCGCAGCGCCAGCAGGCCGCGCTGGCCGCCGGCATGCGGGTGCAGCAGGTCGACCACCGGCAGCGCGGCCAGGCCGAGCAGCACCGCGAACAGCGCCGCCACCCCGCCCATCGCCATGCCGAGCGCCGGGAAGAGCAGCACCACGGTGGGGAGCAGGATCACCACGGCCACCGCGCCGGCCAGGGTCACCGCGACCACCGGCCCGGGACCGTCCAGCCGGGTGGCCAGCGCCGCCAGCCCGGCGAGCGCGCCGGCCAGCGCGGGCAGGGTGGCGAGGTACGCGCCACCCGGAACCAGCACGGCGAGCAGCACCCCGAACAGGGCCAGCCAGGTCAGCCCGCCGAACGCGAGGGCGGCCGGACCGGCCCACCGGCGGGTCAGCGCGTACCAGGTGAGCAGGACCGCCGCGGCGAGCGCCACCACGGCGAGCCGGTACCAGACCGGCCGGTACGGGTCGAGCAGTTCGAGGTAACCGGGGCGGATCTTGGTGATCGCGGCCCAGAGCAGCCACGCGCCCAGCGGGGCCACGACGACGGGCACGAGGGCCAGCCCGACGCCGGCGGCGAGCCGGCCGGTGGTGGCCCGGCCGCGCCGGCGCAGCAGCCAGCCGAGCAGGCCGACCGCGACCAGGGCGAGCAGCGCCAGTGGCAGGGTGAGCCAGCCGGGGTAGCGGACCAGGCCGCCCGGCACCGGGAAGTAGGTGGCGTCGTGGTCGGAGCCCAGTTTCGTCAGGTCGGTCCGGCCGAACTCGCGGGCCAGCCCGAGCGCGTTGTCGCCGTGCTGCTGGAGGCTGCCCCGGTCCAGCACCGCTGGGACGTCCAGCGGCGTGTGGTAGATCGCGCCGCCGTCGATGTACGCCGAGTTCAGCCCGACGAAGTCGTGGTCGAGGAAGGCGGTGAAGTCGGTGTCGTTCGGCAGCGCCCGGTAGATCTCCACGGCGAAGGAGGTGCCCACCGGGTGCGGGGCGGCCCGGCCGAAGACGTCCACCAGCTTCGCGTTGTCCCGGGACGTCTCGAACATGATCACCGGACCGGTGGAGCCGCGCGCCTCCAGGTTGAGCACCACCCCGCCGTCGGCGGCCAGCGGATGGCTGCCGGCGAACGCGGAGGCGCCGCAGAGGCACGCCTCCTCCGCGTCGGTGAGCACGAACACGATGTCGTTGCGTGGGCGCGGGCCGGCGGTCAGCGCCCGGGCCACCTCCAGGATGCTGGCGGTGCCGGCGGCGTCGTCGTTGCCGCCCGGGCCGGACTGCACCGAGTCGTAGTGGGCCACCAGGAACACCCGCCCGGTGGCGGCGGTGCCGGGCAGCCGGGCCACCACGTTGCGCACCCGGGCCACGGTCGCCCCGCCGGCGGCGCCGCTGAGCTGCCCGGCCTCCGGGGCGACGGTGTCCTGCACCGTGGTCTCCAGGCCGAGGCCGCGCAGGACCCCCACCAGGTGCTCGCGGACCTGGTCGTTGGCCGGGCTCCCGGCCACGTGCGGCCGGGCCGCGACGACCTTGACGTGCTCGTACGCCCGGTCGGCGCTGAACTGGTCCGCCGGTGCGGTGGCGGGGCGGGGCGCCGGGGTGGCCAGGTCGACGAGGACGCCCGCGCCGACGGTCAGCAATGCCGCGAGCGCCGCGGCGGCGGCGAGCAGCCGGCGGCGCGGCCGGGCCAGCGCCCGGTCGGCCGCCCGGGTGGGGGGTACGCCCACGGGAACTCCTCGGGGTGGTCGGGGTGGGATCATCCTGCCCCCCGGCGGACCGTGGCGACACTCCCCACCTGGGCCGCCGCCGGTGGGCGCTCCGGTCGTGTTGTGTGCGACCGTGGTCTGAGACAGGATCAGCAGGGCACTCGGAAGGAGTCCGACATCACCAGCGAACTTCCGCGTCTCGCGGCGGTGACCCGGCCGCACCGGGGGCCCGGCCTGCCCGGGGCCTCCGTCGCGCCCCGGGCCGTGCCGCAGGGTGGTTTCGGGCATCACGCCAACGTGCCGCCCGGCGAGCGGCTGCGGGTGTTGCTGGTCGAGGACGACGAGGGCGACGCGTTCCTGGTCGGCGAGCTGCTCGCCGAGACCAACGCAAACATCGACCTGCTGGTCGCCGCCAGCCTCAGCGAGGCCCGGCAGCGGATGACCGGGGTGGACTGCGTGCTGCTCGACCTCGGCCTCCCCGACGCGCAGGGCCTGGACGGGCTGCGCCGGGTGGTGGAGATGGCCAGCGGAGCGGCGGTCTGCGTGCTCACCGGCCGCTCCGACGAGCACCTGGGGATCGTGGCGGTCGCCGAGGGCGCCCAGGACTATCTGGTCAAGGGCCAGGTGGACGGGGTGCTGCTGGCCCGCGCCCTGCGCTACGCGGTGGAACGCAAGCGGGCCGACGAGAACGCCCGCCGGCTGCGCGAGGTGGAGCTGCGCCAGGCCGAGTCCGCCCGCCTGGAGCGGGGTCTGCTGCCGCAGCCGCTGATGACCACCGACCAGGTGTCGGTGCACACCTTCTACCGTCCCGGCCGGCACGCCGCGCTGATCGGCGGCGACTTCTACGACGTGGTGCAGACCCGGCCGGACCGGATCGACCTGATCGTCGGCGACGTCTGCGGCCACGGCGTGGACGAGGCCGCCCTCGGCGTCGAGCTCCGGGTGGCCTGGCGGGCCCTCGTGCTGGCCGGGGTGCCGGACGACGAGGTGCTGCCCGCCCTGGAGCAGGTGTTGATGAGCGAGCGCCGGCTCCAGGAGATCTTCGCCACGGTGGCGACCACCCGGCTCGACCTGGCGGCCGACCTGGCCACCGTGCGGCTCGCCGGACATCCGCCGCCGCTGCTGCTCAGCGGGGGCAAGGTCGCTCCCGTGCCGGCCCGGGGCGGCCTGCTGCTCGGGGTACGACCGCGCCCGCCCGTGGCCTTCGACCTGGAGTTCGACACCGAAGACTGGTCCCTGCTGATGTACACCGACGGCCTCATCGAGGGCCGGGTGGGCGCCGGCGACGATCGACTCGACGTGCCCGGCCTCACCGACCTGCTCGCCGACCCCGCCAACCAGGCGGTGTCCCTGCCCGAGTTGCCCGGATGGCTGGTCGGCCGGGCCGAGCAGCTCAACGGCGGTCCCCTCGCCGACGACGTCGCCATGCTGCTGGTCACCCGGGGCGATGGCCGGTGACGGCGTACCGGGAGGGCTGGACCCTGCGGCGCCGGGTGGTCGCGCTGCTCGGCGTGGTCCTGCTGTTGCTGCTCGGACTGGCCGCGGCGGAGGCGCTGGTCGCCGAGAAGAACCGGCAGAACATCGACGCCGTCCTGGTCAAGACCGCTCCGCTCCAGTTGCAGAGTCAGGAGCTGATGAGCGCCCTGCTCGACCAGGAGGCAGCTGTCCGCGGATACGCGGTGAACGGCGACCGCAAGGACCTCGCCCCGTACGACTCGGGCCGGAAGCGGGAACGCGACACCGTCGCCTCGATGGAGCGGTTGGCCACCGACTACCCGGACGTGCGGCGCGAGCTGGCGGTGGTCGAGCAGCGGGCGGCGCGGTGGCGGGCGGACGTCGCCGAGCCGGTGATCAGCACGATCGAGCGCAGCGGCCCGGAGGCCGGGCAGGCGCTGGTCACCGACCAGACCCGGCAGCAGTTCGACGGCGTCCGGGCCGCGGTCGACCAGCTCCAGGCCGAGATCGGCCTGGTCCGGCAGCAGACCGCCGAGCGGGTCAGCAGCACCAGCAACTTGCTGGTCGTGCTGCTGATCGCCGCGGCCCTGGTGGTGGCGGTGGCCGGTGCACTGCTGCTGCTCTCGCTCGACCGGATCCTGATCCGGCCACTGGCCGCCCTGGCGGGCCAGGTACGCGAGGTCGCCGCCGGCGACTACCGGCATCACATCGAGGGGTCCGGGCCGCCGGAGTTCCGCCGCCTCGCCGAGGACGTCGACGGCATGCGGCAGAAGATCGCCCGGGAGCTGGACGAGGTACGCGAGGCCCGGGAGCGTATCGAGTGGGTCAACAGCCAGCTCCAGAAGCAGGCCGAGGAGCTGACCCGGTCCAACCGTGACCTGGAGCAGTTCGCGTACGTCGCCTCGCACGACCTGCAGGAGCCGCTGCGCAAGGTGGCCAGCTTCTGCCAGCTCCTCCAGCGGCGCTACGCGGGCCAGCTCGACGAGCGCGCCGACCAGTACATCGCGTTCGCCGTCGACGGCGCGCAGCGGATGCAGCGGCTGATCAACGACCTGCTCGCGTTCTCCCGGATCGGCCGCCTCACCACCGGCTTCACCGAGGTCGACCTGAACAAGGTGATGGGCGACGTGGCCGCCCAGACCGAGGCCGCCCGCCAGTTCGCCGACGCCGAGCTGACCTGGGACGAGCTGCCGGTGATCCGCGGCGAGGAGCCGTTGCTGACCAACCTGCTGGCCAACCTGGTCAGCAACTCGATCAAGTTCCGCCGCCCGGATGCGCCGCCGAAGGTGCACGTGTCGGCCCGGCTGGTCGGCGACGAGTGGGAGATCAACTGCCAGGACAACGGCATCGGGATCGAGCCGGAGTTCGCCGACAAGATCTTCGTCATCTTCCAGCGGCTGCACTCCAAGGACGCGTACCCGGGCACCGGCATCGGCCTGGCCATCGTCAAGAAGATCGCGGAGTACCACGGCGGCCGGGTCTGGGTGGACACCGGCGCCGAGGAGGGCACCGCGATCCGGTTCACCCTGCCCGCGCCGCCGGCCGACGTCGAGGCGGCGCCGGCGACGGACGGGGACGAGCCGGCGGCCGGTGAGGAGTCGACCGGGGACCCGGCGGTGACCGGGGACGGTGCGGAGGCGGCCGTCGGCCGGCAGCCGGACGCGGGACCGGGGGAGACGACCCAGGGCGAGGTTCGGGAGGGTACAACGGGTGGCATGAAGGAGACGGTGGGATGACGGCGCCGGCAGACGGCAGGAGCCCGGTCGAGGTCCTGCTGGTCGAGGACGACCCGGGTGACGTGCTGATGACCCAGGAGGCGTTCGAGGAGCACAAGCTCCGCAACCGCCTCACCGTGGTCTCGGACGGCGCCGAGGCGCTCGCCTACCTGCGCCGCGAGGGCCAGTACGCGGACGCGGTGACCCCCGATCTGATCCTGCTCGACCTCAACCTGCCCCGCCGGGACGGCCGGGAGGTGCTGGCGGAGATCAAGAAGGACGAGCAGCTCTGCCGGATCCCGGTCGTGGTGCTCACCACCTCTCAGGCCGACGAGGACATCCTGCGCAGCTACCAGCTGCATGCCAACGCCTACGTGACCAAGCCGGTGGACTTCGAGCGCTTCATCTCGGTGGTCCGCCAGATCGACGAGTTCTTCGTCACCGTGGTCAAGCTGCCGCCGCGTGGGTGAGCCGCTGCTGGAGGACGTCGGCGACCTGCTGCGGAAGGCCGCGGCCGAGGTCGTGGTGCCGATGTTCCGCCGGCTCGACGACGCCGACATCTCCGAGAAGGCGCCGGGCGAGGTGGTCACCGTCGCCGACCGCCAGGCGGAGGAGCTGATCTCCGCCGGGCTGCGGCGGCTGCGCCCCGGCTCGGTGGTGGTCGGCGAGGAGGCCGTCGCTGAGGACCCGGACCTGCTGCGGCACCTGCGCGGCGCCGACGATGTCTGGGTGGTCGACCCGATCGACGGCACCGCCAACTTCGCCGCCGGCCGGCGCCCGTTCGCCCTGATGGTGGCGCTGCTGACCGACGGCCTGCCGGCGGCGTCCTGGGTGTACGACCCGCTGGCCGGCACGCTGGCGGCCGGCCGGGCCGGCGCGGGCACCCGGCTGGACGGCACGCCGGTCCGGATCAGCCGGTCGGCACCGGAGGTCGGTGCCCTGCGGGGCACCGCCATGACCCGCTTCCTGCCGCCAAAGGCCCGGCGGACCGTGGAGGCGGGCGGCGAGCGGTTGGGTGAGCTGCTGCCCGGGCAGCACTGCGCCGGGCGGGAATACCTCGACATGCTCACCGGCGCGCAGCACTTCGTCCTCTTCTGGCGCACCCTGCCCTGGGACCACGCGCCCGGCACCCTGCTGGTACGCGAGGCCGGCGGGGTGGCCCGCCGCTTCGACGGGACCGACTACCACCCGGCGGACGGCGGCCGGGGCCTGCTGGTCGCGGCCAGCGAGGAGATCTGGGACGAGGTCCGGGTGGCGCTGCTGGGTGGCTGACCCCCGTTCTGTCGCGGTCCGCGACAGGGTCGGCACCATGCGTCGACGATCCGTGTCGCCCGAGGTCGGGGGCCTGGCGTGGCGCGCGCGGTCCGGTATCGTGACCGGCGGCCTCCGCCAGCAGGCCGCCGTCCGTGGCCGGCGGAGCCGCCGCCGCGCAGCGGTCAACCGGCGGCCGACGGAAGGACGCTCTCGTGCCCAGGACCAGGCTCATCCGGCGGCGCGCCCGCCGGGCGTTGCTCGCCCTGCTCGCCGCGGCGGCCCTGCTGCTCGGCGCCGGCCTCGCCCCGGCTGGGCCCGCCGCTGCCGCGCCCAGCCCGAGCGCGCCCGACGAGGGCGGCAGCAAGCAGCTCCGGGCAGCCCTGGAGGCGGCGGCGAAGGGTCACATCGAGGCCCAGGCCCGCCTCGACAACTCCAAGCGCCGGCAGGTCGCGCTGAATGGGCAGCTCAAGCAGATCGAGCTACGCCTGGTCGAGTTGAAGGCGCAGGTGGGTGAGGTGGCCGCGCATTCGTACCGGGTGGGCCGGCTGACCCCGGTGTCGGCGCTGCTGGCCAGCACCGATCCGGACTCGTTCCTGCAGCGCGCCGCCGAGCTGGACGTGATGGCCCAGCGGGACAGCCGGCGGCTGCGGGACCTGCACGAGGCGCAGGCCGAGGCCACCCGGGCCAAGCTGGCCCTCGACGCCGAGGTCCGCGAGCAGCAGAAGCAGCTGGCGATCCTGGCGAAGAAGAAGCGGGACGCCGAGATCGCGCTGGCCAAGGTCAGCTCCGGCGGCAGCCGCGGGTTCAGCGGCGGCTCCGGGTCGGCCAAGCCCGCCCCGCGCAACCCCGACGGCTCGTGGCCGGCAGAGTCCTGCTCGGTGAACGACCCGACGCCGGCCGACGGCTGCATCACCCCACGCACGTTGCACATGCTCCAGCAGGCCAAGGCGGCCGGCTACAAGCGGTACGTCTCCTGCCACCGCAGTGGTGGCGGGGGCGAGCACCCGAAGGGGCGGGCGTGCGACTTCTCCGCCGCCAGCGGCGGCTTCGAGAACGTCTCGGCCACCGGCGGCGACAAGGCGTACGGGGACAGCCTCGCCAGCTACCTCAAGAACAACGCGAGCAAGCTCGGCGTCATGTACGTGATCTGGTACCGGCAGATCTGGATGCCGAACACCGGTTGGCGGTCGTACAGCGGCGGGGGCAGTCCGGCCGCCGACCACACAAACCATGTTCATGTCTCGATGTACTGACCCTGGTTGCCCGGAACGCTGCGTAGCATCGCCACGGTGAGCAGCACATCGTCCGACGTCGAGGCGGAGCCGGCCCCGAGCGCGCCGGTCCCGCCCCGGGCCCTGCCGAACGGGCTCGCCGCGTTCCTCGTCTTCCTCTCCAGCGGGGCCGTGCTGGTCCTGGAGACCGTCTCGCTGCGCCTGGTCGGCCCGTACGTCGGGGTGACCCTCCAGGTGACCAGCTCGGTCATCGGCATGGCGCTGGGCGCCATCGCGTACGGGGCGTGGATGGGCGGGTGGCTGGCCGACCGGCGGGACCCGCGCACCCTGCTCGCTCCGGCGCTGGTGCTGGCGGGCATCGCCACCGCGGTCACCCTCCCCGTCGTCCGCTACGCCGGCGAGGCGCTGCGCGGTGGCGCGGCGAGCGGGGTGCTCCTGCTGACCGCGCTGGCGGTGCTGGTGCCGGCCGCGCTGCTGGCCGGGGTGACCCCGCTGGTGGTCAAGCTCCAGCTCGCCGACCTGCGACGGACCGGGCAGGTGGTCGGCCGGCTCTCCGGCATCGGCACGCTGGGCGGGATCACCGCCACCCTGGTCACCGGCTTCGTGCTGGTGGCGGCGCTGTCCAGCACGGTGATCGTGCTCGGGCTGGCGGCGGTGCTGGGGGCGACCGGGCTGGCGCTCGGGGCGTACCTGCGCCGGCGGGCCGGGACCGGGCTGCCCGCCCCGACCCGGGTCAAGGCCACCCTGGCGGTGCTCGGCCTGGCCGCGGCGGGCCTCTCCGCGGTCGCCCCGAACCCGTGCGACGTGGAGACGGCATACCACTGCGCGAAGGTGGAGACCGACTCGCAGTGGACGCAGGGGCGCACCCTCTACCTCAACTCGGCCGAGCACTCGTACGTGGACCTGGCCGACCCGACCCACCTGAAGTACGCGTACACCCAGTGGATCGGCCTGGTTGCCGACCTGGCCGGGCCGGCCGGGCAGCGGCTCGACGCCCTGCACCTCGGCGGCGGCGGCTTCACCATGCCGCGTTACCTCGCCGCGACCCGGCCGGGCACCGACAACCTGGTCTTCGAGATCGACGGCGGGCTGGTCGACCTGGACCGGCGGGAGCTGGGCGTGCGCACCGGACCGCAATTGCAGGCCCGGGTCGGGGACGCCCGGGTGCTGCTCGGCGCCGAGCGCACCGACAGCCGCGACTTCATCGTGGGCGATGCCTTCGGGCACCTGGTCGTGCCCTGGCACCTGGCCACCCGGGAGATGGCCGCGGAGGTCCGCCGGGTGCTCCGACCCGGCGGGATCTACGTGCAGAACGTCATCGACATGCCGCCGGGCCGGTTCATCCGGGCCGAGCTGGCCACCGTCCGGGCCGAGTTCCGGCACGTCGCGCTGATCGCCCCGCCCTGGGGCATCGAGGGGCGGTCCGGTGCGAACTTCCTCATCGTCGCCTCGGACGGGCCGCTGCCGCTGGCCGGCGCCCTGTCCCGGCTGGGCATGCTGCCCGAGCCGGCCAGCCTGCTGTCCGGGGACGAGCTGACCGGGTACGTCGGCGACGCGCTGGTGCTGACCGACGACTACGCCCCGGTGGACCAGCTCCTGGCGACCGCCTGAACGGGTGACTTTCCTGACCGATTCCGACCCTTCAGGTGTACGGCGGTCCGCTCCGGGCAACAGGACCGACCATGGGTGCAGCGGTGAGGGGCGGCGCGCAGCTGCTGGGTGAGCGGTACCGGCTGGTCGAGCAGCTCGGTGCGGGAGGCATGTCGGTGGTCTGGCGCGGCTACGACGAGGTGCTCGGTCGTCAGGTCGCGGTCAAGGTGCTCGCCTCCCGGCTCGCCAGCGACAAGGCGTTCCGGCACCGGATCCGGATCGAGGCGCAGGCCGCCGCCCGGCTCTGCCACCCCAACATCACCAACGTGTACGACTACGGCGAGTCGGATCAGGCCGGGCTGACCGTGCCGTACGTGGTGATGGAACTGGTCGACGGCGGCTCGCTCAGCGCCCGGCTCGGCCGCGGCGGGCAGCTGCCCTGGCGGGAGGCGGTGACCATCGGCGCGGAGGTGGCGTCGGCGCTGGCCACCGCGCACGCCCGGGGCGTGGTCCACCGGGACGTGACCCCCGGCAACGTCATGCTCACCTCGACCGGGGTGAAGGTCGTCGACTTCGGCATCTCGGCGCTGGCCGGGGAGAGCGAGCAGGGCCCGGACGGCGCCCTGCTCGGCACGCCCGCCTATCTGGCTCCCGAGCGGCTGAACAACGGCCAGGTCTCCCCGGCCACCGATGTGTACGCGGTCGGCCTGCTGCTGTACCGGATGCTCACCGGCCGGCTGCCCTGGCAGGCCAGCACCACCACCCAGATGCTCCGGGCGCACATGTACCACGATCCGGAGCCGATGCCGCCGGTGCTGGGACTCCCCGACGAGGTGGCGCAGCTGGTCCGGCAGTGCCTCGCCAAGCGCTGCGCGGATCGGCCGGCGACCGCCGAGGTGGCCCGTACGCTCGCCGAGGCGGCCGGCGTCGCGGCGATCGTGCCGGTCTCCCCGGCGGTCGGCCAGGTCGATCCGACGCTGGTGGAGAACGCCGGGACCACCATCCTGCCCTGGTCGGCGGAGACCGACGCGCTGCCCTTCTCCGCCGTCCGCACCCGTACCCGGGCCGCCACGCGCAGGCGCAGGGTGGAGGCCGGGGTGGTCGCCGCCGGCCTGGTCGCGGTCACCGCCACCATGTGGGGGATTACCTCGAAGAGCTCGGCCAGCGGCGGCGTCGAGCCGGCCCAGGCCCGGATGGACCTGCCGCAGCCGATCCCCTGCGCGGTCGACTACACGCTGCGGCGGGACTCCGGAAAGGACTTCACCGCGGAGCTGACCCTGACCAACACCGGTAACCGGGAACTGCGCGGCTGGACGATGAGCTTCACCTTCCCGGGCCGGCAGACCGTGACGAGCGCCCAGCCGGCGGTCCACCAGCAGGGGCGGACCGTGCAGCTCCAGGCGCCGGCCACCGACCCGGCGCTGGCGCCGGGCGCGTCCCGGAAGATCTCGCTGACCGGTCGCTACACGGGCGGCAACCTGCTGCCGGTGGAGTTCAAGGTCGGCGACAGCACCTGCGGCGTGCAGGTCTCCGGGGTGGCCGGCTCGGTGCCGACCACCGCCCCGGCCCGCACGACGGCCCCGAAACCGCCCCCGAAAGCGAGTACGGCGAAGAGTAGCGGCAGCCGGACCAATCCCGAGAAGCATGGCAAGGGCAAGGGGGACGGCAAGGGAAAAGGCGACTGACCGAGGGAAAGGGGGACCACGGCGGCAAGGACAAGGACCGGGGCAAGGTCAAGGCCAAGCAGTAGTGATGCTCAGCCGAGCGCGGCGAAGCGCTGCACCTGACTGATGCTGCCCTCCACGACGAGCACGCTGTCCGCTTGCAGCACCGTGTCCGGGCCGGCGTAGCGGAACGGCTCGCCGGGCAGTTTCGCGCCGACCACCATCACCCCGTACCGGTCCGCCGGGGTCAACTCCCGCAGCCGTCGCCCCACCATCGTCCGCGGTACGCGTACCTTGGCGATCGCGAAGTCGTCGCCGAACTCGACGAAGTCCAGCATCTTGCTGACGATCAGGTGCGCGACCCGCTCGCCGGTCTCCGCCTCCGGAAAGATCACGTGATGCGCTCCCACCGAGCTGAGGATCTTCGCGTGCTTCTCGGAGGTGGCCCGGCCCCAGATCTGCGGGATGCCCAGCTCGGCCAGGGCCAGCACGGTCAGCACGCTCGCCTCCACCGAGGCGCCGATGGCGACCACCACCCGCCGGAAGTCCGCCACGCCGATCTGGCGCAGCACGTTCTCCTCGGTGGAGTCCGCCTGCACCACCCGGTCCAGCCGCGCCGACCAGTGCTGTACCCGGTCGGGGTTGCGGTCGATGGCCAGCACGTCGTGATCGAGGTGCGCCAGCGAGCCGGCCAGCCGCGAGCCGAACCGGCCGAGGCCGATCACCACGATGCCGCTGTCGTCCGTCCTCCTAGCCGACAATGGGTTGCTCCTCCGGATAGCGGTACAGGCGTCGCCGGGTGTTCAACGCGATCGCGGACCCGAGGGTGAGCGGGCCGACCCGGCCGATGTACATGAGCGCGGTCAGCAGGTACTGGCCGGGTGCCTTCAGCTCCGCGGCGAGCCCGGTGCTCAGGCCGGTGGTGCTGAACGCGGACGTGACCTCGAAGAGCGCGGTGTAGTAGCGGACGTGCCTGGTCAGCACGATCACCGTGACGGTGCCGGCGACGACCACCGCCACGCTGAGCAGCGCCACGGTCAACGCCTGCCGCTGGCTGACCGTGGCGACCCGCCGGCCGCCCACCGCCACGTCCGGTTCGCCGCGCAGCTCGGCCCAGATGACGAAGGCGAGCAGGAAGAAGGTGGACACCTTGATCCCGCCGGCGGTGCTGGCGCTGCCGCCGCCGATGAACATGAGGACGATCAGCAGCGGGTAGCTCTCCTCGGTGAGCTTGTCGATGTTGATCACGTCGAAGCCGCCGGTGCGGCTCAGCGCGATCTGGGTGAACGCGCCCAGCACCTTCCCCGGGGCGTCGTAGGTGCCGATGGTGGCGGGGTTGGACCACTCGGCGAACAGCAGGGCGCCGAAGCCGAGCACGATCAGGACGATGCTGCCCCAGATCGTCAGCTTGGTGGCGATCGCCCAGCCCCGCGGCCGCCGCCACTCCCGTACCGCCTCGAAGAGCGCCGGGAAGCCCAGCCCGCCGATGATCGCGCCCAGGCCCAGCGGCAGCGCCACCCAGGGGTCGCGGGAGAAGGCGACCAGGCCGTCGGAGTAGAGGGTGAAGCCGCCGTTGTTGAACGCCTGGATCGAGTCGAAGGCGGCGAACCAGAGGGCCCGCCACGGGGGGTAGCCGTAGGTCAGCCAGAGCCGGCCGGTGATCACCGCCGTCATCACCGCCTCGGTGGCGAAGACCGTCGCGACGATCCGCACCAGCAGCCAGCGGACGTCGCCTATGCCGAACTCGGCGGTCTCGGCCTGCACCAGCAGCCGGTTGCGCAGGCCGAGCTGCCGGGAAACCGCGAGGATCACCAGCGCCGCGCCGGTCAGGATGCCCAGGCCGCCGAGCTGGGTGAGCAAGGTGATGATCGCCAGTCCGAAGGGGTTCCAGTAGTTCGGGGTGTCGGTGACGGCCATGCCGGTGACCGAGACGGCCGAGGTGGCGGTGAACAGCGCGGTGACGAACGGGGTGTACCGGTGCTGGCTGGTGGCCCAGGGCAGCATGAGCAGGCCGGTGCCGAACAGGATCGCCGCCAGGAACCCGAACGGCACCAGCCGCACGGGGTTACGGAGCAGACGGCGCACCAGGTCATCTTCCGTCCGGACATTCACCGGCAGGTCAGGAAACGACCAACTGCCGGCCAACCGCGACCGGTCTGCTGTGCGTACCCATCGACGACAGGAGACGGTGTTGCGACGTACCCTTTCCGCCCTCGGCGTGGCCGGCGCGCTGCTCGCGGCGGTCGTGGCGGTGCCGGCCGTGGCCGCCCAGGCCCGGCCCGAGGCCGCCGCCGACCAGTCCCGCACGGCCCACCGCCCCATCGTGATCGCCCACCGCGGCGCGAGCGGCTACCGGCCCGAGCACACCCTGGAGGCCTACCGGCTGGCCATCCGGATGGGCGCCGACTACATCGAGCCCGATCTGGTCTCGACGAAGGACGGCGTGCTGGTCGCCCGGCACGAGAACGAGATCTCCGGTACGACCGACGTGGCCGCCCACCCCGAGTTCGCCGCCCGCAGGGCGACGAAGACCATCGACGGGGTGCAGGTCACCGGCTGGTTCACCGAGGACTTCACCCTCGCCGAGCTGAAGACGCTGCGGGCCAAGGAGCGGCTGCCCCAGGTGCGGGTGGCCAACACGGCGTTCGACGGGAAGTTCGAGGTGCCGACCTTCCAGGAGGTCATCGACCTGGCCCGGGCCGAGTCGAAGGCCCGGGGCCGGACCGTCGGCGTCTACCCGGAGACCAAGCACCCCAGCTACTTCACCTCGATCGGGCTTCCGCTGGAGGAGCCGCTGGTCGCGGTGCTCGAAGCCAACAAGCTGACCAACCGCAACGATCCGGTCTTCATCCAGAGCTTCGAGACGGCCAACCTGCGCAAGCTGGACCGCATGATCGACGTACGGCTGGTCCAGCTGATGGACGCGGCCGGCCGCCCGTACGACTTCACCGTCGCCGGCGACCCGCGCAGCTACGCCGACCTGGCCTCGGCTTCGGGCCTGGCGTGGGTGGCCCGGTATGCCGACGGCGTCGGCCTGCACAAGAACCTGATCGTGCCCCGGGACGGCGCCGGCAAGCTGCTCGCCCCGACCACGGTGATCCGGGACGCGCACCGGGTGAAGCTGCTGGTGCACGCCTGGACGTTCCGCGCGGAGAACCAGTTCCTCCCGGTCGACTACCGGATCGGCACCGACCCGAACGCCCGCGGCGACATCACGTCCGAGTACGAGCTGTTCTTCGGCCTCGGCCTGGACGGCGCCTTCGCCGACCAGCCGGACACCGCCGTGGCGGCCCGAGCCGGCCGGTAGACGGTGTCCGCGCCGGGCGCTCGGGGCCCCGGCGCGGCACTCCGGCGACGTGGGGTGCTCGGCGGTGTCCGGGCACCCCACGTGACGTTCTGGCTCGCCTCCGTGTCGGCGATGTGGCGGTGTCGGGATTGCGCTGACACCGCAACGTCGCGTATTTGGAGTGGATCTAGACGAGGAAGGCCCGGCCGTGCGGGACGTCGGCTGCGGTCCAGAGGACTCCATCGTGCCGCTGCGAACTTGATGACGTGAATGGATCGCCCTGCCTGGGTGGCGGATGTCCTTGTTGGCGCCTTTGGAGCTGATGGCGCAAACGATTCAAGCTCCGCCGGGCATGTCTGAATCCTTTACGACATCAGGTCTGTAGGGAGTGCGGACCCTACTGCCCCGGGCGCTCGGCGACGTAGGTGCCACGGCCCGGTTGGCCGATGATCAGCTCCCGATCGTGCAGCAGCGAGAGGGCCCGCGAGGCGGTGTTCATGTGGACGCCGTAAGCCTCGGCCAGTTCCCGGGTGGACGGCAGCTTGTCGCCCGGCTTCAGCTCGCCGCTCTTGATCTTTGCGGTGAGGTCGTTCGCGATTGTGCGGTATGGCGGTTCGGCTGTGGGCATGGTGAGGACTCCGGTTGGTTCGGCGTCCTCGATCATGCCCGGCCTACACCAGTAACTGCAACAAGCTGTCGTGCCGTCACGGTGAGGGGTCGACCTACACAAGCATCTTGTGTAGCCTCATCCGTGTCCGGCTCCGGTTGGTTCGGCAAACCCTGGGGTTCGGACCAGAAGTGGGCTCCGGGGTCGTACCGCCGACTGGGCTGCGGTCGCGGGGCCGGCGGGTCGGCCCCGTCCCCTGTCCGTGGGCCGGCCCGCCTCCACCGCGCGACCAGGCGAGGAGGGTGGTCATGCGAAACGTGCTGAACCTGTTCCGGCCAGCGAGGAAGCGTCCGAGCCGGCCGCCGAACGGCGGCTGGTACCGCTCCGAAACGTGTCGGCCGCTGACCGTGGGGCAGATCCGCGCGCGGCAGTTCCGCAACGTCCGGCGTGGGCTCGACCCGGCCGAGGTGCACGCGTTTCTGCACCGGGTCGCTGGCGACCTGGCCGCCGCCCGGCGGGAACTGGCCCTGATCCAGGAGGAGAACGTCCGGATCAAGCGGGCGCTCCGGAGCTGGCAGTCCCGCTTCAGCCCGGGAGTGCTCCGGTGAACCGGGAGCGCTTCGTGGTGCACCTGCCGGTGCTGGCGACCGACCTCGACGGCGCGCGGCGGTTCGCCCGATCCATCTGCCGCGCCCTGGGCTTCCTCGCCGACGTGGACCGGGCCGGGGCGACCGTGTCGACGGAGGACGCGCAGTCCGTACGCCACTGGGTCTACTGCGACCGGTTGCTCGACGGCGGCCGGCGCTGCCCGCGCCCGGCCGACCACGACGGCGAGTGCGGGTCGGGCGTGCCCGGATAGGGGGCGGGCGGCCGCTCTCGGGTACGGCTCCGCGATGGCGGGGTGCGACACACCGGCCGGCGCATCGATGGCGGCGGCGGCCATCCGGAGTCGACGGGGTTACGTGAGGATGTCGGGGGTTGTTACGCGGGGCCATCCCACCCCGATCACTTGTGTGTTTCGACCACATAGCTCGTGGGTGACGTCACTTCTAGCGTGAGCCGACAACTGACGTTCCCCCCTGTCCTCACCTGGAGTCGCAATGACGATCCGGCACACGCGACGGGTGTTCCTTTCCGCCGCCACGATGATGGCGGCCGCGGTGGCCGTCACGGCGTGTGGCAGCCCGCAGGACACCGCCTCCGGCGGCGGCGAAACCGCCCCGGTCAAGGTCGGGCTGGTGTATTCCCAGTCCGGGCCGCTCGCCAGCTACGGCAAGCAGTACATCGAGGGTTTCAAGGCCGGCCTCGACTTCGCCACCAAGGGCACCGGCAAGGTCGGCGACCGGAAGATCGAACTCACCGAGGTCGACGACGCGGGCGACCCGGCGAAGGCGGTCTCCGCGGCCAAGGACCTGATCGGCAAGGGTGCGAAGATCATCGCTGGCTCCACCTCCTCCGGCGTGGCCCTCCAGGTCGCCCCGATCGCCGCGCAGAACAAGGTGCTCTTCATCTCCGGGCCGGCCGCCACCGACGCGGTGACCGGGGCGAACAAGTACACGTTCCGGTCGGGCCGGCAGTCCTACCAGGACGTGGTGACCGCCAAGTCCTTCATCGGCGACGCCACCGGCAAGAAGGTGGTCGTGTTCGCCCAGGACGGCGCCTTCGGTGACGCGAACGAGGCCGCCGTCAAGGCGGTGATCGGCGGTGCCGGCGCGACCGTGAGCAGCGTCCGGGCCCCGGCGAGCGCCACCGAGTTCACCCCGTTCGCCAGCCAGATCAAGGCCGCCAAGCCGGACCTGCTCTTCGTCGCGTGGGCCGGCACGACCGCCCCCGCCATGTGGCAGACGCTCGACCAGCAGGGCGTACTCGCCGCCACCACGGTCGTCACCGGCCTGGACATCCGCGCCTCCTGGCCGACCTTCGGCGCGGCCGGCAGCAAGATCTCCTTCCTGTCGCACTACTTCGACGGGGCCAGCGACACCGAGGCGGCCAAGGCGGCCAAGGCCAAGATCCCGGGCGGCACCCTCGACCTGTTCCACCCGGACGGCTTCGCCGCCGCCCAGATGGTGGTCCGCGCCGCGCAGGAGGGTGGCGACGACGTCGACAAGATGATCAAGGCGCTGGAGGGCTGGCAGTTCGACAGCGTCAAGGGCCAGATGACCATCCGGCCCGAGGACCACGCGCTGCTCCAGCCGATGTACCAGGCCAAGCTGTCGGGCAGCGGCACCGCCTACACGGCGACCGCGCAGAAGACCCTGACCGGTGACGAGACCGCGCCGCCGGTCACTCAGATGAAGGGCTGATCCGTGCTCGCCACCCGCGGTCTGACCTGGCGGATCGGTGAGGTCGCCATTGTCGACAGCGTCCACCTCGACCTCGCGCCCGGCGAGTTCCTCGGCGTGATCGGGCCGAACGGCGCCGGCAAGACCTCCCTGTTCAACCTGATCACCGGCCTGCGCCGACCCACCGAGGGGCGGATCCTGCTGGACGGGGAGGACGTCACCGCCCTCCCGCCGCACCGGCGGGCGCGCCTCGGGCTGGGGCGCACCTTCCAGGCGTCCTCGGTGTTCGGCTCGCTTACGGTGCGGGAGAACGTCCGGCTCGCCGTACAGGCGCACCGGGGTGGCTCGATGAAGCTGTGGCGGCGGGCGGCGGCCGACCGGGAGGTGGCCGCCGCCGCCGACGCGGCGCTCGACCGGGTCGGCCTCGCCCACCGGGGTACGGCGCTCGCCGGCGCCCTGGCCCACGGCGAGAAGCGCAAGCTGGAGATCGCCCTGCTGCTCGCCGGGGAGCCCCGGGTGATGCTGCTCGACGAGCCGATGGCCGGGGTCAGCGCCGAGGACGTGCCCGAACTGGTCGCCGTCATCAAGTCGTTGACCGGCGACAGCGGGCGGTCGGTGCTCATGGTGGAGCACCACATGGACGTGATCCTGGAACTGGCCGACCGGATCGCCGTGATGCACCACGGGGCGCTGCTGGCCTGCGACACCCCGGACACGGTGATGGCCAACGCCACCGTGCAGGAGGCGTACCTGGGGGAATCGCTATGAGTGAATCCGTCCTCAGCGTCGAGAACCTGTCGGTGCGGATCGCCGGGCTGCACATCCTCCAGGGGGTGTCGTTCGAGGTCGCGCCGACCGGGGTGACCGTGCTGCTCGGCCGCAACGGGGTCGGCAAGACGACCACGTTGCGCGCGATCGTCGGGCTGACGCCCCGCACCGGCGAGGTGCGCGGCACGATCCGGATGGGGGCGCGCAGCCTGCTCGCCCGCCCCACCCACCGGCTGGTCCGGGACGGCCTCGGCTACGTGCCGGAGGACCGCTGCGTCTTCGCCGGCCTCACCGTCGCGGAGAACCTGCGGCTCGCCGAACGGCGGGGCACCACCCCGGCGTACGACAAGGTCTTCGCGCTCTTCCCCGAGCTGGACCGGCGCGGACGGCAACGGGCCGGCTCGCTCTCCGGCGGGCAGCAGCAGATGCTCGCCATCGGTCGGGTGCTGCTCAACGACAACCGGCTGCTGCTGATCGACGAGCCGACCAAGGGGTTGGCGCCGAAGGTGGTGACCGAGGTGGCCGAGGTGCTGGAACGGGTGGCGGAATCCGTGCCGGTGCTGCTGGTCGAGCAGAACCTGGCGGTGGTCCGGCGGCTTGCCAGGGACGCGGTGGTGCTCTCCACCGGCAAGGTGGCCTGGACCGGCGACGCGCAGGAACTGCTGCTGGAGACCGCGCTGACCAAGTCGCTGCTGGGCGTCGGCTCGGAGGTGACGGTGAGCACGAGGAGCGAGCCGGGTCCGCGAGCCGCGCAGTCGCGAACGAAGGATGGCATCGCGTGAGCACGGTGATCCTGCTGGCGCTGACCGGGCTCGGCCTGGCGGCGCTCTACTTCCTGGTGGCCTCCGGCCTTTCCCTGGTCTTCGGCCTGGCCGACGTGCTCAACTTCGCGCACGGCCTGTTCCTCGGCGTCGGGGCGTACGCGACCTGGTGGGCGGCGGGCAACCTGCCCGGCGCCGGGCCGGGCGGCTTCGGGTTCGTGGTGGCGGTCGCCTTCGGCGTGCTCGCCGGGGCGCTGGTGGCGGTGCTGGTCGAGCTGGTGCTGATCCGGCCGCTCTACTCCCGCACCATCGAGCAGGTGCTGGTCACCGTCGGCCTGTCGCTGGCCGGGGTGGCACTGCTCCAGGCCACCTGGGGCGCCGACCCGCGGCCGTTCCCGCGCCCCGCGTGGACCCGCGAGGTGACCTCGATCCTCGGCGCGAACGTGCCGAACGCCGGGCTGCTGCTGATCATCGCCGCGGTGCTGGTGCTCGGCGGGCTGCTCGCCTTCCTCCGGTTCACCAGGTACGGCCTGATCATCCGGGCCGGCGTGGAGAACCGGGAGATGGTGACCGCGCTCGGCATCGACGTACGCAAGGCGTTCACCCTGGTCTTCGCGATCGGCGGGGCGGCCGCCGCGCTGGCCGGCGCGCTCGGCGGGGTCTACTTCGGCACCGTCTCGCCCGGGCAGGGCGGCTCGCTGCTGATCTTCGCGTTCATCGTGGTGGTCATCGGCGGGATGGGCTCGGTGGTCGGGTCCGCGTACGCGGCGGTCGCGGTCGGGCTGCTGCAACAGTTCGTCAACTACTACGGCACGTCGGGGCTGGGTGACCTCTGTGTCGTCGGGCTGCTCGCCGTGGTGCTGCTGCTGCGTCCGCAGGGCCTGGCCGGGAAGGTGGCACACGCATGACCGAGGTGAAGAGTCCCGAGGTCGCGGCGCCGCCCGCGGCGGTGCCCGACGAGCTGACCCCCGGGCACTCCCGCTGGCTCGGGCTGCGCCCGTACGCGCCGGTGGCCGCCCTGGTGGTGGCGGCGATCCTGCCGTACTCGACGCTGAACCTGCCGGGCATCTTCGAGGGGCCGTTGAACTCGCCGGGCGCCCTGCAACTGCTCGCCATCTGCCTGGTGTTCGGCGGCCTCGCGGCCGGCTACGACCTGCTCTTCGGGCGGACCGGCATGCTCTCCTTCGGGCACGCCCTCTACTTCGCCGCCGGCGTGTACGGCACCGACATCCTGATCACCCGGTTCGGGCTGCCGCTGTGGCAGGCCGCGCTGTTCACCGTCGTCGGCGGGGCGATCCTCGCCGCGCTGCTCGGCGCCGTCGCGCTGCGCACCGTGGGGATCGCGTTCGCCATGGTGACGCTGGCCTTCGCCCAGGTCGGGGCGATCCTGGTGGCTCGCGACTTCGGTGGCCTCACCGGCGGCGAGGAGGGGCTGCCGCTGGACGTGTCCGGGCTGCCGTCCGCCCTGGTCGGGGTCGCCAACACGGTGAACCTCTACTGGCTGGCGCTGGCGTACCTGACCCTCGTGGTCTTCGTGGTGCACCGGGTGAGCGGCTCGCCCACCGGCCGGGTGCTGGCCGGGCTGCGCGACGACGAGCGCCGGATCGGGGTGCTGGGGCTCGACCCGTACCGCTTCAAGCTGGTCGCGTTCACCCTGGCCGGCGGGCTGGCGACGGCGGGCGGGGTGGTCTACTGCCTGATCGTGGGCGGTGCGAGCCCGCACGTCACGTCGTCCGAGCTGACCCTGTCGCTGCTGGTCATGGTGGTGCTCGGCGGTCCGGGCACCCGGTGGGGTCCGGTGCTGGGCGGCATCCTCTACATGTACCTGGACCACCGGCTGACCGCCTTCGGCACCAGCGACGCGGTGAACAGCCTCCCGGCGTTCCTCAGCCACCCGCTGTCCCAGCCGCTCTTCGTCCTCGGCACCGTCTTCATCCTGGCCGTCTACTTCTTCCCCGGCGGCCTGGCCAGCCTCCGATCCCGCCTAACCCCCGTGCTGGCCGCCCTCCGCCGCCGCTGACCCGGCAACGACGCGGGGGCGGCGGCCCCCCGTGTGGCCGCCGCCCCCTCCCGTCGTGGGTCAGCCGTTCAACAGCTCGTACGCCAGCGAAGGTGCCTTCGTCACCGCGCTCCCGGTCGGCGCGGTGATCTTCTCCGTGCTGTCGAAGTCGGTGTAGGCGACGACGTACTGGTACGCCTTCTGCTTACCGGCCGCGGGCATCTCCAGCACCAGCGAGGTGAGGTGCCCGTCCGGCCCCACCTGCGCGGTGAACGGCACGTGCTTGCCGGCCTCGCCGAGCGCCGCCGCCTCGCCGTCGTCCAGCGCCTTGGCCGCCTCGCCGCCGGTCACGTCGATGAACCCGGCGTACTTCCCGGCGCCCTGCTGCTCGACGGAGGTCGCCGCGTCGAGCAGCGGGCCGGCGTTGCCCTGGTCCGCGCCGTCGTAGCTCGGCACGCCGCTGGCGTCGGTCAGCTTGGCCTTGTCCAGCGCCATCCACTTCTCCGGGAGCTTCGGCAGGCCCGGCTTACCGCTGAACTTCGCCTTCATCCAGACCTTGTCCTCGATGACCAGGAAGGACATCTTCACGGTGATCCCGTCCTCGGGTGGCATCACCATGTTCATCTCCAGCGCCTTCGACGCCGGGTCGATCCGCCCGCTCAGACTGGTGGAGGCGTCCTTGCCGGTGAACCGGAACGCGCTCGTGGCCTCGTCCGGGACTGTTGCGAGGAGCGCCTGCTTCGGGTCGACGGACGGGGACGCCGCAGGGGTGGATCCGGCGCCGGTGGAGGCGCCGTCCTTGATCGTGCCGCACCCAGCGGACAGGGCGGTGGCGGCCAGCACGGCCGTCGCGATGCCCGCGACCCGCCGGATCGTCGCGGCGGTGCCGATACGCTGCGTCATTTCGTTGACTCACTTTCCCAAGGGGCTGTTGCCGGGAGATCTTGGCAGGTCAGCACGGCCGTTCCGCTGCCGATATGCTGCGGTCCGACTGCCGCGGGCCGCCGTCGGCGTACGGGGCGGGGTGTAGGAGCGAAAACTCGCATGTCACAGGTCTTGCGCTTCGAGATCCTCGGGTCGCAGCGGGCCTGGTACGCGGACCGCCCACTCGATCTCGGCGCCGGCAAGCAGCGGGCGGTACTCGCCGTGCTGCTGCTCTCCGCCGGCCGCCCGGTCTCCACCGGGCAGGTCGTCGAGGCGGTCTGGCCGGAGGACCCGCCCGCGAACGGCCCCAACGTCGTGCAGAAGTATGTCGCCGGGCTGCGCCGGGTGCTGGAACCGGACCGGTCCCCGCGTACGCCGGGGCGGGTGCTGACCCTCACCGACGCCGGCTACTTGCTGCGGGTTCCGCCGGAGTCGGTCGACGCGGTCCGTTTCGAGCGCGGTGTGCACCGCGCCCGGCAGCAGCACGCGGCCGGGTGTACCGCCGAGGCGCTGGCGGAGCTGACCGCCGCCCTGGACCTGTGGCAGGGTGACCCGTTCACCGGGTTCCCGGGGCTGTACTTCGACACCGCGCGGCACCGCCTCGTGGAGCTGCGGGCCGTCGCCCTGGAGACCCGCGCCGAGCTGGAACTGGACAGCGGGCGGCACCGCGAGCTGGTCGGCGAACTGGTGGAGCTGGTGGCCGAGTTCCCGGTCCGGGAACGGCTGCGGTACCAGCTCATGCTGGCGCTGTACCGCAGCGGCCGGCAGGCGGAGGCGCTCGCCGCGTACCGGGAGTTCGCCGTCCTGCTCCGCGAGGAGTACGGCATCGAGCCCGGCGAGGTGCTACAGGAGCTGCACGGACGGATGCTGCGCTCGGACGGCACGCTGCTGCTCACGCCTCCGCAGCGCGCGCTCACCGCACCGGCCCCGACCCCGGCCGTGCCGGCCCAGTCGGCGCGCCCGGCCGAGAGGCTCACCGCCGCACCCGCCGCACCCGCCGCACCCGCCGCGCCGGCCGCACCCGCCGCGCCGGCCGCACCCGCCGCGCCGGCCGCGCCGGCCGCATCCGAGCAACCGGCCGCGCCCGCCGCACCCGAGCACCCGGCCGCGCCTGTCGCACCGGTCGCACCTGAGCACCCGGCCGCACCGCCCGCATCGGCGCCGCCGTCGGTCCCGGCTGCCGGACCAGTCCCTCCGCCGCCCGTCGGCTGGCTACCGCCCGACACCGCCGGCTGGCCCGCCGGCGGCCCGCCGCCGGTGCCGATGCCCGCGGTCGCGCGCCGCGCCGTGCCACGCTGGCTGAGCATCGGCGCCACCATCGTGTCCGCGCTCACCGCCCTGGCCTCCTTCGGCCTCCTCACCTGGCTGGTGGTGCTCCTGTACGCGATCTGGCGACGGAGCTGGCGCAACGGGCTCGCAGCGGCCTACTACCTGGCAGTGGCCGTGTCCTTCCTGGCCGGCGTCGGCGGCAGCGAGACCGACGAGGTCACCGACTTCGAGGGCTTCCTGATCACTATCTGGCTGATCACCGGGCTGGCGGGCGCGGTGCACGTCGTGCTGCTCAACGGTCGGCTGCTCGGCTGGTTCCGCGCCCACTGGGGCCGCCGGCCGTCGGCGGACGACCGCCGGCTGCGCCGAGAGCATGCCCGCTACCTGCTCTACCACTATCCGACGGCGCGTGGGGAACTGCGCATCGGCCGCCCCGACCTGCCCCGGGCGTACGACGACGGTGGTCTCGTCGACATCAACGCGGTGGCGGACCAGGTGATCATCGGGCTGCCCGGGCTGAGCCCGGCGCAGGCGCAGCACCTGGTGCTGGACCGGCGCGTGCGCGGCGCGTACGCCTCGATGGAGGAGTTGGCCGCGCGGTGCCTCCTGCCGCCCGCCGTGAGCGACCCGCTCCGTGAGGTGCTGCTCTTCCTACCGCCCCCGCCGGCCAACTTGCCCTCGTGATCCCGGACGCCGCCCGGGTGCCTGGTAGAAATGCCGGATGAGCCAGGATCGGGTGGCCGTACGGGAGCGGGCCGAGGCGGTGCTGCGGCGGTTGGCGGGGGAGCACGCCCGGCTCCGTGAGGACCAGTGGCGGGCCATCGAGGCGCTGGTGGTGGACCGCCGGCGGGTGCTCTGCGTGCAGCGCACCGGCTGGGGCAAGTCGGCGGTCTACTTCGTGGCCACCGCGCTGCTCCGCCAGGCCGGCGCCGCCGGGCCCGCCGCCGGCGTGGGAGGCGAGGCAGCCGGCCCGACCGTGATCGTCTCGCCGCTGCTGGCGCTGATGCGCAACCAGGTCGATTCGGCGGCCCGGGCCGGCATCCGGGCCCGCACCATCAACTCGGCCAACCTCGACGAGTGGGACGAGATCACCGCCGAGATCCACGCCGGGACGGTGGACGTGCTGCTGATCAGCCCGGAACGCCTCAACAACCCGGACTTCCGGGACGGGGTGCTGCCGAAGCTGGCCGCCACCACCGGGCTGCTGGTGGTGGACGAGGCGCACTGCGTCTCCGACTGGGGGCACGACTTCCGGCCGGACTACCGCCGGCTGCGGACCTTCCTCGGCAACCTGCCCGAGCGGACCCCGGTGCTCGCCACCACCGCCACCGCCAACGCCCGGGTCACCGAGGACGTCGCCGAGCAGCTCGGTACCGAGCTGACCGCTCCGGCCGCGCAGCGACCGGACGTCCTGGTGCTGCGCGGCACCCTCGACCGGGAGTCGTTGCGGCTGGGCGTGGTCGACCTGCCGAGCCCGGCCCACCGGCTGGCCTGGCTCGCCGACCACCTCGACGGGCTTCCCGGTTCCGGGATCATCTACACGCTCACCGTCGCGGCGGCCGGCGAGACGGCGGAGTTCCTTCGCGCCCGGGGCTGGCAGGTGGCCGCGTACACCGGCCAGGCCGACGACGCCGACCGCCGCGCCGCCGAGCAGGACCTGCTGGACAACAAGATCAAGGCGTTGGTGGCCACCAGCGCGCTCGGCATGGGCTTCGACAAGCCGGACCTCGGCTTCGTCGTGCACCTCGGCGCGCCGCCGTCGCCCATCGCCTACTACCAGCAGGTCGGCCGCGCCGGCCGGGCCGTGGAGCACGCGGAGGTGCTGCTCCTCCCCGGCGCCGAGGACGCGGCGATCTGGCGGTACTTCGCCTCCCTCGCCTTCCCGCCCGAGCAGCAGGTGCGCGCGGTGCTCGCCGCGCTGCACCCGGACCGGCCCAGCTCCACCCAGGCCCTCGAACCGATCGTCGACCTGCGCCGGGCCCGGCTGGAGCTGATGCTCAAGGTGCTCGACGTGGACGGCGCGGTCCGCCGGGTGCGCGGCGGCTGGCTCGCCACCGGCGAGCCCTGGGTCTATGACGAGCCCCGGTTGCGGCGCGTCGCCCAGGCGCGCGCCGCCGAGCAGCAGGCCATGCTCCGGTACGCGAGCACGACCGGCTGCCGGATGCGCCACCTGCGGGAATGCCTGGACGACGACGGGGCGGCCGACTGCGCCCGCTGCGACAACTGCGCGGGCCCGGTGGTCGGCGCCGAGGTCAGCGACGCCGCGCTCACCGCCGCGCAGACCTTCCTCGGCCGCCCCGGCGTGGCGATCCCGCCGAAGAAGCTCTGGCCGACCGGCCTCGACGCGGTGGGCGTACCCCTGAAGGGGCGCATCCCCCCGGCGGAGCAGGCGCTGCCCGGCCGAGCCGTGGGTCGCCTCTCCGACCTGGGCTGGGGTGGGCGGCTGCGCGGCCTGGTGGGGCCGGACGCGGCGGACGGCGCGGTCCCCGACGACGTCGCGGCGGCCGTGGTCGAGGTGCTGAAGGCGTGGGCGCACGGCGACGACCCGTGGCCGCGCCGGCCGGTCGGCGTGGTGGCGGTCGGCTCCCGCACCCGTCCGGCGCTGGTCGGCTCGCTCGCCGAGCGGATCGCCACCGTGGGCCGGCTGCCGCTGCTCGGCCGGGTCGCCCGGACCGGCCCGTCGGGGGCCGGCGGGCCGCGCGGCAACAGCGCCCAGCGGGTACGCGCCCTGCACGACGCCTTCGCGCTGCCCGACGAGCTGGCCGACGCCCTGGCCGGGCTGGACGGGCCGGTGCTGCTCGTCGACGACCTGGTGGACTCCGGCTGGACCATGACCATGGTGGCTCGGCTGCTGCGCCGGGCCGGCGCCCCGGAGGTGCTCCCGCTGGCCCTCGCGATCGCCGGCTGATCCGTCGACGGCTTCCGGTCGCGCCCTCGATCTGAGGTAGTCGTCCAACGGCCGGGGTAAGTTCCCGGGCCGGCCGGATTGCGAGCGTCGCCACCGTCAGCGACGGTGCCCCGGGCGGCACCCCGGTTGGCGGTACCGTGGGCGCATGACCGAGCAGCGACCCGTCACCCAGACGTACGCCGTCAGCGGGATGACCTGCGAGCACTGCGTGCGGGCGGTGGCCGAGGAGCTGTCCGCCCTGCCCGGCGTCGAGGAGGTCCGGGTCGATCTCGCCGCGGGTACGGCCACCGTCACCAGCAGCGATGCGCTGCCGGTCGAGACCGTCCGGGCCGCCGTCGACGAGGCGGGCTACGAACTGGCCGGCGGCGTTGCCTGAGTCGCCGTCCGTCACCCGTCCCGAGGCACCGGCCGCGGCCGGTCCCGACGCGTCGCCGGCCGTGCTCGACCGCGACCTGCCGGTCGGGGCGGGCCCCGGCATGGTGGACCGGGCCACGTTGCGGCTCGCCCTGACGGTGGGCGGGCTGGTGCTCGCCGTGCTGCTCGGCTTCGGCCTCGGACGGCTGAACCCGCCGCCGACCACCGCGTCCGGCGCCGCCCCGGCGACCGCGGCGCACAGCCACGCGCCGGGCACCGGCGCGCACTCGCACGGCGGGGCCACGGTCACCCAGGGCGACGGCGCGGACGCGGTCGGGCTCTCGCTCAGCTCGGCCGGCTACACGCTCACCCCCCTGACGGTGGAGTTCATCCCCGGCCGGGCCGGTGAGCTGCGGTTCCAGATCCGGGACGAGCGGCGGCGACCGGTCACCCGGTTCGCCGTCGTGCACGACAAGCCGATGCACCTCATCGTGGTGCGCCGCGACCTCACCGGCTATCAGCACCTGCACCCGACGATGGCGGCGGACGGCACCTGGTCGGTGCCGCTGACCCTGCCCGAGGCGGGGGTCTGGCGGGCGTACGCCGACTTCACCGCGGTCGCCGACGACGGCCGGCAGACCGCCGTGACCCTCGGCACCGACCTGGCCGCGCCCGGCGGGTACGCGCCCCGGCCGCTGCCGGCCCCGGCCACCTCGACCACGGTCGACGGGTTCACCGTCGGATACGAGGGCACCCCGACGGCGGGGGCGGCGACCCCGCTGCGGTTCCAGGTGCTCACCCCCGGCGGCCCGGCCGCGGCGCTGGAGCCCTACCTCGGCGCGTACGGCCACCTGGTCGCGCTCCGCGAGGGCGACCTCGGCTACGTGCACGTGCACCCGGAGACCCGGCGGGACGGCGACCCGGTCACGTTCTCGCTCAGCGCGCCCGGGCCGGGCCGCTACCGGATGTTCTTCGACTTCCAGGTCGGCGGCGTGGTGCGTACCGCCGCGTTCACCGTGACGGTCGGTTGAGGCGTCAGCCGGCCCGGCGGACCGGGCGGCGCGCCAGGTAGCGGAGCAGGTCCCGGATGTGGTGCTTCTCCTCGGCCGGGACGTTGGGATCGGCCAGCCGCGCCAGGATCACCCGGACGTCCGCCTCCACCGGGGCGTCCTCGGCGCGGCGGCGGGGAAGCTGGCCGGCGTCGGGCAGGCCGAGAGCGCGGAAGGCGGCCGCCACCGGCAGGTCGAGTGCGGCACAGAAGCCGCGCACCTTGGCCAGCTCCGGGTAGTCCTGCCAGTCACCGGCCAGCCAGCGGAACACCGTGGACCGCCCCACACCCGTGTGCGTGGCCAGCTCGGTCACCGTCCAGCCGCGCTCCTCGCGGGCATCGTCGATGGCGCGCCGCACGAAGCGGGCGAACGCCATCTGCGGCGAAACCTCTGCGGAACCCATCCCTCCGGGTCTTCCCTCTCCGGCGCGAGCACCGGACGGTGCGGCCTCCGACAGGGTAGTACGAACGAGGGTCGAAGTAACTGACTGATCGGTCGGGTGGCGGGACGGCCGGGACGGCAGATCGGTTGTCCGGAATCAACTACCGCGACCGGTCGCCGTCAGGTCGGCGATCCGGCCAGCAGGGTCTCCAGCCGGGGTGCCACGGCCCACTGGTCGACCAGCTCCCGATACTCCGCCCGCTGGTCGGCGGTCGGCGTGTGCCCGGTGTGCCGGGCCCGGATCAGCAGGTTGCGCGGGGTGTGCCGGGAGTCGACGAACTCCACCACGTCGGCCCGGTAGCCGTGCAGCCGGAGCAGGCCGGCCCGCAGCGCGTCGGTCAGCACGTCCGCGAACCGCTCGCGCAGGATGCCCTGCCGGGTGAGCAGCTCGTACGGCCCCGGGGTCGGACGGGCGCGGAGCTGGGCCGCCACGTCGTGGTGGCAGCAGGGGGCGGCGAGCACCCACCGGGCATTCCACCGGACGGCGCGGGCCAGCGCCTCGTCGGTGGCGGTGTCGCAGGCGTGCAGCGCCAGCACCAGGTCGGGTGCCGGCTCGACCACCGCCTCGGCGATGGTGCCGGCCACGAAGCTCACCCGGTCGGCCCAGCCCAGCCGCTCGGCCAGCTCGGTGTTGCGGCGGCGCTGGTCCTCGCGGACGTCCACCCCGACCAGCGTCACGTTCAGCCCGCGCCGGATCAGATAGCGGTATGCCGCGAACGTCAGGTACGCGTTGCCGCAGCCGAGGTCGACCACGCGCAACGGCCCGGTCAGGTCGTCGGGCAGGGTGGCCGCCAGCGCGCGCAGGAACGCGTCCACCTGGCGGCGCTTGGCCGCCGAGCCGCCGATCTCGGCGAAGATCGGGTCGCCCGGGTCGAGCAGGTAGTCCTTGGCCCGGTCGTGGCTGCCCGGCTCCGGTGCCGGTCGGCTCGCCGCCGCCCGGTGCACCTGCGCCTCGCCCGACTTGGTCACCCGGAGCTGGAGCGTGGTGTCGGCCGTCTCCACGTGCCAGTTGCCGAAGGGCTCGGCGAGCAGCGCGTCGACCGCCGCGCCGGCCTCCGCGCCCGGCGCCACGTTGCGGGTGTACGGCCGGGCGCCGTCCGAGGTGGCGATCTGCAGCCGCAGGCCGGCCTTCAGGGTGACCGGGCGCAGCTCGGCGCGAACCACCGAGGGACGCTCGCCGCGGCGCCGCCCGGCGGCGACCGCCCGGGTCAGGGCAGGGTCGAGCAGCAGCGCCCGTACCTCGGTCAGGGCGGCGTCCAGCGGTTCCGGCATGGCCTCATTTTCCTCGTAAGCGGGGACGGCCCTCGGACCGGGACCGGTCCGAGGGCCGTCGCCCGTCGCTGTCAGTCGGCGGTCGCCTCGGCCGGCGTACCGCTGCCCGCACCACCACTGCGGCGGCGCCGGCGGCGGCGCGGCTTGGTCGGCGTCTCGCCCTCGGCGGCTGCGGCCACAGCCGGCTCGGCCCCGCCCTCGGCGGTGACCGCCGCGGTGGGCTCGCCGGCGACCGTCTCACCGGCCCGGCGGCGCCGGCGGCGGCGCGGCGTGCGGGTGCCCTCCTCGGCGGCCGACTCGGCGCCGCTGTCACCCTCGGCGGGCATCGCGGCGGCGTCGCCGCCCCGACCCCGTCGACGTTCCCGGCCCCGGCCCTCGCCGCGCCGCGCACCGCGCTCGCCGCGCCGCGACCGGCCACCGCCCAGGTCCTCCTCGACCTCCGCCGACAGCCCGGCGCGGGTGCGCTCGGCGGTCGGCAGCGTGCCGGTGATCTCGCGGGAGATGTCCAGGTCGGTGTAGAGGTGCGCGGAGGTGTGGTACGTCTCCGGCGGCTCGGGCATGTCGAGCCCGAGGGTCTTGTCGATGATCCGCCAGCGCGGCATGTCGTCCCAGTCGACGAAGGTCACCGCGACGCCGGTCGCCCCGGCCCGGCCGGTACGGCCGATCCGGTGGGTGTAGGTGTCCTGGTCCTCGGGGCAGTCGTAGTTGATCACGTGGGTGACGCCGGTGACGTCGATGCCCCGGGCCGCCACGTCGGTGGCGACCAGCGTGTCGATCTTGCCGGCGCGGAACGCCCGCAGCGCCCGTTCCCGGGCGCCCTGGCCCAGGTCGCCGTGCACGGCGGCCACCGCGAAGCCGCGGAAGTCCAGGTCCTCGGCGACCCGGTCGGCGGCCCGCTTGGTGCGGGTGAAGATCATGGTCAGGCCTCGGCCCTCGGCCTGGAGGATGCGGGCGACGATCTCGACCTTGTTCATCGAGTGGGTGCGGTAGGCCAGCTGCTGGGTCTGCGGCGACGGACCGGTCTCGGCGGTGTGCCCGGCGTGGATCGTGACCGGCCGGCGCAGGAAGCGCCGGGACAGGGCGACGATCGGGTCCGGCATGGTGGCCGAGAAGAGCATGGTCTGCCGGTCCTCCGGCAGCATCGCGAGGATCTTCTCGACGTCGTCGAGGAAGCCCAGGTCGAGCATCCGGTCGGCCTCGTCGAGCACCAGCGCGTGCACTCGGTCGAGCCGCAGGTGCTTCTGCTTGGCCAGGTCCAGCAGCCGGCCCGGGGTGCCGACCAGGATCTCGACGCCCTTGCGCAGCGCCTCGATCTGGGGCTCGTAGGCCACGCCGCCGTAGATCGGCAGCACCCGGACGCCCCGGGTGCGGCCGGCGGCGTCGAGGTCCCTGGCGACCTGGATGCCCAGCTCGCGGGTGGGTACGACGACCAGCGCCTGCGGCAGGCCGTCGCTGCCCTCGGATGGGGCGAACACCCGCTCCAGCAGCGGGATGCCGAAGCCGAGGGTCTTGCCGGTGCCGGTCGGCGCCTGGCCGATCAGGTCAACGCCGCGCAGCGCGATCGGCAGCGCGTACTCCTGGATGGCGAACGCGCGGGTGATGCCGGCGGCCGCGAGGGCCTCGACGGTCTCCTGGCGGGCGCCGAGCTCGGCGAAAGTGGGAGCTTCCGGACGAACCGGAGCGGTGGGGGCCAGTTCCTGGCCTTGAATCTGCTCGCTCATATGGATTTGGGGGTGCCCTCTCGTGGTGCGCCCCTCATGTCCTCAGGGCGCGGTCGGTTTGGCGCGGGCCACACGGTCGGGGGCGGTACGCCGAGCCGGACCGGGCCGCACGCGCGCCGGGGGCCGGACAGTGATCAGCTCGGTTGATGTCCTCTGCTGATCGGTCGGTGCCCACGGCAACTGTTCCATACTACCTGAACAGCCCCTGGGTCGTCCTGATTCCGCTGCTGGGCTGCTGTTCCCTGGCAGCGGGCGTGACCTGGGCCACAGATCGACGGGGTCAGCGGCGATGCCACCCGGGCGGTAGCCTGCGCTCGTGTCCGCCTCCGATCCGGCCCTGGTCGACCTGCTCGGCCTCGTGGCGTACGGCGAACTGCTCGCCTTCGACCGGCTGGCCGCCGACGCCCGCCTCGCCCCCGACCTGCCCCGGCGGGCCGCGCTCAGCGAGATGGCCGCCGCCGAGATCGCGCACTACCGGTGGATCGCCGACCGGATCACGGCGCTGGGCGTACGGCCCGACGAGGCGATGGCCCCGTACGTCGAGGCGTTGCAGGCGTACCACGACTCGACCGAGCCGAGGGACTGGCTGGAGGCGGTGACCAAGGCGTACGTCGGGGACGCCGTCAGCGACGACTTCCTGCGGGAGATCGCCGACGGGCTCGACGCACCGGACCGGCAGCTCATCCTCGACGTGCTGCACGACTCGCGGTACGCCGAGTTCGCCGCCACCGAGATCCGGGCGGCCATCGAGGCCGACCCCCGGGTGGCCAACCGGCTCTCCATGTGGGCGCGGCGGCTGGTCGGGGAGGCGTTGTCCCAGGCCGGCCGGGTCGCCGCCGCGGACCGGGGCGCGCTCACCGCGTTGATCGCGCGCCGGGCGGGGGTGGACGTGTCGGCGCTGTTCCGCCGGCTGACCGACGCGCACACCGCGCGGATGACCGCCGCGGGGTTGAACAACTGACGCCCGGAGCCGCCGTGGCGGGGTGCCCGCCGCGGCGACTCCGGCAGGAAATCAGCGGACGGTGAACCCGACCGCGCGGGGTGCGGCCTCGGCGATCTCGACGTAGGCGACCTTGCCGACCGGCACGATGACCCGCCGGCCCTTCTCGTCGGTCAGGGAGAGCGTGCCCTCCCCCTTGGCGATCGCGTCGGTCACGATCTGCTCGACCTCGGCCGGCGACTGCCCGCTCTCCAGGACCAGCTCACGCGGCGCGTACTGCACGCCGATCTTGACCTCCACGGTGCCTCCTCAACTGGGGCGAAAAAGCCGCCGTGAGAAGGCTATCCGATCTGGCGTACCGATGTTCAGGCTGACTCGCCTTGCAGCGGGAAGCTGGCGATGCCCCGCCAGGAGAGGGCGGCGACCAGCGCCTCGGCCTCCGCCTTGGGCACCTGCCGGCCGCTGGCCAGCCAGAACTGGGCGGCCGTCTCGGCGGCGCCGACCAGGCCGGAGGCGAGCAGTTCGGCGTGCGCCCGGCTCACGCCGGTGTCCGAGATGATGGTGTCGGTTATCGCGGCGATGCAGCCCTGCTCGACCCGTTCCACCCGCTGCCGGACGGCCGGGTCGTTGCGCAGGTCCGACTCGAAAACCAGGCGGAACGCCTCGCTCTCGTGATCGACGAAGTCGAAGTAGGCGCGCACCGACGCGCTGACCCGCTCCTTGTTGTCGTTGGTGCCGCGCATCGCGTCGCGCACCTTCGCCACGATGGCGTCGCAGTGCGTGTCCAGCAGCGCGAGGTAGAGCTCCATCTTGCCCGGGAAGTGCTGGTAGAGCACGGGCTTGGAGACTCCCGCCCGCTCGGCGATGT
The DNA here is from genome assembly GCF_042869115.1 of Micromonospora sp. NPDC007230. Classification (NCBI taxonomy): domain Bacteria; kingdom Bacillati; phylum Actinomycetota; class Actinomycetes; order Micromonosporales; family Micromonosporaceae; genus Micromonospora; species Micromonospora sp. NPDC007230. The sequence goes on along the minus strand of NZ_JBIAFE010000001.1, from coordinate 247,689 downwards.
CGTCCATCGCGGCAGCGTGGTAGCCCTGCGCGACGAACACCTCCTGGGCGGCGGCGAGCAGTTGCTTGCGGCGCGCCGAGCGGGGCAGGCGGGTGGGCCGGCCGGCGGTCTGTGCACCGTTCCCCACAGCGGTCATGGGAACCTCCGAGTTTCATCGTACGAGCCGGCACTTATCACCCGAACCGGTCGGGGCTCGTGAACCCGTCGCGGAATTGGCCCGCCGCTGTAACTTATCGCCACTGTCGCCACACGGTAGCCTCAGCGGGGGCGACCAAGGAGCGCGCGGTGAGTGATTCAGGGCAACCCGGAGCCGCCACCCCGGGAGAGCACGGCGACGGGACGGGTCAGCACGACGACCTGGCCCGCACCGGCGGCGGGTGGGCGCCCCCGGCGTCCGGCTGGGCCCGGGGCGCGGAGTCGCCGGCCGCCTGGCCCCGCGCCGATCTCACCGGTTGGGGCGCCTCGTCGCCCCGCCACGGCGACCTCCCCGCCCCGCTGCCGGGGCTGCCCGCCGAGGAACCGTCGGGCCGGGTCAACGGCCGCCACGTCAACGGCGTGGACCACGCCGGGGAGGAGTCGCCCGTGACCCGCCAGGCGCCGGTGAGTGCCCCGCCCGTCGACGGGCCACGCCGGGAGACCGACGCCGACCGCCTGGTCGTCCCGGCCCAGCGGCCCGCCCCCGCGGTGGAGCAGCCGTCCGCCGAGGCGGAGCCGCCGCCGGCCCGGCATTCATCGGACGAAGCGCTGCCCGGCCGTGTGTCGCGCCGGGCGGAGGGCAGGGGCCCCACCTCCGCGCCGCCGGCCCTCCAGGTGCCGCCGGTCGGCGCGGCCGCCTCCGGCTTCGAGGTCCCGCCCGGCTTCCACGCCCCGGCCGCCGAGCGGGCCGCCGCCGAGCCGCCCCCGTCACTCTCCCGGGGCTGGGCCGACCCGCGCCCGCCCGAATCGTCGGCCGAGCCGCCGACCGCGTCCGGGGACTGGGCCGACCAGCGCCCGCCGGAGTCACCGGCCGGGTCCCGGGGCTGGGCCGACCGGGGGCCGGGCGAGCCGCCGTCGCTGTCGCGCGGCTGGGCCCCGGCCGACTCGCCGGCCGAGCCGCCGTCGCTCTCCCGGGGCTGGGCCGAGCGCCCCTCGTCGGCGCCGCCGGCCGGACCGGCCGCGGACCCGCCCGAGGAGCCGCGCACCCCGGCGGCCGACGACCCGCGCGCGCCGGCCGACGAACACCGGCCGTCGCCGGCCGAGGAGCCGGAGTGGTCCGAGCCCGGCTGGGGCGGCGGCTGGGCGCCGGCGTGGTCGCGCGAGGCGGAACCGGCCGGCCGCCGGGCCTGGGAGGACGAGACAACGGGCCGCCGCGCCCGCGAGGAGGAGCCGGTCGGCCGCCGCGCCCGCGACGAGCGCGCCGCCGAGTGGGCACCCGAGCCGGCCGAGCCGCCCACGCCCTACGAGCCGCCGCGCGGCGAGCCGACCCGCCCGCACGAGCCGGTCCGGGCCGAGCCGTCGTCCGGATACGGCCCACCGCGCCCCGAGCCGGCCCGGCCGTACGAGGTGTCCCGGAGCGACCCCGAGTCCCGCCCGGCGTACGAGCCGGCGGCGCGGGAGAGCCGCGAACGGCCCTCCTGGGCCGGGCCGCCGGTGCCGGTGACGCCGTTCAGCGCGCCGCCGCACGCCGCTCCGACCAGCGCCCCGCCGGTGCCCCGCGAGGCCCCGGCCAGCGCCCCGCCCGCCGGGTACGGCCCGCCGGCCGGTGCGGAGGAGCGCGAGGGCGCGTCGTACCGGCCACGCACCGACGAGACGCCGGGCCCCGTCGCCAGCGGTGGGTCCCGCGTCGACCGCACCCCCGCGCCCGCCCCGACGAGCGCGCCCCCCTACGCGGCCCGCCGGTCCGCCCCCGAACCGGTGCCGACGGCCGAGCCGGCCGCCGAGACCCGGCCGGCGGACCCGGCTGCGGCGGTGCTGCCGCAGCGCGTCCCCGCCGAACCGGACGTGCCCGTCGTGCCGGAGCCGCCAGCTGTGGAACCGTCCGCCGAAACCCCGGAACTCGCCCGCATCGCCACCCACCTGCGCCGTGACGACGAGCCCGCGCCGCTGCGCGAGCGGCCCGAGGGCTTCGACGTCAACGCCATCCTCGACGCCGTCCGGGAGGTGGCCGGCGTCCGGGACGCGGCGCTGCGCCGTACCCCGGCCGGGGCGCACAGCCTCCGGCTCGACCTCGCCGACGGCGCCGACCCGGCGGAGGTGAGCCGGATGGTGGCCCGCCTGCTCCAGGAGCGGATGGGGCTGGCCGCGGCCCCGCAGAACCTGCCCGGCGCTCCTGCCGCCGCACCGCCCCCGGTCCGTCGCCGGTCGGCGCATACCCGCCCGGAGCGGGCCACCGGCGAGCCGCGGGTGGCCGAGGACCGACCGGGCGCGCCCCGACCGGTCCCGAGTCGGTCGGCGGAGGGCCGGTTCGGCGCGCCTGAGGCGCGGGCCGGCCGGCCCGCGGAGCTGCCGGCCGAGGGCGCCGAGTCGGCAGCCGAGCCGCCCCGCCGGCGCCGGCAGGCCGCGACCCACCGGGGCCGGGCCGCGGTGGAGGAGTCGTCGCTCGCCGCCGCCCCGGCCGGCGCGGCCACCGGAAGCCCGGTCACGCTCGGTACGTCGTACTCGGGCGGACAGATGACCACGACGGAGACCGCACCCTCCCGACCGCTGGACACCGGCGGCGCGCCGGGGCCCCGGGTGCTGATCGACCACGTCCAGATGAGCACCTTCGGCCTCGACGCCACCGTGGAGGTACGCCTGATCGCCGGGGACCGGACGGCGGAGGGGCACGCCACCGGGCCGGCCGTCGACGGCTACGTGCTGCGGCTCTGCGCGGTGGCCGCCGCGGCGGCGGTGGACGAGCTGCTCGGCCGCGCGGCCTCGACCGGGGAGCGGGGACGCTGCTTCGTCGAGCACGCGGCGGTGGTGCCGTTCGGCAACTGCGAGGTGGCGACCGTGGTGGTGCTGCTGGTCTGCGCCGGCTGGGTGGAGCAGTTGGCCGGTTCGGCGCTGGTGGCCGGCGATCCCCGGCAGGCGGCGGTCCGGGCGACCCTGGCGGCGGTGAACCGCCGGCTGGAAGCGCTGCTCGCCTGAGCCGAAGGCCGGAGTCGGGCGGCCGGGGCGCGGGAACACTGGAGCCATGAAACGCGCCGCCCTCTGGCCGGATCATCTCCTGCCCGCGCACCATGTCCCGCCGCCCTGGCCGGGCCGGGGCGTACGCCTCGACGGCACGGTGACGTACGTCCGGGAGACCCCGGCCAGCGGCCCGGGCGCCGAGCCGGCGCTCTACGTGCACGGCCTGGGCGGCTCGTCACAGAACTGGACGGACCTGGCCGGTCTGCTCGCCGACCGGCTCGACGGGCAGGCGATCGACCTGCCCGGCTTCGGCCGCAGCGAGCCCGGCCGGCGATACACCGTGCCGGCCTTCGCGGACCGGGTGATCCGCTGGATCGAGCACAGCGGCCGGGGCCCGGTGCACCTGTTCGGCAACTCGCTCGGCGGGGCCGTCTCGGTACGGGTGGCGGCGCTGCGGCCGGACCTGGTCCGGACGCTGACCCTGGTCTCCCCGGCGCTGCCGTTCCTGGACTTCCGCCGCTCGTTGCAGGGGCGGATGCTGCCGCTGCTGGCGATCCCCCGAGGGGAACGGGTGGCCGCCTGGCGGCTGACCCGGCTCGCCCCCGAGATGCTGGCCCAGGAGGTGATGGAGGCGTGCATCGCCGACCTGACGCGGATCTGTGACCAGCGCCGGCAGGAGGCGATCGAGGAGATCCGGATCCGCTACGAGGCGGACCACTACGCCGCCGTTTACGTCCGGACGTTCCGGGGCCTGGTCGCCAGCTTCCTGCGGTCTTACCTGCCGGGCACCGGTTCGCTGTGGCGGCTGGCGGCGGCGGTGCGCGCGCCCACCCTGGTGGTCGGGGGACGGCAGGACCGGCTGGTGGACGTCCGGGTGGCGCCGCAGGCCGCCCGGGTGATCCCGGACAGCCGCCTGCTGATGCTGGACGGGGTCGGGCACGTGGCTCAGTTGGAGGTGCCCCGGACCGTGGCGCGGGCCGTCCTGGCGCTGCTCGCCGAGACCCGGGCCGACGCGGCGGCGGCCGGGTCGCGGGCCGGAGCGGTGCCCGCCGAGCCGCGGGGCAGCGGAGGGCCCGCCGAGGCCCGGGGTGGCGTGGCGCCCGCCGACCCCCGGGACGGCCTGCTCGCCGGAACGGAGGACAGCGCCCTCCGCCGGGACATGGCAGGCTGAGCGCGATGTCCTCCGCCCCCCGTCCGCGCCGCGCCGCCGCGCCGGTTGCCGCCCGTCGCCCGGCAGCCCGCTGGCGGTCCGCGATCGTACTGCTCGCGTTCCTGAGCGCGGCCGGGATCGCCGTGGCCGCCACGGTCCAACGGCCGTCGGCCTGGGCCGAGGTGCTGGTCGGCGACGAGGGGCTGATCCAGCCGCCGGCGCCGTCGAGCACCGGGTCGGCGCCGTCCGCCCCGACGAGTCCGGTGCACACGCCGTCCGCGCCGGTGAGCCCGTCGTCGACGCCGAGCCCGGCCAACCCGGAGCCGGTGCTGAGCCTGCCCGGTCCGGTGCCCGCGCACGGGCGGGGCAGCTTCGCGTACGACGACCGGTCGGGCGAGGTGCTGGGCCGGGCAGGAGTGCTGCGGCGCTTCCGGGTGGCGGTGGAGGACGGCTCCGGCGAGGAGGTGCCCGCCTTCGGCGACGCCGTGCAGCGAGCCCTGGCCGGGCCCGGGAGCTGGGTGGACAGTGGCCGGCTCCGGTTGCAGCGGGTGGCCCCCGGCGAGCGGTACGACTTCACCGTCTACCTGGCCACCCGGGACACCGCCGGCCGGCTGTGTCTCGCCGGCGGAATCGACATCCGGGTGGGCGGGCGCCCGTACACGTCGTGCCGGGTGCCCGGCAAGGTGGTCATCAACCTGGACCGCTGGCGTACCTCGGCGCCGCATCTGGTCGCGGCGACGGTGCCGCTGGACACGTACCGGCTCTACGTGATCAACCACGAGGTCGGCCACCAGTTGGGGCACCATCACGAGGGGTGCCCGGGGGCGGGGAAGGCGGCACCGGTGATGCAGCAGCAGACCCTCTTCCTCAACGGCTGCCGGCCGAACCCGTGGCCCTACCTGAACGGCAAGCGGTACACCGGCCCGGCGCTCTGACGCGCCCCGACGGCATGATGAGAACCATTCGCGTTACCTTGCGACAAAGGCGGCCGATCACCCGAATCGCATGACACGCTGGCCGTATGACCTTGCTGTCCCCTTCCGGCCCGAATGCCGAGCCCGGTCAACCGCCGCCCGGCGGTCCGGCCCGGCTCGACTTCGACCGCCCGTCGGCCCATCCGGGGACCATCGCCCCGGTCCCGCCCGGGCCGCGCCGGCTGTGGTGGCGGCGCCGTCGTACCGCCCTGCTCCTGATCGCCGTGTTGGCGGCGGGCGGCAGCGTGGCCGGTCTGCCGGTCCTGGTCCACCGGTCCGCCGACCGGCCCCCGGTGGCCACCTCGAACCAGCGGTCGGCGAACGGCGGGCGCGACGAACCGCGGGTGGCGCCGAGCGGCTACCCGACCGTCGGCCCCGGCAGCTTCGCCGCGGCCGACGGCCGCTCACCGGTGCGGGGGTACGCGGGGCCGCTGCGCCGCTACCGGGTCGAGGTGGAGCAGGACACCGGGCAGGACGCGGACGAGTTCGCCGCCACGGTGGACGCGGTGCTCGGCGACTCCCGGAGCTGGATCGCCTCCCGGGAACTGCGGGTGCAGCGGGTGGCCGAGGCGTCCGCCGCCGACTTCACCATCTACCTGGCCACCCCGGCCACCTCGGAGCGGATGTGCGCCGACGGAGGCCTGAGCACCCAGCGGTACACCTCCTGCCGGCTGCCCGGCCGGGTCGTCATCAACCTGGCGCGCTGGATGGAGGCGGTGCCGGACTACGGTGCGCCGCTCGAGGTCTACCGGACGTACGTGATCAACCATGAGGTCGGGCACGAGTTCGGCGAGCTGCACCAGGCCTGCCCGAGGCCGGGCGAGCCGGCCCCGGTGATGCAGCAGCAGACGTACGGACTGGACGGCTGCCTGCCCAACGCCTGGCCGTACGTCGACGGGGTTCGCTACGAGGGGGAGTTGACCGAGGGGGTCTGAACTATTCCCGCTCCCGCATGTCGGGCTACGTGTCGCTCATCATGGCCGATCCCTACCGCGGCGAGTGACAATTACCCGGTCCCGCCGCCGATCCCGGGGAGTCCACCGTGTCGCTGCCCCCGCTCGTCGAACCCGCCGCCGAGCTGACCGTAGACGAGATCCGTCGCTACTCGCGCCACCTGATCATCCCGGACGTCGGGGTCGAGGGGCAGAAGCGGCTGAAGAACGCCCGGGTGCTCTGCGTCGGTGCCGGCGGTCTCGGCTCGCCGGCCCTGCTGTACCTCGCCGCCGCCGGCGTCGGCACCCTCGGCATCATCGACTTCGACACCGTCGACGAGTCGAACCTCCAGCGGCAGGTCATCCACGGCGTCTCCGACGTCGGCCGGTCGAAGGCCGAGTCCGCCGCCGCGTCGATCCGCGAGATCAACCCGCTGGTCACCGTGGAGATCCACAACACCGCGCTGGACCGGGACAACGTCAGGGAGATCTTCTCCCAGTACGATCTGATCGTCGACGGCACCGACAACTTCGCCACCCGCTACATGGTCAACGATGCGGCGGTGCTGCTCGGCAAGCCGTACGTCTGGGGTTCGATCTACCGGTTCGACGGCCAGGCGTCGGTGTTCTGGGCCGAGCACGGCCCCTGCTACCGCTGCCTCTACCCGGAGCCGCCGCCGCCCGGCATGGTCCCGTCCTGCGCCGAGGGCGGTGTGCTGGGCGTGCTCTGCGCGTCCATCGGGTCGATCCAGGTCAACGAGGCGATCAAGCTGCTCGCCGGCATCGGCGAGCCGCTGGTCGGCCGGCTGATGGTCTACGACGCCCTGGAGATGAGCTACCGCAAGATCAAGGTCCGCAAGGACCCCAACTGCGTGCTCTGCGGCGAGAACCCCACGGTCACCGACCTGCTGGAGGACTACGAGGACTTCTGCGGCGCGGTCTCCGTCGAGGCGCAGGAGGCGGTGGTCGACTCGACCATCACCGCGCTGGAGCTGAAGGAGTGGCAGGACGCGGGCAAGGACGTCTTCCTGGTCGACGTCCGGGAGCCCGCCGAGTACGAGATCGTCCGGATCCCCGGCGCGACCCTCATCCCCAAGGGCGAGATCATCTCCGGCGAGGCGCTCGCCAAGCTCCCGCAGGACCGGCAGATCGTGCTGCACTGCAAGTCCGGCGTCCGCTCCGCCGAGGCGCTCGCCGCGCTGAAGGCCGCCGGCTTCAAGGACGCCGTGCACGTCCAGGGTGGCGTGCTCTCCTGGATCAAGCAGATCGACCCGTCGCTGCCCACCTACTGAGTCGGACCGAGCGGGCCCTTCCGCGATGCCGGTAGGGCCCGCTCGTACCCGCCGGTGAGCCGGGCCCTCCTCAGCCGAGAAACCGAGGCGGGAGCACGTTCCCGCAGGTAGCGTCTCCGTCGTGGTCGATCTGGACGCCGCCATCGGCTTCGTCGTGGCGCATGGGGACGCGGTGGACCGCGCCCGCCTCTCGCGGCTGCGCACCGGTGCCCCGGTGCCGGCCGAACTGCTCGACGCGGCCGAGGCCGGGCAGGCACCCGGCGGTGGTTGGCCCGCCCTGCTCGACGGCGAGGTCGCCTCGGTCGACGCGACCTGCTTCCGGCTGTCCGAGCTGGACGACCTCGGGGGGCTGAGCCGCCCCGCCTCCCGGCACGCCCTGGACTGGCTGGCCGCCCGGCAGCTGCCGGACGGCGGCTGGGACGAGGACCCGTCACTGGCCGGGTTCGCCCCCGAGTGGGCCACCCCGGGTGACCCGGAGGCGCAGCTGTACCTGACCGCCAACGCCGGGTTCTGGCTGACCGTCGCCGGGCTGGACGCCCGCGCCGCCGGCCCGCTCGACCACCGGGTCGGTGGGGCGTACGCCGGGGTGGTGCAGGCGGCGGCGCAGGCGCTCGCCGCGCAGCTCGCCCCCGACGGGAGCTGGCCGTCCTTCCTTTCCGCCGGCTGGCTGGCCGCGGCCGTGCTGCACCGCCAGCAGATGTACTACGAGTCGGCGCGGATTCAGGCGGTGCTGGCCGAGCGGATCCCGCAGCTGTCCCCGGCCGACGTGGCCTGGCTGGCCGCCACGCTGCGCCGGGTCGAGGTGGGCGAGGAGCAGTGGCTGATGGTGGCGGCGCGCCAGCGGCTCGCCGAGACCCAGCGCAGTGACGGCGGCTGGGACAGCGACGACGGCCACCAGTTCGACGTGCACACCACGCTGCGCGCGATCCGGGCCTGCCGGCCGAGCGCCCCCGAGGCCCGGTTGTCCGGCAGTCCGTTCGTGCCGCCGCAGCCGGCCGCGCTGCCGAGCCCGCCCGCGATGCCGGCACCGCGCCCGGCGCCCCCGGCGGACGCCGTGCTGTCGCCGGCTCCCCGGCCGCCGGTCGCGCCGGTCATCGAGCTGCCCTCGGACGTCGTGGCGCCGTCCGCCCCGCTGGCCCGGCCGTTCGTACCGCCGCCCGGCACGCCGCCGTGGTCCGCCGACCCGTCGCCGGCCGCCGGCGCGCTGGTGCCGCCGCCCGTCGTGCCGCTGTCCGGGCCGGAGCCGGCGGGGCCGCCCGCGCCGCCCGAGCCGGCCGCACCGACTGTCTGAGCGGGTCGGCGCCCAGGCGGGTCAGCGCAGGTGGCCGTCCCCGGTGACCACGTACTTGGTGCTGGTCAGCTCGGGCAGCCCCATCGGGCCCCGGGCGTGCAGCTTCTGTGTGGAGATGCCGATCTCGGCGCCGAAGCCGAACTCGCCGCCGTCGGTGAACCGGGTGGACGCGTTCACCATCACCGCCGCCGCGTCCACCCGGGCCACGAACTCCCGGGCTGCGGACTGGGAGTCGGTGACGATCGCCTCGGTGTGGCCGGTGCCGTACCGCCGGATGTGCCGGACCGCCGCGTCGAGCGAGTCGACGACGGCGACCGAGATGTCGGCAGAGAGGTACTCGGTGGCGAAGTCCTCCTCGGTGGCCGGGAGCACCGCGGCGGAGTGGGCGGCGACCCGGGCGTCGCCGTGCACGGTGACCCCGGCGTCGGCGAAGGCGGCCAGCATCGCCGGCAGGAAGGCGTCCGCGACCTTCGCGTGGACCAGCAGCGACTCGGCGGTGTTGCAGGTGGAGAGGCGCTGGGTCTTGGCGTTGAGGGCGACCGCCACGGCCTTGGCGATGTCGGCGGCGGCGTCCACGTAGACGTGGCAGTTGCCCACCCCGGTCTCGATCACCGGCACGGTCGACTCCTCGACCACGGTCCGGATCAGCGACGCCCCGCCGCGCGGGATCAGCACGTCGACCAGGCCCCGCGCGCGCATCAGCTCCTTCACCGAGTCCCGCGAGGTGGCGTCGAGGAGCTGCACCGCGTCCGCCGGCAGGCCGGCCGCCGCGATCGCGTCCCGGAGCACGGCGACCAGTGCGGCGTTGGAGTGGGCCGCCGAGGAGGAGCCGCGCAGCAGCGCCGCGTTGCCGGACTTCAGGCAGATCCCGGCCGCGTCCACGGTCACGTTCGGCCGGGCCTCGTAGATGATGCCGACCACCCCGAACGGCACCCGGACCTGTCGCAGCTCCAGCCCGTTCGGCAGGGTCGAGCCGCGGACCACCTCGCCGACCGGGTCGGGCAGCGCGGCCATCTGGCGCAGCGCGTCGGCGATGCCGGCCACCCGGTCGGCGTCGAGCGCCAGCCGGTCCAGCACCGCCGTGGTCAGCCCGGCCTCGCGCCCGGCCGCCAGGTCCGTCGCGTTCGCGGCCAGGAGCTCCGGGGTACGCGCCACCAGCGCGTCGGCCATCGCGTGAAGCGCGGCGTCCTTGACCGTACGCGTGGCGACCGCGAGGGCCTCCGCCGCGTCCCGGGCCCGCCGGGCCTGCTCGACGACGCTCATCCTGCACTCCTCAGGCGTCAGTGGGACGACCACCCGTCCCGGATTCACAGCAGCACCAGGTCGTCGCGGTGGACGACCTCCCGTTCGTACGCCGGGCCGAGGGCCGCGGCGAGTTCCGAGGTCGAGCGGCCCAGCAGCCCGGGCAGCTCCACCGCGTCGTAGTTGACCAGCCCCCGGGCCACCGGCGCGCCCGCGGCGTCCACCAGGTCGACCGGGTCGCCGGCGGTGAACGCGCCGTCCACGGCGGTGATCCCGGCCGGCAGGAGGGACTTGCGCCGGCCGACCACCGCCTGCACCGCACCCGGGTCGAGGTGCAGCCGGCCCCGGGGCGCGGTGGCGTGCGCCAGCCAGAACAGCCGGGCGGCCGGGCGGCGGCTGCTCGGGTGGAAGAACGTGCCGACCGGCTCGCCGGCGAGCGCCGCGGTGGCCAGCGGCGCGGCGGTGAGCACCACCGGGATGCCGAAGCCGGTGGCGATCCGGGCCGCCTCGACCTTGGTCACCATGCCCCCGGTGCCGACCCCGGCCCGGCCGGCGCCCCCGACGTCGATGCCGGCCAGGTCGCCCTCGCCGTGCACCTCGGTGATCCGGGTGCTGCCGGGTCGGGTCGGGTCGCCGGTCCAGAGCGCGTCCACGTCCGAGAGCAGCACCAGCAGGTCGGCGTCGACCAGGGCGGCGACCAGGGCGGCCAGCCGGTCGTTGTCGCCGAACCGGATCTCCTCGGTGGCCACCGTGTCGTTCTCGTTGACGATCGGCACCGCCCGCAGGTCGAGCAGCTTGCGCAGGGTCCGGTACGCGTTGCGGTAGTGCGCCCGCCGGGTCACGTCGTCCACGGTGAGCAGCACCTGGCCGACGGTGCGCCCGTGCCGCGCGAAGCTGGCCGCGTACCGGCCGATGAGCAGGCCCTGCCCGACGCTGGCGGCGGCCTGCTGGGTGGCCAGGTCGCGCGGGCGTCGGGGCAGGCCGAGCGGGGCGAGACCGGCGGCGATCGCGCCGGAGGAGACCAGCACCACCTCGCGGCCGGCGCCGGCCAGTGCGCCGAGGGTGTCGACCAGGGCGTCGACCTGGGTGTCGTCCAGGCCGCCCGCCGCCGTGGTCAGCGAGGACGATCCGATCTTGACGACGATCCGGCGGGCCGAGGTGACTGCTTCGCGCACCCGACCATTCTGCGCGTCCGGGTCCCCCGGGCCCGGACGCGTTCCCATATCGTGGCCGGTCATGACGCCTGAGGAATACGTCGAGGCGGTGCTCGACCTGGTCGAGCGGATCCCGCCGGGCCGGGTGATGTCGTACGGGGCGGTGGCCGACGCGCTCGCCGAGCGCTCGGGGCGGGCCTCGGCCCGGCTGGTCGGCTCGATCATGGCCCGGCACGGGGGCGGAGTGCCGTGGCACCGGGTGGTGAACTCGGCCGGGCGGCTGCCACCCGGGCACGAGGTGGAGGCGCGGGCCCGGCTGCGGGCCGAGGGCTGTCCGCTGCGCCCGTCGGGGGTGGACATGGCGGCGGCCTGGTCGCCGGAGGAGGGGATGTGATCCACGCCATAACATGAGTAGCATTCGGGACCATGGACGGGACGGGGTCGCAGCCGAGCGATCGGCTGCCCCGCCGGGTGCACCTCGGGTACGCGCTGGGCTCGCTGGTCACCGGGGCGTTCGGGACCGTGCCCGGGCTGCTCCTGCTGCCGTACCTCACCGACACGCTGGGCGTCGCGGCCGGGGCGGCCGCCCTGCTGGTGCTCCTGCCCAAGGCGTGGGACGTGCTGGTCAACCCGGTGGCCGGGCGGATCTCCGACCGCACCCGGTCCCGCTGGGGTGCCCGCCGGCCGTACCTGCTCGGCGGCGGGCTGGCGCTGGCCGTCCTCTTCGCCGCGATCTTCGCCGCGCCGTTCGGGGCCGGCCCGGCCGCCGGGGCGTACGTGGCGGTGGCGTTCCTGGCCACCGCGACCGCCTTCGCCTTCTTCCAGGTGCCGTACGTGGCGATGCCGGCCGAGCTGACCGGCGACCCGGCGGAGCGTACCCGGCTGATGAGCTGGCGGATCGCCGTGCTGGCGCTGGCCATCCTGGTCGCCGGCGCGGTGGCCCCGGCCGTGGTGACCGCCGGCGGCGACGGGGTGCCGGGACACCGCTGGATGGGCCTGTTCGTCGCCGCGCTGATCGTGGCCGGCGCGGTCGGCGCGTTCCTCGGCACCCGGTCCACGCCCACCGGCACGGTGGGGGAGAGCGAACCGAGCCTGCGCGCCCAGCTCGCGGTCGCCGGCCGGAACCGGCCGTTCCGGGCCCTGCTGGTCTGCTTCGTGATGCAGTCCGCCGGGGTGGCGACCGTGCTGGCCGCGGTGAGCTACTTCGCCGGCCAGGTGCTCCGCGCCCCGGAGACCGGGCCGACCCTGCTCTTCGCCTGCTTCGTCGGGCCGGCGCTGCTGGTCATGCCGCTCTGGACCCGGGTGGGCGCGCGGGTCGGCAAGCGGGCCGCGCTGGTTGTCGCGTCGCTGCTCTTCGCGGCCGGCGCGCTGGCCCTCGTCGCCGCGCCCGCGCTGCCGGCCACCGGGGTCTACGCCGTGGTCGCGGTGATCGGCGTCGGGTACGCGGGCCAGCAGGTCTTCGCCCTCGCCATGCTGCCGGACTGCATCGCCTACGACACCGCGCGCACCGGCCGGCGGCAGGCCGGCGTGTTCACCGGGCTGTGGACGGCCGGGGAGACGTTCGGTCTGGCCCTCGGCCCGGGCATCTACGGCCTGGTCCTCCAGCTCTCCGGGTACGTGTCGTCGTCGACCGGGGTCGCCGCCGACCAGCCCGCCGGCGCCCGCCTCGGCGTGCTGCTCGGTTTCACCATCCTCCCGGCCCTGCTGGTCGCCGTCCCGGTGCTGCTGCTGCGCGCCTACACGCTGACCCCCGCCCAGCTCGCCGCCGGCCCGCGACGGCAGCCTGCCGCGACCGCGGGCGCATGAGCCGCCGAACCGCTCACGAGGAAGGGGGCCATCGATGACCGAGGAAGGGGCGGGCGCGCTGCCCGTCGAGGGGGTGCCCGCAGAGCGGGTGCTGGCGGAGATCCGGGCCCTGCGCGCGGCCGACCGGCCGACCCACGGCGGGCGGCTGTTCGCGTACGTCTACGACCCCGGGGTGGCCGGGCTGGACGAGCTGGCCCGAGCCGCATACGCGGAGAGTGCCCACGTCAACGGGCTTGACCCGACCGCCTTCCCGTCCCTGCTGGCGATGGAGAACGCCCTGGTCGGGGCGGCCGCCCGGCTGCTCGGCGGCGGGCCGGGCACGAGCGCCCCGGACGTGGTCGGCAGCGTCACCGGCGGCGGTACCGAGTCACTGATCCTGGCCGTCAAGGCGGCCCGGGACGCCCGGCCGGATCTCGCCGAGCCACGGCTCGTGGTGCCGGCCAGCGGGCACGCCGCGTTCGCCAAGGCGGCCCACTACCTGCGGGTGGCCCTCGACACCGTGCCCGTGGACCCGGTCACGCTGCGGCCGGCGGTGGCCGACGTGGCCGCCGCGATCCGGCCGGAGACCGTGCTGGTCGCCTGCTCCGCTCCCGCGTACGCGCACGGCGTGGTCGACCCGGTCGCGGAGATCGCGGCGGTGGCGGCGGCCGCCGGGGTGCGCTGCCACGTGGACGCCTGCTTCGGCGGCTGGACGCTGCCCTGGCTACGGCGGCTCGGCGAGCCGGTGCCGGCGTTCGACTTCGCCGTCGACGGGGTCACCTCGATCTCCGTCGACCTGCACAAGTACGCGTACGCCCCGAAGGGGGTGTCGGTGCTGCTGCATCGGGATGCCGCGCTGCGGGCGCCGCAGTACTTCGGGTACGCGGACTGGCCCGGGTACACGATGGTCAACCCGGTGATCGCCTCGACCCGGTCGGGCGGCCCGATCGCCGCCGCCTACGCCACCCTGCGCCACCTGGGCGAGGCCGGCTACCTGCGGCTGGCGGCGCTGACCCGGGCGGCGGTGTCCGGGCTGGCCGACGCGGTACGCGTGGTCGACGGGCTCCGGCTGCTGGCCGAGCCGGAGTCCACCGTGGTCTGCTTCACCAGCGACGACCCGGGACTCGACCTGTTCGTGCTGGTCGACGAGCTGACCGCGCGCGGCTGGCACACCCAGCCCCAACTCGCGTACGCCGGCCTGCCGGCCAGCGTCCACCTCACGGTGACCGCGGCGGTGGCCCCGCGGGTGGTCGAGTTCGGCCCGGCGCTGGCCGACGCGGCGACGGCCGCACGGGCGGCCGGTCCGGTCGCGCTGCCGCCGGAGCTGCGCGCGCTCGTCGGGAGCCTGGCGCCGGAGGCGCTCACCCCGGAGCTGGTCGCCGGCCTCGCCGCCGGAATGGGCCTCGCCCCCGCTGGTGCGGCGGCCGGTGGGCCGGGTACGGCGGAGCGGGGCGGCGGGGCCGCGCCGGACCGGATGGCCGCGATACACACCCTGCTCGACGCCGCGCCGGCCGGGCTGCGGGAGCGGCTGCTGCTGGAGTTCGTCGGCCTGCTGCAACGTCCGACCTGGTAGGCCCCATCGCCGGTGGTGCCACAGGGGATGGCCCGGCCGGTGTGCCGGCCGGGCCATCCCCGCTCGCTGTCGGTGCCGTGGTCGCGGACCTCATCCCGGAACACGCGGCCGCGGTGTCCGGAGTCGGCTAGCCGGCGTCGGAGATGTGCACCCCGAAGGCCACCGCGTTGTCCGCCGGGTCGGTCTCCGGCAGGGCCTGGTACCAGCTCGCGGTGAGCATGCCGGTCGCCTGCGCGACCGCGCCCGGCCGGCTGTCCGGCGCCGCCTCGAAGAGGAGGTCGAACGTCCGTTCCTCGCCTGGCATGAACCCGTCGCCGGGCACCTCACAGGAGCGCCAGCACGGCCCACCCGTCGGGTCCGTTGCCGTGAGGATCGCCAGGTCGTCCGGCACGGCGGTCTCCACCGTCAGCCAGTTGAGCGGGGCGTCCGTGCCGTATCGCACGGTCGCGGTCAACCGGCCCCGGTACCAGCCGTCCGGTTGGCGGGTCAGCACCACCTCGTCGCCGTGCAGGCGGACCGACGTGTCCGTCGTCGTGTTCTGCGCGTACGGCCGGGCACCCAGGAGTGACCCGTTGGCCGAGCGGAACAGGGCGTCGAAGCGGCCGTAGCCGCTGAACGGCGCGTCGTACCGGAAGTCGTCCGAGATGGCGACGCGGCCGGCCTCCGTCCGCATGGCGTACGGCCGGGTGCCGGTGAGCGCCCGGAAGCGCAGCTGGAAGGTCAGCTCGGCACCGGGCTCGATCCTGTTGAGCTGGCACTCGTAGGTGGCCTGGAGTCCGGCGGTGTGAGCCCGGTTGAACTGGCAGAACTGGTCGGGGTCGGAGACCTCGAAGGAGCCGGCGACCGGCTCGCGGAACAGCAGCCGGAAGTATCCGGCGGCGGTGCCGGTGTTGCGCACGGTGACGGCCTGCTGGCCGAGGTAGCCGCGCTCGGTCGGCTCCAGCACCAGCGGTCCGACCGTGGCGGTCGCCGTGCCCTGGGTGACCACTGTGGTCTTCGCCGATGCCGATGCGGGCGCAGCCGCGACCGCCCCCGCAGCGCCGAGCAGGCTGAAGGCGGCGCCGAGCGCCAGCGCGACTCGGGTCGTCCGTACGTTTGTCATCAGGTTCCTCCCTGTTCCCCGTGCCCCCGTGGGCCTGGCAACGGTCACACGCGCTCGGTCGCCACCCGGTTGCGGCGCCCGCAGCGGGTTTTTCGGCGACTTTTCGCCCCGTAGGGTCCCCGGAACCGCCGCCGGACGATGTGCGTGCACGCGCCCGCCCGGCCCTGCCGTTCCACCGTGGACCGACGGACGGTCGATGGTGGGTCGGGCCAGGCCGGAGGGCGCGTGCGTCCTTTTGTTTCAGCTGAACGAGACGGAGAAGGTCGCCGTCGTCGGGGTGGTGCCGGGCAGCAGCGTCACACCCAGACCCGTGCCGGCCGCCACCTGGACGGTGGCTTCCCCCGGGGGCCCGCTCGACGTGGTGAGGAACGGGAAGGTGATGGTGCGCCGCTCGCCGGCGCGCAGCGGGGTGCTGACGCAGGCGACCCCCTTCGACGTGCCCTCCGCGCGGGGGCACTCCTTCCCCCACTCGCCGTGTACCGGGTCGTCCCGTCCGTTCCGCGGGAAGATGATCAACGGGTACTCGGCCGTGCCGTTGCCGGTGTTGACGATCGTCACGGTGTTGGTGCCGCGGCGCATGCCGTCGGCGTCCGGCGGCCCGTACACCAACTCGGTGGCGGTGATCGTGAACGTGATTGTGACGGGCTTGCTGGTGGCGGGCCCGGGGCTGGTCGGAGCGTTGCTCGGAAAGGTGACCGGCCCCGCGGTCTGCCGGAACCGCCCCCCGGCCCAGGCGTAGGTCCGCCACTGGGTCCGGACCTGGTCAGGCGACTCGCCGCAGCAGGGTTGCCGATCGGCCACCCGCACCCGGACCGCCCCGGCGTCCTCGATGGTGAGGTCGGTGATGTCGCCCAGCTCGTCGTGGGTGCCGACGATCTGGCCCATCGTGGTGATCCGCCCGTCCGTGTCCCGGTCGAAGGCCACCACCTGCTTCACCTGCGCCTCGCCGATCCGGCAGCCCAGCAGGGCGACGGTGTCGGCCGCGCCGTCACCGTCCAGGTCGCCGTACTCCGGGTCCCCGAGGAGTACCGGCCGGTACTCCCCGATCGGTCCCGGGCGCAGCGTCACGCCCGAGGTGGTGCAGGTCTCCGGCACGTAGGACGGCCAGGACGGCAGGTCGACCCGGGCGGCAAGCAGGTCGCTGCGGCTGATCCGGCCGTCCGGTGGGGTCGGCGAGCTGCTGGCCACACTCGGGGTCGGCGCGGGCGACGGCGTTTCCGTCGGCGTCGGCTCGCCGGTCTGGGCCGGTGCGGGTGGGGGGTCGGAACGCCGGACCAGGGCCGCATTCGCGCCCACCGGGATCACCACAGCGAGCACCACGGCCGTGGCGGCGGCGACCGCGGTACGGCGGCGGCGACGCCGCACCGTCTCCCGTACGGCATCCGTTCCCGCCGGTCGCACCGCCGGGGCGTACGCCTCGCGGAACGCGGCGAACTCGCCGCCGACCAGAATGTCCTCGAACTCAGTCATGGTTGGTCACCTCCCTCGTACCCGCCAGCTGGACCGCCAGCGCCGCTCGGCCCCGGTGCAGCCAGGACTTGACCGTGCCGTCCGGCACGCCCTCCTGCTGCGCGATCTGCGTGACGGGGAGATCCGCCAGGTAGTGCAGCACCACCGCGCGGCGCTGGTTGGCCGGCAGCTGTGCCAGGGCCACGGTCAACGCGACGCGATCCGGATCCGGGCCGGGCGCGTGCTCCTCCCGCTGCCGCCGCAGCCAGGACTGGGCGGTCCGTAGCCGTCGCCAGCGGCTGGTGGCGAGGTTCCAGGCGACCCGGCGTACCCAGGCCACCGGGTCGTCGTACCGGGACACCCGCGACCAGCGGGCGAACGCCCGGCAGAATGCCTCCTGGACCAGGTCCTGCGCCTGCGACAGGTCGCCGCAGTACGCGGCGAGCTGCAGCGTCAGCGGTCGGAAGTGCGCGTGGTAGAACCCGTCGAAGTCGATCCGCTCGGGCCGGGCCGGGCGCTCCGGTCGGTCCGCTGTCCCGTCGGGTGGCGGCTCGCCCAGCCGTGGCTCCCGCGTCACCGTCATCTGATCCTCCCCGTGCGGCATCACCGTCCGTGCGTTCCACGTCGGTCACACGCCGCGGACGGGGCACTGGTTGCACAGGTTTCCACCTCCGGCCCTGTGGTTGACTGTCACATCAAGGACAGGTGAGGGAGGCTCGAGGTGCAGGTTCCCGCGGTGCTCGGCGAGCCGATCCGGTTCGTGCTGAACTGGGGCCGCCGCTACTCGCTCTGGGTGTTCAACTTCGGGCTGGCCTGCTGCGCCATCGAGTTCATCGCCACCAGCATGGGCCGGCACGACTTCATGCGGCTCGGCGTCATCCCGTTCGCCCACGGCCCCCGGCAGGCCGACCTCATGGTGGTCTCCGGCACGGTCACCGACAAGATGGCCCCGGCGGTGAAGCGGCTCTACGACCAGATGCCCGAGCCGAAGTACGTCATCTCGTTCGGTGCCTGCTCCAACTGCGGCGGGCCGTACTGGGACTCCTACTCGGTGACCAAGGGGGTCGACCAGCTCATCCCGGTCGACGTCTACGTGCCCGGCTGCCCGCCGCGTCCGGAGGCGCTGCTGCACGGCATCCTCCGGCTGCAGGAGAAGATCGCCGCCGAGGAGTCCGGCGTCGGCGGGGTGGCCCGCCCCGACCGGCTCGCCCCGCCGGTCGACCCGCGGCCCGCGGAGAGCACGCCGCGCCCGGTGGAGTCCCTCACCGCGCCGCCGGTCCGCCCGCCAGCCGGCTGAGGTGGCGGGGTCGGTCTAGCCTGCGGGCCATGACCCAGTCCGCGGACCAGCGCTCCGCCTTCATCGTCGACGTGCTGACCGAGGAGTTCGGCGCGTCGATAGCGCTCGACCCGGCCGCGTTCCGCCGCAAGTTCCGCAAGATGGCCGCCTCGCCGTTCGCCTTCTACCGGGGCAGTGCCTCACTCTTCTACGCCGACCAGCGCGGCGACTTCGCCAGCGACCGCTACCTCGACGACCGGACCAGCCGGGTGTGGATCCACGGCGACCTGCACGCCGAGAACTTCGGCACCTACATGAACGCCTCCGGGCAGCTGGTGTTCAACGTCAACGACTTCGACGAGGCGTACGTCGGGCCGTTCTCCTGGGACCTGAAGCGCTTCGCGGCCAGTGTGGCCCTGCTCGGCTACGCGAAGGCGCTCTCCGACCGGGTGATCGGCGACCTGGTCACCGGCTTCGCCCGGTCGTACCTGACCGAGCTGCGGGCCATCGCGGCCGGCGGGGACGACGCGATCGGCTCGATCACCCTGGAGAACGCCGACGGCGTGCTGCGCCGGGTGCTCCAGCAGGCCCGACTGAACACCCGGGTGGACCTGCTCGCCGAGCAGACCACCATCGACAACTACGACCGCCGGTTCTCCCTCGGCGACGGCGTCTTCGAGGTCGACGCCGCGACCCGGGAGAAGGTCTGTGCCGCGTTCCACGACTACCTGGCCACCCTGCCGGCGGCGACCGCCCGGCTCCGCCCGGTCGCCGCCAACATCAAGGACGTGGTGCTGCGCAAGGGCGTCGGCATCGGCTCGGCCGGGCTGCCCTCCTACAACCTGTTGCTGGAGGGGCACACCCAGGCGCTGGAGAACGACGTCGTCATCTATCTGAAGCAGGCCCAGGTGCCTGCGGTGGCGCGGCACATCGACGACGAGCGGGTCCGGTCCTACTTCCGACACCAGGGGCACCGGACCGCCGAGTCGCAGCGGGCGCTCCAGGCGTACGCCGACCCCTGGGTGGGGTTCACCGAGCTGGACGGGGTCGGCCAGCTCGTCGCCGAGGTCTCCCCGTACGCGGCCGACCTGGACTGGGCCGACGTCAACGAGCCTGAGGAACTCGCCGGGGTGCTCACCGACCTCGGCCGGGCGGTGGCCCGGATGCACTCGGTCGCCGACGACGAGTCCAGCCACGATCTGGTCGACTACTCCACCGAGGAGGCGATCGTCGCCGCGGTCGACGCCGACGCGCCGGGCTTCGTCCAATACCTGGTCGACTTCGCGCAGGCGTACGGGATCCGAGCCCGCGAGGACCACCAGCTCTTCGTGGACCTGTTCCGCAACGGCCGGCTGCCCGGCAGCTGACCCGCCCGCCGGCCGCCGGCTCAGGTCGTGAAGTCCACCACCACCTTGATGTCGTCCGGTCCGGAGGTGTACGCGTCGGCGTACGCCTCCACCGGCACCCGGCGGCTGATCAGCGAGTTCAGCCAGCCCTGGTCGGCCCGGGTGAGGGCCTCGGCGGCCAGTTCCCAGTGCCGCCGGTTGGCGTTCACCGAGCCGAAGACCACGTTGTTCTCCAGCACCAGGTCGCGGTTGAGGGCTCCCGCGTCGAGGTCGATGGTCCGGCCGCCGCTGGACACCCCGGTCAGGCAGACGATGCCGGTCGGCCCGGCCTGGAACATCGCGTCCAGCACCACCACCGGCGCGCCGGTGCACTCCACCACCACGTCCGGCTCGAAGTCCAGCTCGGTCACCTTGGAGGTGTGGTAGGTCGCGCCGAGCGAGCGGACCAGGTCCGGCTTCGGCCCGGTGGTGGCCCGGTCCAGCACGTGCACCGACAGCTCGCGCTGGGTGGCGAGCAGCGCGGCCAGCAGACCGATCGGCCCGGCCCCGGTCACCAGCACGGTCTGCGGCTTCCACTCGGCGCGGCGGCCGATCCGCTCGATGTGGTCCCAGGCCTTCGCCACCACGCTGGTCGGTTCCAGCAGCATCCCCACTGAGGCGAGGCAGGGGTCCAGGCCGACGGCGAACTTCGGCTGCACCCGCCACC
Source organism: Micromonospora sp. NPDC007230 (assembly GCF_042869115.1). NCBI lineage: Bacteria > Bacillati > Actinomycetota > Actinomycetes > Micromonosporales > Micromonosporaceae > Micromonospora > Micromonospora sp. NPDC007230. Next base: position 227,327 of record NZ_JBIAFE010000001.1, on the reverse strand, counting down.
GGTCCCGGGCGTACCCGGAGAGTCCCTTGATGCCGTGCTCGGTGTACTGCCCGTTGCGGCACATGTCCCACTCGTCCACCGCGCAGTTCGGGCAGGGCACCGGGTCGGGGCGCCGGACGATGCCGGCCACCAGGTCGCCGGGCTGGAGGGTGCCGGTGGGATCCTCCAGGACCCGACCCAGCGCCTCGTGGCCGAGCACCAGCCGCTCCTGTCCGGGCGGCGCCTCCCCGTATGCGCCGGAGATGATCTCGTGGTCGGTGCCGCAGATGCCCACGGCCAGCGCCTCGACCAGGATCGCGCCCTCCTCGGGGGCGGGCTCGGGCCAGTCCTCGGTCAGCTGCAGCGAGTTCGGGACGCCGGGAGTCACAGTCACAGCACGCACCGCTCAATTCTTTCCTGCGGGCGTGGCCCCGGTGTCGAAACCGCCAAGCCCGGCCCGGTGCGGCCGGACGAGCCGCCGGGTGCTCGGGCGCGTGGTTGGTGGCGGGCGGGGACCCGGCCACGCCGGGATCGGGCGGCGGGGAGCGGCAGTGCAGCCTGTCAGCTGCCCGGCCTGAGGCGGTCCGTCCACGCCGGTGGCCCGTAGGATCGCGGGCATGACGCCGGAAGAGGTCGGTGACCGGGCGCGCAGCGTGCTCCTGCGGGCGGCCGGATTGGCCGAGGACGCGGTGACCGTGGGGCGCTCGGGTGGCGAGGCGCACGCCCGTGCGACGGTCGACGTACCGCCGGACGCCTGGCAGGACGCGGTGCGGGCCGTCCGCGACGACGCCGAGTTGGCCTGTGACTACTTCGACTGGCTCTCGGCTGTGGACGAGCTGGCCGACGGCTTCGACGTGGTCGCCCACCTGTGGTCGACGAGCCGCCGGCACGGCGTGCTGCTGCGGACGCGGGTGCCGCGAGCGGAGCCGCGGCTCGCCTCGGTCGTGGGCATCTTCCCCGGCGCCTCCTGGCACGAGCGGGAGACGCACGAGATGTTCGGCATCCGGTTCGACGGGCATCCGGACCTCAAGCCGCTGCTGCTGCCGCCGGAGTTCGAGGGGCATCCGCTGCGCAAGGAGTTCGTGCTCGCCTCCCGGGTCGCCAAGCCCTGGCCGGGCGCCAAGGAACCGGGGGAGTCGGAGGCGGGCGGCGGTCGCCGGCCGATTCGCCCGCCGGGCGTACCGGCGCCGGGCGAGTGGGGGACGACGCCCACGCCCGCCGGCGCGGCCGGGATGGGCGAGGGCCCGCGCGGGGGTACGCCCGCCCGCCCGGCCCGGGAACGCCCGCCCCGCCCCGCCCCGGGCGAGCGCCCGGCCCGGCCCACCACCGCGGAGCGACCGGCGGGTCCGGCCCGGCCGACACCAGGCGAGCGGCCGACCGGCCCGGCCCGGCAGGAGCCGGCAGACCTGCCAGCGGCCGAGTCCGGGCCGTCCGGCCGGCCGACGCCCGGGGAGCGGCCGACGGGCCCGGCCCGGCAGGAGCCGGCCGCCGAGCCCGCGCCCGAGGAGGGGGACGCCTGATGCCCGCCTGGCTGGAGCTGGTCATCCGGGTGGCTGGCGTGCTGGTCGCCTTCCTCACCCTGCCGCTGATCGTCGGGCAGGCCGAGCACAAGGTCATGGCGCACATGCAGGGCCGGCTCGGCCCGATGTACGCGGGCGGCTTCCACGGCTGGGCGCAGCTCGTCGCCGACGGCATCAAGTTCGTGCAGAAGGAGGACGTCACCCCGCGCGACGCGGACCGGCCGGTGTTCCGGCTGGCCCCGGCGGTGGCCCTGGTGCCGTACCTGCTCGCCCTGCTGGTGATCCCGCTCGGCCCGGGCGACCTGGTCGGGCAGCCGCTGGACATCGGCCTGTTCTTCGTGCTGGCCGTGGTCGGCATCGGCGTGCTCGCGGTGCTGATGTCGGCCTGGGCCTCGGCCAACAAGTACAGCCTGCTCGGCGGGCTGCGCGGCGCCGCCCAACTGCTCGGCTACGAGCTGCCGCTGGTGCTGGCCGCCGCGTCGGTGGCGATGGCGGCGGGGACGCTCAGCCTGCCCGGGATCGTCGAGGCGTGGCGGCCGTGGTGGCTGCTCTGGCAGGCGCCGGCGATGGTGATCTTCTTCGTCGCCGGGCTGGCGGAGATCCGGCGGCCGCCGTTCGACATGCCGGTGGCCGACTCCGAGCTGGTCTTCGGCTACATGACCGAATACACGGGCCTGCGCTTCGCGTTCTTCCTGCTCGCCGAGTACGTCGGCATCGTGGTGATCGCCGCGCTGACCACCGTGCTTTTCCTCGGCGGCTGGCAGGGCCCGTTCGCGGACGCCCAGTTGGGCTGGTTGTGGACCCTGCTCAAGGTCTTCGCCGTGGCGTTCGTGATCATCTGGCTCCGGGTGTCGTACCCGCGGCTGCGCGAGGACCAGCTCCAGCGGCTCTGCTGGCTGGTGCTCGTCCCGCTGGCCCTCGCCCAGCTCGTCCTGACCGCGGCCGTCCGGCTGGTCATGTGAGGAAGGGCCCCCGCGTGACGGACGGCCCTTCGACGGTCAGCCGACCCGCAGCGGGGTGTGGGCGGGGTCGACCGGCTCGGCCGGCGGCGGGGGCGGGGTGCCGTCGCCGAAGGGGCGACCGCCCAGGGCCTCCCGGCCGTGCGGGGTGAGCCAGCCCGACAGGTCCGGGCCGAGCGGCACGATCCCGGTCGGGTTGATGTCCCGGTGCACCTCGTAGTAGTGCCGCTTGATGTGGTCGAAGTCGACGGTGTCGCCGAAGCCGGGGGTCTGGAACAGGTCCCGGGTGTATGCCCAGAGCACCGGCATCTCGGTCAGCTTCTGCCGGTTGCACTTGAAGTGGCCGTGGTAGACCGGGTCGAAGCGGACCAGGGTCGTGAACAGCCGCACGTCCGCCTCGGTGATGGTGTCGCCGACGAGGTAGCGCTGCCCGCTCAGCCGCTCGCTCAGCCAGTCGAGCCGGTCGAAGAGCCGGCGGTACGCGGTCTCGTACGCCTCCTGGCTGCCGGCGAAGCCGCACCGGTAGACGCCGTTGTTCACGTCCTTGAACACCACAGCGTTGACCTCGTCGATCTCGTCCCGCAGCCGCTCCGGGTACAGCTCCGGCGCGCCCTCGCGGTGGTAGGCGGTCCACTCGGTGGACAGGTCCAGGCTCATCTGGGCGTAGTCGTTGGTGACCACCTGCCCGGTCGGCACGTCCACGATCGCCGGCACGGTGATGCCCCGCTCGTAGCCGGGGAAGCGCTTGAAGTACGCCTCGGCCAGCCGCGGAATGCCGAGCACGGGGTCCACCCCGCCCGGGTCCAGGTCGAAGGTCCAGCTCCGGGCGTCGTGGGTCGGCCCGGCCACCGCCATCGAGATCGCGTCCTCCAGCCCGAGCAGCCGGCGGACGATGATCAGCCGGTTCGCCCACGGGCAGGCCCGGCTCACCGCGAGCCGGTAACGGCCGGACTCCACCGGCCAGCCGTCCCGCCCGTCCGCGGTGATCCGGGTGGCGATGTAACGCTGGTCCCGGGTGAACTCGCCGCCCGGCTCGACGTACTTCCCGCCGGTCCGGTTCAGGATCTCGTCGCCGCTCTGAGTCACGCCGCCTCCTGTCGCTGTCTCTTTGTCCCATCATGGTCGTTCCCGCCCCGTGCGGCAGGCCCGCCGCCGGACGCGGGGGCTAGGCTGCCGCGGTGACCGATGTGGAGGCCGTGGCCCGGCGCTTCATCGCCGACGTGTGGAACGCGACCCGCGAGGAGACCGCGTACGAGTTGGTCGCCGAGGACTGCCCGGGGCTGGGCGGGACCGGGCCGGCGGCCGCCCTGGCCTGGCACCGGGACCGCCGGGCGTCCTTCCCGGACCTGCGCTACAAGATCGTCGAGGTGGTGGCCTCCGGTGCGCGGGTGGCCGTGCACTGGCGCGCCGCCGGCACCCAGGCCGGGCAGTTCGGGCCGGTGCCGCCGACCGGCCGGGTGGTCAGCTACTCGGGGGCGACCTTCCTGCGCTTCGACGACAGCGGCCGGATCGTGGACGTGTGGAGCGTCAACGAGCTGTTCCAGGTCCTCCAGCAGCTCGGCGTCGAGATGCTCCCGCCCCCGTCGGGGCTCGCCGCGACTGGGGAGTGATCCGGCGGAGGCGCGGGTGGTGGTCGCGCGTGCCGGAGACACAGGGCAGGATGGGCGGCATGAGCGAGCGCAGCGAGCGATTCAGCCAGCTCGACGCGGAAGCACCGCAGGACGACGGCGAGCGAAGCGAGGCGACGGCGTGAGCGAGCGCAGTGGCCTGCCTGGTCAGGGGCTGGCGAAGGGGTTGGCGGTCACCCTGCGGACGATGACCCGCCGCTCGACCACCCAGCAGTACCCGGACGTCGCCCCCGAGCTGCCACCCCGCTCGCGCGGGGTGATCGCGCTGCTCGAGGAGAACTGCACGGTCTGCATGCTCTGCGCCCGGGAGTGCCCGGACTGGTGCATCTACATCGACTCGCACAAGGAGGAGGTGGCGGTCCCCGGCGCCGCCCGTCCCCGCCAGCGCAACGTGCTCGACCGGTTCGACATCGACTTCTCGCTCTGCATGTACTGCGGCATCTGCGTCGAGGTCTGCCCGTTCGACGCGCTCTACTGGTCGCCCGAGTTCGAGTACGCCGAGTACGACATCAAGGACCTGCTGCACGACAAGGACCACCTCGGCGAGTGGATGGGCACGGTCCCGCCACCGCCGGCCCACGACCCGCACGGCGAACCCTCGAAGGAGGAGACCACCGCCGCCCGCAAGGCCGCCGGCCCCGCCCCGCGCCCGGCCCCTTCCCGGGTACGCCCGGAGCCCGGCACCGAGCAGGGCGGAGGCGCCGCGTCATGACCGGTGCGGACGTGCTGCTGCTGGCCCTCGGCGCGGTGGCGGTCGGCGCCGGCGCGCTGGTGGTGGGCACCCGGCACCTGGTCCGGGCCGGCCTCTGGCTGGTGGTCTGCCTGGGCGCGCTGGCCGGCGACTACCTGGTGCTCACCGCCGAGCTGGTGGCCTGGGTGCAGGTGCTGATCTACGTCGGCGCGGTGGTGGTGCTGCTGCTCTTCGCGGTGATGCTGACCCGGGCCCCGATCGGCGCCTCCGACGACCTGGACCGGCCGGGCTGGCCGGCCGCGCTGATCGGCGGCGGCAGCGGGTTGGGGCTGGCCGTGCTGCTGGTCCACGCGTTCCGCTGGTCCCGGGTCGACCTGCCCGTCGCGGGCACCGCCGACCGGCTGGGCGAGCAGGTCTTCCGCTCGTGGGTGCTGCCCTTCGAGTTGCTCTCGGTGCTGCTGCTCGCCGCCCTGGTGGGCGCGATCGTGCTGTCCCGCACCGACATCGGCCGGCCCGGCGCCCAACGCCGCCCGGCGGACGGCCCGCCGGCCCGGCCCGAGCCGGCCGGTGCGGTGGCCGACGAGGGCGGGCGCGCGTGAGGCCGGTCATCCCGTACGTCACCGCCGCGCTGCTGTTCGGCCTCGGCGGCTACGGCGTGCTGCGCCGCCGCAACGCCGTCCTCGTGCTGATGGCCGTCGAGCTGATGCTGAACGCGGTGAACCTGATCCTGGTCACCGCCGACACCACGGTCCGGGCCCAGCTGCCGCACTCCGGCCAGGTCTTCGCGCTCTTCGTGATCGTGCTCGCCGCCGCCGAGATCGGCGTGGGGCTGGCCATCGTGCTCCAGCTCTACCGGCTGCGGGCCAGCGTGACCGTCGACGATGTGCCGTTGGCCGAGCCGCCGGCGCCCGTGCCTGCCGGCGCGACGGCGGCACGTCTCACCGGCTCGCCCGGCGCGCCGTCGGACGGGCCGGCCACCGACGCGCCGGAGGGGGAGAAGTGACCGGACTGCTCGCGGCGGCGTTGCCGGGCGTACCCCTGCTGGTGGGTCTGGTCGGGTTGCTGCTGCCGCCGTCGCCCAGGGGCGCGGCGACCGGAGAGGACCGGGCCCGGCGGGTGGCGATCGCGCTCGGCGTGGCCGGCGCGGCGCTGGCGCTGCTGGCGGCGGTGGCCCTGCTGGTCCGGGTGGACCGCCCGGTCGAGGGCGCCACCACCTGGGTCGACCTCGGCGGACTGACGGTCACCCTCGGCTACCGGCTGGACGGGGTGGCGGTGCTGGTCGCCACGGCGGTGGCCGCGGTGGCCCTGGCCGTGCAGGTCTACTCGATCGGCTACCTGAAGCGCGGGCCGCACGACGACGTCGAGGTGGACCACCGCTACCCGCCGTACGCGGCGCAGATCAGCCTGTTCACCGCCGCGATGCTGACCGTGGTGGTCGCCGGGGACCTGATCCTGCTGCTGGTCGGCTGGGAGGTGATGGGCCTCTGCTCCTACCTGCTCATCGCCCACGACCGGCGGCTGCCCGAGGCGCCGGCCGCCGCGGTGAAGGCGTTCCTGGTCACCCGGGTGGGGGACGTCGGCTTCCTGCTCGGCATCGCGCTGCTGGGCGTCGGCGCGGGCAGCTTCCGGATCGCGGACGTGCTGGCCCACGACTACTCCACCGCGACGCTCACCGCCGCGTGCCTGCTGCTGCTCGCCGGGGTGGCGGGCAAGAGCGCCCAGTTCCCGCTGCACACCTGGCTGCCGGACGCGATGGCCGGTCCCACCCCGATCTCCGCGCTGATCCACGCCGCCACCATGGTCGCCGCCGGCGTGTACGTGGTCGCCCGGCTCTTCCCGCTGTTCGAGCGGGCCCCGATCGCGCTGGCCGTGCTCGGGGTGATGGCGGCGATCACGCTGCTGCTCGGCGCGTTCGCGGCCACCGCCCAGGACGACATCAAACGGGTGCTGGCCTGGTCGACGGTCTCCCAGATCGGCTACATGACCGGGGCGCTCGCCGTCGGTGCGCCCGCGGCGGCGCTGTTCCACCTGCTCACCCACGCCGCGTTCAAGGCGCTGCTCTTCCTCGCGGCCGGCGCGGTGATCCACGCCGTCGGCACCACCCTGATGTCCCGGATGGGCGGCCTCCGGACAGCCATGCCGGTGACCTTCTGGTGCACGGTGATCGGCCTCGGCGCGCTCGCCGGGCTGCCGCCGCTGTCCGGCTTCTGGAGCAAGGACGGCGTGCTCGCCGCCGCCGAGGCCGCCGCGCTGGAGGGCAGCGGCCCGAGCTACGCCTGGGTCGGCTGGCTGGTCTGGCTGGCCGGGCTGCTCGGCGTCGCCGTCACCGCCTGGTACGCCACCCGCCTGCTGCTGCGCGCCTTCCTCGGTGCGTCCCGGCTCCCGCTGGCCCACCCGCACGACCCGCCCGCCGTGCTGCGCTGGCCGGTGGTGCTGCTCGCGGTCCCCGCCGCGCTGCTCGGCCTGGCCGCCTTCGCGCCGTGGTTCGCCGACCGCCTCCGCGAGCCGGCCGACCGCAGCAGGGAGGCCGTCGAGCTGGTCCACCTCGCGCCGAACCTGCTGCTGCCGCTGGTGTTGCTGCTGGTCGGGGCGGGCATCGCCTGGGCCGGCTGGCGTCGCGACCCGGCCGCCGACCCGGCCCGCTTCCTGGGTCCGCTGCGGCCGGCCTTCGCCCGGGCGTTCCGGCTCGACGACGTCCAGCACGCCCTCGTGGTACGCCCGACGACCGCGCTCGCCCGGGCCGCGCGTGCCGGGGACGAGGTCGGGGTGGACGGCCTGGTGGAGGGGAGCGGCCGGGCCGCCGTCGAGTTGGGCGGCGGGCTGGCCGCCCTGCACCGGGCGGCGCTGCCGCGCGCGGCGGCCGGCGTGCTGGCCGGCGCCCTGCTCATCGGCCTCGCCGTCGCCCTGATCGGAGTGGCCTCATGACGTTCGGGGAGTTCCTGCTGGTCGCGGTCCTCGCGCTGCCCGCGCTGGGCGCGGTCGCGGCGGCCGCCACCCCCGGTGACCGGGCGGGGCGCCTGGTCGGCACCGCCGCTGCGGGGCTGGCGCTGCTCGCCACGCTGCCGCTCCTCGGCGGGGACCACGGCTGGTTCGGCTACGGGCCGCGGCCGGCCGTGCAGCCCTGGCACCAGCTCGACCTGCCCTGGGTGCCCGGCCTGGACCTGCGCTTCCACCTCGGGGTGGACGGCATCTCCTGGCCGCTGGTGGTGCTGACCGCGCTGCTCACCCTGCTCTGCTGCGGCTACACGCTGTGGCGGGTGCCCGCGGGCGGTGGCAGTGGCCGGGCCCTGGTCGCGCTGCTGCTGGTGGTCGAGGTGGGCATCCTGGGCACCTTCCTCGCCCTCGACCTGGTGCTCTTCTTCCTCTTCTTCGAGGTCGTCCTCCTCCCGATGTACGCGATCATCGCCGGCTGGGGTGGCGAGGACCGGCGGCGGGCGGCCCGCAAGTTCGTCCTCTACACCCTCTTCGGTTCGGTGCTGCTGCTGGTCGGCGTCTACGTGGTGGTCGCCGCCGCGGGCACCGCGGACGTGGTGGCGCTGACCGGCGGGTCCGGGCTCTCCCGGGGCACCCAGCTCGCCGCGTTCACCCTGCTGGCACTGGCGTTCGCGGTGAAGAGCCCGCTCTGGCCGCTGCACTCCTGGTTGCCCGACGCGCACACCCAGGCGCCTACCGTCGGCAGCGTGATCCTCGCCGGGGTGCTGCTCAAGATGGGCACGTACGGCCTGATCCGGGTGGCGGTCGGGGTGGCCCCGGAGGGCGCCCGGTGGGCCGCCCCGGTGCTCGGGGTGCTCGCCGTGGCGGCGATCCTCGTCGGGTCCCTGGTCTGCCTCGCGCAGGACGAGCTGAAGCGGCTGATCGCGTACTCCAGCGTGGGGCACATGGGCTTCGTGCTGCTCGGGGTGGCCACGCTCACCGCCACCGGCCTGCAGGCCGCGCTGATCGGCAACATCGCGCACGGCGTGATCACCGGCCTGCTCTTCTTCCTGGCCGGGGCGATCAAGGACCGTACCCACACCGGGTCGCTCGCGGACCTGTCCGGGCTGCGGGAGACGGCGCCCCGGCTGGCCGGGCTGCTCGGCTTCGCGGCGGTCGCCTCGCTGGGGCTGCCCGGGCTGGCCGGCTTCTGGGGCGAGGCGTTCGCCGTGATCGCCGCCGTCCGGCGCGGTGGCGGGCTCTGGACCACGCTCGCGGTGCTGGCCGCGCTCGGCGGGGCGCTGACCGCCGCGTACTTCCTGCGGCTGCTGCGCCGGGTCAGCCACGGGCGGCCCAGCCCGGCGGTGGGGCGGCTCGCGCCGGGGCTGGCCGGGGCGGAGCTCACCGCCTGGGCACCGCTGGTGCTCCTCGCCCTCGCCGTCGGCCTGGCCCCGGCCCTCGTGCTGTCCTACGCCACCGGCCCGGTCAACGCCCTGCTGGCGGTCTTCGATTGAGCGCGCGGAGTGCGGCGGAGCGGAGCCCCGCAGTCGCGAACGAAGGTGAGCTGCGGTGAGCGCGAGGAGTGCAGCGGAGCGGAGCCCCGCAGTCGCGAACGAAGGTGAGCCCGGATGAGTCTGGTGCAGAGCGTGGATCACGTGGCGCTGCTGCCGGCGTACCTGGCCGCCGGCACCGCCGTACTCGTGCTCCTGGCCGACCTGCTGGTGGCGCGGGCCGCCGTCACCGTGGCCGTCGCCGCCACCGGCGCGGCGGCCACCGCGCTCGGCGCGGCCCTGGTCGGTACGGGGGACGAGCGGCGCACCTTCTGCGTCGGCACCGACTGCTCGTACGTGTTCGGCGGGCGCGCGGCCCTGGTCGCGGCGGTCGTCACCCTGCTCACCCTCGGCGTGCTGGCGTTGTCGGGTCCGCTGCTGCGGGCCGGCCGGATTCCGGTGGGGGAATACTGCTTCCTGCTCGCCTGCGCGATGACCGGCGGCGTGCTGCTCGGCGCGGCCGGCGACCTGATCACCCTGGTGGTGGCGCTGGAGACGCTCACCCTGCCGCTCTACGTCCTGGTCGGGCTGCGCCGGGGCAGCCTGGCCGGTGCCGAGGCGGCGGTCACCTTCTTCGTGGTCAGCGTGGTGGCCACCGCCCTGACCCTGCTCGGCGCGGCGCTGCTCTACGCGGTGACCGGCAGCCTGCACCTGGACCGGCTCGGCGCCACCCTCGCCGCCAGCGCCGAGGCGCGCGATCTGCCGCTCACCACGGTGGCCGTGGCGCTGGTGGTGGTCGGGTTGGCGTTCAAGGTCGCCGCCGTGCCGTTCCACGCCTGGGCCCCGGCCACCTACGACGGCGCGCCGCTGCCGGTCGCCGCGTACCTGTCGACGGCGTCGAAGCTGGGCGGGGTGGTGGCCCTGCTCGCGGTGGTCCAGCGCGCCCTGCCGGCCACCGTCACCGGGCCGGTGCTGGCCCTGCTCGCCGTGCTCACCATGACCGTGGGCAACCTGGTGGCGCTGCGCCAGCGGCGCACGGTCCGGCTGCTCGCCTGGTCCTCGGTGGCCCAGGCCGGCTACGTCCTCGCCCCGCTGGGCGCGTTGGCGCTGGCCGCCGGCCGCACCGCCGACGCCCGCACCGCGGCGTACGCGGCGGCCGTCGCGTATCTCGTCTTTTTCGTGCTGCTGGAACTGGCCGCCTTCGCGGCGGTGGTGGCGCTTCGACCGGCGGACGGCGACGGTGGCATCCTCGCCGACCTGCGCGGGGCGGCCCGCCGCCACCCCTTGGTGGGTGGGGCGTTCGCGCTCGCGCTGGTCGGGCTGGCCGGGCTGCCGCCGGGGCTGGCCGGCCTGTTCGCCAAGGTGACCGTGGTCCGGGCCCTGCTGGCCGGGCACGCCGGTTGGCTCGCCCTGGTGGTGGCGGTGAACACGGTGCTCGGCCTGGCCTACTACCTGCGCCTGGTGGCCACCCTCTACGCGGCACCCGGCCCGGCCACCGCGCGGCCGGCCCGGACGGTGGTCGCGGCCCTCGGGGTGGCCACCGCCCTCGCCGTGGTGGTGGGCTTCGCGCCGCAGTTGGTGCTGGACCTGGCCGCCCGCTGAGCGGCGGTTTGTCCCTCGGTGTCCAGCCGGCACAGCCGTCGCACAGGGATCCTCAGCCAACTTTCAGTAATGGGCGGGATGGTTGACGGGTACCGGTGGTGTTGAACCGGTCAGCGGGCCCCGCGTGGATCCGCGCACCGAAGGAGCGATCGTGCATCACAACCGTCTGAAGACCGCAGCACTGCTCGGCCTGTTGACCTCGCTGATCCTCGCGGTCGGCTACTGGTTCGGCGGGAGCGGTGGCCTCGTCATCGCCGTCGTCGTCTCGTTGCTGATGAACGGCGTGACCTATTTCTACTCCGACAAGCTCGCACTGCGCTCGATGGGGGCGCAACCGGTCAGCGAGGCACAGTTCCCCGAGCTGTACCGGATGGTCCGTGAGCTGTCCACCCAGGCGGGCCAGCCGATGCCCCGCCTGTACGTCAGCCCCACCGCCCAGCCCAACGCGTTCGCGACCGGGCGTAACCCGCAGCACGCGGCGGTCTGCGTCACCCAGGGGATCGTGGAGATCCTCGACTACCGCGAGTTGCGCGGCGTGATCGGGCACGAGCTGTCCCACGTCTACAACCGGGACATCCTGATCTCCAGCGTGGCGGCCGGTCTGGCCGGCATCATCACCATGCTGGCCAACATCGCCTGGTTCATCCCGCTGGGCTCCTCCGACGACGAGGATGGCCCGAACCCGGCCGTGCTGCTGCTCACCCTGATCCTCGGCCCGATCGCGGCCACCCTGATCCAGTTGGCGATCAGCCGGAGCCGCGAGTACCAGGCCGACCAGTCCGGCGCGGAGCTGAGCCGGGACCCGCTGGCCCTGGCCAGCGCCCTGCGCAAGATCCACATGGGTACGCAGATGCGCCCGCTGCCGCCGCAGGGCCAGCTCACCAGCACCGCCCACCTGATGATCGACAACCCGTTCAAGCGGGGTGGCGGCATCGCCGCCATGTTCGCCACCCACCCGCCGATGGAGCAGCGGGTGGCCCGCCTGGAGCAGATGGCCCGCAGCGCCGGGCCGGTGCAGTTCCAGCGCTGACCGCGCTCGTCTCTCCGCCCGCGTCCCCGCCGGGACGCGGGCGGAGCCGTCTTCGGCCCCGCCCTGCCGGGCGGTGTGAGCGAACCGACCATCCCCACCGCGAGTCGCGGCGTTAGGGTCAAAGGGGCTTCCGCCCATTACCTGTCTCCCCCCGGAGGTGCCTCCTTGGCCGCACTGCGCCAGTACCTGGGCGTCTGGCGGGTCCCCGGTGCACCGATGCTGCTGATCCTCGGCATCATCGGCCGCCTCGGGATCGGCATGACCCCGCTCGCGCTGCTGCTCGTGGTCGAGGCGGTGACCCACCGTTACTCCCTCGCCGCGGTCGCCGGCGGCATCTACGCGCTCGCCGGCGCCGCGCTCAGCCCGATCGCCGGGCGGATCGCCGACCGGGTCGGCCCCACGCCGGTGCTGCTGGCCACCGCGGTCGCCCACCCGCTCGCCCTCTTCGGCCTGCTCGCGGCCAGCCGGTCCGGGGCCGGCAACCTCGCCCTGATCTACCTGGCCGCCGGCACCGCGGGGGCCACCTACCCGCCGCTGACCGCTGCCATCCGGGGCGCCTGGAACGACCTCACCGCCCCCGCCACCGGCCGGGCCCACCTGCGCAACACCGCACTCGCCGCGGAGACCTCACTCTTCGAGATCGTCTTCGTGCTCGGCCCGCTGCTGGTGGCCGGCTTCGTGCTGGCCGCCGACGCCGCCGCCGCACTGGTCGGGTCCGCCGTGGTCACCCTGGTCGGGACCACCGCCGTCGCGCTCGGCCGGGTGATGCGCGGCTGGCGCCCGCACCCGCACGAGCACCAGGCGAAGGGCCTCGGCCCGCTGCGGGTCGGTGGCTTCCCGGCCCTGCTGCTCTGCGTCGCCAGCCTGGGCATCGCGTTCGGCGCCGCCGGCGTGATCGTCCCGGCCTTCGCCGGGCAGGCCACCGCCGACGACCCGGAGAGCCTGGCCGGGGTGCTGCTCGCCGTCTGGGGCATCGGCAGCGCGGTCGGGGGCTTCTGGTTCGGGGTACGCCGACCGGCCGTCAACATGACCCGCCAGTTCGCCTGGCTGCTCGGCGCGGTGGCGGCCGGCTTCGCCGTGTACGCGGTGATGCCGACCCCGGTGGCGCTCGGCATCGCGCTGGTGCTCGGCGGGGCCACCATCGCCCCGGCGCTGACCCTGGAGAACACCCTGGTCGGTCGGATCGCCCCGGCCGGCATGCTGAACGAGGCGTACACCTGGGTGGTCACCATGTCGGTGGCGGCGAGCGCGGCCGGGGGATCGCTGGCCGGGTTGATCGTCGACCACGCCGGCGGCGTGCCCTGGGCATTCCTGTTCGCCGGGGCGGCCGTCGCCGTCGGGGCCGCCGTCGCCGCACTGCCCGCCGGCCCGATCGCCCGCGCCGAGGCCACGGCCGTACGCGCCGAGCACGCGGCGGTCGCCGCCTGAGCGGTCGACCTTCGCGGGGATCGAAGCGGCGCCAGGCGGGTACAGCGCTGGCATGTTCGTCTTCTTCTCGAACCGGATCGGCTGCGTCGGCTCGATCCTGATCAGCGCGATCGTGACGGTGATCCTGCTGCTGATCTTCACCCGCTGAGCGGATCCGTTCCGCTACTGCTTGCCTGATATCGGGTAGGTTGCGGCATTCCGGCAGGTCGGACGGCGCGACATCCGGGATCTGGTGCCGCTGACGGCCGCCGAATCGGGCGGGGGTGTACGGCGAACCGGCCGGCCCCGGAGCGGGGCCGGCCGGGACGCTCAGCGGTAGTTGGTGAACTGGAGGGCGACCCCGAAGTCGTCGCCCTTGAGCAGCGCGATGACGGCCTGGAGGTCGTCCTTCTTCTTGCCGGTGATCCGCAGCTGGTCGCCCTGGATCTGCGCCTGGACGCCCTTCGGGCCGTCCTCCCGGATCTTCTTGCTGATCGCCTTGGCCTTGTCCGAGTCGATGCCCTGGATCACCTTGGCGTCGATCTTGAAGACCTTGCCCGAGGAACGCGGGTCGCCGGCGTCCAGCGACTTGAGCGAGATGTTCCGCTTGACCAGCTTCTCCTTGAAGACGTCCAGGGCGGCCCGGACCCGCTCCTCGGTCTCCGCCTGGACGCTGATCGCCTCCTCGCCAGACCAGGAGATCTCCGCGCCGGTGCCGCGGAAGTCGAACCGCGTCGCGAGCTCCTTCTCCGCCTGACGGAGGGCGTTGTCGACCTCCTGCCGGTCGACCTTGCTCACGATGTCGAAGGACGGGTTCGCTGCCATGCTCATGCTCCTGCTGTCCGGCGGTCTGTCCTGTTCCGTCCCCCACTGACCAGCGGTGGGACCCCCTGACGGTACCCGGTTGCGACGGCCCGGGGGGCAACCGCTATCCTTGCTACCGCTGCCGCGCGATAGCGTGGTGGTACGCCCTGGCGGGTTGCCCGAGCGGCCAATGGGAGCGGACTGTAAATCCGTCGCGAAAGCTACAGAGGTTCGAATCCTCTACCCGCCACCAGGTGCGAGAACGGCCCCGTGAGCTGTGGAAACACGCTCCGGGGCCTTTCTCGTTCAGCCCAGCCCAGCCCAGTCCAGCCTGATCCGGTGCTCTACGGGCGTCTGCGGGAACATGACGGGAACACTCGATCCTGCTCGTCCGACCGGTCGACGAGTCGGACCTGTCGTAGGCAGGATCTAGAGTGCTGGGCGTGAGCAGCGATGACTCCGCTCGTCGTGCTGGACACGGTGGGTGGGCTGACTTGGTCTGCCGGCGGATCGATCGTCAGTGACGACGGCAGCAGCCAGCTTGACCAGGTGCACGATCAGGCCGTCCGCGATTCTCGAGTAGGTGTTCACTCCGCTGCTGGCAGGGTCGGGTGGTCGGTGGGGTAGATGCCGATCGCGAACCCGTACATGGTTTCGCCGGACCTCGGCATCCGGTCGAACTCATCAACCAGTTGCGCCATCCGGTCCCAGAACTGGGAGGCCTGATCCTCCGAGATGCGCGCATGCCGGATGAAGCCCCAGAGCTTTCCCTGCTCGAACGCCTTCGCGGACTCGCGTGCAGCCACCTCGAAGTCGTTGAAGTCGCCCGGCATCTGTTCGCCTGCGGGTGATGGCTCCGCTGCGACGTGGAACATCCGCGCGGTGCGCCCGTAGAAGCGCTCCTCGATCGCCCGCACCTTCCGCGTGCGCACCACCTGGAGCAGGCCGTTCCGGGTAAGCACGTCCACGTGGTGCGCGACCGTGCTCTTGGGGCGCTCGACTGCCTCCGCTAACTCGGTTACGGTCGCGGCCCGCTCGTGGAGGAGCTGCAGGATCACCGTGCGGAGCGGGTGGCCGATGGCCTTCACCTGGTCCGGTCTGGTCAGCGCCATCCGATCGGCTAGCTCGTAGTCCGGCGGGTTGTCGGCCATGGCATAACAGACTAGCATCGCGGAACGTTCCAGAAATTTCGATCGTTCGCAAGGAGTGCAACGCCGTGACCGACGTGCTGCTTTACCACCACATCCAAGGCCTGACCGACGGGGTCCGGAGCTTCGCCGACAGCCTGCGACAGGCCGGACACACCGTGCACACGCCGGACCTGTTCGACGGCCGCACGTTCGGCAGCATCGAGGAGGGGTTCGGATTCGCACGCGATACGGGGTTCGACGCGATCCGGGAGCGCGGCGCCGCCGCGGCCGACGAACTCGGCCCCGGGCTCGTCTACGGCGGATTCTCCTTCGGCGTGACGATCGCCCAGCGGCTCGCGCAGACCCGGCCCGGTGCCCGCGGGGCACTGCTCATGTACTCCTGCCTCCCGGTCGCGGAATTCGGGGAGGCGTGGCCCGAGGGAGTGCCGGTGCAGATCCACGGCAAGGAGGGCGACGAGTTCTTCGACGAGGACCTGCCGGCCGCACGCGAGCTCGCCGGCTCCACGGCGAACGCCGAGCTGTTCGTCTATCCCGGCGACCAGCACCTCTTCGCCGACTCCTCGCTCGACGCGTACGACCCGGAGGCGTCCACGCTGCTCATGGAGCGGGTGCGGGCGTTCCTCGCCTCCGTCTGACCAGCGCGGCCTGACCAGCTGGCCTACGCTTCGTCCGGACATCGGCAAATCAGGGCGTTTGGTGCGCTGCGGTTGAAGGCCACGTCATCTAGGCGTCGCAGATCAGGTGGCGGACATAGGCTCGTCGAGGTGGCTGGTGTCTTCGTGCAGGGCGGCCGTCTGGCTGATCGCCTCGGCCAGGATGGCGGATAGCTCCTGGTCGCTGCCTTCGGCGAGTCCGGCGAGTAGCGCGCTCCCGAGTTCCGCCACATGTTGCACCTTCGCTGCACGCCGTCCCCACCCTCACAGGGCATGCCCCGTTTGGTCGCCGTGGCAGAGTGAGTCGCATGCTTGGCAGAGCGGTGCTTGGGGCAGTGATGGCCGCCGTTGGGGGCGCAGGGGCGGTCCTTTTCGCGTATGCAGTCATTCTGGTCGGGGTGAAGGGCCGGCGCCCAAGCCAACGAGCGTGGGGCTTGGCTGCCAACCTGCCCCGGACGGCCTTCGCTGCCTACTTCGGCGCTGCTGGGCTTGCCGTGCTGTCGATGGCACACCTGGCTTTGTTCTACCGGGACGAGAGCTGGTTCTGGCTGATCGCGGCTCACCAGGCTGCCGTCCTCGTATCTCTTGCAGCCGGGTGGTTCGTAATGCGGACCACCACGAAACCGATGCCGTAGCCGTTTCGGCCACGAGGCCACTGGCCGTCTGCGCTCCTAGCGCCCTGCTGCCTCACTGTCAGCCGCCGACCCACACACCGTGGAGCGGGCCAGGGGGGCCAGGGTGGCCGGTGGAAGGTCGGCCGGTTCCAGGTCGACGGGCTCTGTCTCCGGGGCCGGGGCCGGGGCCGGTGACCTGCCGAGGCCGCGGCGCCACCGCGCCGCGGCCGGTCAGCGTCGGCTGCTCCGCTTGTGCTTGGAACGGCTGGTGAACCTGCCGTTGCCCTCGATCCGGGCACTGGACCGGCGTGGCGGCGTACGCCGCGGGAACCAGCGGTCGAACGGGATGCGGGAGAGCAGCAGCGGCACCGCCACGACCAGGATCCCGAACCCGACCACGCCCAGCCCGCCCTGAATGCGGCCCCGGTGTCCGCTGAGTTGGTCGAAGTCGGTGACGAAGTCTCCCGGATCATCGGGATTCACCCAGATTCTCACCTCGTCGCCGGGCCACCGGCACACCTCGACGCAGCCGACCTCCTGTTCGTACGTCCGGCCGGCCAGCTCGTATCGGAAGTACATGGTGGTCGACGCACTCGTCCGGTTGCCGCCGGACTTGGTGACCCGGTCGTAGACCTTTGCGGTTGCCGGTGTGCCGGTGCCCCGCAGTTCCTTCTCCCAGTCGTCGAGCGCGTGCTGGGTGTGCAGCGGCAGCCAGAGCAGCGCGCCGCCGGCCACGACCAGCAGGGCGGCGCCGAGGGTCGGCCACACCGACGAGGGGCGTTGCGCGATCACGCGATCATCGTGGCGTGCCGGCGCAACTCTCGCCGGGCCGAGCGGGGTGACGGAAAGATGACGTCAGGGGTCTGGATTTCGACTCCACGCATGTATGGTGACCTATGGCTGGCGGTCCGGGGTGGCGCCAGGGGGAAGGGCTGCCGACCTGCCGGGGAGGCTACGGACGATGACCTCGGGGGCCGATGATCGATTTGCGGTTTAGGTCGGAATCCACAGTGAGCGAAGCGTTTCACCGGTCCAGGGCCGCCCTGATCTGGCCGGGTGTGCCGCAGGGCGTGGGCCGAACGGCGGAAGGAGTCCACCGCACGGGGCCCGTCCGACTGCCGGCGCTTTCCTATAGGCGAGCCCTGTGGCACGATCGTGGAACCCTAACCCCTGTGACGCCCCCCGACAGGAGTAATCATGTCTGGTCAACGGTTGGGCCGCCTGCTTGGCTCGGTCCTCGCGATCGTTGCCGCTGCGGCCATCGGGTTCAGCTTCGGGCACTACAGCGACACCGCTGACGACCACGCGGATGCGGACATCATCTGGACCGTCGCTCCCACCGACGGTGGTTACTGACTGACACGGGAAACATCTGACGGGCGAGGAGCCTGGGCAGCCCGAAGCCCGTAGGGAGTGCCATGGCTGGCCGTGAACGGTCGCGACGGAGATCCATCGATCACGCCTGGCTCATCACCGGACCGCTGGCTCTGTTCGCGGTAGTCTGCGCCACGATCACCGGGTTGGTTTCAGACGAGCCTTCCGGCGAGTGGGGGCTGGCTGCCGCGTTGCTGGCGATCATGATCGCCGTTGGCATTCCGGTGCTCAACTTCGTGGTCCGGCGCCAATCGTTCGGCATGACGCTGACCGAGATCCCACTCGTCGTGGCGCTCTTCCTGCTGCCGCCGCTGACGGTTGTCGTGATCTACACCGTCGCGTCGATGGTCACCCAGACGCGGCATCGCCTGCCGCCGGCAAAGTTCTGGTTCAACGTGGCCAAGGCGGCCGCCGGCACCTCCCTGGCCGTGCTCGTCCTCCAGGCCCTACCGCCCATGCGGGGGGTGGGGCCTGGCACGTGGATGATCCTGTTCACCGCCGTCGCCGCGGTCATCGTCGTCAGCTTCGCCGCCGTCGCCGGTGTGCACACCCTTCTCCAGGGGTGGCAGGCCGGGCGAGACGCGCTCCGCAGCGCCCCGGCCCCGTTGCTCACCGCCGCGATCAACACCTCGATGGGTCTGATGATCCTGATCGCGGTCAGAACCACGTGGTGGTCGGTGCTGTTGCAGGCGGCGCTGGCGGCGGCGCTGGTCCTGGTATACCGGTCCTACGCGCGGTTCTTCCGGCAGCACCGCACCCTCGCCCAGATGTACGACCTGACCCGGGCCACCGCCGAGCGCGGTCAGGACGGCACGCTTGCGGACGCCCTCCTCGGCCGGGTGCGAGCACTGATGCAGGCCGAGTACGCCACGCTCTGGTTGCCCGCGCAGGGTCGGCATCCCGAGTTGCTGCTCACCGCCCGGGTCGACGACCAGGGTCTGCTCGACGTGGTCTACACGCCCGCGGTGCTGCGGGAGCGGGCCGCGACGGAAGGCCGCACCGTGGCGGTCGGCCGTGCTTTCGGTGCGGAGCAGGAGGCTCGCCGGGCGGCAAGTGACGCCAAGGTCAAGGACGTCATCGTGGTGCCCCTGCGTTCTGGTCAGGCGGTCATCGGCACGCTTGAGGTCGCCAACCGGCTGAGCGACGTGGGCCACTTCACCCAGAGCGACATACCGGTCTTCGAGACGGTCGCCGCGCACGCCGCGGTCGCCCTGGAAAACTCCCGCCTGGTCGACCGGCTGCGGCACGACGCCAACCACGACGCGCTGACCAAGCTCGCCAACCGGCGCCGGGTCACCGCAGCGGTGGCCGAGGCGGTCAAGATCGCCGCACCGGGCGAGGTGGTGGCGCTGCTGCTGTTCGACGTCGACCGGCTGCGCCAGGTCAACGAGTCGCTCGGCCACGCGGCCGGCGACAAGGTCCTCGTCGAGGTCGCCGAGCGGCTGCGCGCCTGCGCGCCCTCGTCGGCCCTGGTCGGTCGCGCCGGCGGCGACGAGTTCCTGGTGACCCTACGGCTGGAGAGCGCCGAGGCGGCGCTGGAGCTGGCCGGGCAGTTGCGGGAGCAGATCCGCGACGAGATGGTCTTCGACGCGCTCACCCTGGACGTGGACACCGCGGTCGGGGTGGCCGTGCACCCGGACCACGGCAGCGACGCGGTGACCCTGCTCCAGCGGGTGGACCTGGCGGCCACGGCGGCGAAGTCCGTGCCGGGCAGCGTGCAGCTCTACAACCCGGCGCTGGAGTCCCGGTCGTTGCGCCGGCTCGGTCTCGCCAGCGACCTGCGTCGCGCGCTGGACGCCGGTGCGCTGGAGGTCTATTTCCAGCCCAAGGTGACGCTGCGGGACCGGCGCCTGGTCGGGGTGGAGTGCCTGGCCCGCTGGGAGCACCCGGCGCACGGCTCGGTGGCGCCGGACGACTTCGTGGCGGTGGCCGAGCACACCGGCCAGCTGGGCCGGCTCACCGAGTTCGTGCTCCGGGAGAGCCTGCGCCGCAGCCGGGACTGGAGCCACGGTGAGCGGGCGCTCGCCGTGTCGGTAAACCTCGCCGCCCGTACCCTCACCGACCAGCATTTCCCCACCCTGGTACGCGAGCTGCTGGACGAGTACGGCGTGCCGCCGCAGCGGCTCACCCTGGAGATCACCGAGGCCGGGGTGCTGGACGGCACCGAACGTCCGATACCCACCCTGCGGCGGCTACGTGATCTCGGCGTCCGGCTCTCGGTGGACGACTTCGGCACCGGCAACTCGTCCCTGGCCCAACTGCGTCGGCTGCCGGTGCACGAGGTGAAGGTCGACCGTTCCTTCGTGCAGGGGATGGCGACCGATCCGGGTGACCTGGCGATCGTGAACGCCGTGGTGACGCTCTCCCAGCAGTTCGGCCTGGCCGTGGTGGCCGAGGGGGTGGAGAGCGAGCTGACCCTGGAGCTGCTCCAGGACATCGGCTGCGAGATCGGCCAGGGCTTCCTGTTCAGCCGGCCCCTGCCGTACGAGCGGCTGGAGGCCTGGTTCGGTGCCCAGGTCGAGCCCGAGACGATCACCGTCGGTGACCTGCCCCGCCTGCGAGCGGTGCCCTGAGCTGTGGAAACGCGGCAACGGGGGATCCGATTTCACCTCGCGGGCGAGGTCGTGTACTGTTTCCCCTGCGCGGCACCCCACAGGGTGCTCGGGTAGGCCCCCTTAGCTCAGTCGGCAGAGCGTCTCCATGGTAAGGAGAAGGTCTACGGTTCGATTCCGTAAGGGGGCTCAAAGGGTCCGGCTGGACCCGCCACGGCGGTGTAGCTCAGATGGCAGAGCAAGCGGCTCATAATCGCTGTGTCGCCGGTTCAAGTCCGGCCACCGCTACTCTCGTCCTCCGGGTCACCCGGTGGTCGGTGGGATGGGCGCCGTAGGCGCCCACTTTGCATGTCTGCGCCGTCAACGCGTAGGCTGATGCGCCGTAGTTGTTACCCGTTAGCGAGGAAGGCACTCCGCCGTGGCGAAGGCGACCGATGTCCGGCCGAAGATCACTTTGGCGTGTGTGGAGTGCAAGGAGCGCAACTACATCACGCGCAAGAACCGTCGTAACGACCCGGACCGCATCGAGCTGAAGAAGTTCTGCCCCCGGGACGGCAAGCACACGGTCCACCGCGAGACCCGCTGACCCACGGCCGGCTCCGCCGGCCCGGTCCCGCAGCATCTCCGAACGCCGATCCGCACGGACGGCGGCCCCGAGCCGCCAGCCCGCGCGGATCGGCGTTCGTGCTCTCCGTGTAGGTTCGCGACATGTCCCTGGACCCGTCCTTCGTCGGCCGGACCTATCCGCCGACCGCCCCCTATCTGGTGGGCCGAGAAAAGATCCGCGAGTTCGCCACCGCCATCGGCGCCACCGACCCGGCGTACCACGACCCTGAGGCCGCCCGGGCGCTCGGCCACCCCGACGTGGTGGCGCCGCCGACCTTCCCGGTGCTCGTGACCATGGCCGCCAGCCGGCAGATCATCGAGGACCCGGCGCTGGGCGTCGACTACAGCCGGGTCGTGCACGGGGACCAGCGGTTCGCGTACACCCGGCCGGTGGTGGCCGGCGACGAGCTGGTCTGCGTGAACACCATCGAGGAGATCACCAACCGGGGCGGGCACGGCTTCCTGACCACCCGTACCGACGTGAGCACCGCCGACGGCGAGCCGGTGGTCGCCGCCTGGTCCAAGATCGTCGTACGCGGGGAGGCCTGAACCGTGGAGCTGCCCACCCAGACGTTCCGGGTGACCCGTGCGGACCTGGTCCGCTACGCGGGCGCCTCGGGCGACTTCAACCCGATCCACTGGAGCGACCGGACCGCCACCAAGGTGGGCCTGCCCGGCGTGATCGCCCACGGCATGTTCACCATGGCGCTGGTCGGCCGGGCGGTCACCACCTGGGCCGGCGCGCCGGACGCGGTGGTCGACTTCGGCGTCCGGTTCACCCGGCCGGTGGTCGTGCCGGACACCGACGAGGGCACCGAGATCGAGGTCAGCGCGGTCGTCAAGGAGGTCACCGAGGAGGGCCTGACCAGGCTCGACGTCACCGCGACGTGCCTGGGGGAGAAGGTCCTGTCGCAGGCTCGGGCGACCGTCCGGACGCCCCGCTGAGGGGTCTGCCGACGCGCGAGGGGCAGACCGGTTGGGAAAGTCGCACGACTACCCGTACACTGGTCCGCCGTGGGGCAAGTGACCCCTGCCCGGCACTGCGTGTCCGGGTGGGGTGAGTTGCCGCACAGGGGTGTAGCTCAATTGGCAGAGCAGCGGTCTCCAAAACCGCAGGCTGCAGGTTCAAGTCCTGTCACCCCTGCGCCTCAGGCCTGACCGTTCCCGTGGGTCGCGCCGTCCGCAGGGCGGCGTCCGGCCCGTGGTGGTGGCATCGGCGGGGTTGGTTCCGAGGCATTCGGGGCCCTCCCGGTCGATCCGCCGGCCGCGGCCCGTCGCGGGACGGTTGGTCCGGCCGGCGTGACCACACGCCGCGCACGCCCATCAGCGTGCGACCCGACATCCCGCACGGAGGGCGAAGTGGCCGAGAACAAGCGGCGCGGCGAGGACGCCGACGACGAGCGTCTGCGTGACGACGCGGTCGTCGACGAGGCCGACGGCGAGGCCGAGGACGACGCCACCGACGCGGACGAGCCGGTCTCCAGGGGCGGCACCGCCACCCGCAAGCGGGCCCGCGCCGAGTCGACCGAGGGCCGGAAGACCCGGAAGGACACCGAGCGGATCGGGCTCTTCGCCCGCATCGCGCGGTTCTTCCGCGAGGTCGTGGCCGAGCTGCGTAAGGTCATCTGGCCGACCCGCAAGGAGCTGCTGACCTACACGGCTGTGGTGGTCACCTTCGTCGCGGTGATGCTGGCGATCGTGGCCGGCCTGGACTACGGCTTCGCGAAGGCGGTGCTGTGGGTCTTCGGCAACCCCAGCTGACCGGCTACCAGCGAGACAGACGGAAGTGAGCGAGCGTGCCTGAGTACGACGAGACCGCCGAGACCCGGGACGACCAGTCTCCGGTGGCGACGGCGGCCAACGATGAGTCGGTCGAGGCCGCCAGCGCGCCGGAATTCCCGACCACCGAGCCGGAGCAGGAGTTCGACCCGGTCGCCGAGCTGCGCCAGAAGCTGCGCTACGCCCCCGGCGACTGGTACGTGGTGCACTCGTACGCCGGCTACGAGAACAAGGTCAAGACCAACCTCGAGACCCGGATCACGTCCCTCGACATGGAGGACTACATCTACCAGGTCGAGGTGCCGACCCGGGAAGAGGTCGAGGTCAAGAACGGCAAGCGGTCCCAGGTCCAGGCGAAGGTCTTCCCGGGCTACATCCTGGTCCGGATGGAGCTGACCGCGGAGTCCTACTCCTGCGTCCGGAACACTCCGGGTGTGACCGGCTTCGTCGGCGCGACCGACCGGGCCGACCGGCCGGCGCCGCTGAGCCTCGACGAGGTGCTGAAGTGGCTGGCCCCGGCGGTCGAGACCGAGCAGAAGAAGGCCAAGCCCGAGGTCAAGGTCCTCGACTTCGAGGTCGGTGACTCGGTCACCGTCACCGACGGCGCCTTCGCTTCCCTGCCGGCGACGATCAGCGAGATCAACGCCGACCAGCAGAAGCTCAAGGTGCTGGTGTCGATCTTCGGCCGGGAGACTCCGGTCGAGCTCAACTTCAACCAGGTCGCCAAGATCTGACGTACGTCGGCACCGGCGGGGGCCCTCGGGCCTGCCGCCGGTGCGTCGTTTCGCCGCCCCGCCGCACCTCGGCGGAGGGGCGACGGACGTCTGCGCTACCCTAGAACGTCGCCGCTGTCGCACCGCGCTGACCGTGCGCGCCCGCGGCCGGCGAGAATCCCAGTTCCAAGCCCCAGGAAGAGACATGCCTCCGAAGAAGAAGCTCGTCAAGACGTTCACGCTTCAGCTGCCGGCGGGCCAGGCCACCCCGGCGCCGCCGGTCGGCCCCGCGCTCGGCCAGCACGGCGTGAACATCATGGAGTTCTGCAAGTCCTACAACGCGCAGACTGAGTCGCAGCGGGGCGACATCGTCCCCGCCGAGATCAGCGTCTACGAGGACCGGACCTTCACCTTCGTGCTGAAGACCCCGCCCGCCGCCCGGCTGCTGATCAAGGCCGCCGGCGTGCCCAAGGGCTCGGGCGTCCCGCACAAGGAGAAGGTCGGCAGCGTCACCCGCGCCCAGGTGCGGGAGATCGCGGAGAAGAAGATGGCGGACCTCAACGCCAACGACCTCGACCAGGCTGAGAAGATCATCGCCGGCACCGCCCGGTCGATGGGCCTGAACGTCACCGACTGACCTCGGTCACCGCCCCACCCGACCAGTTCGTGGGAGGGCCTGCGGACGCCGCGGCCCGCCATAGACCACAGGAGTTACGAGAAATGCAGCGCAGCAAGAGCTACCGCAAGGCCGCCGAGGTCATCGACCGGTCGAAGCTCTACTCTCCCGCCGAGGCCGTCAAGCTGGCCAAGGAGTCCACCTCCGTCAAGTTCGACGCCACGGTCGAGGTCGCGATGCGCCTCGGCGTCGACCCCCGCAAGGCGGACCAGATGGTCCGCGGCACGGTCAACCTGCCGCACGGCACCGGTAAGACCGCCCGCGTGATCGTCTTCGCCGCCGGCGCGAAGGCCGAGGAGGCCGCCGCCGCGGGTGCGGACGAGGTGGGCACCGACGAGCTGGTCGCCCGTATCCAGGGCGGTTGGCTGGACTTCGACGCGGCGATCGCCACCCCGGACCAGATGGCCAAGATCGGCCGGATCGCGCGGATCCTGGGCCCGCGCGGCCTGATGCCGAACCCGAAGACGGGCACGGTGACCATGGACGTCGCCAAGGCCGTCTCGGACATCAAGGGCGGTAAGATCACCTTCCGGGTGGACAAGCACTCCAACCTGCACCTGATCATCGGCAAGGCCTCGTTCACCGAGTCCCAGCTGATCGACAACTACGCGGCGGTGCTGGACGAGGTGCTGCGGTCGAAGCCGTCCGCGGCCAAGGGCAAGTACCTGAAGAAGGTCACCCTCACCACCACCATGGGCCCGGGCGTCCCGGTCGACCCGAACGCGGTGAAGAACCTGACCGAGGCTCCGGCCGAGGCCTGAGCACGACAGCCCTGACGGGGTCCCGCCACTCACGTGGCGGGGCCCCGTTCGTCATTCCCGTGTGGCAGGCTCGCCGCATGCGGCTGGAGGACGTCTGGTTGCGCTACCACCGGCGCGGCCCGTGGGTGCTGCGTGGCGCGGAGGTGCGGATCGGCCCGGGCGAGGTGGCGGTGGTGCTCGGGCGCAACGGCGTCGGCAAGTCCACCCTGCTCCAGCTCGCCGCAGGCGTGCTCCGGCCGACCCGGGGTCGGGTGGTCGAGCGCCCCGCGGCCGTCGGCTGGGTCCCGGAGCGGTTCCCCGCCGACCAGCCGTTCACCGTGGGTGGGTACCTCACCGGGATGGGGCGGCTGGCCGGTCTCTCCGGTCCGGCGGCCGACCGGGCGGTGCGGCACTGGGTCGACCGGCTCGGCCTGGCCAGGTTCCACGGGGTCCGGCTGCCTGAGCTGTCGAAGGGCACCGCCCAGAAGGTCGGGCTGGCCCAGGCGATGCTGCGCCCGCCCGGCCTGCTCGTCCTCGACGAGCCCTGGGAGGGGCTGGATGCCGCCGCCCGCGAGCTGGTGCCGGAGCTGGTCGGCGAGGTGCTGTCCGGCGGCGGCGCGGTGCTGGTCAGTGACCACCGCGGCGAGACGGTGCGGCTGCCCGGCGCAGCGCGTTGGACGGTCGCCGACGGCACGGTCACCGCGCAGGCGCCGACCGAGGGTGCGGCCATGGTGGTGGTCGAGCTGGCGGTACCGGCCGTGGGGGTGGCGGACGCCGTCGCCCGGTTGCGCGCCGCCGGCCACCACGTTCTCCGGGTACGCGACCACGCCGCCCCGCCTCCCGCCGCGCGGCCCGGTCACGACTCCCCATCCGCCCCGGCCGAACCAGCGCGCGACGGTGCGGGTGCACGACCCGACCGGGTCGCCGGCCCCGGCGCGCCGGTCGACGCCATGGCGGCGCCCGCCGGCGGGGCTGACGATGCCGGTCCCGCCCCGGAGGTGGCCCGGTGACCGCGCTGGTCCGGCTGCGGCTGGCCGGCTTCCTGCGTACCGGACGGGCGCTGGCACCGGTGCTGGCCGGCCTGCTGGCCCTCGGCGTCCTCTACGGCGGCGGCCGGGCCCGGCCGGCGGAGGCGTACGGCGTCTCCGCGGTGGTGCTGTTCCCGGTGCTGGCCTGGCAGACCAAGATCCTGCTGGACGTCGAGCCGGACGTGCAGCGCCGGCTGGCCCGGGTGGTGGTGGGCCCGGTCCGGGAGCGGGCCGCCGGCCTGCTGGCGGGGGCCGTGGCCGGGCTCGGCACGGTGGCCGTCGCGCTGGTCTTCCCCTGGTTGGTCGGCGGGGTGACCGGCGAGACCGGGCCGGGGGACCGGTCAGTGGCCGCCGGAGTGGCCCTCGGCCTCTGGGCCCACCTGCTCGCCCTGCCGGCGGCCGTGGCGCTGGGCGCCCTGGCCAGCCGGGCGATCACCCGCAGCGCCGGGTACGGCGTGGCGGTGCTCTCGGTCGGCGCGGTCGGTGCCCTGGTGCTGGGGCTGAGCGACTCGGTGCTGCCGTGGCTGGCGCCGCCGGTGATGCCGACCGCCCGGGCGCTGACCGGCGACCTGACCGCCTCGGCGGCACTGCTCCTGAGCGCCTGGGCGCTGGTCTGGGCGGTGGTGGCCCTGGCCGGCTACGCCTGGGGCCGCCGTACCCGCGCCTGACCCGCCCGCCGGTCCGGGCCCCGACCGGGCATGCTCGCCCTGATCGACTCGGTGTGCCGCACACCGGCCTGTCCCGCCGGGCGATGGCGCAATGTGCCGTACCCGGGGTGGGTCATCAACCCGGGGTGAGGGTGACCGGGGGCACTCCGGGGGCGATTTGGAGGTAGCGGGACACGTCGCGTAACCTTGTCCCGTAGTTCCACCCAGAGACCGCTGGTCACCGTGCCCTGGCACGGTCGAAGGTCCCGCGATGACGGGCGACCCGCGCAGGGCGGCAAGCGAAAATCGGCGCTGTGCGTGGTCCGCCGACCGCGTCCGTTGTGCCGGCCCTCGCCCCGTGCGCCCTGCGCCGGGGCTTTTCTCGTTGTCGTGATGCCTCCGCCGCCGTCGCGAGCGTCCGCTCGTCGCCGGCGTACCAGCTCCGAGTAACGAGAGAGGAGGGACATGGCGGACAAGCCGATCCGGGCCGACAAGGCCACGGCCGTCGCCGAGCTGACCGAGAGCTTCCGCAACGCGGGGGCGACCGTGCTGACCGAGTACCGCGGACTCACGGTTTCGCAGCTCACCCAGCTGCGGCGCTCGCTCGGCAAGGAGACCAGCTACACGGTCGCGAAGAACACGCTGGCCAAGCGTGCGGCGACCGAGGCGGGCATCTCCGGCCTCGACGAGCTGTTCTCCGGTCCTACCGCGCTGACTTTCGTTTCGGGCGACGTCGTCGAGGCGGCGAAGGGGCTTCGCGACTTCGCGAAGGCCAACCCGAAGCTCGTCATCAAGGGCGGTGTCTTCGAGGGCAAGGCCATTTCCGCGGCCGAGGTCACGAAGCTCGCCGACCTGGAGTCCCGCGAGGTGCTGCTGGCGAAGCTGGCCGGCGCCATGAAGGGCAACCTGAGCAAGGCCGCGGCCCTGTTCCAGGCTCCGCTCGCCAAGACCGCGCGTCTGGCGGCCGCCCTGCAGGACAAGCGCGAGAAGGAGGGCGCCGAGGCGGCCTGAGGCCCCGCGGCGCACCCACGTTCTTAGTTAAACCATTCAGGAAAGGACGCCAGACATGGCGAAGCTCAGCACCGACGAGCTGCTCGACGCGTTCAAGGAGATGACGCTGATCGAGCTCTCCGAGTTCGTGAAGCAGTTCGAGGAGACCTTCGAGGTCACCGCCGCCGCTCCGGTCGCCGTGGCCGCGGGCCCGGCCGCCGGTGGCCCGGCCGCCCCGGCCGAGGAGGAGAAGGACGAGTTCGACGTCATCCTCGACGCCGACGGTGGCAAGAAGATCCAGGTCATCAAGGTCGTGCGTGAGCTGACCGGCCTGGGCCTGAAGGAGGCCAAGGACCTGGTCGAGGCCGCGCCGAAGGCGGTCCTGGAGAAGGTCAACAAGGAGACCGCCGAGAAGGCCAAGGCCAAGCTCGAGGGCGAGGGCGCCAAGGTCACCCTCAAGTGACCTTGCGTTGACCTGACGCGCGTCCGGCTCACGTGAGCCGGGGCACACCGCGTCGCGGCGGGCGGTGATCCGGGAACGGATCGCCGCCCGCTGTGGTTGGTGGCACCCGGTGGCAGCGGCGTGAGCAGGGCGTACAGGTCGTTCGCACCGGTTTCACAGCGGCGCCTGACGGTAGCCCGTCGGAGGGAAAGACACCCCGAGCAGTAACCGGCCCTTGACGCGGCACCGGGCTGCCAGGCACGCTGACACCAGCAAGACCTTCCGCGCTTGCAACGGCCACCTCTCGGGTATGGCAGCGGCAGCACCATCGCCGTGACACCCGAGCGGCCCGGCAGGAGCGTCGCGTTCCGAGCGGCCCGGTAGACCTGGTTTTCGAGGTCCCGAGGCAAGTTCCGCGACGACCCTGCGGGGTGGGCTGGACAGCGGTTAGCCTCTCGGCTACACTGCTAGTTTGCGCTGCCTTCCGACTTGACCCCTGCTCGGAAATGTCCGTTTGCGGATATTTCTGGTGGGGTCATTGGAGTGCACGCGTACCAGCCGTTCTGCAGCACCGGTCCTCGGAAGGACGCATCTTGGCAGCTTCCCGCCCTGCGAAGACCAGTCGTACGTCGAGCGCTTTTGCGCCCCGCCGAGTTTCTTTCGGCAGGATCACCGAACACCTCGAGGTCCCCAACCTCCTCGCCATCCAGAACGAGTCCTTCGACTGGCTCGTCGGCAACGAGGCTTGGCAGGGCCGGTCGGCGGACGACCCGCACGCACGCTCGGGTCTCGCGGAGATCCTCGACGAGATCAGTCCCATTGAGGACTTCTCCGGCACCATGTCGCTCTCCTTCTCGGCTCCGCGCTTCGACGAGGTCAAGGCCTCGATCGAGGAGTGCAAGGAGAAGGACCTGACCTACTGCGCCCCGCTGTTCGTGACCGCGGAGTTCACCAACAACACCACCGGCGAGATCAAGAGCCAGACGGTGTTCATGGGTGACTTCCCGATGATGACGCCGAAGGGCACCTTCATCATCAACGGCACCGAGCGAGTCGTGGTCAGCCAGCTCGTCCGCTCGCCGGGCGTCTACTTCGACAAGCAGCCGGACAAGACCTCCGACCGCGACCTCTCCAGCGTCAAGGTCATCCCGAGCCGGGGTGCCTGGCTGGAGTTCGACATCGACAAGCGCGACACGGTCGGCGTCCGCATCGACCGCAAGCGCCGGCAGGCCGTCACCGTCCTGCTCAAGGCCATCGGGTGGTCGGCGGAGCAGATCCGCGAGAAGTTCGGCTGGTCCGAGCTGATGATGACCACGCTCGAGAAGGACCACATCGGCGGCCAGGACGAGGCGCTGCTGGATATCTACCGGAAGCTCCGTCCGGGCGAGCCGCCGACCCGCGAGAACGCCCAGACCCTGCTCGACAACCTCTTCTTCAACCCGAAGCGGTACGACGTCGCCAAGGTCGGTCGTTACAAGTTCAACAAGAAGCTCGAAGTGGACGTGCCGATCACCACCGGCACGCTGACCGAGGACGACATCGTCGCCACCGTGGAATACCTCTGCCGGCTGCACGCCGGTGAGGAGGGCTACGAGGCCGACGACATCGACCACTTTGGCAACCGTCGCCTGCGTACCGTGGGCGAGCTGATCCAGAACCAGGTCCGGGTCGGCCTCTCCCGGATGGAACGCGTCGTCCGCGAGCGGATGACCACCCAGGACGTCGAGGCGATCACCCCGCAGACCCTGATCAACATCCGCCCGGTGGTGGCGGCGATCAAGGAGTTCTTCGGTACGTCGCAGCTGTCCCAGTTCATGGACCAGACCAACCCGCTGGCGGGCCTGACCCACCGGCGCCGGCTGAGCGCGCTCGGCCCGGGTGGTCTGTCCCGGGAGCGGGCCGGCTTCGAGGTCCGCGACGTGCACCCGTCCCACTATGGCCGGATGTGCCCGATCGAGACGCCGGAAGGCCCGAACATCGGTCTGATCGGCGCCCTGTCCACCTTCGCCCGGGTCAACCCGTTCGGCTTCATCGAGACGCCGTACCGGAAGGTCGTCAACGGTCGGGTCACCGACCAGATCGACTACCTGACCGCGGACGAGGAGGACCGGTTCGTCAAGGCGCAGGCCAACGCCCCGCTGAAGTCCGACGGGTCGTTCGCCGAGGACCGCGTCCTGGTCCGCCGTAAGGGCGGCGAGACCGAGGACGTGCCGCCGGAGGCCGTGGACTACATGGACGTGTCGCCGCGGCAGATGACCTCGGTCGCCACCGCGATGATCCCGTTCCTCGAGCACGACGACGCCAACCGCGCGCTCATGGGCGCGAACATGCAGCGCCAGGCGGTGCCGCTGGTCAAGGCCGAGTCGCCGCTGGTCGGTACGGGCATGGAGTACCGCGCGGCCGTGGACGCCGGTGACGTCGTCGTCGCCGAGGTCGGCGGTGTGATCGAGGACCTCTGCGCCGACTACATCACCGTCCACCAGGACGACGGCCACCGCCGGACGTACCTGCTGCACAAGTTCCGCCGCTCCAACGCCGGCTCCTGCGTCAACCAGAAGCCGGTCGTCTTCGAGGGCGACCGCGTCGAGGCCGGTCAGGTCATCGCCGACGGTCCGTGCACCGACGAGGGCGAGATGGCGCTCGGGCGCAACCTGCTCGTGGCGTTCATGACCTGGGAGGGCCACAACTACGAGGACGCGATCATCCTGTCGCAGCGCCTCGTGCAGCAGGACGTGCTCACCTCGATCCACATCGAGGAGCACGAGGTCGACGCCCGGGACACCAAGCTCGGTCCGGAGGAGATCACCCGCGACATCCCGAACGTCAGCGAGGAGATGCTCGCCGACCTCGACGAGCGCGGCATCATCCGGATCGGCGCCGAGGTCGTCCCCGGCGACATCCTGGTCGGCAAGGTCACCCCGAAGGGTGAGACCGAGCTGACCCCGGAGGAGCGGCTGCTCCGCGCGATCTTCGGCGAGAAGGCGCGCGAGGTCCGGGACACCTCGCTGAAGGTGCCGCACGGTGAGACCGGCACGGTCATCGGCGTGCGTACCTTCTCCCGGGAGGACGGCGACGAGCTGCCCCCGGGCGTCAACGAGCTGGTCCGGGTCTACGTGGCCCAGAAGCGCAAGATCCAGGACGGTGACAAGCTCGCGGGCCGCCACGGCAACAAGGGCGTCATCTCCAAGATCCTGCCGATCGAGGACATGCCGTTCCTGGAGGACGGCACCCCGGTCGACATCGTGCTGAACCCGCTCGGCGTGCCGTCCCGGATGAACATCGGCCAGGTCCTGGAGACCCACCTCGGGTGGGTGGCCAAGACCGGCTGGAGCGTCCAGGGCGACGACGAGGAGTGGAAGCGCCAGCTCCGTTCGATCGACGCGCACGAGTCCGAGCCGGACACCAACGTGGCCACCCCGGTCTTCGACGGTGCCCGCGAGGAGGAGATCGCCGGTCTGCTCGGGTCGACCCTGCCCAACCGGGACGGCGACCAGTTGATCGGGCGTACGGGCAAGGCGCGGCTGTTCGACGGTCGCTCCGGCGAGCCGCTGCCGGACCCGATCGCGGTCGGCTACATCTACATCCTGAAGCTCAACCACCTGGTCGACGACAAGATTCACGCCCGGTCGACCGGCCCGTACTCGATGATCACGCAGCAGCCGCTGGGTGGTAAGGCGCAGTTCGGTGGCCAGCGCTTCGGTGAGATGGAGTGCTGGGCGATGCAGGCGTACGGCGCCGCGTACGCCCTGCAGGAGCTGCTGACGATCAAGTCCGACGACGTCCTCGGCCGGGTGAAGGTCTACGAGGCGATCGTCAAGGGCGAGAACATCCCCGAGCCGGGCATCCCCGAGTCGTTCAAGGTGCTGCTCAAGGAGCTGCAGTCGCTGTGCCTCAACGTCGAGGTGCTGTCCAGCGACGGCGTGGCCCTGGAGATGCGCGAGACCGACGACGAGGTGTTCCGGGCTGCGGAGGAGCTGGGCATCGACCTGTCCCGGCGCGAGCCGAGCTCGGTCGAAGAGGTCTGAGGTGATGGTTCGGGGGCCGGTTCGCCGGCCCCCGAACCCGCCCGTTAGCTAGGCAGTACAGACGACGACATAGGGGACATAGTGCTCGACGTCAACTTCTTCGACGAGCTGCGCATCGGCCTCGCCACCGCCGACGACATCCGTCAGTGGTCCCACGGCGAGGTCAAGAAGCCCGAGACCATCAACTACCGCACCCTGAAGCCGGAGAAGGACGGGCTCTTCTGCGAGAAGATCTTCGGTCCGCAGCGGGACTGGGAGTGCTACTGCGGTAAGTACAAGCGGGTCCGCTTCAAGGGCATCATCTGCGAGCGCTGCGGCGTCGAGGTGACCCGCTCCAAGGTTCGCCGGGAGCGGATGGGTCACATCGAGCTGGCCGCTCCGGTGACCCACATCTGGTACTTCAAGGGCGTGCCGAGCCGGCTGGGCTACCTGCTGGACCTCGCCCCGAAGGACCTCGAGAAGATCATCTACTTCGCCTCGTACGTCGTGACGAGCGTGGACGCCGAGGCGCGTCACCGTGACCTCTCGACGATCGAGAACGAGATCCTGGCCGAGAAGCGGCAGGCCGAGAACAGCCGCGACTCGGAGATCGAGAAGCGGGCCGCCAAGCTCGAGGCCGACCTGGCCGAGCTGGAGGCCGAGGGCGCGAAGGCGGACGTCCGGCGCAAGGTCAAGGAGGGCGGCGAGCGCGAGATGCGCCAGATCCGCGACCGGGCCCAGCGCGAGATCGACCGCCTCGACGAGGTCCTCGACACCTTCCGCAAGCTCGAGCCCAAGCAGCTGGTCACCGACGAGCTGCTCTACCGCGAGCTGCGCGACCGCTTCGGCGAGTACTTCACCGGTGCCATGGGCGCCGAGGCCATCAAGGCGCTGGTCCAGAACATGGACCTCGACGCCGAGGCCGAGAGCCTGCGCGAGACCATCCGCACCGGCAAGGGCCAGCGGAAGATCCGGGCGCTCAAGCGGCTGAAGGTCGTCGCGGCGTTCCAGAACACCCGCAACTCGCCGCTCGGCATGGTGCTGGACTGCGTCCCGGTCATCCCGCCGGACCTGCGTCCGATGGTGCAGCTGGACGGTGGCCGCTTCGCGACCTCCGACCTGAACGACCTGTACCGCCGGGTGATCAACCGGAACAACCGCCTCAAGCGGCTGATCGACCTCGGCGCGCCCGAGATCATCGTCAACAACGAGAAGCGGATGCTCCAGGAGGCCGTCGACGCGCTGTTCGACAACGGTCGCCGCGGCCGGCCGGTCACCGGTCCGGGTAACCGCCCGCTGAAGTCGCTGTCCGACATGCTCAAGGGCAAGCAGGGCCGGTTCCGCCAGAACCTGCTGGGCAAGCGCGTCGACTACTCCGGCCGTTCGGTCATCGTGGTCGGCCCGAAGCTCAAGCTGCACCAGTGCGGCCTGCCCAAGCAGATGGCGCTGGAGCTGTTCAAGCCGTTCGTGATGAAGCGGCTGGTCGACCTCAACCACGCGCAGAACATCAAGTCCGCCAAGCGGATGGTCGAGCGGCAGCGGCCGGTCGTGTGGGACGTGCTGGAAGAGGTCATCGGCGAGCACCCGGTCCTGCTGAACCGGGCGCCGACCCTGCACCGGCTGGGCATCCAGGCCTTCGAGCCGCAGCTGGTCGAGGGCAAGGCCATCCAGATCCACCCGCTGGTCTGCACCGCGTTCAACGCCGACTTCGACGGTGACCAGATGGCGGTGCACGTGCCGCTGTCCGCCGAGGCCCAGGCCGAGGCGCGGATCCTGATGCTGTCGTCGAACAACATCCTCAAGCCGGCCGACGGCAAGCCGGTCACCATGCCCACCCAGGACATGGTCATCGGCCTCTACCACCTCACCCACCTGACTCCGGGTGGCCAGGGTGAGGGCCGGGCGTTCAGCTCGGACGCCGAGGCGCGGATGGCGTTCGACAACGGCGAGCTGCACCTGCAGGCTCCGGTCAAGATCCGGCTGCGGGACGTCGTCGGGGTCGACAACGGCGCCGGCGCCGAGCCGTGGGTCGCGCCCGAGGGCTGGGCCGAGGGTGAGCCGGTGACGGTGGAGACCACCCTGGGCCGGGTCCTGTTCAACGAGACGCTGCCGCCGGGCTACCGCTTCGTGAACTACGAGATCCGCAAGGGCCAGCTCTCCGCGATCGTCAACGACCTCGCGGAGCGCTTCCCGAAGGTGGCTCTCGCGGCCACCCTCGACGGACTCAAGGAGGCCGGTTTCCACTGGGCCACCTGGTCCGGCGTCACCATCGGCATGGAGGACGTCATCGCTCCGCCGCGCAAGCGGGAGATCCTGGAGCGGTACGAGAAGGAAGCCGACCGGATCGACAAGCAGTACCAGCGTGGTCTGATGACCGCCGAGGAGCGCCGCGGCGAGCTCATCGAGATCTGGACCAAGGCGACCAACGAGGTCGCCAAGGAGATGGACACCGCGCTGCCGCAGGAGAACCCGCTGTGGAAGATGATCAACTCGGGCGCCCGCGGTAACCTGCTCCAGCTCCGACAGATCGCGGCGATCCGTGGTCTGGTGGCCAACCCGAAGGGCGAGATCATCCCGCGGCCCATCAAGGCCTCGTACCGGGAGGGTCTGTCCGTGCTGGAGTACTTCATCTCCACGCACGGTGCCCGTAAGGGTCTCGCGGACACCGCCCTGCGTACCGCCGACTCGGGTTACCTGACCCGGCGTCTGGTGGACGTCTCGCAGGACGTCATCATCCGCGAGGAGGACTGCGGCACCGACCGCGCCATCCCCATGCAGATCGGCGAGCGGATCGACGGCAAGCTGGTCGTGCACGAGCACGCCGAGACCAGCGTGCACGCCCGTACCCTGGCCGACGACATCAAGGGGCCGGACGGCACCGTGGTGGCCGAGCGGGGTCAGGACATCAACTCGATCCTGGTCGACCGGATCGTCGCGGCCGGGGTGGAGAGCGTCCGGGTGCGCAGCGTGCTCACCTGCGAGTCGAAGCTGGGCGTCTGCGGTGCGTGCTACGGCCGCTCGCTGCCGACCGGCAAGACGGTGGACGTCGGCGAGGCGGTCGGCATCATCGCCGCCCAGTCGATCGGTGAGCCGGGTACGCAGCTGACGATGCGTACCTTCCACACCGGTGGTGTCGCGGGTGAGGACATCACCCAGGGTCTGCCCCGGGTCCAGGAGATCTTCGAGGCCCGGGTCCCGAAGGGTAAGGCGCCCATCGCCGACACCCCGGGTCGGATCCGGATCGAGGACGGCGAGCGGTCGCGGAAGATCATCGTGGTGCCGGACGACGGCAGCGACGAGATCGTCTACGACAAGATCTCCAAGCGGGTCCGGCTGCGGGCCCACGACGGCGACCACGTCGAGGTCGGCGAGAAGCTCACCGAGGGCACCATCGACCCGCACGAGCTGCTGCGCATCCTCGGCCCGCGCGCGGT
Source organism: Micromonospora sp. NPDC007230 (assembly GCF_042869115.1). Taxonomy (NCBI): domain Bacteria; kingdom Bacillati; phylum Actinomycetota; class Actinomycetes; order Micromonosporales; family Micromonosporaceae; genus Micromonospora; species Micromonospora sp. NPDC007230. The sequence continues at coordinate 191,901 of NZ_JBIAFE010000001.1, read as the reverse complement.
CCAGGTCCACCTGACCCAGGAGGTCCAGGAGGTCTACCGCTCGCAGGGTGTGCTCATCCACGACAAGCACATCGAGATCATCATCCGCCAGATGCTCAAGCGGGTGACGGTCATCGACTCCGGCTCGACCGAGTTCCTGCCGGGCGTGCTGGTCGACCGGGCGCTCTTCGAGTCGGAGAACCGCCGGCTCGTGTCCGAGGGCGGCGAGCCCGCGGCGGGTCGCCCGGTGCTGATGGGTATCACCAAGGCCTCGCTGGCCACGGACTCCTGGCTGTCGGCGGCCTCCTTCCAGGAGACCACCCGGGTGCTGACGGACGCGGCGATCCACGCCCGCAGCGACTCGCTGATCGGCCTCAAGGAGAACGTGATCATCGGTAAGCTCATCCCGGCCGGTACGGGCATCAGCAAGTACCGCAACGTCCGGGTCGAGCCGACCGAGGAGGCGAAGGCCAAGGTCTACTCGATGACCGGCTACCCGGAGACCGACTACGGCTTCGGGCCGGCCAGCGGCCAGGCGGTGCCGCTGGACGACTTCGACTTCGGGTCGTACCGCTAAGCACCAGCAACGACGAGGCCCCCGGCACCCGCCGGGGGCCTCGTCGCGTCCGCGGCCAGGCCTCCCGTCGGGCGTGGTGCCGGTGCCCGCGACCCGCCCGGCGACCGGTTGGCGGTCTGCTCCTCCTGAGTGTCGGGTGCGGCGGGCCGGGGCATGATGGACGGCATGACGACCGCGCCCGGGCAGGTGCCCGTCGCCCAGCAGGGGCTGCGCCATCCGCTCGATCCTGAGCCGGTCCGCTCGACGAAGGCCCGCGCCGTCTTCGCTCTGGGGCTGATCGGTGGGCTGACCGGGCTGTTCATCGGCGGGGTGGTGCCGTCGACCATCGCCCTGTGGCTCGCCCGCCAGGCCCGGCGGGAGGCGTACGCCTCGGGCGGGTTCCTCACCGGTGCGGACTGCCTACGGCGCGGGGAGCGGCTGGCCTGGACGGGCCTGGTGCTGTGTGCGGTCGCGGTGGTGGTGGCCGTGGTGATCGGAGTGGTCCGGCTCGCGGACAGTCCCTTCGGGCACGACTACCCCCAGAACGTCGACTGACCGGGCGGGGGAGCGGCTCCGCGCCCGGGCCCGGCGGCGGGACCCGCGACGGTAGCCTGGCCGGTGTCCGCCGCGCGGCGGGTGAGCCATGTCGACAGGAGGACCACGTGACGGAGCCGGCCCCACCGTCGGGAGACGACCCGACCCGGTCCGTCGCCGGGCCAGAGGCCGCCGCGCCGACGCCGGGCCCGGACCCCACCAGCCCGTGGGCCGCGCCGAGGGTCGGGCCGGACGAGGGGCCGAGCGCGTCGCCGGAGGTCGCCAGCCGGGGGTACGCTCCGCCGCCGGCCGCCCCGCAGTCCTCCCCGCTGGGGCCGTGGCCGCCCGACGGCCCGTACCCGCCGGTCGGGGCGTCGGCCCCGGGTGCCTCGCCCGGCCAGCGGCCGGCTCCGCCCTATGTCGGACACCCCCTTCCGGCCGGCCCCGGACCGCACCACGGGCCGCCGCCCGCCCCCGCCGGCTGGGCGGGGCCCGGGGCGTACCCGGGAACCCCGCCGGTGCCCGGCCGCGAGTGGGCGGGCCCGGGCAGCGTGCCGCCCGGCGGCGCCTGGGCCCCGACCCCGCCGGCGGCCGGTCCGCGGCCGGGGGTGCTGCCGCCGCCCCCGCAGGAGGCCCCGCGCCCGCCGAAGCGGGTCGACCCGGTCCCCGGCACCCCGTTCGGCGTGGTCCACCTGGACGTGCCCCCGGTGACCTCGGGGCTCGCCATCGGCTCGTTGGTCGCCGGGATCGCCTCGATCCTGGTCTCGCTGCTGGTCTTCTGCTTCGGCATCGCCGGGCCGAACCTCGGCGGTGCCTGGGCGGCCGGGGCGTTCACGGTGCTCGGCGCGCTCGCCGGCGGCGCCGCCATCGTGACCGGCTTGCTGGCCCGCCGGCAGATCCGGCGCCCGGCACCGCCGCCGGGGGTCCGGTTCACCGGGCGGGGACTGGCCGTGGCCGGCCTCAGCTGCGGGGGAGTCGGGCTGCTGCTCAGCCTGCTCGGGCTCGGGGTGGCGCTGGTGGTGCAGCTCACGTGAGCCGAGTCCGGCGACCGGTCCGCCGGCCGACCAGGCAGGACGGCCGCGGCGGGGGGTCCGCCGGCCGGGCGGAACCGGGGCCCCCGGGTCGATGCGGGGCGAAGCCGGTACACTTGTCGCCGTAGGTGCCCGTCGTGGGCGGGCAGGGAAGAGACGATCGGCCGGCGGACCGCGAGGCGGTTCAACCGGACCGCTCCGTTTTGACCTGCGCGGCTGTGGTAGGTACCCTTTCCCCTTGTGCCCGGGCATGCCCGGGCAATGCGTGCGTGCGCTGGCACCGGATTCCGGTGATCGTGCGGCGGCACGACCAAGTCCAAGATCCGGTGTTTGGAATTTCCTGCGCCGGTGACAGAAACCCGGTACGACGCGCGAGCGGCGTACCGGGACCGTGATCCGGGCGACACGCCCGACCGCGGGTGCTGGGACCCCCGTCAGGTGGCCCTGGTTGGAATGTAGGAGAGCCGTCCATCAGGTCGGCTAACGAGCAGACAGCGCGGTCGCCTCGCAGCGGCCGAAGGGAGCGGAGAAACCCGGTGCCCACCATCCAGCAGTTGGTCCGAAAGGGCCGCCAGGCCAAGACGACCAAGACCAAGACCCCGGCGCTGAAGGGGTCTCCCCAGCGGCGCGGCGTGTGCACCCGCGTGTACACCACCACCCCGAAGAAGCCGAACTCGGCGCTGCGCAAGGTCGCTCGTGTCAAGCTCAGCAGCCAGATCGAGGTGACCGCCTACATCCCGGGCGTCGGCCACAACCTGCAGGAGCACTCGATCGTGCTCGTTCGCGGTGGCCGGGTGAAGGACCTCCCCGGCGTGCGGTACAAGATCGTCCGCGGTTCGCTGGACACCCAGGGTGTCCGCAACCGCAAGCAGGCGCGCAGCCGCTACGGCGCGAAGAAGGAGAAGAGCTGACATGCCGCGTAAGGGACCCGCTCCGCGGAAGCCGCTGGTCGCTGACCCGGTGTACAACTCGCCGCTGGTGACCCAGCTGGTGAACAAGATCCTGCTGCGCGGCAAGCGCCAGCTCGCCGAGAGCATCGTGTACGCCGCCCTCGAGGGCTGCCGCGAGAAGTCCGGCACCGACCCGGTCGTCACCCTGAAGCGGGCGATGGACAACGTCAAGCCGACCCTTGAGGTGCGCAGCCGCCGCGTCGGTGGCGCCACCTACCAGGTCCCGGTCGAGGTCCGGCCCGCCCGGGCGACCACCCTGGGCCTGCGCTGGCTGGTCACCTACTCCCGCGCCCGGCGCGAGAAGACCATGGTCGAGCGGCTGATGAACGAGCTGCTGGACGCGAGCAACGGCCTTGGTGCCGCCGTCAAGCGGCGCGAGGACACGCACAAGATGGCCGAGTCCAACAAGGCCTTCGCGCACTACCGCTGGTAACACCTTGGTTCCGGCGCCCACGAGGCGCCGGAACCGCCACCAGTTGTGTCGAGACGACGATAAGTAGGGATTGAAGTGGCCGCCGCAGACGCGCTCGCCAACGTACGCAACATCGGCATCATGGCGCACATCGATGCCGGTAAGACCACTACCACCGAGCGGATCCTGTTCTACACCGGTATCACCTACAAGATCGGTGAAGTCCACGAGGGCGCTGCCGTCATGGACTGGATGGAGCAGGAGCAGGAGCGGGGTATCACCATCACTTCCGCCGCCACGAAGTGCGAGTGGAAGGGCCACACGATCCAGATCATCGACACGCCCGGCCACGTCGACTTCACGGTCGAGGTCGAGCGGTCGCTGCGGGTCCTGGACGGTGCGGTCGCGGTCTACGACGGCGTCGCCGGCGTGGAGCCGCAGACGGAGAACGTCTGGCGCCAGGCGGACAAGTACAACGTCCCCCGGATGTGCTTCGTCAACAAGCTGGACCGGACCGGTGCCGACTTCTTCCGCTGCGTGCAGATGATGATCGACCGGCTCAACGCCACCCCGCTGGTCCTCCAGATCCCGATCGGCGCCGAGGCCGACTTCATCGGTGTGGTCGACCTGATCGAGATGCGCGCCCTCACCTGGCGCGGGGAGACCCAGAAGGGTGAGGACTACGCGATCGAGGAGATTCCGGCCGACCTCGCCGACTCCGCCGCGGAGTGGCGCGAGAAGCTGATGGAGACCCTCGCCGACGTCGACGACGCGGTGATGGAGAAGTACCTGGAGGGCGAGGAGATCTCCGTCGAGGAGATCAAGGCCGCCATCCGCCGGGCCACCATCGCCGGCAAGGCCAACCCCGTCTTCACCGGCACCGCCTTCAAGAACAAGGGCATCCAGCCCATGCTCGACGCGGTGGTCGCCTACCTGCCGTCGCCGCTGGACATCCCGGCCATCGAGGGCACCGCGACCGACGGCGAGACCCCGATGCAGCGGAAGCCGTCCACCTCGGAGCCGTTCTCGGGCCTGGCCTTCAAGATCCAGACCGACAAGCACCTTGGCAAGCTCACCTACGTCCGGGTCTACTCCGGCGTGGTCGAGTCCGGGACCCAGGTGGTCAACTCCACCAAGGACCGCAAGGAGCGGATCGGCAAGATCTACCAGATGCACGCCAACAAGCGGGAGGAGCGCAGCTCCGCCAAGGCTGGCGACATTATCGCGGTGCAGGGTCTCAAGCAGACCACCACCGGTGACACGCTGTGCGACCCGGCGAACCCGGTCATCCTGGAGTCGATGACCTTCCCGGAGCCGGTCATCGAGGTCGCCATCGAGCCGAAGACCAAGGCCGACCAGGAGAAGCTCAGCACCGCCATCCAGCGGCTGGCCGAGGAGGACCCGACCTTCCGCGTCAAGCTGGACGAGGAGACCGGCCAGACGGTCATCTCCGGCATGGGCGAGCTGCACCTGGACATCCTGGTCGACCGGATGCGCCGCGAGTTCAACGTCGAGGCGAACATCGGTAAGCCGCAGGTGGCGTACCGCGAGACCATCCGCCGCACGGTGGAGAAGGTCGAGTACACCCACAAGAAGCAGACCGGTGGTTCCGGCCAGTACGCCCGCGTGATCGTGAGCATCGAGCCGCTGCCGCTGGACAACGACTCGCCGACCTACGAGTTCGCCAACGCCGTCACCGGTGGCCGCATCCCCCGGGAGTTCATCCCCTCGGTGGACGCGGGTGCCCAGGACGCGATGCAGTACGGCATTCTCGCCGGCTTCCCGCTGGTGGGTGTCAAGCTGACGCTGCTGGACGGCCAGTACCACGAGGTCGACTCGTCGGAAATGGCATTCAAGATCGCCGGTTCGATGGTGATGAAGGAGGCGGCCCGCAAGGCCGATCCCGCGCTGCTCGAGCCGATGATGGCTGTTGAGGTCACCACTCCTGAGGAGAACATGGGTGACGTCATCGGCGACCTCAACTCCCGGCGCGGCATCATCCAGGCGATGGAGGAGCGTCACGGCGCCCGCATCGTCCGGGCCCTGGTGCCGCTGTCGGAGATGTTCGGCTACGTCGGCGACCTGCGGTCGAAGACCCAGGGCCGGGCTAGCTACAGCATGCAGTTCGACTCCTACGCCGAGGTTCCGCAGAGCGTGGCGAAGGAGATCATCGCCAAGGCGACTGGTGAGTGACGCTCACCTGAGCTGATCCGATGAGCCGGGGCTGGTCGCGGGAGGGGACCTCCCGCCCGCGGCCACCTCGGGCGAGTTGTGTGAATCCGGGCCTGTAGGCTTCATCGCCGCAGAACCCACAAAGGCTCTCCGGCCGTCAGGTCGGAAAGGCTGTCGACAGAGTCCTAAGCGCCGACCCGGCGCGCCGGGGCGAACGAACCAAGAAAGTCCACAGGAGGACACCAGTGGCGAAGGCGAAGTTCGAGCGGACTAAGCCGCACGTCAACATCGGCACCATTGGTCACATCGACCACGGTAAGACGACGCTGACGGCGGCCATCACCAAGGTCCTGCACGACCAGTACCCGGACCTGAACCCGTACACGCCGTTCGACGAGATCGACAAGGCGCCGGAGGAGAAGGCCCGCGGCATCACGATCTCGATCGCGCACGTCGAGTACCAGACCGAGGCGCGTCACTACGCGCACGTCGACTGCCCCGGTCACGCCGACTACATCAAGAACATGATCACCGGTGCCGCGCAGATGGACGGCGCGATCCTGGTGGTGGCGGCGACCGACGGCCCGATGCCGCAGACCCGCGAGCACGTGCTGCTGGCCCGTCAGGTCGGCGTGCCGTACATCGTCGTGGCGCTCAACAAGAGCGACATGGTCGACGACGAGGAGCTCCTGGAGCTCGTCGAGCTCGAGGTCCGCGAGCTGCTCTCCTCGCAGGAGTACCCGGGTGACGACCTGCCGGTCGTCCGGGTCTCGGCGCTGAAGGCCCTCGAGGGCGACCCGGAGTGGACCGGGAAGCTCCTGGACCTGATGAACGCCGTCGACACCGCGATCCCGCAGCCGGAGCGCGAGACCGAGAAGCCGTTCCTCATGCCGATCGAGGACGTCTTCACCATCACCGGCCGCGGCACCGTGGTCACCGGTCGCGCGGAGCGCGGCATCCTCAAGCCGAACGAGGAGGTGGAGATCGTCGGCATCCGCGAGAAGTCGATGAAGACCACCTGCACCGGCATCGAGATGTTCCGCAAGCTGCTCGACGAGGCCCGCGCGGGCGAGAACGTCGGTCTGCTGCTGCGCGGCATCAAGCGCGAGGACGTCGAGCGCGGCATGGTCGTCATCAAGCCGGGCACCACGACCCCGCACACGGAGTTCGAGGCGACGGTCTACATCCTCTCCAAGGAGGAGGGTGGCCGCCACACCCCGTTCTTCCAGAACTACCGTCCGCAGTTCTACTTCCGGACCACGGACGTCACCGGCGTCGTCACGCTGCCCGAGGGCACCGAGATGGTCATGCCGGGCGACAACACCACGATGACCGTGAAGCTGATCCAGCCCATCGCGATGGAGGAGAACCTCAAGTTCGCGATCCGGGAGGGTGGCCGTACGGTCGGCGCGGGTCGCGTCACCAAGATCATCAAGTGAGCTGGGTAACCCCGATTAGCGTCGCCGCCGGTCGTGCGGCATACTAGTCAGGTTGCGTAACGACGGTCAGTCGCCTGCGTCCGGTGTCTGCTGGACCTCCGGGTGACCGACAGTCTCGCGTAGGGTGGTTGATCGCCCCTGGCGGTCAACCACCCTCGCGCGGCGTCCAGGTCGCGGTAACGCGATCGGCGCCATGACCCACCGCGTGGTCGGAGAGCCGCTCCGGAGTCCCGGGGCGGAGCCCGGCCCACGGGCGCGACACGCCCGACCGCGGGGGTCGGCGGAAGTGGGCCTGTGCCAGCCGGTACAGGCGCCCGCAACACAGCGGCATCGAGAGAAGGAACAGAAGCCACCATGGCGGGACAGAAGATCCGCATCCGGCTCAAGGCCTATGACCACGAGGTCGTCGACTCCTCGGCTCGGAAGATCGTCGAGACGGTGACGCGTACCGGGGCGCAGGTCGCTGGCCCGGTGCCGCTGCCCACGGAGATCAACCGTTTCTGCGTTATCCGCTCGCCGCACAAGTACAAGGACTCGCGCGAGCACTTCGAGATGCGCACGCACAAGCGGCTGATCGACATCATCGACCCGACCCCGAAGACGGTCGACTCGCTCATGCGCCTCGACCTGCCGGCTGGCGTCGACATCGAGATCAAGCTGTAGGGACCGGACAAATGGACAGGCAAGTCAAGGGGATCCTGGGCGCCAAGCTCGGCATGACCCAGGTCTGGGACAACAACCGCGTTGTCCCGGTGACCGTGGTTCAGGCCGGCCCGTGCGTCGTGAGCCAGGTTCGTAGCGCCGACAAGGACGGCTACTCCGCGGTCCAGCTGGCGTACGGGGCCATCGACCCGCGCAAGGTCAAGAAGCCGATCGCCGGGCACTACGCCAAGGCGGACGTCGCGCCGCGCCGGCACATCGTCGAGCTGCGCACCGTCGACGCCGCGGACTACTCGCTGGGCCAGGAGGTCACGGTCGAGGAGTTCCCGGCCGGCGTCACCATCGACGTCACCGGCAAGACCAAGGGCAAGGGCTACGCCGGCCCGATGAAGCGGCACGGCTTCCACGGTCTGCGCGCCAGCCACGGTGTCGAGCGCAAGCACCGCTCGCCGGGCTCCATCGGCGCGTGCGCGACCCCGGGTCGCGTCTTCAAGGGCACCCGGATGGCGGGTCGGATGGGTGGCGTGCGCTACACCGTCCAGAACCTGACCGTCCAGGCGGTCGACACTGAGAACAACCTCCTGCTCGTCCGTGGCGCCATCCCCGGCCCCAAGGGCGCGCTGGTCCTGGTCCGTACCGCGGCCAAGAGCAAGGCGAAGAAGGGCGGTGCGGCCAAGTGACCACCGTTGACGTCCTCAGCGTCGAAGGCACCAAGAGCGGCTCCGTCGAGCTGCCGGCCGACATCTTCGACGCCCAGGCCAACATCGCGCTGATGCACCAGGTCGTGGTGGCTCAGCTCGCGGCGGCCCGGCAGGGCACGCACAAGGCCAAGACCCGCGGCGAGGTCTCCGGTGGAGGCAGGAAGCCGTACAAGCAGAAGGGCACCGGTCGTGCCCGCCAGGGCTCGACCCGCGCGCCGCAGTTCGCCGGCGGTGGCGTGGTCCACGGCCCGGTGCCGCGCGACTACAGCCAGCGCACCCCGAAGAAGATGAAGGCCGCCGCCCTGCGTGGCGCCCTCTCCGACCGGGCCCGCGCCGGCCAGGTGCACGTCGTCGAGGCGTTCGTCTCGGGCGAGAAGCCGTCGACCAAGGCCGCGCTGGCCACGCTCGCGAAGCTGACCGACGCCCGTCGCGTCCTGGTCGTGCTGAGCAGCACCGACGAGCTGAACTGGGTGTCGCTGCGCAACGAGCCGCGGGTGCACCTGATCGAGGCCGGCCAGCTCAACACGTACGACGTGCTGGTCGCCGACGACGTGGTCTTCACCAAGGAGGCCCTGGACGAGTTCCTGGGCGTTCCCGCCGAGACCACCGAGGAGGGTGGCAAGTGAGCACGATCGCCGATCCGCGCGACATCATCGTCGCGCCGGTCGTCTCGGAGAAGAGCTACAGCGAGCTGAACCGCAACTGGTACACCTTCCTGGTGCACCCGGACGCGAACAAGACCGAGATCAAGATCGCTATCCAGCAGATCTTCAACGTCCGCGTCCTGACGGTCAACACGCTCAACCGTGAGGGCAAGCGCAAGCGCACCAAGACCGGCTTCGGTCAGCGCAAGGCCACCAAGCGGGCGATCGTGAAGCTGGCTGACGGTGACCGTATCGAGGCCTTCGGCGGCCCGGTCAGCTGAGGGGTGTAGACAATGGCTATCCGTAAGTACAAGCCGACGACGCCGGGCCGGCGTGGCTCGAGCGTCGCCGACTTCGCCGAGATCACCCGGTCGACGCCCGAGAAGTCGCTGCTGGCTCCGTTGCCGAAGAAGGGCGGTCGCAACGCCCACGGCCGGATCACCACGCGGCACCACGGTGGCGGCCACAAGCGCCAGTACCGTCTGATCGACTTCAAGCGGGTCGACAAGGACGGCGTGCCGGCGAAGGTCGCGCACATCGAGTACGACCCGAACCGCACCGCGCGGATCGCGCTGCTGCACTACGCCGACGGCGAGAAGCGCTACATCATCGCGCCGAAGGACCTGAAGCAGGGCGACACGGTGGAGTCGGGCCCGAGCGCCGACATCAAGCCGGGCAACAACCTGCCGCTGCGCAACATCCCGGTCGGTACCACGATCCACAACGTGGAGCTGCGTCCGGGCGGTGGCGCCAAGCTGGCCCGCTCGGCCGGCGTCGGCATCCAGCTGCTCGGCCGTGAGGGCGCGTACGCGACCCTCCGCATGCCGTCCGGTGAGATCCGGCGGGTCGACGTGCGCTGCCGCGCCAGCATCGGCGAGATCGGCAACGCCGACCAGTCGAACATCAACTGGGGTAAGGCCGGCCGGATGCGGTGGAAGGGCAAGCGCCCGACCGTCCGTGGTGTCGCGATGAACCCGGTCGACCACCCGCACGGTGGTGGTGAGGGTAAGACCTCCGGTGGTCGCCACCCGGTCAACCCGCAGGGTAAGCCCGAGGGCCGCACCCGTCGTAAGGGCCAGCCGAGCGACCGGCTGATCGTCCGCCGCCGCTACGCCACCCGCAAGCGCGGCTAACAGGAGAGCTGACAGATGCCTCGCAGCCTGAAGAAGGGCCCGTTCGTCGACGACCACCTGCTCAAGAAGGTGGAGACGCAGAACGACAAGGGTTCGAAGAACGTCATCAAGACCTGGTCGCGGCGCTCGACGATCATCCCCGAGATGCTCGGGCACACGATCGCCGTGCACGACGGACGCAAGCACGTCCCGGTGTTCGTGACCGAGGCCATGGTCGGGCACAAGCTCGGCGAGTTCGCGCTGACCCGCACGTTCAAGGGTCACGAGAAGGACGACCGGAAGAGCCGCCGGCGCTGACGCCGCGGGCATACGGATAGAGGAACAAGGGGTTACAGCGATGCCAGGAAAGGGCGACGCTCCGGTGCTTCCGGGCGCGCGGGCGGTTGCGCGGCACGTGCGCATCTCGCCGATGAAGGCGCGCCGGGTGGTCAACCTCGTCCGCGGCCTGCCCGCGAAGGAGGCGCTCACGGTGCTGCAGTTCGCGCCGCAGGCTGCGAGCGAGCAGGTGTACAAGGTGCTCGCGAGCGCGATCGCCAACGCGGAGAACAACGAGCGGCTGGACCCCGACGCGCTGCTCGTCAGCGAGGCGTTCGTCGACGAGGGCCCGACCATGAAGCGGTTCCGGCCGCGGGCGCAGGGCCGGGCGTACCGGATCCGCAAGCGCACCTGCCACATCACCGTGGCGGTTGAGGCGGTGGCGCCGGCCGCGCCGAAGAAGTCGGCGAAGAAGGCCGCTCCGGCCAAGCAGGCCGAGGCCGCCGAGGGGCAGAGCACGACGGAGGGTGCCGAGTAATGGGTCAGAAGGTTCACCCGACCGGATTCCGGCTCGGCATCTCGACCGACTGGAAGTCCCGCTGGTTCGCGGACAAGCTCTACAAGGACTACATCGGCGAGGACGTCAAGATCCGCCGGATGATGTCCAAGGGCCTGGAGCGCGCCGGCATCTCCAAGGTCGACATCGAGCGCACCCGGGACCGGGTCCGCGTCGACATCCACACCGCCCGGCCGGGCATCGTCATCGGCCGTAAGGGTGCGGAGGCCGACCGGATCCGGGGCGAGCTGGAGAAGCTCACCGGCAAGCAGGTTCAGCTGAACATCATCGAGGTGAAGAGCCCCGAGTCGGACGCGCAGCTGGTCGCCCAGGGCGTCGCCGAGCAGCTGTCCAGCCGGGTCAGCTTCCGTCGGGCCATGCGCAAGGCGATGCAGTCCGCGATGAAGAACCCGGTCTGCAAGGGCATCCGGGTGCAGGTCTCGGGCCGTCTCGGCGGCGCCGAGATGAGCCGGACGGAGTTCTACCGCGAGGGCCGGGTTCCGCTGCACACGCTGCGGGCCAACATCGAGTACGGCTTCTTCGAGGCCCGTACCACCTTCGGCCGGATCGGCGTGAAGGTCTGGATCTACAAGGGCGACGCCGTCCCGGGCCGGGAGGCTCCGGCCGAGGCCGGTCCGTCCCGCCCGCGCCGTGAGCGCGGCGAGCGTCCCGAGCGGCCGCGCCGTGGCCGGTCGGGTTCGTCCGGCACGACCGCCGGTGGCACCGAGGCCGGCCGGGCTGCCGCGACCACCATCGCGCAGCAGGCCGAGACGCCGAGCGGCGAGCCGGTTGATGCCGGCGCTGTCGCCGCGACCGCGTCCGCTCCGGCTCCCACTCAGCCGGCAGAAACGCAGCAGGAGGGCTGACAGATGCTGATGCCGCGCAAGCCCCCGAAGGGCTTCCGCAAGCCGCACCACCCGGACCGCCACGGCGCGTCCAAGGGTGGTAACCGGGTGGTGTTCGGCGAGTTCGGGATCCAGGCTCTCGAGCCGGCGTACGTGACCAACCGCCAGATCGAGTCGGCGCGTATCGCGATGACCCGGCACATCAAGCGTGGTGGCAAGGTCTGGATCACGATCTTCCCGGACCAGGCCCTCACCAAGAAGCCGGCGGAAACCCGGATGGGTTCCGGCAAGGGTTCGCCCGAGTGGTGGGTCGCCAACGTCAAGCCGGGGCGGGTCCTCTTCGAGATGTCCTTCCCCAACGAGCAGATCGCGCGAGAGGCGATGCGTCGCGCGATCCACAAGCTCCCGATGAAGTGCCGCATTGTTACGCGCGAAGTGGGTGAATCCTGATGGCAGCGGGCGTCAAGGCCTCCGAGCTGCGTGAGCTCTCCGAGGAGGAGCTGGTCACGAAGCTGCGTGAGGCGAAGGCGGAGCTGTTCAACCTCCGCGTGCAGGCCGCAACCGGGCAGCTGGACAACAACCGGCGGCTGCAGGTCATCCGTCGGGAGATCGCCCGGATCTACACGATCATGCGTGAGCGTGAGCTGGGTCTCTCGGCCGCGCCGACTGAGGTGACTGCATCATGAGTGAGAACACCACCACCGCCGCCGCGCGGGCCCGCCGCAAGGTGCGTGAGGGCCTCGTGGTCAGCGACAAGATGGAAAAGACCGTCGTGGTCGAGGTCGAGGACCGGGTCAAGCACGCGCTGTACGGCAAGATCATGCGCCGGACCAGCAAGCTCAAGGTCCACGACGAGCAGAACTCCGCCGGGATCGGCGACCGGGTCCTGATCATGGAGACCCGGCCGCTGTCCGCCACCAAGCGGTGGCGGCTCGTGGAGATCCTCGAGAAGGCCAAGTAGCGAAGGCTCGAGCTCGGCCGGCATCGGTCGGGCGCAGGTTCCGCCAGGCTCCGGCCGCCTCTGGGCGGCCGGAGAACCGGCAGACATAGGAGATAGACGTGATTCAGCAGGAGTCGCGACTGCGCGTCGCCGACAACACGGGTGCCCGGGAGATTCTGTGCATCCGGGTTCTCGGTGGCTCCGGTCGGCGCTACGCGAGCATCGGCGACGTCATCGTGGCCACGGTCAAGGACGCGATCCCCGGTGCCGGTGTGAAGAAGGGCGACGTCGTCAAGGCCGTCGTCGTTCGCACCGCCAAGGAGAAGCGGCGGCCGGACGGCTCGTACATCCGCTTCGACGAGAACGCCGCCGTCATCATCAAGGACGGTGGGGACCCGCGCGGTACCCGCATCTTCGGCCCGGTGGGCCGGGAGCTGCGGGACAAGCGGTTCATGAAGATCATCTCTCTCGCGCCGGAGGTGTTGTGACCGTGAAGGTCAAGAAGGGCGACACGGTCGTCGTCATCGCCGGCAAGGACAAGGGCGCCAAGGGCAAGGTCATCGCGGCCTACCCGCGGCAGGACAAGGTCCTGGTCGAGGGCGTGAACCGGGTCAAGAAGCACACCCGCATCAGCACCACCCAGCGTGGCGCCAAGACCGGTGGCATCGTCACCCAGGAGGCCCCGATCCACGTCTCGAACGTGCAGGTCCTGGACTCCGACGGCAAGCCGACCCGCGTCGGTTACCGGATCGACGAGAACGGCCAGAAGGTCCGCATCGCGCGTAGCACCGGTAAGGACCTGTGATGACCACGGCTACCGAAACCAAGACCATGCCGCGCCTCAAGGAGCGGTACCGCAACGAGATCGTGGCCGAGCTGCAGAAGCAGCACAACTACGGCAACCCCATGCAGGTGCCGCGGTTGGTCAAGATCGTCGTCAACATGGGTGTCGGCGAGGCCGCTCGGGACGCCAAGCTGATCGACGGCGCGGTTCGCGACCTGGCCACCATCACCGGCCAGAAGCCGCAGGTGCGGCGGGCGACCAAGTCCATCGCGCAGTTCAAGCTCCGTGAGGGCATGCCGATCGGCGCGAAGGTGACCCTGCGCGGCGACCGGATGTGGGAGTTCCTGGACCGGCTGCTGTCCATCGCGCTGCCGCGTATCCGCGACTTCCGCGGCCTCGACGGGCGCAAGCTCGACGGGCACGGCAACTACACGTTCGGTCTGACCGAGCAGTCGGTGTTCCACGAGATCGACCAGGACAAGATCGATCGCCAGCGGGGCATGGACATCACGGTGGTCACGACCGCCACGACCGACGACGAGGGCCGGGCGCTGCTCAAGCTCCTGGGCTTCCCGTTCAAGGAGAACTGAGATGGCCAAGAAGGCGCTGATCCTCAAGGCGGCCGCGAAGCCGAAGTTCTCGGTTCGCGCGTACACCCGCTGCCAGCGGTGCGGGCGTCCGAAGGCGGTCTACCGCAAGTTCGGTCTCTGCCGGGTGTGCATCCGGGAGATGGCCCACCGCGGTGAGCTGCCCGGCGTGTCCAAGGCTTCCTGGTAATAGCTATTGCTCTTCGCCGTAGGCCCCGGGCGTGCCCGGGGAACCGCGGCGAGAAAGGCTGACGAATTCCATGACGATGACCGACCCGATCGCAGACATGCTCACGCGTCTGCGTAACGCCAACCAGGCGTACCACGACCGGGTGACGATGCCCTACTCGAAGATCAAGGCGAACATCGCCGAGGTCCTCAAGGCCGAGGGTTACATCGCCACCTGGTCGGTCGAGGAGCCCGAGGAGGGCGCCGTCGGCAAGCGACTGGTCGTCGAGCTGAAGTACGGCCAGAACCGGGAGCGGAGCCTGGCCGGCATCAAGCGTGTGTCCAAGCCCGGTCTGCGGGTTTACGCCAAGTCGGACGGGCTCCCGCGGGTGCTCGGCGGGCTGGGCGTGGCGATCATTTCGACGTCCCAGGGGCTGCTCACCGACCGGCAGGCCCGCAAGCGGAGCGTTGGCGGGGAAGTCCTCGCCTTCGTCTGGTAACGGGAGACAGGTAGAAATGTCGCGTATTGGACGTAAGTCGATCCCGGTGCCAGCCGGCGTCGACATCACGATCGACGGCCAGACCGTCAAGGTCAAGGGCCCGAAGGGCGAGCTGACCCACGTCCTCGCCGAGCCGATCACGGCGGAGCGGGGCGAGGACGGTGCGCTGCACGTCAACCGGCCGAACGACGAGCGCAAGGCCAAGGAGCTGCACGGCCTGAGCCGTACGCTGGTCGCCAACATGATCGTCGGGGTCACCGAGGGCTACCGCAAGAGCCTCGAGATCGCCGGCACCGGTTACCGCGTCACCGCCAAGGGCAAGGACCTCGAGTTCGCGCTCGGGTTCTCGCACCCGGTGCTCGTGCCGGCGCCGGAGGGCATCACCTTCACGGTGGAGAAGCCGACGCTGTTCCACGTGGCCGGCATCGACAAGCAGCAGGTCGGTGAGATCGCCGCCAACATCCGGAAGATCCGCCCGCCGGAGCCCTACAAGGGCAAGGGCGTCAAGTACCAGGGCGAGGTCATCCGCCGCAAGGCTGGAAAGGCAGGTAAGAAGTGAGCGCCACGCTGCTCAAGCGCCGCCGCGGCGTCGCCGCCAAGCGTGCCGTCGGGCGTGCGCGTCGGCACTTCCGGGTCCGCAAGAACATCAGCGGCACCGCCGAGCGTCCCCGCCTGGTCGTCACCCGCTCCCTGCGGCACATCGTCGCCCAGATCGTGGACGACACCAAGGGTCACACCCTGGCGTCGGCCTCGACCCTGGACGCCTCGCTGCGCGGCGCCGAGGGCGACAAGAGCGCCCTGGCCGGCAAGGTCGGCGCCCTGCTCGCCGAGCGGGCCAAGGCCGCCGGCATCTCGAAGGTCGTCTTCGACCGCGGTGGCAACCGGTACGCGGGGCGGGTCGCCGCGCTTGCCGACGCCGCCCGCGAAGCCGGGCTCGAGTTCTAGAAACCCCGTCACGAGAGAGAAGGAAGGCTGCTGATGCCAGGTCAACAGCGCCGTGGCGGCGGGTCCGGTGGCAACGAGGGTGGTCGCCGCGACAACCGCCGTGAGGGCGGCCGCGGAAACGCGCCCGTCGAGAAGACCCCGCACCTTGAGCGGGTCGTCGCGATCAACCGCGTCGCCAAGGTCGTGAAGGGTGGTCGTCGCTTCAGCTTCACCGCCCTGGTGATCGTGGGCGACGGCGACGGCACCGTCGGCGTGGGCTACGGAAAGGCCAAGGAGGTGCCCGCGGCGATCGCCAAGGGTGTCGAGGAGGCCAAGAAGCACTTCTTCAAGGTGCCGCGGATCGGCGCCTCGATCCCGCACCCGGTGCAGGGCGAGGACGCGGCCGGCGTGGTGCTGCTCAAGCCGGCCTCGGCCGGTACGGGCGTCATCGCCGGCGGTCCGGTGCGCGCCGTGCTGGAGTGCGCGGGCATCCACGACGTGCTCTCCAAGAGCCTCGGCTCGTCCAACCCGATCAACATCGTGCACGCCACGGTGGCGGCCCTGAAGGCGCTCGAGTCGCCGGAGGCGGTCGCGGCCCGTCGTGGTCTGCCGGTCGAGGACGTCGCGCCGGCCGCGATGCTGGCGTCCCGGGCGGGGGTGGCTTCCTGATGGCGCGCCTGAAGGTCACCCAGGTCCGGTCCGAGATCGGGACCAAGAAGAACCAGCGTGACTCGCTGCGTTCGCTCGGTCTCAAGCGGATCAACGACGTGGTGGTCAAGGAGGATCGGCCGGAGATCCGGGGCATGATCTTCACGGTCAACCACCTCGTGAAGGTCGAGGAGGTCGAGTAATGACGATCAAGGTCCACCACCTGCGTCCGGCGCCGGGAGCCAAGACCGAGAAGACCCGGGTGGGTCGCGGTGAGGGCTCCAAGGGCAAGACCGCCGGCCGCGGTACCAAGGGTTCGAAGGCCCGGAAGAACATCTCGCCGGCGTTCGAGGGTGGGCAGATGCCCATCCACATGCGCCTGCCGAAGATGAAGGGCTTCAAGAACAAGTTCAAGGTCGTCTTCCAGGTGGTCAACCTGGACCGGCTCGCCGAGCTCTTCCCGAACGGCGGCCAGGTCGGCCCGGTCGAGCTGGTCGAGGCCGGCGCGGTCCGCAAGGGCCAGCCGGTCAAGGTGCTCGGCACCGGCGACCTCGGCGGTGTGGCCCTCCAGGTGTCGGCGCACGCGTTCAGCGCGTCGGCCAAGGAGAAGATCACCGCTGCCGGTGGCTCGGTCACCGAGCTGTAAGGCACGACACATGGCGCCCGCTCAGGTCCACGTGACTGGGCGGGCGCCATGGTCTACCTGGCGAATGTGCGCCGGGTAACATCGGATTCGTTTTATGTAGCCGGGCGCATCTGCCCCGACTGGGATCGGGCTGTTAGAGTCCCATCCCAGCTATGGATATCGGGCGCTCGCCCGGCACCCACCCCGGATCCGCCAGGAATCAGACCGGCGGCCCGCGTCGCGCAGGAGGAAGAAGTTGCTGTCCGCCTTTCTCAGTGCGTTCCGAACGCCTGACCTGCGCAAGAAGCTGCTGTTCACAGTAGGCATCATCGCGGTCTACCGGCTCGGCGCCACTCTGCCCAGCCCCGGCGTCTCGTACGGCAACGTCCAGAAGTGCCTCGACGCCATCCAGGGCGGCGGCACCGGCGTGCTGAACCTGCTGGACCTCTTCAGCGGTGGCGCGCTGCTGCAGCTCTCGGTCTTCGCGCTGGGCATCATGCCCTACATCACCGCGTCGATCATCCTGCAGCTGCTGACCGTGGTCATCCCGCGGCTGGAGCAGCTCCGCAAGGAGGGGCAGGCCGGCCAGGCGAAGATCACCCAGTACACCCGCTACCTGACCCTGGGTCTGGGCATCCTGCAGTCCTCGGCGTTCGTGGCGCTGGCCCGCTCCGGGCAGCTCTTCCAGAACCGCTGCGACCAGTGGCCGATCGTCCCGCGGGACACCGGCATCCCGGACTGGCTGACCCTGGGCATCCTGGTCATGACCATGACCGCTGGCACCGGTGTGGTGATGTGGCTCGGCGAGCTGATCACCGACCGCGGCGTCGGCAACGGCATGTCCGTGCTGATCTTCACCTCGATCGCCGCCCGGCTCCCCAGCGAGGGCTGGAAGATCAAGACCACCAAGGGCTGGGGGATGTTCCTCCTCGTCATCGCCCTGGTGCTGGTGGTCATCTGCGCGGTCACCTTCATCGAGCAGGCCCAGCGCCGGATCCCGGTGCAGTACGCCAAGCGCATGATCGGCCGGCGGATGTACGGCGGCACCTCCACCTACATCCCGCTGAAGGTGAACCAGGCCGGCGTCATCCCGGTCATCTTCGCCTCGTCGCTGCTCTACCTGCCGACGCTCGCGCTCCAGTTCTTCGACCAGACCAACCCGGGCAAGACCCAGGCCTGGATCCAGAACCACATCGTGAAGGCGAGCGCGCCGGAGCACATCGCGATCTACTTCCTGCTGATCATCTTCTTCACGTACTTCTACGTGTCGATCACGTTCAACCCGACCGAGGTCGCGGACAACATGAAGAAGTACGGCGGCTTCGTGCCGGGCATCCGCCCCGGCAAGCCGACCGCCGAGTACCTCGACTTCATCCTCAGCCGGATCACCCTGCCGGGTGCGCTCTACCTGGGCATCATCGCGATCCTGCCGAACTTCTTCTTCATCTGGCTCGACAACCAGCAGTTCCAGAACTTCCCGTTCGGCGGCACCGCTGTGCTCATCATGGTCGGCGTCGGTCTGGAGACCGTGAAGCAGATCGAGAGCCAACTCATGCAGCGGAACTACGAAGGGTTCCTGCGGTAGATGCGACTCGTTCTGGTTGGCCCGCCGGGCGCGGGCAAGGGCACACAGGCGGAGTTCATCGCCGCTCACCTGTCGGTGCCGAAGATCTCGACCGGGGACATCTTCCGGGCGAACGTCTCCCAGGGCACCCCGCTCGGCGTCGAGGCCAAGCGATACATGGACGCCGGCAAGCTGGTCCCGGACGAGGTCACCATCAACATGGTGCGGGACCGGCTCGCCGAGCCGGACGCCAGTGAGGGCTTCCTGCTCGACGGCTTCCCCCGTACCACCCCGCAGGCCGCCGCGCTGGACAAGCTCCTCGCCGACCTCGGCACCGCGCTGGACCTGGTGCTGGAGCTGGTCGTCGACGACGACGAGGTGATCCGGCGGCTCTCCGGCCGGCGTACCTGCCGGGGCTGCGGCAAGATCTGGCACGTCGAGTTCGACGCCACCACCCGCGAGGGGATCTGCGACCGCTGCGGCGCCGAGCTGTTCCAGCGGGACGACGACAAGCCGGAGACCATCGCCGCCCGGCTCCGGGAGTACGCCGAGAAGACCGCGCCGCTGGTCGACTACTACGGCGCCCAGGGCAAGCTCGTCGGGATCGACGCGACCGGGCCGGTGGAGGACGTGACCGTCCGCGCCATCGACGCCCTCCGTTCCTACGGCGGCTGACGTCCCGCCGGCCTCCGGCGGATAGAGTGCGAACAGCGGGGTACGTGCGACGTGCCCCGCTGTTCCGCGCAACGAAAGGTAACGCCTCCATGCGTCGTCCCCAGCTGGACATCCAGCTGAAGACCCCCGACCAGATCGAGATGATGCGGGCCGCCGGTCTGGTGGTGGCCCGCGCGCTGCGTCGGATGCGGGAGGCGGTCGCCCCCGGTGTGAGCACCGCCGACCTGGACGCGATCGCCGAGGCCACCATCCGGGAGGCCGGCGCCGTTCCGTCGTTCAAGGGCTACCACGGGTACCCGGCGTCGATCTGCTCCTCGGTCAACGAGCAGGTGGTGCACGCCATCCCGTCGTCCAAGCAGGTGCTCCGCGCGGGTGACCTGATCTCGATCGACTGCGGCGCGGTGCTCAACGGGTGGCACGGCGACGCCGCGATCACCGTCGGCGTCGGCGAGGCCGACCCGGCCCTGCTGAAGATGGCCGCCGTGGCCGAGGACGCGATGTGGGCCGGGATCGCCGCCGCCGCCCGGGGCGCCGCCGGCGGGAAGGGTCGGCTCACCGACATCTCCCATGCGGTGGAGCACGCGGTCCGCAAGGGCGGCCGCTACGGCATCGTCGACGGGTACGGCGGGCACGGCATCGGCACCGAGATGCACCAGGACCCGCACGTGCTCAACCACGGGCGCCCCGGCAAGGGCCCCCGGCTGGTGCCCGGCATGGCGCTGGCGATCGAGCCGATGATCACCATGGGCTCGCCGCGTACTGTCGAGCAGGCCGACGGCTGGACGGTGGTGACCCGGGACGGCTCCGTGGCGGCGCACGTCGAGCACTCGATGGCCCTGCTGAACGACGGTGTGTGGGTGCTGACCGCGGAGGACGGCGGCCGGGCCCGGCTCGGCAACCTGGTCACCGCCCGCCAGCCGGCCGACTCGCCGGCGGTCTGACGGTCCCCGGGTGTCGGCCGCCCCGACCCTGCCTTCGCTACGCACGTGATGTCGTGAACGAGTCGGCGGCCGGGCGGTGGCACCGGCGACACCGCCGGGTGCTGACGGTTGCCCAGGCGGGGTGACGCCGTTCGGTGGGGAACCCGGTCCGTTTGCGTCATCCGGTTCATACCGTGCCGACTGGGCGTTCTCGGCCGATCGCAGGCGGATCGCAGGCCGCTCGCGCCGGTCGTCCGGGCAGGGGCGTTACGGCGAAAGTGGTCCGGCGCTGTCATGCTTGCCCTCATGGACGGGGAGAGGGAGATGCGGGCGGCCGACACCGACCGGCAGGCGACGGCGGAGCGGCTCCGGGCGGCCCTGGAGGAGGGCCGGCTCGACCTGCACGAGTACGACGAGCGGTTGGGCCGGACGTACGGCGCGAAGACGTACGCCGAACTGGCGGAGATCGTGGCCGACCTGCCGGGTCCGGCGCCAGCGCAGCGATCCGCCCTGGCGGCCGCACCGCCCGGCCCGCTGCCGGCGGGCGAGAAAGTGGCCGCCGCGGCGGGACGTCCGTCCGGCTGGCTGCTCGGGATCTGGTCGCCCTGGTTGCGGGTGGCTGCCGTGCTGATCCCGATCTGGCTGATCGTCTCGATCGGCTCCGGCAACTTCTCCGGCTACTGGCCGGCCTGGGTGCTCGGCCCTTGGGGCGCGCTCCTGCTGTTGCGGACCGTGGGCGTGTCCGACGGCGGGCCGCACCCGACCGAGCGGCGCCGCCAGGCCCGGCGGGAACGGCGGCGGGGCCACTGACCGACATGCTGTGGCCAGCGCCACAGCACGTCGCCCGGGGCCTGATGGATTTCCTCCGTCGGGGGCCGGATGCGTGGCCGGTTTGGCGGCGGCGCGCAGGCGGGCGTACACTTTCTGATCGGCGCACAGCGTCCACTCCGGCATGCCCACCCAGCGCTTCGGTGGGAGCTGGAGCCGCGGCTGGCGCGGGTTTCCTGATCTTGGTCAGTTCACCCGTGTAAGACGTTGTGGGCCGTCCGGAGCAACCGACGTCAGGACAGCGGAGGACATGCCGAAAAAAGACGGAGCCATCGAGATCGAGGGTCGGGTCATCGAGCCCCTGCCGAACGCCATGTTCCGCGTGGAGCTCGCGAACGGCCACAAGGTGCTGGCTCACATCAGCGGCAAGATGCGGCAGCACTACATCCGCATCCTGCCGGAGGACCGGGTCGTCGTCGAACTCTCGCCGTACGACCTGACCCGCGGGCGCATCGTCTACCGCTACAAGTAAGCCTGACGACGGCCGGGAAGTCCCCGTGTCCGTCTTCGACGTCCGGCGTCGCGCTTCGTCGCGTCTCCGGGCCAGATGGGAAGTAAGGCAACCGTGAAGGTCAAGCCGAGCGTCAAGAGGATCTGCAACAAGTGCCGGGTGATCCGCCGGCACGGCCGGGTCATGGTCATCTGCCAGGACCCGCGCCACAAGCAGCGCCAGGGCTGAGCCGTTCCCGCCGACCGTGACGAGCGGCGGCGGAACAGGCCCGGGCGGCAGATCCCGACAAACACATCACCAGCTCGTCCCAGCCGCGAGCGGTACGCAGCGCGTACCCCCTCGTGGTTGACCCCCGGTCGGAGGCCGGGGCCCGCTCGGGCAGCGACCGATCCCGGTCGCCGGCGCGTGACGCCGGAAGGACAGGGACGGTCGGTAGCGGGGTGGGACGGGTCCACACCTCCGCCACAACATCACGAGGAGTACGCCCGCACATGGCACGTCTAGTCGGCGTGGACCTCCCCCGCGAGAAGCGGATGGAGATCGCGCTCACCTACATCTTCGGGGTCGGCCGTACCCGCGCCCTGGAGACGCTCGCCGCCACCGGCATCTCGCCGGACAAGCGCGCTCGGGACCTCACGGATGAGGAGCTGGTCCAGCTCCGTAATCACATCGAGGGCAACTACAAGGTTGAAGGTGACCTGCGCCGCGAGGTCGCCGCTGACATCCGCCGCAAGGTCGAGATCGGCTGCTACGAGGGCATCCGGCACCGCCGGGGCCTGCCCGTGCGTGGCCAGCGGACCAAGACCAACGCGCGGACCCGGAAGGGCCCGAAGCGGACCGTCGCCGGCAAGAAGAAGCCCGGCAAGAAGTAACTAGGAGCGCACAGACTTATGCCACCGAAGGCTCGTGCCGGAGCCGCCGTCAAGAAGGTCCGGCGCAAGGAACGCAAGAACGTCGCCCACGGGCAGGCGCACATCAAGAGCACCTTCAACAACACCATCGTGTCCATCACGGACCCGACCGGTGCGGTCATCTCCTGGGCTTCCGCGGGCCAGGTCGGCTTCAAGGGCTCGCGCAAGTCGACCCCGTTCGCCGCGCAGCTGGCCGCCGAGGCCGCCGCGCGTCGGGCCATGGAGCACGGCATGCGCAAGGTCGACGTGTTCGTCAAGGGCCCCGGCTCCGGCCGGGAGACCGCCATCCGCTCGCTGCAGGCCGTGGGCCTCGAGGTCGGTCAGATCTCCGACGTCACCCCGCAGCCGCACAACGGATGCCGTCCGCCGAAGCGTCGCCGGGTCTGAGAGGTTAGAGAGAGATGGCTCGTTACACCGGTGCTGACTGCCGCCGTTGCCGGCGGGAGAAGATGAAGCTGTTCCTCAAGGGCAGCAAGTGCGATGGTCCGAAGTGCCCGTTCGAGTCCCGGCCGTTCCCGCCCGGGCAGCACGGCCGCGGCCGCACCAAGGAGACGGAGTACCTGCTCCAGCTCCGTGAGAAGCAGAAGGCCCGCCGGGTCTACGGCGTGCTGGAGAAGCAGTTCCGCGGTTACTACGAGGAGGCCGTGGGCAAGCAGGCCAAGACCGGTGAGGTCCTCCTGCAGATCCTCGAGTCGCGGCTGGACAACGTGGTCTACCGGGCCGGCTACGCCAAGTCCCGGGACATGGCCCGTCAGCTGGTCAAGCACGGTCACTTCACGGTGAACGGCAAGAAGGTCGACATCCCGTCGTTCCGGGTCAAGGAGCACGACATCATCGAGGTGCGTGCGAAGAGCAAGGAGCTCACCCCGTTCCTGGTGGCGCAGGGTGAGGCCGGCTCGCGGACCGTCCCGGCGTGGCTGGAGGCCATCCCGAGCCAGCTGAAGATCCTCGTGCACTCGCTCCCGGCCCGCCAGGTGATCGACACCCAGGTCCAGGAGCAGCTGATCGTCGAGCTCTACTCGAAGTAAGGGCTCGTTGCGGTGGCCCGCCCCCGAGGGGGCGGGCCACCGGAACAGTTTGTGTCGTGGGCGTCATATGGCGGGCGCCCCGGAAGAGAAGAGAAAACATGCTCATCAGCCAGCGACCGACCCTCTCCGAGGAGTCGATCAACGAGACCCGGTCCCGGTTCACCATCGAGCCGCTGGAGCCGGGCTTCGGCTACACCCTGGGCAACTCGCTGCGGCGTACGCTGCTGTCGTCCATCCCGGGTGCGGCCGTCACCTCGATCAAGATCGACGGCGTGCTGCACGAGTTCACCACGATCCCCGGGGTCAAGGAGGACGTGGTCGAGCTCGTCATGAACATCAAGGAGCTCTGCGTCAGCTCCGAGCACGACGAGCCGGTCAGCATGTACCTGCGCAAGCAGGGCCCGGGCGACGTGACCGCCGGTGACATCCAGCCCCCGGCCGGTGTCTCCGTGCACAACCCGGACCTGAAGCTCGCCACCCTGAACGGCAAGGGCCGGCTCGACATGGAGCTGACCGTCGAGCGGGGTCGGGGCTACGTCACGGCGGCGCAGAACAAGCAGGCGGGCGCGGAGATCGGCCGGATCCCGGTCGACTCGATCTACTCGCCGGTGCTCAAGGTGACCTACCGCGTCGAGGCGACCCGCGTCGAGCAGCGGACCGACTTCGACCGGCTGATCATCGACGTCGAGACCAAGCCGTCGATGGGCCCGCGTACCGCGCTGGCCTCGGCCGGCTCGACGCTGGTGGAGCTGTTCGGGCTGGCCCGGGAGCTGGACGAGACCGCCGAGGGCATCGACATCGGGCCGTCCCCGCAGGACGCCCAGCTGGCGGCGGACCTGGCTCTGCCGATCGAGGAGCTGGACCTGACCGTCCGCTCCTACAACTGCCTCAAGCGCGAGGGCATCAACTCCGTTGGTGAGCTGATCGGGCGTACCGAGGCGGACCTCCTCGACATCCGGAACTTCGGTCAGAAGTCGATCGACGAGGTCAAGATGAAGCTCGCCGGGATGGGCCTGGGGCTGAAGGACTCCGCCCCGAACTTCGACCCGGCGCACGTCGTGGACGCCTTCGGCGAAGCCGACTACGACACCGACGACTACCGCGAGACCGAGCAGCTCTAAGTCCGGCTGCCGCCACATCTGAGGAGCACCAACAATGCCCACGCCCACCAAGGGCCCCCGCCTCGGCGGCAGCCCCGCGCACGAGCGGCTGATGCTGGCCAACCTGGCCACCTCGCTGTTCCAGCACGGCAAGATCCAGACCACCGAGACGAAGGCCCGGCGGCTGCGTCCGCTGGCCGAGCAGCTGATCACCAAGGCCAAGCGGGGCGACCTCGCCTCGCGCCGGCGGGTGCTGGCCGTCGTCAAGGACAAGGACGTGGTCTACACCCTGTTCGACCAGATCGCGCCCCGGTACGCCAACCGCAACGGTGGCTACACCCGGATCGTGAAGACCGGCCCGCGCAAGGGTGACGCCGCTCCGATGGCGATCATCGAGCTGGTGGAGGAGCTTCAGGTCGCCGAGCCGAAGGCGAACAAGAAGACCGCCGCCCGCAAGGCCGCGCAGCAGGACAAGGTCGAGGCCCTGGCCCCGGCCGAGGAGGCCCCGGCGTCGGCCGACCAGGACTCCGAGCCGCCGGTGCACGTCTCCGGTGACACCGCCGCCGCCCGCGAGGACAGCGACGAGGCCAACGAGAACAAGGCCTGAGCAGAGGCAGCATCGTCGGGCCCGGCATCCCCTCGTGGGGTGCCGGGCCCGACGCCGTCAACGGGAGGTACGAGGTGGACGAGCGGACCCGGCTGCGGCTGGACGTCTCGTACGACGGCACCGACTTCTCCGGCTGGGCCGCCCAGCCCACCCGGCGCACCGTCGCCGGGGTGCTGGTCGAGACGCTGGACCTGATCCTCGGCGCGGGCACCGCGACCGGGTTGACCGTGGCCGGCCGCACCGACGCCGGCGTGCACGCCACCGGGCAGGTCTGCCACCTCGACCTGCCGACCGCCGGATGGCGGCAGCACGAGGGGGGCCTGCTGCGCCGCCTGGCCCGGCTGCTCCCGCCCGACGTGCGGGTACGCGCCATGACCGAGGTGCCGGCCGACTTCGACGCCCGCTTCTCGGCCACCTTCCGCCGCTACGAGTACCGCGTCACCGACGCCCCGTGGGGTGCCGAGCCGTTGCGCCGCACCGACACCCTCGCCTGGCCGAAGCTGCTGGACCTGGCGACGCTGAACGCCGCCGCCGGCGGCCTGGTGGGGGAGCACGACTTCGCGGCGTACTGCCGGCGCAAGGAGAACGCCACCACGCTGCGCGAGGTGACCCGGCTGGACTGGCGGCGCGACCCGGACGGGATCCTGGTCGCCACGGTGCAGGCCGACGCGTTCTGCCAGGCGATGGTGCGTAGCCTGGTCGGCGCCATGCTGGTCGCCGGGGACGGTCGCCGGCCGGTGGAGTGGCCGGCCAGCATGCTGAGCCGGCGGGAACGGTCCAGCGAGGTGACCGTGGCCCCGGCGCACGGGCTGACCCTGGTCGCCGTCGGCTATCCGGACGACCCCGCCGAGTACGCCCGCCGCGCCGACCTCACCCGCCGGATCCGGGTCCCGGTCGCCGAGGGCTGACCGTCCTTCCCGCGCCGGGCCGCCGGTCAGTTGTTGCGGGGACTCCGCTGGTCGGTCGCGTTCTGGCCGGCGGTGTCGTCGGTCTGCGGCTGGGTGGGCTGGCTGGCCACCCCGCCGTTCGCCCGGCGCTCCAGCACGCCGCGGTTCAGGTAGACCTCGATCAGGTCGTACAGGATGTCGCGCGCGTTGGCGTCGGTGGAGCTGATCCGCTGCCCGTCCGCGCGGGTGACCAGGCAGTAGGCGAGGTAGTGCCCGCGTACCTGCCAGCCGACCCGGGCGGCGGCCTTCGCCACGGCCTCGGTGCTGTTGTCGACCGACATGCCCTGCAGCCGGCCCTGCCGTTCGTCGAGCAGCTGCCGCATCCGGTCCCGGGCCCGCTGGGCGCTGGCCACGTCGGTCAGGTTGAACAGGCCGGCGGTGATCAGGTAGTCCCCGTCGGGGGAGCGGAGGGTCGCCCGGACCACCTGGTTGCAGCCGAGGCGGACGAGCAGGTCGGCGATCTCACCGGTCGCCGCGACCGCGCAGCTGCCGCTGGACTGCGACTTGAGCACCTGGTAGGCCGGCTGGCCGCTGGCGACCACGAGCTGCCGGCCCGGGAAGACCTCCTTGGCGGTGAGCGCCAACTGGTCGGTGTCCCGGGAGTCCAGGTCCTTCCCGTCGGCCGCGGCCGACTGCTCCACCACGGGCTGCCCGGTCTGCTGGCCGGCCTGCGGGTTGCCGGTCCGCTCCTGCAGCAGGGCGGCGACGGCCAGGCCGCAGAGCGCGAGCAGCACCAGCACGGCGGCGCCGCCGATCAGCACCTGCCAGGCCCGGCCGCCGCCGCGCCTGCGGGCCGGCCTGGCGGGCTCGGCCAGGTCCAGCTCGTCTGCCGGGTGGGTGACCGGGGGCTCCGCGGCCGGCGCGGATGGGCGGCCCGGGGTGGTGGACGCCGGCGGGGCTGCCTCCCGATGCGGTGCGGTGGTGGACGCCGGCGGCGGCGTCGGCCCGGTGGCCCGGGCGGCGGCCGGAGCGGACGCCTGCCGGGCCGGCGCCGGGGTGGGGGCCGGGGCCGGGATGACGTCGACGGGCGGTCGGGTGCGCCGCACCGGCGGGGGCAGCGACGGAGTGGGGAAGCGGGACGGCGAGGGGCCCGCGGGTGGCGGTGCCGCGGGTACGGACGGCTCCGACCCGGGCCTCGGGTACTCCAGGAAGCCGTCCTCATCGGACTCGTACCGATACACCATGTGCGTTACCCTAGGACCCATTGTCCCTTTCGGGGGTAATATCGGGAAAATCAAGCGAAGTGGTGTCGCATCTACTTCGCCACACCGTCGGCGGTGCCGTCCGGGGCCGGTGCGACAATGCCGGACGTGACCGGCGACCACTACTTCACCGCTGAACCCACGACCGCCGCCCAGCCGCGCGAGGTCGAGTTCTCCGTCGCCGGGCGCGACTACACGCTCGCCTCGGCCGGCGGGGTCTTCTCCGCCGACCGGCTCGACCCCGGCACTGCCGTCCTGTTGCGCAAGGCCGAGCTGCCCACCGCCACCACCACCGGCCCGCTGCTCGACGTCGGCTGTGGATTCGGCCCGATCACCTGCGTACTCGCCACCAGCGCGCCGGCCGCCACGGTCTGGGCGGTCGACGTCAACGAGCGCGCCCGCGAGCTCACCGCCGGCAACGCTGCCCGGGTGGGCGTCGCCGACCGGGTCCGGGTGGTGGCGCCCGACGAGGTGCCGACCGATCTCTCCTTCGCGCAGATCTGGTCCAACCCGCCGATCCGGATCGGCAAGCCGGAACTGCACGAGCTGCTGCTCCGCTGGCTGCCCCGGCTCGCCCCGGACGGGGTGGCGTGGCTGGTCGTCGCCCGGCACCTCGGCGGCGACTCGCTGCACCGCTGGCTCGTCGAGCAGGGCTGGCAGGTCGAGCGGCACGCCAGCCAGAAGGGCTACCGGGTGCTGCGGGTCACCCGATAATCGAGTGTCGCCCGTGCCGCCCCCTCGGGCAGGATGCCCGCGTGGGATACGTGGACGTGGCAGGGGTCGGGCACTTCCTCCCGGACGGCCGGGAGCTCTTCGCCGAGGTGTCGTTCCGGGTCGGTGAGGGCGCCAAGGTGGCCCTCGTCGGGCCCAACGGCGCCGGCAAGACCACCCTGCTCCGGATGGTCGCCGGCGACCTGCCGGTGAAGACCGGCGCGATCGCCCGCTCCGGCGGTCTCGGCGTGATGCGGCAGTTCATCGGCATGATCGGTGACGACTCGACGCTCGCCGACCTGGCCCTCGCGCTCGCCCCGCCGGCGCTGCGCGACGCCGGCCACCGGCTCGCCGAGACCGAGGCGGCCATGCGGGCGGCCGAGGTTCGCGGCAAGTACAGCACCGCCGCCGGCAAGGCCCAGCTCGCGTACGCGGACGCGCTCGCGGCCTGGGGTGAGGTCGGCGGGTACGACGCCGAGGTGCTCTTCGACACCGTCACCACCATCGTCCTCGACCTGCCGTGGGATGCCGCCCGGGACCGCCCGGTGCGGACCCTCTCCGGCGGCCAGCAGAAGCGCTTCGCCCTCGAACTGCTGCTCCGGGGCACCGACGAGGTACTCCTTCTCGACGAGCCGGACAACTTTCTCGACGTGCCGGGCAAGCGGTGGCTGGAGGCACGGCTGCGCGAGTCCGGCAAGTCGGTGCTCTACGTCTCGCACGACCGGGAGCTGCTGGCGCAGACCGCCGACCGGGTGGTCGCCGTCGAAGGTGGCAGCGCCTGGGTGCATCCGGGCAGCTTCGCGAGCTGGCACGAGGCGCGGGTGGCCCGGCACGCCCGCCTCGACGAGCTGCGCAAGCGCTGGGACGAGGAGCACCAGAAGCTGCGCGAGCTGGTGCTGATGTACAAGCAGAAGGCCGCGTACAACTCCGACATGGCCTCGCGTTACCAGTCGGCGCAGACCCGGTTGCGCAAGTTCGAGGAGGCCGGGCCGCCGCCCGTACCCCCGAAGGACCAGGACATCCGGATGCGGCTGACCGGCGGGCGGACCGGCAAGCGGGCGGTGGTCTGCGAGCAGCTCGAGCTCGACGGCCTGACCTACCCCTTCGACCTGGAGCTCTGGTACGGCGACCGGGTCGCCGTGCTGGGCGCGAACGGGACGGGCAAGTCGCATTTCCTCCGCCTGCTGGCCCGCGGTGGGAGCGACCCGGACCCGGCCAACGCGCCGGTCGACGGCGCGGCCGCGCTCGCCCCCGTCGCCCACGGCGGGGTGGTACGCCTCGGCGCCCGGGTCCGGCCCGGGCACTTCTCGCAGACCCACGACCGGCCGGAGCTGATGGAGAAGACGCTGGTCGACATCCTCTGGCGGGGCGACGAGCACCGGACCGGGATGGACCGGCACGGGGCGATGGCGGCGCTGTCCCGGTATGAGCTGGCCGGGCAGGGCGATCAGCGTTTCGGCACCCTCTCCGGTGGCCAGCAGGCCCGCTTCCTGGTGCTGCTGCTGGAGCTCTCCGGCGCGACCCTGCTGCTGCTCGACGAGCCGACCGACAACCTCGACCTGGCCTCCGCCGAGGCGCTCGAAGCGGGGTTGGCCGCGTTCGAGGGGACGGTGATTGCGGTGACCCACGACCGGTGGTTCACCCGCTCCTTCGACCGGTTCGTGTTGTTCCGCGGCGACGGCGAGGTGGTGGAGACCCCCGAGCCGGTCTGGGACGTGGCGTGATCGACGACGCCTTGGTCGAGCGCCTCTGCGCGGTCGACGGGGTGGTCGCGGTGGCGCTGGGCGGTAGCCGAGCCCGGGGCGAGCACCGGCCCGACTCCGACTGGGACCTGGGTGTCTACTACCGCGGCCCGCTCGACGTGGCCGGGCTGCGCGCCGTCGCCGCCACGGTCGCCGACCACGAGGTGCAGCTCACCGCGCCCGGCGGTTGGGGGCCGTGGGTCGACGGCGGTGGCTGGCTGCGCGTCGGCGGAGTGGCGGTGGACTGGATCTACCGCGACCTCGACCGGGTGCACGCCGTCTGGGCCGACTGCCGGGCCGGCCGCTACACGGTGGGCGTGCAGGCCGGGCACCCGCTCGGCTTCTACTCGCACGCGTACGCAGGCGAGGTGGCGTTGGGCCGGGTGCTCGGCGACCCGACCGGGGAACTGGCCGCGCTGCGGTCGGAGACGCAGGCGTACCCGCCCGCGCTGGGGGAGGCCCTGGTGGCCGGCGGGTGGGAGGCCGGCTTCCTGCTCGACGGGGCGGCCAAGGGTGCCGCCGCCGGAGACAGTGCGTACGTGGCGGGCTGCCTGTTCCGGGCGGTCGGGGTGCTGGTCCAGGCGCTGCACGGCCGGGCCGGGCGGTGGCTGGTCAACGAGAAGGGGATGATCGCCTCGGCCGGGCGGCTGCCCGGTGCGCCGCCCGACTTCGTGTCCCGGGCGTACGGGCTGCTCGCTGAGGTCGGTCGCACCCCGGAGGAGCTGGCACGGACCCTGGCGGCCGCGCGGCGGCTGGTCGCCGACGTGCTCGGCTGAGCGGGCCGGACGGCGGCGACCGGTGCCGGTGTGTCGGGACCGGCGGCAGGGGACGGCGCGCCGCTGCGAACCTGATGGCATGAACGACTCACCCGGATGCTGGTCCGCGCCTGAGCATAGGGTGGATCTCGTGAGTGAGATGACGTACCGCCGGCTGGGCGACTCCGGGCTCGTGGTGTCCGTGGTCGGCATCGGCTGCAACAACTTCGGCCGCAAGCTCGACCTCGACGGCACCCGGGCAGTGGTCGAGGCCGCGCTCGACGCCGGGATCAACTTCTTCGACACCGCCGACATCTACGGCGAGCCGCAGGGCAGCTCCGAGGAACTGCTCGGGCAGGCGCTCAAGGGCCACCGCGACGACGTGGTGGTCGCCACCAAGTTCGGCATGGACATGCACGGCCTGAACGGGCCGGACTTCGGTGCCCGGGGTGCCCGCCGCTACATCGCCCGCGCGGTCGAGGCGTCGCTGCGCCGGCTCGGCACCGACCACATCGACCTGTACCAGATGCACGAACCCGACTCGGACACCCCGATCGACGAGACACTTGCCGCCCTGGACGACCTGGTCCGTGCCGGCAAGGTCCGCTACCTCGGCAACTCGAACTTCGCCGGCTGGCAGATCGCCGACGCCGACTGGACCGCGTCCTCGCAGGGCCGTACCCGCTTCATCTCCGCGCAGAACCACTACAGCCTGCTGGAGCGGAGCGTCGAGGCCGAGGTCATCCCGGCCTGCGAGCGGTTCGGCCTGGGCATGCTGCCGTTCTTCCCGCTGGCCAACGGCCTGCTCACCGGCAAGTACCACCGGGGCGAGGCGCCGCCCGCCGGCAGCCGGCTCTCCGGCGGCGGCCGGTACGCCGAGCGGCTGGCCGCCGCGGACTGGGACACCATCGAGGCGATCGAGGCGTACGCGGCGGAGCGTGGGATCTCGATGCTCCAGGTGGCCATCGGTGGACTCGCCGCCCGCCCGGCGGTGACCTCGGTGATCGCCGGTGCCACCACGCCCGAGCAGGTACGCGCCAACGCCGAGGCGGGTGCCTGGCAGCCCACCGACGAGGACCTGGCCGCCCTCGACGCCATCCTCTGACCCGACCCCGCACACCCGCTGCCCCGGCGCCGTCCCACGGCACCGGGGCAGCGCGCTGTCCGCCGCTCGGCGCACGCCGGTGAGTGGAACGCCATGGAGGTTTCCCGCGGCGTTTGACCTCCATGGCGTTCCACTGACGCCTCGCCGGTCCGGAGACGACAGCGGTGGGCGGGTGGTGGTGGCCGGGGCGATCAGCGGGCGACGAGGGTTGCGCCGCGTTCGCGGAGGGCCTGGGCGACCAGGGCGACGGTGTGGGCGGGCCGGCGCAGCACGTCGTCGGCGGTGAAGCGCAGCACCAGCCAGCCGGCCGCCCGGAGGGCGTTCAGCCGGGCGACATCCTGGCGGAAGTGCGCGCGTTTCCGATGGTGGTCGCCGTCGTACTCAACCGCAACGCGGAGTGCCGGCCAGGCGAGGTCCACTCGCCCGACGAAGCGTCCCCGGGCATCGAGCACGTCGTGCTGGGCGGTGAGCGGACCCAGCCCGGCGTCGAGCAGGAGCAGCCGGAGCCGGGTCTCCATCGGTGACTCGCTGAGCGGCTCCGCCAGCGCCAACACCTCCCGCAGCAACGGCATCCCTGGCCAGCCGGGGCGCGCGGCAGCGAAGACCCGCAACAAGGGCAGCTTCACCACCCGGCGGTGCAGCAGCGCCTCGACGGCTATCAGCGCGTCAGTGCGCGGGCCCTGCCGGCCAAGGTCGAAGGTGGTCCGCAGCGCCGTGGTGACGGGCAGCCCGGCGAAGCGCGTGCGGTCCGCGTCCGGCAGCACCGATCGGATCACGTGCACCCGCGGGTGCGGACGCACCCGGGCGGCCCGCGGCAGCAGGACCGTGACCGGCGCGTCCCGCGCGAGCAGGTCCGCTCCCCACAGATAGGCCGCACTGCGTCCCGCGATGGCCGAGCCGGGAGGCAGGCGGAGCGCGACGGCGTCGCACCACATGCGATGGTCGTCCAACCGGTAGCCGTCGCGGTGCACGTACACGTCGGGCAGCAGCCGTCGCCAGGCGGGGCCGCGGAGCATCGCCCAGGTGAGCTGCCCGTCTGAGACGGCGGCGCTGCCCCGGAACGGCAGGAACGACAAGCGTCGCGGGACGCGCGCGGATGCGGGCATCAGGACAGCATGGTGTGACCGGGTGAGCACAGGCTGTCCGCGCCCTCCACAGCCGACGGTGGGTGGGAAAAGTGCCACCCGCCCTTGGCGGATCCGCGGCGGACGTCGTACGGTAGGCCACAAGTGACCCACGGGAGCCCGGTGCACCGGGCTGAGAGGGGGGCTGCAGCCCCCGACCGTCGAACCTGATCCGGGTAATGCCGGCGCAGGGAGGAGTGTTGCCGTGCCGTCCCTGGGACGTCTGCATCTGATCACCGACACCCGGCCGGGGCGGGATCCGCTCGCCGTGCTGCGGGCCGCCCTGCCGGTGGCCCGCGCCGAACTGGTCGTCCAGGTCCGGGTGGTGGACGACGCCACCGACCGGGAGGCGTACGAACTGGCCCGCCGGGTGGTCGCGCTGTGCCGGCCGTACGGGGCGACCTGCCTGGTCAACGACCGGCTGCACGTGGCGCTCGCGGTGGACGCGGCCGGTGGCCACGTCGGCGCGGACGACCTGCCCGTGGCAGCCGCCCGTCACGTGCTCGGCTCCACCGCCGTGCTCGGCGCCACCGCTCGGGAACCGGGGGCCGCCGTCGCGGCGGTCGCCGCCGGAGCCAGCTACCTGGGCGTGGGCCCCTGCCACGCCACCGCCACCAAGGCCGGGCTGCCCGACCCGATCGGCCCCCAGGGGATACGCGCGGTCGCCGGGGCGGTGGACGTACCGGTGATCGCGATCGGCGGGGTGACCGCCGCGCGGGTGCCGGCGCTGCGGGCCGCCGGGGCGTACGGGGTGGCGGTGGTCGGGGCGCTGTCCGAGGCCGCCGACCCGGCCCGGACCACCGCCGAACTGCTCGGGGCACTGGCGTGCTGACCCGGCCGGACGTCGCCATCGTGGGGGCGGGACCGGTCGGGCTGGCGATCGCGTGGCGGTGCGCGCAGCGCGGGCTGCGGGTGGTCGTCCACGATCCGGCACCGGGCTCCGGGGCGTCGCACGTGGCGGCCGGGATGCTGTCGCCGGTGGCCGAGGCGTACTTCGGCGAGCACGAGTTGACCGGGCTGCTCGCCGACTCCGCCGCCCGCTGGCCGGCCTTCGCCACCGAGCTGACCGAGGCCGCCGGCGCCGACGTCGGGTACCGCACCGACGGCACGCTGGTGGTCGGGTTGACCGCCGACGACCTGGCCGAGGCGCGCCGGCTCTGGTCGTACCAGCAGGGGTTGGGGCTGTCGATCACGCCGCTGCGTCCCTCCGCGCTGCGGGACCGCGAGCCGGCGCTGGCCCCCCGGGTGCGCGGCGGCGCGGTCGCCCCCGGCGACCATCAGGTCGACCCACGCCGGCTGGTGGCGGCGCTGCGCGCGGCCGCAGAGCGGGCCGGCGTCGCGCTCCGCCCCGCCCCGGTCGACCGACTCTCCGACGTGGACGCCCGGTTCACCGTGGTCGCCGCCGGATGCGGCGCGGCGGCGCTCACCGGGCTGCCGGTCCGGCCGGTGAAGGGGCAGGTGCTCCGGCTCCGCGCGCCCGGTGGCGGCGCGCCGGGCTTCCGGCACGTGATCCGGGGGTACGCCGACGGCGAGTCGATCTATCTGGTGCCCCGGGGCAGCGGCGAGGTGGTGGTCGGGGCGACCGTCGAGGAGCGCACCGACACCGAGGTGACCGCGGGCGCGGTGCTCCGGCTGCTCCGCGCCGCCGTCGACCTGGTTCCCGAGCTGGCCGAGTACGACCTGGTCGAGGCGTCCGCCGGGCTGCGCCCCGGTACGCCGGACAACGCGCCGATCATCGGGCCGCTGCCCGGCCGGCCGGGCGTGCTCGTCGCCACCGGCCACCACCGGCACGGCATCGTGCTCACCCCGGTCACCGCCGACCTGGTCACCGAGCTGATCGCCACCGGCGAGCCGGACCCGCTGCTCGCCCCGTTCACCCCGGACCGGTTCGTACCCGAGGAGGAGCCCAGATGGAACTGATCGTCAACGGCGCCGGGCGGAGCGTGCCCGGCGGAGCGACCGTCGCCGACGTGGTCCGGGAGGTCACCGGCCAGCGGCGCGGCCTGGCGGTCGCGGTCAACGGCGAGGTGGTGCCGCGCGGCGGCTGGTCGGCGACCGTCCTGCGCGACGGCGACCGGGTCGAGGTGCTCAGCGCCGCCCAGGGCGGGTGAGCGCCATGACCCTTGAGATCGGCGGGACCGCGTTCGGCTCCCGGCTCATCCTCGGTACCGGCGGGGCGGCCAACCTGCGCGTGCTGGAGCAGGCGATCCGCGCCTCCGGCACCGAACTGGTCACGGTGGCGCTCCGCCGGGTCGACAACGCGCCGGGCAGCGGCGGCCTGCTCGACCTGCTCGACCGGTGTGGCGTACGGGTGTTGCCGAACACGGCCGGCTGCCACACCGCGTCGGAGGCGGTGAAGGTGGCCCAGCTGGCCCGGGAGGCGTTCGACACCGACTGGGTGAAGCTGGAGGTGATCGGCGACGAACGCACGCTGCTGCCCGACGGGGTGGAGCTGCTGCGCGCCGCCGAGGAGCTGGTGGCGGACGGGTTCACCGTGCTGCCGTACACCTCGGACGACCCGGTCCTGGCCCGGCGGCTGGCCGACGTGGGCTGCGCGGCGGTGATGCCGGCCGGCGCGCCGATCGGCTCCGGCCTGGGCGTGAGCAACCCGCACCACATCCGGCTGATCCGGCAGAGCGTCGACGTGCCGGTGATCCTCGACGCCGGCATCGGCACCGCCTCGGACGCCGCGCTCGCCATGGAGCTGGGCTGCGACGCGGTGCTGCTGGCCAGTGCGGTCACCCGGGCCGCCGACCCGGTGGCGATGGCCACCGCAATGCGGTACGCGGTGGCGGCCGGACGGCTCGCGTGCGGGGCGGGCCGGATCGCCCGCCGCTTCCACGCCCTCGCCTCCACCCCCGACGAGGGAAGACCGGACCTGTGACCGCACCGTCCGGGGTGGCCGCTGGTCACCAAGCTGAAGGAGATCTTGGTAGGAAAGGGTCCCTGGAGGGGCCGGATTCTTCCAAGATCGCGTCGAGCGCCGCGCCGTCCGGCCTGGTGGTGCTGACGGACCGGCGGGTGGCGCGGGGGCCGCTGCCCGAGGTGATCGCAGCGACGGTGGCCGGGGGAGTGCGCTGGGTGGTGCTCCGAGAGAAGGACCTGCCCCGCGCCGAACGGGCCGCCCTCGCCGGCGAGCTGCGGGCGATCCTCGCCGAGGCGGGCGGCACCCTGGTCGTCGCCGGTCCCGACCCGCTCGGCGGCGACGCCATCCATCTGCCCGCCGCCGGCCCGTACCCGCCGCCGGTCGTCGGCCTCGTCGGCCGCTCCTGCCACGACGCCACCGAGGTGGCCCGGCTGACCACAGAGGACTACGTGACGCTGTCGCCGGTCTGGGCGACCAGAACCAAGCCGGGCTACGGCCCGCCCCTGCTCCCGGCGCGACTCGCCGACCTGATCGAGCTCAGCCCGGTGCCGGCACTGGCCCTCGGCGGCATCGAGACGCCCGAGCAGGTCACCGCGTGCGTCGAGGCGGGCGCCGCCGGGGTGGCGGTGCTGGGCGGCGTCATGCGCGCCGACGACCCCGGCGAGGCGGCCGCCACACTGACCGAGAGCTTCCACGAGGCGGTCACCACTCTGACCGGGAGCTTCCACAAGGCGGTCACCCGGCCGACCGAGAACTCTCGCGAAGCGGTCACCCCTGTGCCGCAAAGCTGGCACGCCCCGCCGGAGGTCCCCACGACGGGGCTGCGGACGACCGTGCCCACGGAGGGATCAAGCCTGACCGCCCGGAGTGGGCACGGTCGGCCGCAGCCCTCAAGGCCAGCGGAGTGCCGACCCTCAACAGCAACGGAGGACGAGACATGACACCGCGGACAGTCCTCACCATCGCCGGATCAGACTCCGGCGCCGGCGCGGGCATCCAGGCCGACCTCAAGGTCTTCGCCGCCCTCGGCGCGTACGGCACCAGCGTGATCACCGCCATCACCGCGCAGAACACCCGGGGCGTCGACGCCGTCCTGCCGCTGCCCCCGCAGACCGTCCGGGACCAGCTCGACAGCGTGCTCGGCGACTTCGCCGTGCGCGCGGTGAAGACCGGCATGCTCGGCACCCCGGCGGTCGCCGACGCGATCGCCGAGGTGGCGGAGGCGGGGCGGCTGCCCCGGCTCGTCGTCGACCCGGTGCTGGTCGCCACCAGTGGACACCCGCTCGGGGTGGTGGAGGCGGTGCAGCGGCTGCTGCCGTACGCCGAGGTGGCGACGCCGAACTGCGCGGAGGCCGCGGCCCTCACCGGACGCCCGGTGACCGCGGTCGAGGAGATGGTCACGGCGGCTGAGGCCCTCGCGGCCGCCGGCCCGGCGCATGTGGTGGTGACCGGCGGCGACGTGGACGCCGCGGGTGAGTCGGTGGACGTGCTGGTCGGCGGCGGGGCGACCAGGTTGCTGCGGGGGCCCCGGGTGCGCACCCGGCACACCCACGGCACCGGCTGCTCGTTGTCGGCGGCGATCGCCGTCCGGCTGGCGGCTGGCGATCCCGTGCCGGTCGCGGTCACCGCCGCCAAGGAGTACGTCGCCCGCGCGCTGGCCGGCGCGCGGGACTGGGAACTGGGCGCGGGATCCGGTCCGCTGGACCACTTCGGCTGGTCCGCTTGAGCCACTACACGCTGGGGCCGCTGACCACGGACATCGCCCCCACATCACCTCGGCGATCGGCGCCGCGATGATCGGCATGTCCGGCACCGCGATGCTCTGCTACGTCATCCCGAAGGAGCACCTCGGGCTGCCGGACCGGGACGACGTGACGGCGGGCGTGATCGCGTACAAGATCGCGGCGCACGCGGCGGACCTGGCCAAGGGGCACCGCGGGGCGCAGGGCTGGGACGACGCGCTGTCCCGGGCGCGGTTCGAGTTCCGCTGGGAGGACCAGTTTCCGCTCGGCTGGTTCCCGGGTCTACCCGCCGCTGGCCTGAGCGCCTCCGGTCCGGACCGGCCAGGTGGCCGGCCCGGACCGCAGGGTCAGTCGCGGTGGTGGCGGCCGCCGCGCAGCGTAGGGATGTCCTGCCCGTCGTCCGAGGCGAGTCCGGCGACCCAGTCGACGTACTCCTCGTCCTGCGCCAGCGACTCGGACTCGCGGCCCGCGTCATCCGGCGTGCCCTTGGCCCGGTTGCGGCGGAACAGGCCACGGAGCTTCGACCGTCCGTCACCCGGCTCGCCGCCCTCCTCGCCTGCGTTCGGGGATCCGGTGGTGTCGGCGTGCCGGCCGCCGGCCTGCGGGGCGTTCGGCAGGACGGGGGTCGCCTGCCGGGCGTTGGCGAAGGCGTCCCAACGGGCGTCGCGGCCCAGGTCCGGCAGGGCCCGGTGACGGGGACGCGGCATCGGCTCGACCCGGGCTGCCCCGGCCGGCGCCTCCGTCCGATCCGGAGTGCCCGTCGTGCTGCCGGTGGCAGCGGTCGGGTCGCCGCCGCTGCCCGGCCCGGCACCGTCCTGTGGGCCGACCGGTTGGCTGGGCGGGAGTGCCACCGGGCCGGTCGGTAGGGCTTCGTCCGGCCGATCCGTCACGTCCTCGAAGATCGGGAAGCGCGGGCGCGGCGACGCCGGTGCGTCGGCCGGGCCGGGCAGGTCGGTCGCCGCGGGCTCGTCGTCGGAGAAGAAGTAACTCCGGGTCCGGCGTCCACCCTCGTTGGTCTGGGGATCCGCCGTGGCGTCGGCCGGCTCGGCACCGAACAGCGGCGTCCGGCCGCCCGGCCGCTGGTCGAGGTCGCCGGCCGCCCGGGGGGCCGGCGGCGTCGCCGGAGACGCCGAGCGCGCCGGTACGTCGACCGCCGGCGCAGGCGTGTGCGGGTCGGCCGGGGGCACCTCCGGCGTCGCCCGGGCGTGCGGCGCCTCGATCGGGGCCGCCTGATCCGGGGCCGCCTGGGCCGGGTCCGCCTCGATCCGGGGCGCCTGGGCCGGGACCGTCTCGGTCGAGGCCGTCCGGGCTGGCCTCCGGTGGGCCCGGGTCGCTTGAGCTGGCTTCGCCTCGGTGGGGGTCGCCGCGCCGGGCGTGCCTTCGGCCGGCTTCGCTTCGGTCGAGGCCGCCGCGCCGGGCGCGCCTCCGGCTGGTTTCGCGTCGATGGAGGCCGCCGCAGCGGGCGTGCCTTCGGCCGGCTTCGCCTCGGTGGAGGCCGCCGCGCTGAGCGCCGCCTCGGCTGGGGTCGCCTCGGTCGACGGGGCCGGGACGGGGCTCGCCGCGCTGGCCGGAGTCGTTGCGGTTGCCGGGCTGGTACGGGTCTTGCGTCCGCGCCTGGATCGGCTGCCCGGGCGGGTGCTCGTCGAGCCCGGATCGCCGGCACCGGCCGCCGCCTCCGCCGCCGAGGGGTTCGCCGGCGCGCTCTCCGGCCCGGCTGCGGCCGGCGCCGGCCCGACCTGGACCGGCGCGGCGGCGGCCACGGCAGGCGAATCCGTTCGCGGGCCCGTTCCGGCGTCGGCCAGCCTGCCGCTGCCCGCTTCGGCTGGGACCGCCTTGGCCGCGGCCGGCGCCGGACGCGGTTGCCGGCGGGATCGGCGGCCGGCAACCGGCCGCGCGGCGGGTGCCGGGGTCGCCGGGTCGTCTCCGTCGGCCCGCGCCGGCGCCTCGTGGTCGGGCAGGCCGCCGCCCCGTGGAACGGTGGGCGACGTCGTGGCTGCCTCCCCGAGTGGCGTGCTGTGGTCCGGCTCCGGCTCGGCCGGCGTTTCCGCCCGCGGCGACGGCGCCGCGCCCGCGAGCGCCGCGACGTCCGGCGACGGCACCCGCTCCGGAAGCGTCGCCGGAGCCGGAGCCGGAGCCGGAGCCGGGGCTGGGGAGGCGGCGGTCGACTCCTGCGGCTTGACGGCCTGGTCTGGTGCCGGGCGGCCGGCGGCGAGCACGTCGATGGCGGCGGTGCGCCGCCGCGGGGGCAGCAGCCCGGGCACCGGCAGAGTCTGCGTCAGGTCGTCGGCGTCCCGCACGGCGACGGGCGCGTCGCTGCCGGCGTCGCCGGCCGGGCTCGGCGAAGCCTCCGGTTCCGGCCCGGCAGCGGCGGCCCCGGCGACGGGACCCGGCCCCTCGGCGGAGCTGCGCTCGTCGGCGGAGCCCCGGCCGGCCGGGGTGGCGGGCTCAACGGAGGCGGTGTGGTCGGCGGCAATGGTGCGGTGGTCAACGCCGGCGCGGTCGGCGGAGGTGCTGGAGCCCTCGATCTCGATGGGCCCGGCCGGGGCCGGGCGGTCCTCGAACGCGGTGTGCTCGGCGGAAATCGTGCGGTCGTCGTCCAGGCCGGTGCGGTCGGGGGTCGTCCGGTCGGCCCGGGACCGGTGGGCCGGCCGGGGCGACGGCGTGAAATCGGAGGCCCGCGGCCAGTCCCAGTGGGCGGGCGTGGGGGCGTCGGTACTCCGGGGGGTCGGCTCCCGTCCGGCCTCGGGAAGGCTCGACTGGATGGCGGTACCTTCGGCAGCCCCCAGGGAGTCGGTTGCCGGCTCCGCGGCGAAGCCCGGGTCGCCGGGACCGGCGGGTGACGACGGCAGGGGCTGGAGGATGTCGGTCGGCTCGATCGCGCTGGTTTCGGTCTCCGCGACCGGCCGGCGCAGCACCGTCGTGGCGGCCGAGCCGAGCGCGCCGGCGGCCACCGCGACCAGCGCCCCGTAGTAGGGGGCGAGCTGGTAGCGGTCGGTCGCGACGCCGGGGCCGGCGGTCAGGTAGGCGAAGGCCAGCAGGACCGGGCCGGCCGCCCCGGCCGCCCCGCCGACGAGCGGGGAGTGCCCGCGCCGGCGGGCCAGCGCCCCGACCGCCGCACCGGCCAGCAGGGCCACCGTGGGCATGATCAGCGCGGCCAGGCGTTGCGCCGGCGCGGGGTCCAGCCAGGACGGTTCGAGGACCCCCAGGCGTACGCTGAGCAGCGGCCCGGTCGAGGCCACCGACGGCGCGGCGGAGATCAGCGCGAGCAGCCAGACGGCCCCCGCGGACAGCGCGATGTTCCAGCCCAGCGGCGGCTTGAGCAGGACGGCGACCGCGGCGCCCGCCCCGACCACCGCGCCGAGGATCGCGCAGATGCCGACCGCCCACACCGGCTCGATGGTGCCGCCGAGCTCGGCCGCGCGGGCCGGCTGCATGCACAGTGGCGCGACGACGATCGCGCCCAGGGCGGCGGCACCGGCGACGGCGAGCTGTTCGCTGGTGCCGCCGGGCAGCCCGTCCCGCCGGGCGAACCGTTCGGTGAGGACGGCGCCGGTCACCGCGGCGATCGCCGCGAACCAGGCGACCCAGACGAGCTGGGCCGGCCACCGGTTGACCGAGCCGTCGATGAACGCGCCGTTGAGGCGTACGACGCCGAACCCGTATGCGATGCCGAGCTGGCCGGCCCCGGCCAGCAAGCTCACCACGAGCGCAGTGAGCAGCAGCCTGCCCCACGTCCGAAAGGCCATGTCCGGCACGTTACGGCCAGGTGGGGTCGATCGCCACTTACCACTCTGGGTGCGGCGCGCTGGTGTCGGGGTGGTTACTTCAGTTCGACGAGGCGGGCCAGGTAGGTGGTGTCGCCGACATTGGTCAGCATGTGCACGGCGCCGGGGTCGCGGTAGACCACCCCGCCGGTCGGCTCGTCGGCATCGATGGTGGTGCCGTCGATGGTCTGCACCACGTTCTTCGCGCCCTGGATCGCGACCACCAGGTACGGGTGGTCGTGCCGGTGCAGCGGCTGCCGCTCGCCCGGCTCCAGACGGATGTGCCAGACCCGCACCTTGTCGTTCTCGAAGACGATCTCCTGGCCCACGGGGCCGAGTTCGAGGTCGGCGGAGAGGTCGGTCATCGGGTTCCGTCCAGTTGGGGGAGCACCTCGGCGGCGATGAGCTCCAGGTGGTCGAGGTCGTCGAAGTCGATCAGGCGCAGGTGCATCCGGGTGGCGCCGACGGCGGCGAACTCGCCGAGCCGGTCAACGAGTTGGGCGGGGGAGCCGATCACCGGATCCTCCGGAGGGAGGGCGCTCTTGACATGCAGCGGCGCGGCCCGGCGCTGCGCCTGCGCGTCGGTACGGCCGATGGCCACCACCACCCCGGCGGAGAGCACCAGCGGCGGCCGCCCCGAGTCGGCGCGCCCGGTGCGGTCGCACGCCTCGCGTACCCGGTCGTATGCGGCGGCCGTCTCGGCGACGGACTTGAACGGCAGGTTGAACTCGTCGGCGTACCGGGCGGCCAGCTCCGGGGTGCGCTTGGGGCCCCGCCCACCGACGATCACCGGCGGGCCGGGCCGCTGCACCGGCCTGGGCAGCGCGGGCGCGTCGAGGAGTTGGTAGTGCTCGCCGGCGAAGCTGAACGTCTCGCCCGCCGGGGTACGCCACAGCCCGGTGATGATCTCCAGCTGCTCGGCCAGCCGGTCGAACCGCTCCGCCACCGGGGGGAACGGGATGCCGTACGCGGTGTGCTCCCGCTCGTACCAGCCCGCGCCGAGGCCCAGCTCGACCCGGCCGCCGCTCATCTGGTCGACCTGGGCGACCAGCACGGCCAGGGGCCCGGGCAGCCGGAAGGTGGCCGAGCTGACCAGCGTGCCGAGCCGGATCCGGGAGGTCTCCCGGGCCAGCGCGGCCAGCGTCAGCCAGGCGTCCGTGGGGCCGGGCAGGCCCGGGTCATCGCCCATCGACCGGTAGTGGTCGGCCCGGAAGAAGCCCTCGAAGCCGGTCTCCTCCACCCGCCGGGCGAAGCGGAGCTGGTCGTCGTAGCTGGCTCCGCGGTGCGGCTCGGTGAACACCGACACTCGCATGGTCACTGCCGGGCCGTCCCGGCCGGCTCCGGCTGCGCGGGCGCGTCCCGCTCCATCAGCAGCTCGTGCAGGTCGGCGCTGATCCGGGCCACGTCGGCCAGGTGCGCGTGCCGGCCGAGGGTGCGCGGCCGGGGGACGTCCACCTCGACCACC
Source organism: Micromonospora sp. NPDC007230 (assembly GCF_042869115.1). NCBI lineage: Bacteria > Bacillati > Actinomycetota > Actinomycetes > Micromonosporales > Micromonosporaceae > Micromonospora > Micromonospora sp. NPDC007230. Next base: position 149,351 of record NZ_JBIAFE010000001.1, on the reverse strand, counting down.
TTGCGGATCCGGCCGGGGCGCGGGCTGAGCACGACCACCCGGTCGGCGAGCAGCACCGCCTCGTCGATGGAGTGGGTGACGAAGACGATGGTCGCCTTCGTCTCCATGTGCACCCGCTGGAGCTCGCCGGAGAGTTCCTCCCGGGTGAGCGCGTCGAGCGCCGAGAAGGGCTCGTCCATGAGCATCACGCGTGGCCCGCCGATCAGCGACCGGCACAGCGAGACCCGCTGCTGCATGCCGCCGGAGAGCTCGTGCGGCAGGCGCTTCTCGAAACCGCCGAGCCCGGCCATCGCGAGCAGCTCGCGGGCCCGGTCCCGGTGCTTCGCCCGGCTCCAGCCGAAGATCTCCACCGGCAGCAGGACGTTGTCCAGCACCGAACGCCAGGGCAGCAGCGCGGGCCGCTGGAACAGCATGGCGATGTCCCGGCGGGGCTTGGTGATGGGCGTCCCGGCCACGGTGATCTCGCCCGCGGTGGCCGGGAGCAGGCCGGCGATCATGCGGAGCAGCGTCGACTTGCCGCAACCGGAGCGGCCGAGGATGGCGACGAACTCGCCTTCCGCGACGTCGAGGTCGATGCCGCGCAGGGCCTCGACCCGTCCCGAGCGGCCGTCGAAGGTGCGGGACACCCCGGACAGTTGGATCATCTCCCGCCGGCTCCCTTCCACGTCGCGAACGTGAGCCGGGCTAGCGTAGCGGGATCGACCGTGCATAGCACCGTCCGGGGTAGACGGCAGTCCGCTTTCCGTCAGGCAACTTCGTTTCCGTTCCGCAACCCGGACGCCCGACCGAGGTCAACCAGCTTCTCGTACGCTGTTGCGCGCGAATAGTCCCCTCACGACGAACCGGTCGGCTGTCCCCTCCGGCCGGCACCGTCGAACCACGACCCGCCCAGGCGAATATGGCCTGGTCGGAAAGGACATGGTGCATAGATGAGAAGGCTGACCCGTACGGTCGCCGCCGCCGCGCTGGCCACCGCCCTCGCCCTCGTCGCCGGCTGCAGCGGCGACTCGGACAAGTCCGCGGACACCAAGAACGCGGCCAGCGGCACCCTAGAGAAGGTGACCTACCTCACCTCGTTTGGCAACTTCGGGCGTGACTCGTACGCCTGGGTGGCGAAGGAGAAGGGCTTCTTCAAGGAGGCCGGCTTCGACGTCGAGATCAAGCCGGGCCAGGGCACCGGCGACGTCATCAAGCTCGTCACCGGCGGCCAGGCCGACTTCGGCCCGATCGACCTGACCGGCGGTCTCCTCCAGATGGGCAACGGCCAGGCCAAGGACTTCGTCGCGGTGGCCGCGATCCAGCAGCGCACCATGGCCGCGATCGTGTCGGTCGAGGGCAAGAACATCGCCACCCCGAAGGACCTCGAGGGCAAGAAGCTCGCCGACACGCCCTTCTCCGTCGTGCGCAACCTCTTCCCGACGTACGCCCGGCTGGCCGGCGTCGACGCCAGCAAGGTCACCTGGGTCAACGGTGACGCCGCGGCGCTGATCGGCATGCTGGGCGCCGGCTCGGTCGACGGCATCGGCCAGTTCGTGGTCGGCCAGCCGACCGTCCAGGCGGTGGCCAAGAAGACGCCGGTCGTGCTGCCCTACAGCAACGTGATGCAGGACCTCTACGGCAACGCGCTGATCACCTCCACCAAGATCGCCAAGGAGAAGCCGGAGATGGTCAAGCGCTTCGTCGCGGCGCTGCTCAAGGGCCTGGAGTATGCCCTGGAGCACCCGCAGGAGGCGGCGGATCTCCTCAAGAAGAACGTGGACGCGACCAACCCGGCCGCAGCCGCCGCCGAGCTGCAGCTGATGGCCGCGTACGTCCGGTCCAGCAACTCGGGCACGGCGATCGGCACCCTGGACAGCGGCCGGGTGGCCAAGTCCATCGCCCTGCTCCAGGGTGCGGGCGCGCTCAAGCAGAACCTGACCCCCGACCAGATCATCGACTTCAACCTCGCGCCGAAGGCCTGACCGGGCCGGCTCGGACTACGGGGGTGCGCCTCGCCGGGGCTCCGGCGGGGGGCACCCCCTTCGCGTGCCGGTCGTCCGGCCGGCGGAGAGATGAGGACACCTTGACGCAATTGACCGAGACCAGCGCCGGGGCGCCGGCGCCGCAGCCGCCGGCGCAGACCCCGCCCGTCCCACGCCGGTCGGGTGTACGCCCGGCGGCGGTGCTGCTACCGGCCCTCGGGCTGGTGATCACGGTGGCGGCCTGGTGGCTGGTCACCTCGGGCGTGCAGCTGGTGCACCCGGCGTTGCTGCCCCCGCCGCAGTCGGTGGGACGCTCGCTGACCGGGTCGGCGCACGTGCTGCTGCCGGCGTTGGGGATCACCACCTGGATGACCCTGCTCGGCTTCCTGCTCTCGTCGCTCGCCGGGGTGCTGATCGGGATGGCCCTGGCCGCCTCCCGCCGGGTGGAGCGGATGTTCGCGCCGCTGCTGGTGGCGGTCAACGCGGTGCCGAAGATCGCCTTCGGGCCGCTGCTCGTGGTCGCCGTGGGCTGGGGGGAGAAACCCATCCTGACCATGGTGTTCCTGCTCTGCTTCTTCCCGATCGTGCTGTCCACCGCGACCGGGCTGACCACCACTCCGGCGGACCTCGCCGAACTGGGCCGGTCGCTCAACGCGTCATGGTGGCAGTCGTTCCGCAAGGTGCGCTTCCCCGCCGCGCTGCCGCAGATCTTCGTCGGGCTGAAGGTGGCCATGCCGCTGGCCTCGATCGGCGCCGTGATCGGCGAGTTCTATTCGGACCAGCCCGGGCTGGGCCAGCAGATCCTGCAGTACAACGGCGTCGGCGACACCGCGACGGCGTGGGCGGCGATCGTGCTGGTGGCGCTGATGAGCATCGTGCTCTACTCCGCCCTCACCCTGATCGAACGCCTGGCCCTCCCCTGGGTCAGAGCCACCACCTCGGCCAGGTGACCACAAACAGCAGACGTCAACAGCGGACCGGACGCCGACCGTAGGCCCCCAAGATCAACCAACCGTAGACCCCCGAGATCAACCAAGCGGGGCGGACGGCGCGGAACCACCGACGGTGTGGCCCCAGCGCAACCGGCGGAGGGATCAAGCCTGACCGCCCGGAGCCGGTTGTGCTGGGGCCACACCCCACCGCAAGGAGAAAATCAGCCAGCGAGCCGCCAGCGCCCACCCCGAGCCACCAGCGTCGTCAACGCCTGCGGCATCAGCCCGGAGTGGTTGTCCGGCGTCATCCGGATCGGGCCGGAGAGGCCGTCGAGCTGCGAGGTCTCCAGGACGTCGCGCAGGGCGTCCCGGTTCACCTTGCCGGCCGCGCTGCCGGAGCGCAGCTCGGCGTCCGCGATGAGCTGCACCGCGTCGGCCGCGAACGAGGAGGTGCCGTTGTAGCCGCCGTACTGGGCGGTGTAGTCCTGGAACCACTGTCGCCGGGCCGCCTTGGCGGGGGTGGTGGCGATGACGTCGTCGATCACCATGGTCTGGGTGAAGATCAGCGTCGCCTGCTCCGTCGACTTGGCCGAGGCGCCGAGGAAGAGGTCGCCCGCCGCCGCCGCGTCGAAGAAGAGCGACCCGGGGTAGTGGTTCTCGTGGGCGTTGTCGGCCGCGAGCGAGGCCTGCTCCGGTGGGGTCCAGATGACCAGCGCCTGCGGCTTCTTCGCCACCAGTTGCGAGACCTGGCCGCTGACGTCGGTGTCGGTGGGCCGTACCGCCTCGGCACGGAGCAGCCGGATGCCGGCCTTGCCGAACTCGCGGCGCAGCGCGGTCAGCCCTTCCTCGCCCGACTGGTCGGCGCTGTACAGCACGGCCACCTTGCGGAAGCCCTTCCGGGCCAGTTCGGTGGTGAGCGCGGCGGCGCTGTCGCCGGCGTTCGGGGCCAGTTTGAAGACGTATTTGCGGTCGGCGACCGGTTCGGTGACGGCGCTGGCGGATGCCAGCGCGATCGTGGGAATGCGCTTCTCGCCGATCGTCGGGGCGGCGCCGATCGCGCAATCGTTGCAACCGCCCATGATGACGGCGCTGACCCGCGAGTCATTGGCGAAATCGTTGATGTTGCGCAAGGATTCGGCGGCGTCCGAGCGGTTGTCCTTCACCTTGAGCTCGATCTTTCGGCCGCCGAGTGCGCCGGAGGAGTTCAGCTGGTCGACCTTCAGTTCCAGCGCGCGTCGGTACACCTTGCCCACCGGCGCGTAGCCGCCGGACAGTTCGAGGTCCGCCGCGATGACGATGGGGCTGATGTCCTGCTGCTCCCCGCCGAACTGGCAGCCGGTGAGCGTGGTGGCCAGCACGGCCGATGCGAGCGCCGCGATGCTCGCGGAGCGGATGGGGCTCAACTCAGTCCTCCAGGTGCGGCGTGGGCGCGGGCCCGATCACCGCCGCTTGTCCGTCCTCAGTGGAGAAACGGGATTGGTCTGCCGTACGGTGTGCGCGAAGCCTGCAAAACCTTGCCAATGCCAGGCCCTGTGGTCAAGCGCGCTGCCGGGAGTTGCGTGGGACGGTCGTCCCACATGCTGGGGGCACGGACCGTTAACCGGTAATTACTGCGCAGATGCGAATGACCACCTTGGAGTTACATGCCCTGTTCAGGGGCTTGAGGAAATGAAGGTAATAGTTGACCGGATCAGGGGTTGGGCCGCCGCCGACCGTTTCCTGCCTCACTGCGACTTCCCAAGTCGGATCTCTTCTGATGAAATTCCGCCCGTGCCGCGCGTGGCGCTGGCCGCTGCACCAGGCACGGGTCGGCGGGTCAAGCGTGGAAGAAACGACGGAGGCGATGTCGTGAGCACCGGACCTACGACCCTGCCCGAGAGCACTGACGCCGATCAGCGGAACCGGCGACGGAGGCTGCCTCGGCTGCGAGACGCGCGCATCCGTTCCAAGCTCGCTCTCATCCTGGTTGTACCGGTGGCAGCCGTCATCGCACTGGCGACCATCCGACTCGTCTCGGTCGGCGAGGGCGCGTACGACGCCACCCGGATCCGGTCGCTGACCGCGCTGTCGATCGACGTGTCGGCGCTGGCCCAGGATCTGCACAAGGAGCGGATGGCGGCGGCCGCGTACCTGGCCGGGGCGGAGCAGAAGCCGGACGACTACAACCTGCGGGTACGGCGTACCGACGAGCGGATCGCGGCGTACCAGGAGGAGCGGAACGGGCTCGGCGACGTGCCGGCCTCGGTCCGTAGCCGGCTCAAGGTCATCGACGACCACCTGGCCACCCTCAACGGCACCCGGCAGGAGGTCCTGGACCGGCAGCAGATGCCGGTGGCAAAGGCGAGCCTGCGCTACGGCATCATCCTCGGCGACCTGGTCGCGTACGGCGACACCCTCGCCCAGCAGCCGGGCGCGGAGGGCATCGCCGATGCCCGCCGGGCGGTGGCCGCGTTCGCCCACGCCAAGGCGGAGGTCGCCGAGGAGCAGGCGGTGGTCTTCACCGCGCTCGCCGCCGGCCGGATCGACGAGGAACAGTTCTCCTCCTTCATCGGCACCCTGACCGCCCAGCAGGAGGCGCTGATCGCCTTCTCCCAGGCCGCCGAGCCGGCACAGCGTGCCCTGGTGGACAGCACGGTCTCCGGCGACGCGGTGCAGCTCGCCGACCGGGTCGCGAACGACGTGTCCCGTTCGGTCAACAAGCCCCCGCTCGTCGGTCGGGACAACGCCGCGGCCGCCATCGGCGCGGTCAACGACCTGATGCGGTGGGCCGAGATCCAGCTCCAGAACCAGCTGCTCGCCGACGCCGACGCGGTCCTGTCGGCCGTCATCCGGCAGGCCGTCGTGGAGAGCCTGATCGTCCTGCTCACCCTGTTCATCGCCGTGACCCTGGCCGTGGTCCTGGCCCGCTCACTGAACGAGTCGCTGCGCCGGCTGCGCGAGGGCGCCCTGGCGGTGGCGAACCACGACCTGCCGGACGCGGTCAACCGGCTGCAGAACGTCAACGCCATCGGCGACGGTGGCGTGGACGAGATCGTCCAGCAGGTCCGGGACCCGATCAAGCTGACCAACCGCGACGAGGTCGGCCAGGTGGCGGCGGCCTTCAACGTGGTCCACCGGGAAGCGGTCCGGGTGGCGGCCGAGCAGGCGGCGCTGCGGACCAGTGTCTCGGCGATGTTCCTCAACCTGGCCCGGCGCTCGCAGAACCTGGTCGACCGGATGATCGGCGAGCTGGACGCGATCGAGCGGGGCGAGGAGGACCCGAAGCGGCTGGCCCAGCTCTTCGAACTCGACCACCTGGCCACCCGGATGCGCCGCAACGACGAGAACCTGCTGGTGCTGGCCGGCGCCGACTCGGCCGTGCCGCGCCGGGACGACGCGCTCCTGGTCGACGTGCTGCGGGCCGCCCAGTCCGAGGTGGAGCTCTACAACCGGATCGAGTTCGGCACCGTCGACACCGACATCTCGGTCGCCGCGCACGCGGTCAACGACGTGGTCCGCCTGGTCGCCGAGCTGCTCGACAACGCCACCCGGTTCTCGCCGCCGAACACCACGGTGGTCGCGGACGGCCGACGGATCCGGGACTACGTGCTGATCCAGGTCGAGGACCGCGGCCTCGGCCTCAGCGACGAGCAGCTCGACTCGCTGAACCGGCGGCTTGCCGCACCGCCCACGGTCGACGTGGCGGCGTTCCGGCTGATGGGCCTGGCCGTGGTCAGCCGGCTCGGCGCCCGCTACGGCATCCGGGTCGAGCTGCGCCGCAACGTCGAGGGCGGCACCGTCGCCCAGGTGACCCTGCCGAACTCCACCGTGGTGCTGCCGGCGAACCGGGGCCCGGCCCAGCTGAGCCGGCCGCGCCAGCCGCTCGCCGTCGAGCAGGCCCCGCTGAATCCGGTGGGCCACGCCGCAGAACCGCTGGCCGGCGCGGGGCGGACCACCACGGCCACGCTCACCGACCAGTGGCGGACCCCCACGCCGCCCGCCCGCTGGCAGTCGCTGGACGAGGCGCGGGACACCGGCCCCGCCGTGCAGGTCGGGGGCGTGACGGGCGCGCTGCCGCCCGTGCCGCCGCCCGCCCCGGCGACCCCCGTCTCCGGTGCCGGCTACGCGCTGGGCGGACCCACCCTCGGGTACCCCGCGCTCGCCCCGCTGCCGAAGCGGACCCCGGGCGGGGAGGTGGCCGCAACCAGCGCGCCGGCCACGCCGCTCGGCCCAACCTCCGCGCCGCCGGCGTACCCCGCCGTGTCGGCGTACCAGCCGCTCGCGTCGGCCCCGCCGGTCGACGTCGCCAAGCCGGCCCCGGCCGCGCCACTGGCGGCCCACCCGGCCGAGGCGCCGATCTTCCGGGAGATGGAGGCGGTCTGGTTCCGCTCGCACGGCGAGGACGAGACCACGATCTTCGCCCGGCCCCGGTTCGACGAAGACCCGCCGGCCGCCCCGAAGCGATCCGCCACCGCGCCGCCGCTGCCGACCCGTACCCCGGGCGCCCAGGCGTCGGCGATGGCCTCGCCGCCGCCGTACACCCCGCCGCCCGCCGCCGTGCCCCCGCCCGCGCCGCCGGCGATCGACCCGGACGCCTGGCGGACGGCGGCCGACGACGGTTGGGCGCGGGCCAGCCAGGCCGCGGAGCCCAGCACCGGCGGGACCACCCGCTCCGGTCTGCCGAAGCGCGTGCCGCAGGCCCAACTCGTTCCCGGGGGCATCGAGCCGAAGGGCGGCCGGTCCCGCGCCAAGCGCACGCCGGACGAAGTACGCGGTCTGCTCTCGGCCTACCACCGCGGTGTGCAGCGGGGTCGGACGGCCGGCGCGGACCTGAACAGCAACTCGACCAAGGAGACGAACCGATGAACAGGCCAGCGGCCATGCAGGACATGGGTTGGCTGCTCACCAACTTCGCCGACAGCGTGGCGGGCATCGCCCACGTGGTGGCGGTGTCCGCGGACGGGCTGCTGCTCGCCTCCTCCCGCGACCTGCCGGGGGACCGAGCCGACCAGCTCGCCGCGATCACCTCCGGCGTGGTGAGCCTGACCGAGGGCGCCGCGCGGATGTTCAGCGCCGGCGGGGTGCTCCAGACGGTCATCGAGATGGACAGCGGATACCTGTTCCTCATGTCGATCAGCGACGGCTCCTCGATGGCGGTGCTGGCCGCCCGGAGTTGCGACGTGGGCCAGGTGGGCTACGAGATGGCGCTGCTGGTGGAGCGGGTCGGCCAGGCGCTGGTCCCGCTGCCGCGGGATGCTGTCCGGTCCTGACCGGCGTTCGGTGTGACCTGGTGACCGGGAGCCGACCGGCTCCGTACGAAGGGAGGTGATCGCGAGATGGAACCACGGCGGGATCCGCGTGGGGCGCTGGTGCGACCGTACGCGGTCACCCGCGGCCGCACCGAGCCGTTGCAGAACATCGCGTTGGAGGCGGTGCTCTCCTGCACGCCCACACAGTCGGCCGAGGCGCGGTTCGCCGGGCACGACAAGTACCGCATTGCCCTGGTCTGTGAGGGCCGGGCGCAGTCGCTCGCGGAGATCGCCGCGTACACCCGGATGCCGCTGGGCGTCACCCGGGTGCTGGTCGCCGACCTGGTGGCCGAGGGCCTGCTGACGCTACACACTGCCGCTCCCGTGACGGGGTTCCAGGAGCGGATGAACTTGCTGGGAAGGGTGCTAAGTGGACTTCGCGAACTATGACCCCGCCGGGGCGAGCCGCAGCCGGGAGATCATCTCCGCGAAGATCGTGGTCGCGGGTGGCTTCGGGGTGGGCAAGACCACCCTGGTCGGCGCGATCTCCGAGATCACGCCGCTGACCACCGAGGCGCTGATGACCGCGGCCGGGGTGGGCATCGACGATCCGTCGAAGGTGCCCGGCAAGGAGACCACCACGGTCGCCATGGACTTCGGCCGGATCACCATGGCCCAGGACCTGATCCTCTATCTCTTCGGCACGCCGGGCCAGACCCGTTTCTGGTTCATGTGGGACGAGATCATCCGGGGTGCGGTGGGTGCCACGGTGCTGGTGGACACCCGGCGGATCAGCGACGCCTTCGCCCCGCTGGACTACTTCGAGAACCGCAACCTGCCGTACGTGGTGGCGCTGAACCGGTTCGACGGCGCCGCGCAGTACGAGCTGGAGGAGGTCCGCGAGGCGCTGGCTATCTCGCCCGACGTGCCGCTGGTGATGTGCGACGCCCGGCATCGCGAGTCGGTCAAGCAGGTGCTGGTGACCGTGGTCGAGCACGCCATGCTCCGGCTGCAGGCCGAGCACGATCGGGGCTACCCGGCCTCGGTCGGCTGACCGTCCGCCCGTCCCGTCCGTAGCCGGACCGGACGGGCGGCTCGGCCGGATCGGTGCGCCGAAGGCAGCCCCCGCTGCCGTCAGTCCACGCGGAGGCGGTAGCCGCGCTTGACCACGGTCTGCACCACCCGGGGCGCCGTCAGTCCGACCCGCAGCCGGGCGACCGCCATCTCCACCGCGTGCTCGTCCGCGCCCCGGGGCAGGGTACGCAGCAGGGCGGTGCGGGACAGCACCTTGCCGGGCGACGCGGCGAGCGCCCGCAGCACCGCCATCGGGGCCGGCGCGAGCGGTCGCAACTCCCCGTCGACCACGGCGGCGTGCCCGCGCAGCGTCAGTTGGTGCCCGCCGGCCCGCACGGTCACCGTCCGGCGGGGCAGCTCGTCCACGATCGTCCGCACCAAGGCGCCCAGCCGGGCCCGGCTCGGGGCGGCCACCGGCACCCCCCGCCGGACCAGCGGTTCGGCGGTGACCGCGCCGACGCAACCGGCCAGCACGTCCCCCCGCAGCGCCGCCAGCACCGTCTCGGTGCGGTCCCCGGCCGCCCGCAGCAGCGCCTCGGCCGCCGGGGCGGAGGTGAACGTGACCGCGTCGACCATCCGCCCCGCGACCAGGTCGATCAGCCGGTGCAGCGGAGCCGGGTCGGTCGGCGGCGCCCACCGGTAGACCGGTACCTCGAGCACCGTGGCACCGGCCGCTTCCAGCGCCTCGGTGCACTCCGGCTGCCGCTCGCCGTGCAGTTGGAGCGCGACCAACTGGCCGGCCACGCCGCGCCGGACCAGGTGGTCGATCACCTCGTCGCAGCTCTCCGAGGCCGGGGACCAGTGCTCGCGCAGCCCGGCGGCCCGGATCGCGCCGGTCGCCTTCGGGCCGCGGGAGACCACGTAGGACCGGGCGAGCACGGCACGCAGGGGCTCGCCCAGGCCCCACCCCTCGGCCGCCTCCAGCCAGCCGCGCATCCCGATGCCGGTGTTGGCCATCAGCACGTCCGGCGGGCGGTCGAGGCAGGCCCGGGTGGCCTCGCGCAGGTCGGTGTCGTCGGCCAGCGGCACGATCCGCAGGGCCGGGGCGAGCACCACCCGCGCGCCGCGCCGCTGCAACAGCGCGGCCAGTTCGTCGCGTCGCCGGTCGGCGGTGACCCCGATGGTGAAGCCGGCCAGTTCCTCCCGCATCACTCCTCCTGCCGCAGCCGCACCTCGACCTGCCCGTCCCGGCAGCGCACCTCGTGCCGCCGCAGCGCCACGTCCGGGAGGTCCAGGCACCACCCGGTCCGTAGGTCGTAGACCTGCTTGTGCAGCGGTGAGGCCAGCGTCGGCACGCCGCCGCGGCTGCCGACGATCCCCCGGGACATCACGTACGCGCCGCCGACCGGGTCGAGGTTGTCGACCGCGTACAGTTCGCCGCCGGTCCGGACGAGCGCCACCTGCACGCCGTCGACCAGCGCGGCCATCCCGCGATCGGGGTCCAACCGGTCGAGCGGGCAGACCGACGTCCAGTCGAGCCTCCTCGTCGCGTCACCTCGCTCCGCCCGGCGTCGCGACGAGGTCAAGAGGCTGAGCTGACTGATTCGCTCGCTGCGCTGGCTCATGGGCGTACCTCCGGAAGGCCGAGCGCCACCGGCTGGCGGCGGCGGTCGGCACCGGCCGCCGGTGGTGCGCCGCGCGCGGGCACCGGTTGGCCGCGTTCGACGGTGAACGTGATGGACGGATCGGGCACGTCGGGGGCGTTGACGAACGAGGTGAACCGGCGCAGGCGCTCCGGGTCCGCCAGCACGTCCCGCCACTCGTCCGAGTACGACGCGACGTGCCGCGCCATCGCCGCGTCCAGTTCGGCGCAGAGCCCGAGCGCGTCGTCCACCAGCACCGAGCGCAGGTGATCGAGCCCGCCCTCCATCGCCTCGAGCCAGGCGGCGGTGCGCTGCAACCGGTCGGCGGTCCGGATGTAATAGATCAGGAAGCGGTCGATCAGCGTGACCAGCTCGTCGGTGCTCAGGTCGGTGGCGAACAGGTCGGCGTGCCGGGGCCGGAAGCCGCCGTTGCCGCCGAGATAGAGGTTCCAGCCCGTCTCCGTGGCGATGACGCCGAAGTCCTTGCCGCGCGCCTCGGCGCACTCCCGGGCGCAGCCGGAGACCGCCGCCTTGAGCTTGTGCGGGGCGCGTAGTCCCCGGTAGCGCAGCTCCAGCGCGACGGCCAGCCCGACCGAGTCCTGCACCCCGTACCGGCACCAGGTCTCACCGACGCAGGACTTCACCGTGCGCAGTGCCTTGCCGTACGCGTGGCCGGACTCGAAGCCGGCGTCGACCAGCCGGCGCCAGATCTGCGGGAGCTGCTCGACCCGGGCCCCGAACAGGTCGATCCGCTGCCCGCCGGTGATCTTGGTGTACAGCCGGAAGTCCCGGGCCACCTCGCCGATCACGATCAGCTTCTCCGGGGTGATCTCCCCGCCGGGGATCCGGGGCACCACCGAGTAGCTGCCGTCCCGTTGCAGGTTGGCCAGGAAGTGGTCGTTGGTGTCCTGGAGGGACGCCTGCTCGCCGTCGAGCACGTGCCCGGTGCCGAGGGAGGCGAGGATCGAGGCCACCACCGGCTTGCAGATGTCGCAGCCGCGCCCCCGCCCGTGCTCGGCGATCAGCTGCGAGAAGGTGCGGATGCCGCGGACCCGGACGATGTCGAACAGCTCCTGCCGGCTGGCGTCGAAGTGCTCGCAGAGCGCGGTGGACTGCCGCACCCCGGCCGCGTCGAGGAGCTGCTTGAGCATCGGTAGGCAGGAACCGCAGCTCGTACCGGCCCGGGTGCACGCCTTCAACGCCGGCACGTCCCCCGCCCCGCCCGCGATCGCCGCGTCGAGGTCCGCCCGGGTCACCGCGTTGCAGGAGCAGACCTGGGCCGCGGCCGGCAGCGCGCCGACCCCGGCGGGGGCGCCGCCGGCCGGTGCCAGCAGGGCCAGCGGGGGAGCGGGCAACGGCCCGCCGACACTCGCCCGCAGCGTCGGGTAGGCGCCGGCGTCGCCCACCAGGACGCCGCCGAGCAGCGTCCGCGCATCGTCGGAGAGGACCAGCTTGGCGTACGTGCGGGTGGCCGGGTCGGTGAAGGTGACGTCGAGGCAGCCCGGGGTGGTGCCGTGCGCGTCACCGAACGAGGCCACGTCCACCCCGAGCAGCTTGAGCTTGGTCGCGGTGTCCGCGCCGGGGAAGGTGGCCGCCCCGCCGAGCAGCCGGTCGGCGACCACCTCGGCGGTCGCGTACCCGGGAGCGACCAGGCCGTGGCAGGTGCCGTCCACCGCCGCGCACTCGCCGACCGCCCAGATCCGTTCGTCCGCCGTCCGGCAGGTGGCGTCGACCAGCACCCCGCCCCGCGGCCCGAGCGGCAGGCCCGCCGTCCGGGCCAGCTCGTCCCGCGGCCGGATGCCGGCGGCCACCACGACCAGCTCGGCGTCGACCGTACGGCCGTCGGAGAGCTCCAGCGTGGCGACCGTGCCGTCCGGGCCGGGGCGCAGCGCGGTGGTGGCCACCCCCAGGTACGGGGTGACGCCGAGCTCCTCGACGTAACGGCGGAGCATCGCCCCGCCCGCCTCGTCCACCTGTACCGGCATCAGCCGGGGCGCGAACTCGACCACGCTGGTGGACAGGCCCAGCAGGCGTAGGGCGTTCGCCGCTTCCAGGCCGAGCAGGCCGCCGCCGATCACCGCCCCGGCCCGCCGGCCCCGGGCGTGCTCCCGGATCGCGGCCAGGTCGTCCAGCGTCCGGTAGCCGAACACCCCCGGCAGGTCGGCGCCGTCGACGGGCGGCACGAAGGCGTACGACCCGGTGGCCAGCACCAGGGCGTCGTACGGGTGGCTGCCGGTCGCCGTGGTCACCACCCGCCGCGTCCGGTCGATCCCGGTGGCCGGCTCGCCCAGGTGCAGCACCACCCCCTCGTCGGGAGTGTGCAGGTTCAGCTCCGCCGCGCCGACCCCGTCGAAGAAGGCCGAGAGCCGGACCCGGTCGTACGCCGGCTGCCGCTCCTCGGCGAGCACCGTCACCCGCCAGCGCCGGTCGTGGTCCCGGGCCCGCAACGCCTCGACGAAGCGTTGCCCGACCATGCCGTTGCCGACGACCACCAGTCTGCCGCCCCGCATGCCATCACCTCCGCTGTCCCGTCCGTTCATCGCGTCACCGCCACCGGGTCCGCCTCGGCGAGCCAGTCGGCGATGCCGGCCACCGCGTCCCGGCAGCCGCCGCAGCCCGTCGCCGCCCGGGTCGCCGCCGACAGCTCCTCGACGGTCCGGGCGCCGGCACGCCAGCACGCCACCAGCGCACCCTTGTGGACGTCGTTGCACTGGCACACCGTGGCCGCGTCCGGCATCAGCGCCGGGGACGCGGCGGGGGTGGCCGGGGTGGCGCCGAACGCCCGCCCGAGCAGGAGCGCCCGGCGGTCCGCGGGCACCGGGTCACCCCGGTCGAAGAGCTGCACCACCGTGCCGACGGCCGGGTTGTCGCCGAGCAGGATCGCCCCGGTCAACCGGCCGTCGCGGATCCGCAGCCGGGCGTACGTGCCGCGGGTCGGGTCGGCGAAGGTCAACTCCTCGACCGGTCCGCCGTCATCCGGGGCGGTGCCGGCGGGCGGTGTGCCGTCGGCGGTGTCGCCCATCGCGGCGAGGTCGATGCCGGCCGCCTTGAGCCGGGTCACCACCGGCCGTGGCCGGTACCGGGCGAGCGGGTCCTCGCCGGCCAGCACCTCGGCCACCACCCGGGCCTGCGCCCAGGCCGGGGCGACCAGCCCGGTCAGCGCCCCGGCGTGCTGGGCGCAGTCGCCGATCGCCGAGATGCGCGGGTCGCTGCTCCGCAACCGGTCGTCCACCAGCACGCCCCGATCCACGGCCAGCCCGGCCGCGGCGGCCAGGGCGGTGTCCGGGCGTACGCCGCAGGAGAGCACCAGCAGGTCGGCGTGGAGCGAGCGGCCGTCGGCGAGGTCGAGGCGGACCCCGTCGGCGTCGGCGGCCACCCCGGTCGCCGGGACGGCCAGCGCGGTCCGTACGCCCAGCCCGGCGAGGGTGCCGGCGAGCACCGCCCCGGCGGTCGGGTCGAGCTGTCGTTCCATCAGCCATCCGGTCGGGTGGACCACGGTCACGTCCAGCCCTCGGGCGGCGAGCCCGCGCGCGGCTTCCAGCCCGAGCAGCCCGCCGCCGAGCACCAGGGCGCGGCGGGCGCCCCGGGCGGCGGCGAGGATCCGCCGGCAGTCGTCCAGGGTGCGGAACGGGACCACCCGGTCGGGCAGCGGGTCGAGCCCGGGCAGCGGCGGCACCACGGCCCGGCTGCCGGTGGCGAGGACCAGATGGTCGTAGCCGTGCCGGTCGCCGTCGGCGGTGCGTACCTCCCGCGCGTCCCGGTCGATCGCGGTGACCGCCAGCCCGGTCCGGACGTCCACGCCCTGCCCGGCGACCTCGGTCAGCTCCACGTCCGGCTCGTCGATCTTTCCGGCCAGCAGGGCGGAGAGCATGATCCGGTTGTACGCCCGGTGCTGCTCCGCCCCGAGCACGGTGACCTTCCGGTCGCCGTCGCGCGCGTGCAGCTCGGCGGCGAGCCGCGCGCCCGCCATCCCGTAGCCGACGATGACCACTCTCATGGCGACTCCGCCGGGCAGTGTCCGATGCTCCGCTCGCTCATGACCGATCTCCGCTCCGATCGGCCATGAGGCTCCAAGGCGCTGTGCCGGATGATTCGCTCGCTTCGCTCGCTCATGCCTTCTCCACCCGGACGGCGCAGATCTTGAATTCCGGCATTCCGGAGACCGGGTCGACGGCGTCGTTGGTGACCGAGTTGGCGCGCGCCGCGCCCGGCCAGTGGAACGGCGCGAAGACGGTGTCCGGCCGGATCGCCGGGCTGAGCCGGGCCGGCGCCCGCAGTTCGCCCCGGCGGGAGACGACGCGCACCTCGTCGCCCCCGGCCACGCCGAGCCGGTCGGCCAGGTCCGGGTGCAGCTCGACGAAGCCCTCCGGGGCGGCCCGGCGCAGCGCGTCGACCCGCCGGGTCTGCGCGCCGGACTGATAGTGGGCGAGCACCCGGCCGGTGGTGAAGTGCAGCGGGTACTCGGCGCACACCTCCTCCGCGGCCGGCCGGTGCGTCACCGGGTGGAACCGGGCCCGCCCGTCCGGCGTCGGGAAGGACTCGGTGAAGAGCCGAGGCGTGTCCGGCCCGTCCGGGTCGGGGCAGGGCCAGAAGACGCCCTCGTCCCGTTCGACCCGCTCCCAGGTCACGCCGGCGTAGTCCGCCGGCCCGCCGGCCGAAGCCCGGCGCAGTTCCTCGAAGACGGCGCGCGGATCGGCCGGGAAGCCGTGCCCGCCGGCCGCGTTGCCCCCGCTGCTGACAGCGGGGCCTTGCGTTGGGAAGGGGTCCGTACGGTGCGGAGCGCGATGAAGGGCCCCTGCGTGCAGTCGGGCGGCCAGGCCGGCGAGGACGGCCAGGTCGGTGCGGACCCCGGGCGGCGGCTCCCGCAGCGCCCGCCGGCGGAGCACCCGACCCTCCAGGTTGGTCATCGTGCCGTCCTCCTCGGCCCACTGCGCGACGGGCAGCACCACGTCGGCCAGATCGGCCGTCTCGGAGCGCACGAAGTCGGCCACCACCAGCAGGTCGAGGGCGCGGAGCCGGGACTCGACCCGGGCCGCCCGGGGTGCCGACACCACCGGGTTGGAGCCGAAGACCAGCAGCGCCCGGGGGCCGGCCGCGGTGCCGAGCGAGTCCAGCAGGGCGTACGCGGGCACCCCGGGCCCGGGCAGGTCGTCGGCGGGTACGCCCCAGACCCGCGCCACGTGCTCCCGGGCCGCCGGGTCGTCGATCCGCCGGTACCCGGGGAGCTGGTCGGCCTTCTGCCCGTGTTCCCGCCCACCCTGGCCGTTGCCCTGCCCGGTGAGGCAGCCGTACCCGGAGCCGGGGCGGCCGGGCAGGCCCAGGGCGAGCGCCAGGTTGATGAACGCGCTGACCGTGTCGACGCCCTTGGCGTGCTGTTCCGCGCCCCGCGCGGTGAGGATGATCGCGCGGTCCACCGTGGCGAGCGCCCGGGCGGTCGCCTCCAGGTCGGCCACCGGTACCCCGGAGAGGCGTTCCACCTCGGCCGGCCAGTACCCGGCCACGGTCCGTCGGACCTCGTCGAAGCCGCTGGTCCGGTCGGCCACGTACGCCCGGTCGAGCCAGCCCTCGGTGAGCGCCACGTGCAGCACCGCGTTGGCCACCGCCAGGTCGGTGCCGGGCAACGGCTGCAGGTGCCGGTCGGCCTGCCGGGCGGTGGCCGTGAGCCGGGGGTCGATCACGATCAGTTGGCCGCCCCGGGCGCGCTGGTCGGCGAGGTGCCGCAGCAGCGGCGGCATGGTCTCGGCCGGGTTCGCGCCGACCAGCAGCAGGGTGTCCGCCCGGCCGAGGTCGGCGAGGGGGAAGGGCAGCCCCCGGTCGACGCCGAAGGCGCGCAGCCCGGCCGCGGCGGCCGAGGACATGCACCAGCGGCCGTTGTAGTCGATGTGCCGGGTACGCAGCGCCACCCGGGCGAACTTGCCGAGCGCGTACGCCTTCTCGTTGGTCAGCCCGCCGCCGCCGAAGACCGCGACCGCGTCCGGCCCGTGCCGGTCCTGGACGGCGCGGATCCCGGCGGCCACCCGGTCGAGGGCCTCGTCCCAGCTCGCCGGGCGCAGCGGTGCGCCGGGCCGGTCCCGCAGCAGCGGGGTGGCCAGTCGGTCGGGGTGGTCGAGCAGTTCGGCGGCGGTCCAGCCCTTCTGGCACAGGCCGCCCCGGTTGGTGGGGAAATCGCGGGGCGCGACCTCGATCCGCCCCGTGGCCTCGCGCAGCACCATGCCGCACTGGAGCGCGCAGTACGGGCAGTGCGTGGCGACCTCCCGGCGGTGGACCCCCGGTCGCGTCGTCACGCGGGCACCCTGTGTCATGTCGGGAAAGCGTGCCGGCGGGCGGTTTCCGGTCCGGGTCCCGTCTGTTTCGGTCCTGTCAAGAGCGCCTCACACCGCACGGGAGTGACGGGCCGGATGGGCAGGTTTAGAATATGAGACGGAAATCCTGAATAATGGGAGGCGCGATGAGTGTGGCGGACGCGTTCGACGCGGTGGCGGGGAGCTACGACGAGGCCCGGCGCCGGCTGGTGCCCTGCTTCGACGCCTTCTACGGCACCGCGGTCCAGGTCGCCGCACCGCCGCTGCGGGCGGCGCTCGCGTCGGGGCGTACCCCCGAGGTGCTGGACCTGGGCGCGGGCACCGGCCTGCTCGCCCTGTTGCTCGCCGCGGCGGTGCCGGGCGTCCGGCTGACCCTGGTCGACGCCGCGCCGGGCATGCTCGCGGTGGCCACCGGCCACCTGGCCGCCCGAGGCGTGCCGCACCGGACGGTGGTCGCCGATCTGGCCGACCCGCTGCCCGCCGGCCGCTACGACGCGGTGGTCTCGGCCCTGGCCATCCACCACCTGGCCGACGACGGCAAGCGGGCGCTCTACCGGCGGGCGGCCGAGGCACTGGTGCCCGGTGGGGTGTTCGTCAACGCCGAGCAGGTCGCCGGCCCGACCCCGGCGCTGGACCGGCGCTACGACGAGGTCTGGACGGCCCGGATCACCGAGCTGGGCTCGGACGCCGAGGAGATCGCCGCGGCCCGGGAGCGGATGCGGCACGACCGGCCGGCGCCGGTGACCGACCAGTGCCGCTGGCTCACCGACGCCGGCCTGACCGACGTGGACTGCTTCTTCAAGGAGTGGCGGTTCGCCGTCTTCGGCGGCCGCCGCCCGTGACGGTCGGCGCGGCTCGACCGCCACGTCGAGGCCGGCCAGCCTGAGCGGCCACGTCCCGTCCGCCCCGCCCGTGCCTCGCTGTCCGGTTCGCCGACGGGCGCGAGGGGGGATGACTGCTGGTCATACCAGTGGGTAATCTGTCCGGCATGACCGCCAAGGTGACGCTGTCGTTCTCGGACGAGACGATCGAGGAGGCGCGCCGGTTCGCCAAGCGGGAAGGGCTCTCCCTCTCCGCCTGGATGGACCAGGCCGCCCGGGAGAAGGCGCTGCGCGAGGTCTTCACCGCGCACGCCGCCGCCGTCGGCCGCGCCGGCCTGGATCTGGAGTCCGCGGCCCTGGCCGACGCCCAGGAGGCCGCGATGGTCGACGACGCCCTCTTCGGCGGCGGACGTCCGCGTGCTGCGTAGGGGAGAGGTCTGGCGCATCTCCGGCGCCCGGGAACGGCTCGGACTGGTGATCAGCTCCGACGTCTACAACTCCACCGACGTACCGATCGTGATCGTGGCCGAGGTGGTCGAGGAATCGTTGCTGCGGGACTCACCCCTCGCGGTGGTCATGGGCGGTTACGTGGTGATGCCCGACCGGCTCTCGTCGCCCATGAAGAAGTGGTTCACCGAGTGCGTGGACGTCGCCGACACCGAGACCATGCAACGGGTCGGCCGGGCGCTGCGCATCCTCCAGGAGCTCTGACCGGCTCACCGCCGGCTTTCGGCGGACGTGCGGTCTCCGTTTCCGGCCCGACCCGGGACGGGCACGGCCGGGAAACCAGCCGTTCCTAGCGTCCCCCTCGTCATCGACGAGGAGGAGTCGCCGTGAGCACGCTCGCTTCCCCCCGGGCCCCGGCCCCCGACGCCGGGCGCCGGCGGTCGATCACCGACTGGCGCCCCGAGGACCCCGGGTTCTGGGACACCGCCGGGGCCCCGATCGCCCGCCGCAACCTGTACGTCTCGATCTTCGCCGAGCACGTCGGCTTCTCCGTGTGGAGCCTCTGGTCGGTGACGGTGCTCTTCCTCGGCCCGGAGTACGGCATCGACCCGGCCGGGAAGTTCCTGCTCACCGCCGTGCCGGCCGCGCTGGGCGCGGTGCTGCGGCTGCCGTACACGCTGGCGGTGGCCCGGTTCGGCGGGCGGAACTGGACCGTCGTCAGCGCGCTGCTGTTGCTGGTGCCGGCGGTGCCGATGGCGCTGCTGATCGAGCCGGGGGTGTCGTACTCGACACTGATGGTGCTGGCCTGCCTGAGCGGGGTCGGCGGGGGCAACTTCGCCTCGTCGATGGCGAACATCAACCTGTTCTTCCCGGACCGGCTCAAGGGTCGGGCGCTCGGGCTCAACGCCGGCGGCGGGAACCTCGGCGTGCCGGCGGTGCAGCTCGTCGGGCTGGCCGTGCTGGCCACCGCCGGAGCGGCGTACCCCCGGCTGGTGCCGGCGGTCTACCTGCCGCTGATCGTGCTCGCGGCGCTCGCCGCGGCGCGCTGGCTGGACAACGTCCCCGGGGCGCGCAACGAGCCGGGGGCACTGCGGGCCGCCGCCCGCGACCCGCACACCTGGGTGATGTCGCTGCTCTACGTGGGCACCTTCGGCTCGTTCATCGGCTTCGGGTTCGCCTTCGGCCAGGTGCTCCAGCTCCAGTTCCACGACCGGTTCCCGACTCCGGTCGACGCCGCCTGGCTGACCTTCCTCGGGCCGCTGATCGGCTCGCTGATCCGGCCGGTCGGCGGCCAGCTCGCCGACCGGCTCGGCGGGGCCCGGGTCACCTTCTGGAACTTCGCGGCGATGGCCGTGGGCGCCACGCTGGTGCTGTACGCCGCCCGCGAGCGGTCGTTCCCGCTCTATCTGGTCGGGTTCCTGGCGCTCTTCGTGTTCTCCGGGATCGGCAACGGGTCGACATACAAGATGATCCCGGCGATCTTCCGGGCCCGGGCCGCCGCCGAGGCGGAGCGGACCGGCGACCGGGCGGCGGCCGAGCGCCGCAGCCGGCGGCGGTCCGGGGCGCTGATCGGCATCGCCGGGGCGGTCGGCGCCTCGGGCGGGGTGCTGGTCAACGTGGCCTTCCGGCAGTCCTTCCTCGCCGCCGGGACCGCGGACGCGGCCTACCTGGCCTTCATCGGCTGGTACGCGCTCTGCTTCGCGGTGACCTGGGTGGTGTACCTGCGGCCGGGGCCACGTAAGCTGTCCGGCGTGTGACCTGCGCCATGGTGGAAGCGCGGGCCGCGCGGGGACCACCCCGTTTTGACCTGTCGCCGGGCGGCCGGGTATCGTTGCCTGCTGTTGTACGACATTCTTAGGCGTGCCGCATCAGGTACGCTTGGTCGTTCGTGCGCGCCTGGTCACCTCGGCGCGCGACCCCAGACCGACGACGAGACAAGGTAGACCTGTGCGTACGTACAGCCCGAAGCCGGGTGAGATCGAGCGTCAGTGGCACGTCATCGACGCCTCTGATGTCGTGCTGGGCCGCCTCGCGACCCACGCCGCCACGCTGCTGCGTGGCAAGCACAAGCCGACTTTCGCGCCGCACGTCGACACGGGCGACTTCGTCGTCATCGTGAACGCGGGCAAGGTCGCGCTGACCGGCAACAAGCGCCAGCAGAAGATCGCTTACCGCCACTCCGGTTACCCGGGTGGTCTGAAGCAGGTCGGCTACGAGGAGCTGCTCACCAAGCGTCCCGAGCGGGCCATCGAGCTGGCCGTGAAGGGGATGCTCCCGCACAACAAGCTCGGCCGTCAGATTCTCAAGAAGCTGAAGGTCTACGCCGGTGCCGAGCACCCGCACGGCGCGCAGCAGCCGGTGCCGTTCGAGATCAAGCAGATCGCGCAGTGAGCGCGGGCGAAGGAAGCAGCATGACCGACATCACCGCCACCGAGGTTGCCCCTGAGGCCACCGAGGCGCCGGCGCCCGTCGCCCGCGCGCCTCGTGGCGACCGCCCGATCCAGACCGTGGGTCGGCGCAAGGAGGCCATCGTCCGGGTTCGCATCGTCCCCGGCAGCGGCAAGATCACCTGCAACGGCCGTGACCTCGAGGCCTACTTCCCGAGCAAGGTGCACCAGCAGCTGATCAAGGACCCGCTGGTGACCGCCGAGAAGGCCGAGGCGTTCGACGTGATCGCCAACCTGCGTGGTGGCGGCACCACCGGCCAGGCCGGCGCGCTGCGCCTCGCCATCGCCCGGGCGCTGATCGTCAGCGAGCCGGACGACCGCCCGGCCCTGAAGAAGGCCGGCTTCCTGACCCGTGACGCCCGGGTCAAGGAGAGCAAGAAGTACGGCCTCAAGAAGGCCCGTAAGGCTCCTCAGTACTCGAAGCGCTGATCATCAGCAGCGCCTTGTACTTCTGACGGACGGCCGGGTCCGCCTCCTCTACGGGAGGTGGCCCGGCCGTTCGCTTTTCCTCTCCTCGCAACGGCAGTTCCATCGGAGGTTGGCGGGTATGGGCCGGTTGTTCGGCACGGACGGCGTACGCGGGCGGGCGAACGCGGATCTCACCCCGGAGTTGGCGCTCGCGGTTGCGGTCGCCGCCGCGCACACACTCGCCGAGTCGGACAAGAGTCATCCGCCGCTCGCCGTGGTCGGCCGGGACACCCGGGCCAGCGGCGAGATGCTGGAGGCCGCGGTGGTGGCCGGGCTCACCAGCGCCGGCGCCAACGTGGTACGCGTCGGCGTGCTGCCCACCCCGGCGGTGGCGTTCCTCACCGCCGAGGCCAAGGCCGACCTGGGCGTCATGCTCTCCGCCTCACACAACCCGATGCCGGACAACGGGATCAAGCTCTTCGCCGCCGGCGGGCACAAGCTGCCCGACGAGATCGAGATGCGGATCGAGGCGGCGGTCGAGGCGAACGCCACCACCGCCTGGGAGCGGCCGATCGGCGCCGGGGTGGGCCGGGTGCACGACCTGCTCGACGGCGCCGACCACTACGTCCAGCACCTGGTCGGCACCGTGCCGCACCGGCTGGACGGGATCAAGGTGGTGGTCGACTGCGCCAACGGCGCGGCTGCCGAGGTCGCCCCGGTGGCGTACCAGGAGGCCGGCGCCGAGGTGATCGCGATCTGCGCCGAGCCGGACGGGCTCAACATCAACGACGACTGCGGCTCCAACCACCTGGACGCGCTGCGGGCCGCCGTGGTGGAGCACGGCGCGCACCTGGGCATCGCCCACGACGGCGACGCCGACCGGTGCGTGGCGGTCACCGCCGACGGCGACGAGGTCGACGGCGACCAGGTGATGGCGATCCTCGCCCTGGCCATGCGGGAGGCCGGCGCGCTGACCGAGGACACCCTGGTCGCCACCGTGATGAGCAACCTGGGCCTGAAGCTCGCCATGTCCGCCGAGGGCATCCGGCTGCTCGAGACCAAGGTCGGCGACCGGTACGTGCTGGAGGAACTGCGCGCCTCCGGGCTGGCCCTGGGCGGCGAGCAGAGCGGCCACATCGTCATGCCCGCGTACGCCACCACCGGCGACGGGGTGCTCACCGGGCTGCACCTGATGTCCCGGATGGCAGCCACCGGCAAGTCGCTCGCCGAGCTGGCCGCCGTGGTCACCAAGCTGCCGCAGGTCCTGATCAACGTGCCGGTGGGCGACCGGACCGTGGGCTCCGCCGCGCCGGCCGTCCGGGCCGAGGTGGAGCGGGCCGAGGCCGAGCTGGGCGAGACCGGCCGGGTGCTGCTGCGCCCCTCCGGCACCGAGCCGCTGGTCCGGGTCATGGTCGAGGCGGCCACCGAGACCACCGCCCGGTCCGTCGCGGAGCGGATCGCCGAGCAGGTACGCACCGCCAGCCCGGCCGGCTGACCGCCGTTCCGGCCCGGCAGCTGTCTGCGCTGGCCCTTCCGCTCTGGGGTGTCCTCGAGCCCAAGGCTCGGCGTCCGGTGACTGGCCGGGCATATCGACCTGGTGGCGTAGCTCAGCCCGATGCCTCCCCGTCGTCGTCGGTGACCAGGCCGTGGCAGGAGCTGTGTGTCCGGCTCCTCTGGAGCTGAGTCGTTTGCGATATCGGCCTCGGGGTCGGCTGACACCGCTGTCTGTCTTCGTGGAGCTGAGTCGATGGCGATATCAGCCCGGCGCGGTGGCAACCGGGTCCGACCGGATCGACCGGCGGGCGCACGGCGTGAGCCGTTGACGACATCAGGCCCCACCTGAGTCGTTGGCGACATCAGCTCCAAAGGGAGCCGCTGACGACATCAGCTCCAAAGGGAGAAACGGGCGATGGCGACCTTGGCGTGGTACCGGTGGATGGTCCTGGCGGCCCGGGCCATCCTGGCGTGCCCCGCCCCGCCCGGGCCATCCTGGCGTGCCCCGCCGCGTCCGGGACGCCCGGTGGTCAGCGCGGCGGCAGCCGGCGCAGGAAGCGGTCGGCCAGGTCGACCACCTGGTCGGCGTCCAGTTCCAGCGCCGGGGCGGCCACCGTCACCTCGGCCAGCGCGATGCCGGGCACCTCGGTGTCCCGCCAGCCGCCGACGAACCACGCCTTCTCCTCCTCGGCGAGCGCGAGGTTGGCGGCGTTGAGCGCGTCCGCCGGGTGCGGCAGCCAGAGCCGGAACTGGTGCGTGTGCGGGGGCGCCGGGTGCACCCTGGCACCAGGCAGGGTGGCCAGCGCCGCCGCCACCACCTTTGCGTGCGCCACGTAGCCGGCGAGCCGGGGCAGCTCGTGGGCGAGGCCGGCGAGCGCGGCCAGGGCGGCCGGCGACTGCTGGAAGAGGTTTCCGCCGTAGCGGTGCCGCCAGGCTCGGGCGTAGCGGACCAGCTCGGCGGAGCCGGCCAACGCCGCACCGGAGTGCCCGCCGAGGGACTTGTAGAACGAGACGTACGTGCTGTCGGCCAGGGCGGTGACCTCGGCCGGTGTGCGTCCCAGATGGACGGTGGACTCCCAGAGCCGGGCACCGTCCAGGTGCACCCGGGCACCCCGTTGCCGGGCCGCCTCGACCACCGCGACCAGCTCGTCCCAGGTCGGCAGGACGAACCCGGCGTCACGCAGCGGCAGCTCCAGCAGCAGCGTGCCGACCGGCTCGTCGAGCGCGGCGACCTCCTCGGCGGTCGGGCTGCGCGGCGCGTCCGTGGTGCGTACCGGCCGCAGGCCGCCGAGCACGGCGGGCGCGTCCCGCTCGTGCAGCATCGGGTGGCTGAGCGGGTGCAGGCCGACGCCGTTGCGTCCGGTCAGCTCGGCGCCGTACCGCATGGCGACCTGCTGGGCCATCGTGCCGGTGGGGAAGAAGGCGACGGCCTCGGTGCCGAGCAGTTCGCCGACGCGGCATTCCAGCTCCTCGACCGCCCCGCCCTCGCCGTAGAAGTCGGGCAGCAGGTCGTCGGTCGTGATCGCTCGGAGCGCCTCCAACTGCTCGGCCACCGAGGCCGGCGGCCTGCCGGAGAGCACCGTGTCGCAGTTGCGCTGCGCCGCCATCCGGCGTAGCCGGCCGGCGTTCGGGTCGGTCATCGGTTTCCCTTCAGTTGGCGCAGCCGGTCCACCGCCTCGGTCAGCACCTCCGGGCGCTTGCAGAAGGCGAACCGGACCAGCCGCCGCCCCGCCTCGGCGTCGTCGTAGAAGACCTGGGTCGGCACGGCCACCACACCGCAGCGCTCCGGCAGCGATCGGCAGAACTCGACCCCGTCCCGGCCGCCGAGCGGGGTGACGTCGGCGGTGACGAAGTATGTGCCCTCGGGGGCGAGCACGTCGAACCCGGCGTCGGTGAGCCCGGCGACGAGCTGGTCCCGCCGTCGCTGCAGGCCGTCCCGGAAGTCGGTGAAGTAGGCGTCGGGCAGGCCGAGCGCCAGTGCGACGGCCGGTTGCAGCGGCCCGGCGTTGACGAAGGTGAGGAACTGCTTCACCCGCAGCACCGCGGAGACCAGCGGGGCGGGCCCGCTCACCCAGCCGACCTTCCAGCCGGTGCAGGAGAAGGTCTTGCCGGCCGAGGAGATGCGCAGCGTCCGCTCCCGCATCCCGGGAAGCGTCGCCAGCGGTACGTGCGGGGCGGCCGCGTCGGTGAAGACCAGGTGCTCGTACACCTCGTCGGTGACCGCGTACGCGCCGTGCTCCTGGCACAGCTCGGCGACCAGGGCCAGCTCGTCGCGGGTGAACACCTTGCCGGTCGGGTTGTGCGGGGAGTTCAGCAGCACCAGCCGGGTACGCGGCCCGAACGCGGCGCGCAGCTCCGCCGGGTCGACGGCGTACCGGCCGTCGGCGGCGGGACGGAGCGTGACCGGGCGGCGGACGGCACCGGCCAGCGCGATCGAGGCCGCGTACGAGTCGTAGTACGGCTCGAAGCAGACCACCTCGTCACCCGGCTCGCAGAGGGCGAGGATGCTGGCGGCGATCGCCTCGGTGGCGCCGGCGGTCACCACGATCTCGCCGTCCAGGTCGTACGCCAGATCCCAGAAGCGGCGCTGCTGGGCCGCGACGGCCGCGCGCAGCGCCGGGATCCCCGGGCCCGGCGGGTACTGGTTGTGGCCGGAGCGGAGTGCCTCGGCGGCGGCCGCGAGCATCTCCGGCGGGCCGTCGGTGTCCGGGAAGCCCTGGCCGAGGTTGACCGCCCCGGTGCGCACGGCCAGCGCGGACATCTCGGCGAAGATGGTGGTGCCGAACGGCCGCATCCGGGCCACCAGCGGATCGGTCGTCGTCACGCGGGCCAGCCTACGGCCCGGCGCCCGCGTCGCACGACTCGCCGGTCTCACCACCCGAAGCAGGTCGCTATCGCGCCCGACGAGCTCGAATCCCGGGAGACGACCTTCCCGTCGATGGTGATCTGGCAGGTGATCGGGTCGCCGCCCCGGTCGGCGGGCAAGGCGACGATCTGCACCCGCTCCCGGTCGTTGGCGGTGAACGCCAGCCGCCACGGCGACCGCACCCCGTCGACCTGGAGGAAGTCGCCGTTGGCGTCGTAGAACTGGACGTTCACCGCTTCGGTGCCGGTCACCTCGTACACCACCTCGAACCGGCCCGGCCCGCCCGACGGGGTGGTGGCGGGGCTCGGTTGCCCGGCGGTGGCGTCCTCCTCCGGCTCGCCGTAGCCCGAGTCGTCGTAGCCCGAGTCGCCGTAGGGCTCCCCGGACGGCACCGGGTCACCGAACGAGCTGCCGAGCACGCCCAGGCCGACACAGCCGCAGAAGAGCAGCACCAGGACGGTGGCCACCGCGGCCACGATCGCCGCGATCTTGCCGCCGTTCGTCCGGGTCGGCGGCATCCCGGGGTACGCGTACGGCGGCGGGTAGCCGGCCGGAGGCCAGCCGGGTGCGGCGTACCCGGGCCAGGGGTGAGCCGGCGGCGGGACCGGGGTGACGGGCGGGACGGCCGGCCGCGGCGGGTCGGCGGGGCCCGGCGGCCCGGTGCGGGCCGGGTCGGCGGTCGCTTCCGGCTGGCCGGTGTTGCCCGGCGTCCCGATGCCGCCCGCCGTGCCCGCCACGCCTGTCGGGCCGGGTGTGCCGGTCGAGCCGGGCGACCAGGGTGCTGGCGACCAGGGGGTCGGCGACCACGGCGTCTGCGGCGTCCAGGGCTGGGGGCCGGCGAGCGGATCGGGCGGTGTCCAGGGCGCGGGCGCCGGTGGGGTGGTGGGATCGGCGTGGCCCCCGTCGGCCGACGGCTGGGGGGTCGGCGTTGGCTCGGACATCGGGTCAGCTCGCAGGGGGACGGGCGCCCAGCGCCTCGCGCATCCGGTTGATCTCAGCGCCCTGCTCCACGACGACGCTGGTGGCCATCTCGTTGAGGACGCCGTCGACGCCGAGCGCCAGCACCTCGCCCGCCATGTCGATCGCGCCCTGATGGTGCTCGACCATCATGGTGACGAACATCCGGTCGAACTCGGCGCCCCGGGCGGCGGTGAGCTGGTCCAATGCCTCCGCTGACTGCATGCCGGCCATGCCGTGCTGGTGGCCGGGGCCGGAGTTCCGGTTCAAACCCCGGTCCGTCAGCCAGGTCTCCAGCGTCTTGATCTCCGGTTCCTGGGCCGCCAGGATCCGGTCTGCGATGATCTTGAGCTGCGGGTTCTGTCCCCGGTCCGCCACCAGTTTGGCCATCACGAGCGCCTGCTCATGGTGCGGAATCATCATCGTCACGAACCGGATGTCGGCGTTGTTGT
The DNA here is from genome assembly GCF_042869115.1 of Micromonospora sp. NPDC007230. Lineage (NCBI taxonomy): Bacteria > Bacillati > Actinomycetota > Actinomycetes > Micromonosporales > Micromonosporaceae > Micromonospora > Micromonospora sp. NPDC007230. Next base: position 122,379 of record NZ_JBIAFE010000001.1, on the reverse strand, counting down.
GCGACCGGCGCGGCACGGGCGGCATCTCATTGGCCGGGAGGGTCTTCGCCGCCTCACCGGGAGCCCCGGGCAGCAGCACCGGCGCGGTTGCCTCCGGCAGGCCGGGCAGGGCGAGCGATGCCGGTGGGCTCGCCTTCGCCGCCGGTTTCGGCTGGTCGTCGGGCCACCAGACGACCGCCGCGGCCCCGGCGGCCACCATGGTGAGCACGGCCAGCTCGACCAGCACAATCGCCCGCGACCGTCCAAAAAGAGATCGGAACCGTACACCTAGCACAACTCGACTCCCGCCGTCCGCCCCGAGGATGGCCGGGATCGTAACGCGGCGTTGACCTGCACCGGGAAGATCGCGGGCAGCGAAAAGGTTCGATTGGTCCCACCTGCGGTTATTCGTGCCACCGCACCGCCGCCACATTCACTGAACCGTGACCACAAGCGAGTGTTTAGTGTGAGCTGGATCACAATCTTGTATCGAACGCCAGGTTATCGTCCCGACACCCTGCTCAACCCCATGACGAAGGGTGTCCATATGTTCCAAGCAACCCCACGAGGGAGCCGAAGGCTGACCATCAGCCTTGCCGCCACAGGCGCCCTTTTCCTGACCACCGTCGTGGCCGCGGCGCCGGCGAGCGGTGCCACCGAATCCACCGAGAACACCGACGTCTGCGAGTCGTTCCGGGCTGCCGGGGACAACTTCGCCGAGTACTGCATCGGCGAGGAGGCGGCCAACGACGTGGCCGCCACCAACACCATCCCGGGCATCGACGAGATCGCCAGCACCGCGAACATCCGGCAGATCGCCAACATCCCGAAGTTCGGCGGGTTCGCCAGCGAGGGGGCGTACGACTCGGACCTGGCGTTCCAGGGCAACTACGTCTTCGCCGGCAACTACGAGGGCTTCAACGTCTTCGACGTCAGCAACCCCAGCTCGCCTCAGGTGGTCAGCCAGGTGGTCTGCTCCGGCTCGCAGGGCGACCCGTCGGTCATCGGCAACCTGCTGTTCTTCGCGGTCGACCAGCCGCGGACCAACGACTCGTGCAGCAGCTCGGTCGGTTCGGTGACCCAGGAAAGCTCCTGGGAGGGCGTCCGGATCTTCGACATCAGCGACAAGGCGAACCCGCGGTACATCAAGTCGGTCCGGACCGACTGCGGTTCGCACACCCAGACGCTGGTGCCGAGCAAGGACGGGAAGAGCGTCTACGTCTACGTCCAGTCGTACGGCCCGTCGGCCAGCGCCTTCTACTGCAAGACGCCGCACGACAAGATCTCGATCATCAAGGTGCCGCTGGACAACCCGACCAGCGCCGCCGTGGTGGCCACCCCGGTTCTCTTCCCGGGAACCACCGGCGCCAACTCCACCAGCGGCTGCCACGACATCACCGCCTACCCGGAGCTGGACCTGGCCGCCGGCGCCTGCATGGGTGACGGCGTCCTGTTCGACATCTCCAACCGGGAGAACCCGGTGATCCTCAGCCAGGTCCGGGACACGAACTTCGCGTTCTGGCACTCGGCCACGTTCAACAACGCCGGCAACAAGGTGGTCTTCACCGACGAGCTCGGCGGCGGCAGCAGCGCGATCTGCACCAGCAGCTACCGGACCAACCAGGGCGCGGACGCGATCTACGACATCGTCGGCTCCGGTGCGGACCGCAAGCTGGTCTTCAAGAGCTACTTCAAGATCCCGCGGTTGAACACCACCCTCGAGAACTGCGTTGCGCACAACGGCTCGCTGATCCCGGCGATGGGCCGCGACATCATGGTCCAGGCGTGGTACCAGGGCGGCATCTCGGTGATCGACTTCACCGACTCGGCCAACCCGGTCGAGATCGCCTACTGGGAGCGGGGCCCGCTCTCGGACACCCGCCGCATCCTCGGTGGGGCCTGGTCGACGTACTACCACAACGGATACATCTACTCGAACGACATCCAGAAGGGTCTCGACGTCCTCAAGCTGGACGACCCGCGGACGAACAACGCTCGGGCGATCTCCTTCGCCGAGCTGAACGTGCAGACCCAGCCCAGCTACCCGGCCTGCACCACCGTCCTGCGCAACCGGCAGAACGGTGGCCTCGACATCACGTCCGGCATCACCTGCCTGGACGGGGTGACCGTCAACGGTGCCACCAAGGTCGCGCCGGGCGCCGGTCTGATCGCCTTCAACTCGACCCTCAACGGCTCGGTCACCGCGACCGGCGCCTCCGTGGTGTCGATCGTGGAGAGCAAGGTGAACGGCTCGGTGGACGCCATCGGCGGCACCGTGCGGGACAGCGCGGTCACCGGATCGGTGAAGACGAGCTGACCCACAGGCACACTCAAGGCACTACAGCTCCGGCCCGGCGGATCCGCCGGGCCGGAGCCCTTTGTTTCCGGCCACTGGCCATGGCGCCCGAAGCGGGGAGCCGGCGGGTGGGCGCTCCCACGCGCCGCTCGGTGGTTGGGATTTGTCCGATCCTTGCCCTCTGACCACCAGTTCGCTCAGATTCAGTGATTGTTTACCCGACTTCCGAGCACGCGTGGTGAGCGAAACTGGGTTAGGCTGCGGACCATGTGTGGAATCGTGGGTTACGCCGGCGCGCGCCCGGCGCTCGGCATCGTGCTGGACGGACTGCGGCGGCTGGAGTACCGCGGCTACGACTCGGCCGGTGTGGCCGTCGTCTGCGACGACGAGCTGCTGATCGAGAAGAAGGCCGGCAAGCTGGCTAACCTGGAGAAGGTCCTGGCCGAGCGCGCGGCCACCGATCCGGAGTCCTGCGCGGCCAGCCCGATCGGCATCGGCGACGGCACCACCAGCATCGGCCACACCCGCTGGGCCACCCACGGCGGGCCGACCGACCGCAACGCCCACCCACACCTGTCCCCCGACGGCCGGGTCGCCGTGATCCACAACGGCATCATCGAGAACTTCGCCCGGCTCCGCACCGAGCTGGAGGCCGAGGGCGTCGAGTTCGCCAGCGACACCGACACCGAGTGCGCCGCCCACCTGCTCGCCCGGTCGCTGGCCGGCCTGCGCGCGGCGGGCGAGGTCGACAGCCCGCAGCTGCTCGCCTCCGCCATGCGGCTGGTCTGCCAGCGGCTGGAGGGCGCTTTCACCCTGCTCGCCGTCGACGCCGGGATCCCCGGCGCGGTGGTCGGCGCCCGGCGCAACTCGCCCCTGGTCGTCGGCCGTGGTGACGGCGAGAACTACCTGGCCAGCGACGTGGCCGCGTTCATCGAGCACACCCGCGACGCGGTCGAGCTGGGCCAGGACCAGATCGTCCTGATCACCCCGGACGACATCGAGATCACCGACTTCGCCGGCCAGCCCGCCACCGGCAAGGACTTCCACATCGACTGGGACTCCTCCGCCGCCGAGAAGGGCGGCTACGACTGGTTCATGCTCAAGGAGATCGAGGAGCAGCCGCAGGCCATCGCCGACACGCTGCTCGGCCGGCTCACCGAGACCGGTGAGATCGCCCTCGACGAGGTCCGGCTCAGCGAGCAGGACCTGCGCGACGTCGACAAGATCTTCATCGTCGCCTGCGGCACCGCCTACCACTCCGGCCTGGTCGCCAAGTACGCCATCGAGCACTGGACCCGGATCCCCTGCGAGGTGGAGCTGGCCAGCGAGTTCCGTTACCGCGACCCGGTGCTGGACCGCTCCACGCTGATCGTGGTGATCTCGCAGTCCGGCGAGACCATGGACACCCTGATGGCCCTGCGCCACGCCAAGGAGCAGAAGGCCCGGGTGCTCGCCATCTGCAACACCAACGGCTCCACCATCCCGCGCGAGTCCGACGCCGTCCTCTACACCCACGGCGGCCCGGAGATCGCGGTCGCCTCGACCAAGGCGTTCCTCACCCAGCTCGTCGCCTGCTACCTGATCGGCCTGCACCTGGCCCAGGTACGCGGGATCAAGTTCGCCGACGAGGTCGGCGCGGTCGTCGAGCAGCTCCAGGAGGTGCCGGGCAAGCTGCGCGAGCTGCTGATGCGGATCGAGCCCGTCCGGGAGCTCGCCCGTGACCTGAAGTCCGAGCCGACGGTGCTCTTCATCGGCCGGCACGTCGGCTACCCGGTGGCGCTGGAGGGCGCGCTGAAGCTCAAGGAACTGGCGTACATGCACGCCGAGGGCTTCGCCGCCGGCGAGCTGAAGCACGGCCCGATCGCACTGATCGACAAGGGCACCCCGGTCATCTGCATCGTGCCGTCGCCCATCGGCCGGGGCATGCTGCACGACAAGGTCGTCTCCAACATCCAGGAGGTACGCGCCCGGGGCGCCCGCACCATCGTGATCGCCGAGGAGGGCGACCAGGCGGTCGTCCGCTACGCCGACCACCTGATCTACGTGCCGCGGGTGCCGACGTTGCTGGCGCCGCTGGTGACCACGGTGCCGCTCCAGGTGCTCGCCGCCGAGATCGCCGCCGCCCGCGGGCACGATGTCGACCAGCCGCGCAACCTGGCCAAGTCGGTCACGGTCGAGTAGTCCACCCCGACCAGGCCCCTCCGCTCCCGGGTGGAGGGGCCTGGTCGTCTCCGTACCCGCCGCGCTCATCGGCCCAGCACGATCCGGGCCATCCCGTCCAGCGCAGGGTTGTCGGGCTCCCAGTAGCCGGTGTGGCCGTACCGGCCGCTGGGGAAGCGCCGGCCGCCGAAGCCGGGGTCGCTCGGGTCGCGCCCGAACCACAGCCCGGGGTCGTGCCGGTCGAGCACCGCCGCCACCGGGCCGAGGGGCGTCCCCGCCAGCACCGCCCGGCGGGCCAGCTCGTCCGGCGGCCGGGCCAGCCGGATCACGTCGTCCGGCGCGGTGCTGGCCCAGACCTGCCCGGGCGGCATCCGCAGCTCGCTCGCGTGGTCGACCCCGGCACCGGGGGAGCCGACGAAGACCAGGGCGTCGGCGCTCAGCCCGTGGTCGCGGGCGGCGGTGCCGACCACCAGCGAGCCGTAGCTGTGGCCGAGCACGGTCTGCCGGGCCGGCGGGCCGTCGTGCGAGGCGCGCAGCCCTTCCTGGAACCGGTGCAGCGCCGACCCGGCGTCCTCCGCCTGCCGGGCCCGGGCCGCCTCGAGCAGGTGGTCCGGCGCGTCGTAGTCCAGCCAGAGCACAGCCGCCGTCTCCTCGCCCGGGCCGAGCGCCGTGCACCGGTCCAGCACCCGCGCGGCCCGGCCCAGCTCGCCGGGGGCGTCGGCGAGGTCCGCGGTCATCCCGGGGACGTACGTCAGCACGGCCGCCGCCCGGTCCGGGTTGCCCAGCGCCACCACCGCGCGCCCGTCCCCGGCCGGATCGAGCCCGAGCAGGTACGCCCGGGGCACCCTCGCCTCGCCCAGCCGCTCGGTGAGCCCGTCGAGGCCGCGCAGGGCCGCCTCCAGCCGGGCGAGCCGGGCCTGCCGGGCCAGCTCGGGCGGCCCCGGCGGCAGCGGACGTAGCAGCCCCACCCGGGCAGCGGCCAGCCCCGCCCGCCGTTCGCCCAGCAGCAGCCGGTTGGCCTGGTCCCGGGCTGCCACCGGCACCCCGTCGAGGTGACCGATGCGGGCCGGCTCGTGGCCGACCAGCCAGCGGCGCTCGGCCGGGGTGAGCCCCGCCCACCAGCGGCTCACCTCAGCCGGCCCGGCGCCGGGTGCCGGTCGCGCGCCGGGCGGGACGCTCACCCAGCCGGTGACCGCCGCCGTGCTGAGCTCGCCCAGCCGGGCGGCGGCCTCCCGGTCCGCGCCGCCGGCCAGCGCCAGTGCGGCCCGCAGCTCGGCCGCCACCTGGGCGACCGCCTGGCCGGCCGGGGCGGCGCGGCGCGGGTGGGCCGGATCGGGCCGGACCGCACCCACCCGGTCCACCAGCAGGCCGCCCGCGTCGGCGTGCGCCACGGCGGCGGCGAGCCGGGCCTTCGCCGTGGCGAGCCGGGCGGCGAACTCGGCGAGCACCTGGTCGACCTCGACCAGCGCGGGCAGCACGTCGGTCAGTGCGCCGCGCAGCGCCCCGATCCGGCCCTGCGCCGCGCCGGCGGCCCCGCCGGACCAGCCGGGCCGCAGCGCGGCCACTCGGGCGTCCAGCCCGTCCGCCCGCTGCCGGACCGGGCCGATCACCCCCCGCCAGGCCGCCCCGACCCGGGTCCAGGCACCCGGGTCGGCCGCCCAGAGCTGGGCGTATCCGACCGGACCGGAGGTGTCACCGGCCGGCGTCCGCGCGCCGGATGCGGACCCCGGCCACGCGGCCTCCCGGCGCAGGGTCGGCGCGCCGCCCGGGGTGGCCGTGCCGGCCGGACCGGGTCGGGCGGGCGTGGAGCGGGCTGCCGAGGCGCCGGCGGGGCCCGTCACCGGGGGATCCCGGCCAGCCGTCGGGCGGCCCGCTCGTCGGTCGCCTGGTAGCCGTCGGCGGCGCTGCGGACCGCGTCGGCGGTGCTCGCCACCCGGGCGGCGAGCGCCCCGCACCAGCGGTGCACCGCCGCCTCCAGCTCGGCCAGCGCGGCCCCGGCCCGCCAGCCGTCGGCCGGCACCACCAGCCCGGGCGTGCCGGCCAGCCCGTGCGCCAGCCGGTACGCGTCGTCGCCCAACTGCCGGGCGACCCCCCGCAGCAGCTCCGGCTCGACGGTGAACGGCTCCTCGGCCATCGGCGGACTCCCCGGGACAACGGGCCGCCGGCGGGGCTCACCGGCGGCGGAACCAACGGTCGCCTGCAGGATCAGGCAACCGGGACGCTAGGCGGCGTCCGCGCATCCCCACCGGCCCTGTGGACAGCCGGCGGCGGCCGTACCCCCGGGTTGTCCACAGGCGTTGTCCACCGCGCAGCCGGCGGCTAATGTGCGGCCGCGACCGCCGGTAGGGTGAGTCCGTGATCGTGGCTGTCGGCATCGACGTCGTGCTGGTGGACCGGTTCGCCCGGGCCCTGGCGCGGACCCCGCTGCTCGCCGACCGCCTGTTCACCGAGGCCGAACGGTTCACCCGCTCCGGCAACCCGCGCTCGCCCGAGTCGATGGCCGCCCGGTTCGCGGCCAAGGAGGCGGTGGCCAAGGCGCTCGGCGCGCCGGGCGGGCTGCGCTGGCACGACTGCGAGATCGTGCCGGATCCGGACGGCCGGCCCTGGCTGACCGTCTCCGGCACGGTGGCCGCCGCCTCGGCCGACCGCGGGATCAACCGCTGGCATCTGTCGTTGTCGCACGACGGCGGGATCGCGTCGGCCATGGTGGTCGCGGAGCGGTGAGGCGACCGGCGGGCCGGCCGGCCCGCCTGGCGAGACAACGGACGGGACGGGGTGGCATGAGACCGGTGTGGCGGGTCGCGGACGTACGCGCGGCGGAGGCCGGCCTGCTGGCCACCCTGCCGCCCGGGACGCTGATGCAGCGGGCCGCCGCCGGGCTGGCCCGCCGCTGCGCCCTGCTGCTCTCCGATCGGGGCGGCGTCTACGGCGCCCAGGTGCTGCTGCTGGTCGGCTCCGGCGACAACGGCGGCGACACCCTGTACGCGGGCGCGCACCTGGCCCGCCGGGGCGCCGCGGTCTCGGCCCTGCTGCTCAGTCCCGGCCGGGCGCACGCCGAGGGGCTGGCCGCGCTGCGGGCCGCCGGCGGGCGGCTGGTGGACCGGCCGCCGGCCGTGGTGGACCTGGTGCTGGACGGCATCGTCGGGATCGGCGGCACCGGCGGGCTGCGGGAGACCGCCGAGCAGCTCGCGGCGAGCCTGGCGGGGCGCTCCGGGCGGGACGGTGCCCGGGCCACCGTGGTGGCGGTGGACGTGCCGAGCGGCGTCGCGGTGGACACCGGCCACGTGCCGCTCACCGCCTCCGGCCGCCCGTGCGCGGTGCGCGCCGACGTGACGGTCGCCTTCGGGGCGTTGAAGCCGGCCCTGGTGGTCGGCCCGGCCGCCGCGCTCGCCGGGCACGTGGACGTGGTCGACATCGGGCTGGGGCCGTGGTTGCGCGGGACCCCCGCGCTGCGGGTCACCGAGTGGTCGGACGTGGTCGACTGGTGGCCCCGGCTCGGCCCGTCCGCGGAGAAGTACAGCCGGGGGGTGGTCGGCGTGGCGACCGGCTCGGCCACGTACCCCGGGGCGGCGGTGCTCTCGGTGGCCGGCGCGCTGGCCGGTCCGACCGGCATGGTCCGGTACGCGGGCGGGGCCCGCGCGGAGGTGCTGCACCACCACCCGTCGGTGATCGCCACCGGCCGGGTCGCCGATGCCGGCCGGGTGCAGGCCTGGGTCTGCGGCTCCGGGTTGGGCACCGGCGAGGAGGCCGCCACGGAGCTGCGGGCCGTGCTCAGCGCGCCGGTGCCGGCGGTGCTCGACGCCGACGCGCTCACCCTGCTGGTCGACGGCGCGATGGCGGACCTGCTGCGCAAGCGGGACGCGCCGATCGTGGTGACTCCGCACGACCGCGAGTACGCCCGGCTCAGCGGGGAGACCCCGGGCGCGGACCGCGTGTCGGCCGCGCTGCGGCTGGCCGCCTGGATGAACGCGGTGGTGCTGCTCAAGGGCGACCGGACGATCATCGGCACCCCGGCCGGCCGGGCGTACGTCAACCCGACCGGCACCCCGGTGCTGGCCACCGGAGGCACCGGCGACGTGCTGGCCGGGCTGCTCGGCGCGCTGCTCGCCGCCGGGCTGCCCGCCGAGCGGGCGGCCGCCGCGGCGGCGTACCTGCACGGGCTGGCTGGCCGGGAGGCGGCCCGGGGCGGTCCGGTGACCGCACCCGACGTGGCCACCGCGCTCCGCCCGGTGATCGCCCGCCTGGGCTGACCGCGGTGGCCCAGCGGCCCGGCCGGCGGTCGGGCTGCCTGGCGGGGGTGCCAGCGGGCGGACCACGCGGCTCCGGGCCAGGGTGATCACCGGCGGAAGTAGGCTGGGGACATGTGGCAGTCGGAGGTGCGCGTCGACCTGGACGCGATCCGGGAGAACGTGGCCCGCCTGAGGGCGGGCACCAGCGCCGAGCTGATGGCGGTGGTGAAGGCCGACGGGTACGGCCACGGCATGGTGCCGGCCGCCCGCGCGGCGCTCGACGCCGGCGCGGACTGGCTCGGGGTCTGCACCCTCGACGAGGCGCTCAACCTGCGCCAGGCGGGGATTACCGCGCCCGTGCTGGCCTGGCTGCTCGCCCCCGGGCTGCCGTTGCACGACGGCGTCGCGGTCGGCGTCGACCTGGGCTGCGCCAGCCTCGCCCAGCTCGACGAGATGATCGAGGCGAGCCGCCGGGCGGAGCGCCCGGCCCAGGTGCACCTGAAGATCGACACCGGCCTGGCGCGCGGCGGGGCGACCGTCGCCGACTGGCCCGCCCTGCTGGAGGCCGCGGCGAAGGCCGAGGCCGACGGCCAGGTCGAGGTGGTCGGGGTGTGGAGCCACTTCGCGTACGCCGACTCGCCCGGCCACCCCACCATCGACCGCCAGCTCGCCGTCTTCCATGAGGGGCTGGCCATGGTCGAGAAGGCGGGGCTGCGCCCCCGTTACCGGCACCTGGCCAACTCGGCCGCCACCCTGACCCGCCAGGACACCCACTTCGACCTGGTCCGCCCCGGTCTGGCGGTCTACGGCCTCTCGCCGGTGGCCGGTGAGCAGTTCGGGCTGCGCCCGGCGATGACCGCCCGGGCCCGGGTGATGCTGACCAAGCGCGTCCCGGCCGGCACCGGCGTGTCGTACGGCCACACCTACCTCACCGAGCGGGAGGCCAACCTGGCCGTCATCCCGCTCGGGTACGCCGACGGGGTGCCCCGGCACGCCTCGAACACCGGTCCGGTGCAGCTCGGCGGCAAGCGGCGGACCATCTCCGGCCGGGTCTGCATGGACCAGTTCGTGCTGGACTGCGGCGACGACGAGGTGGCGGCCGGCGACGTGGCGACCCTCTTCGGCAGCGGCGCGGCCGGCGAGCCCACCGCCGACGACTGGGCCGAGGCGGTCGGCACCATCAACTACGAGATCGTGACCCGGTTCGGCGGGGTCCGGGTGCCCCGCGTCTACGACGGCGAACGACCGTGAGCGCGAGGAGTGAGCCGGGGTTGCGAGCCCCGCAGTCGCGAACCGAGACAGCGCCGTGAGCGCGAGGAGTGAGCCGGGGTTGCGAGCCCCGCAGTCGCGAACCGAGACAGCGCCGTGAGCGGACGCTTCCGTGTCCCGCGGCCGCGGACCGCCGCGGGGCGGGTCGCCGGAGTGGTCGGCGCCGCCGTCGGTGTCGCCGCCGCGGGGCTCGCCGCGGGCGTGGTGAGCGAGCGGGTCCTGGTCCGCCGCCTCAAGGCCGACCCCGCCGACCGGTACACGCAGGAGGACTTCGGCCAGCAGCGGTACGACGAGTCGTTCCTGCTGGAGATGCCGGACGGCACCGACATCCAGGTGGAGGTGGTCGAGCCGACCCGGCCGGTCGCCGGGCACCCTACCGTCGTGCTGGTGCACGGCTTCTGCCTGGACATGGGGACCTTCCACTTCCAGCGCCAGTTGCTCGCCGCCCGGGGCGACTACCGGGTCGTCGCGTACGACCAGCCCGGGCACGGCCGCTCCGGGAAGCTGGAGACCGGCGAGTACGACCTGGCCAGGTTGGGCCGGACCCTGCGCCGGGTGCTCGACGAGGTGGCCCCGGAGGGGCCGCTGGTGCTGATCGGGCACTCGATGGGCGGCATGACGATCATGGCGCTGGCCGAGCTCTACCCGGAGCTGTTCGGCGAACGGGTGGTCGGCACGGTGCTGATGGCCACCTCGGGCGGCCTGCTCGCCGAGACCAAGCTGGTGGCGCCCGCGCTGCTCGGGCGGGTCGGTGCCCCGATGCTCTACATGATGAGCAACGCCACCCGGTATGGCGGCACGATGATCGACAAGGCCCGGAAGTCGACGTCCAACGTCGCCTGGCTGCTGACCCGCCGGTACGGCTTCGGCACCGCGAAGCCCAGCCCGGCCCTGGTGTCGTACGTCGAGAAGATGAACTCGCGGACGTCGGCCGACACGGTCACCCGCTACCTGCGCACGCTGGCCACCCACTCGCGCTTCCCGGCGCTGGCCGCGCTGGCCGGCACGCCGGTGCTGGTGATCGTGGGGGACAAGGACATGATCACCCCGGTGACCCACTCCGAGGAGATCGTCCGGCGGCTGCCGCACGCCAAGTTCGTGAAGATCCACGACAGTGGGCACGTGGTGATGCTGGAGCACGCCGACGAAGTGAACGCGGCACTGGAGCAGTTCCTTGCCGAACTCTGATCCGGGAGGCGCGGTGACCGTTGTCGTGGAGCTGAAGACGGTCGACGACACCCACGAGTTCGGCCGCCGGCTGGCCGGTGTGCTGCGCGCCGGTGACCTGCTGCTGCTCAGCGGCCCGTTGGGCGCCGGCAAGACCGCGTTGACCCAGGGCATCGGCGCCGGCCTCGGCGTACGCGGCGACATCACCTCGCCGACCTTCGTGATCGCCCGGGTGCACCGGCCGGACCCGGCCCGCGGCGGGCGGGTGACCCTGGTGCACGCCGACGCGTACCGGCTGGGGGAGTCCGCCGACCCGCGGGCCGAGATCGACGACCTGGACCTGGACGCCTCGGTGGACGAGGCGGTCACCGTGGTCGAGTGGGGCGAGGGGATGGTCGAGCAGTTGGCCGACGCGCACCTGCGGGTCCGGATCGACCGGCGGGAGGACGACACCCGGGTGGTGACGTGCGAGCCGGTCGGCGGCGACTGGGCGCGGCGTCTCGCCACCCTCGACTGAGGACTGTCATACCCGGCTCCTACAGTGCCCGGGACCGATCAATCCGGCGAAAGGTTGCCATGCCCCAGGACGCCCCCACCCTCGACCTGCTGGCGCTCCTCCCCGACGCGTGGCGGGCGGCGCTCACCCCGCACCTCGATCCGGCCCGCGCCACCGCGCTGGCCGAGTTCGTCGCCGGGGAATACGCGACCCAGACCGTCTTCCCACCGGTCGAGGACCTGTTCTCCGCCTACCGGCTGTGCGGGCCGGCGGAGTGCCGGGTGCTGATCCTCGGGCAGGACCCCTACCACAAGGCGGGGCAGGCGCACGGGCTCAGCTTCAGCGTGCGCGAGGGAGTGGCGGTGCCGCCGTCGCTGCGCAACGTCTTCAAGGAACTCGGCGAGGACCTGGGCGTGCCGAAGCCGAGCAGCGGCAACCTGACCGGCTGGGCGGCGCAGGGCGTGCTGCTGCTCAACTCGGTGCTCACCGTCCGGCAGGCCACCCCCGGCTCGCACGCCAACCAGGGCTGGGAGGAGTTCACCGACGCCACCATCCGGGCCCTGGACGCCCTCGACCAGCGCGTGGTGTTCCTGCTGTGGGGCGGCTACGCCCGCAAGAAGGCGGCCCTGGTCACCAACCCACGGCACGTGGTGCTGGAGGCCGGCCACCCGAGCCCGATGAACCCGCGCGGCTTCCTGGGCAGCCGGCCGTTCAGCGCCGCGAACAAGGCCCTCGCCGACGCCGGCCTACCCACCATCGACTGGGAACGCTCCGCTCACGGGTGATGTGCTGCCGGAGCGAGGTCACCGCCAGTAGCGGACGGAGCGGACCGCCGTGGTGCCGGGGCAGCCGCCGGAGAAGCCGGCCGCCGTTGCGTGAGACAGGCCGTGACCGGCCGTGACCGCAGTGCGGCTAGGCTGGCATACCGTGCTCGTACTCGTGGTGGACTCCTCGACGCCCGCGGTGACCGCGGCCCTGGTCGAGGTCTCGGCGGACGCGGTCGCGACCCGCGCGCAGCGGTGCACGGTCGACGCCCGGGCGCACGGGGAGCTGCTCGCCCCGCAGGTCGACGCGGTGCTGGCCGACGCCGGCGCGCGCGCCGCCGACCTGGCCGCGATCGTCGCCGGGCTCGGCCCCGGGCCGTTCACCGGGCTGCGGGTGGGCCTGGTCACCGCCGCCACCATGGGCCAGGTGCTCGGCATCCCCACCTACGGGGTCTGCTCGCTGGACGCGATCGGCCACCCGGCGGCCGCCGGCGAGCCGGTCCTGGCGGCCAGCGACGCGCGGCGCCGCGAGGTCTACTGGGCCGCCTACGACGGCGCCGGTCAGCGGATCGCCGGGCCGAACGTGGACACCCCGGCGGTCGCCGCGGAGCGTGCCCGGGGCCTGGCCGTCACCGTCGCGGTCGGCGACGGCGCCCACCGGTACGCGGACGTCCTCGGTCTGCCGGTGCGCGGCGAGCCGCGCTATCCGGACGCGACGGCGCTGGCCCGGCTCGCCGCCGAGCGGATCCGCGCGGGCGCCCCGAGTGAGCCGCTCACCCCGCTCTACCTGCGCCGCCCGGACGCCGTCGCGGCGACCGGCCACAAGCCGGTCCTGCCGTGACCGAGGTACGACTCGGCCGGTTCCGCTGGTGGCACATCGACCAGGTGCTACCGCTCGAGGCGGACCTGTTCGGCGCCGAGCAGTGGTCCCCGGCGATGTTCTGGAACGAGTTGGCCAACGGGCACTGCTACCTGGTGGCCACCGACGCCGACGGGACCGTGCTCGGCTACGCCGGGCTGCTGGTGGCGCCGCCCGACGAGGCGTGGGTGCAGAACATCGCGGTCCGCCGTGACGCGCAGCGCCGGGGGATCGGCCGGGCGCTGCTGGAGGCGCTGCTCGCCGAGGCGGCCCGGCGCGGCGTCCGCAGCACGCTGCTGGAGGTCGCCGCGGACAACGCTCCCGCGCAGCGCCTCTACGCGACATACGGCTTCGAGCCGATCGGCGTGCGCCGCGGCTACTACCAACCGAGCAACACCGACGCGCTGGTCATGCAGCGCAACGAGGACTGACGAGCATGGCTGACGAACCCCTGATCCTCGGCATCGAGACCTCCTGCGACGAGACCGGCGTCGGCATCGTCCGCGGGCACACCCTGCTCGCCGACGCGCTGGCCTCCAGCGTCGAGCAGCACGCCCGGTTCGGCGGCGTGGTGCCCGAGGTGGCCAGTCGCGCCCACCTGGAGGCCATCGTGCCGACCATGGACCGGGCGCTGAAGCAGGCCGGGGTGACGATCGCGGACATCGACGCCATCGCCGTCACCTCCGGGCCGGGCCTGGCGGGCGCGCTGCTCGTCGGGGTCGCCGCCGCCAAGGGGTACGCGGTCGCCGCCGAGAAGCCGGTCTACGGGGTGAACCACCTCGCCGCACACGTCGCGGTGGACACGCTGGAGCACGGACCGCTACCCGAGCCGGCGATCGCGCTGCTGGTCTCCGGCGGGCACTCCTCGCTGCTGCGCGTCGACGACCTGGCCCGGGGGGTCACCCCGCTCGGCTCGACCATCGACGACGCCGCCGGCGAGGCGTTCGACAAGGTGGCCCGGCTGCTCGGGCTGCCGTTCCCGGGCGGCCCGTGGATCGACCGGGAGGCGCGGGCCGGTGACCCGGCGGCGATCGCCTTCCCGCGTGGCCTGACCGCGCCCAAGGACCTGGCCGCCCACCGCTACGACTTCTCCTTCTCCGGGCTGAAGACCGCGGTGGCCCGCTGGGTGGAGGCGCGGCAGCGGGCCGGCGAGCCGGTCCCGGTCGCCGACGTGGCCGCGTCCTTCCAGGAGGCGGTCTGCGACGTGCTGGTTGGCAAGGCGCTGGACGCCTGCCGGAGCAGTGGCATCGAGACGCTGGTGATCGGCGGCGGGGTGGCGGCCAACTCGCGGCTGCGGGCGATGGCCGAGGACCGGGCGGCCCGGCACGGCATCCGGGTGCGTACGCCCCGCCCGAACCTCTGCACCGACAACGGCGCGATGGTGGCCGCGCTGGGCTCGCACCTGGTCGCCTCGGGCGTCGCCCCGAGCCGCCTCGACCTGCCCGCCGACTCCGCGATGCCGCTGACCGTGGTCAGCGTCTGAGCGGGAGGGGCTGACGTGATCGTCCGGATGTGGGAGGCGAGGGCCGAACCGTACGGCTTCGCCGACCTGATCACCTGGGTCTGCGAGACCGTGCTGCCCGAGTTCGAGCACGACCCGCTGCACCTGTCCAGCGAGGTGTTCTCCTCCACCGACCACCGCCTCGTGGTCATCTCCAAGTGGCGGAGCAGCCCGCGGAACCTGCCGGACCCGCCGCCGACACTGGTCGCCCGCCCGCCGCACGCCTGGGACTTCACGCAGGTCGATCGCTGATCCGGCGCTGCCGGCGAGCGGCGGGAATTGGTTGGCGTGGCCCGGTGCCGGCCACCTAGCGTCGGGGCGTCATGCGTTTCTCACCGGCCGGCGATCCCGGCACCCCCGACGCCCGGTCCGCCACCCGTTACCTGGTCTGGCTGGCCGGTCGACACCCGCTGATCTTCGGTGCCGGCCTGGCGCTCGGCGTCGTCTGGATGGTGGCGCAGGCGCTGATGCCGGCCGCGGTCGGGCGGGCCGTCGACGCCGGCCTCACCCACCGCGACCCGGACGCCCTGCTGCGCTGGGGGCTCGTGCTGCTGGGGCTGGGCCTCCTGCAGGCCACCGCCGGCATCCTCCGGCACCGGTGCGCGGTGCACAACTGGCTCGGCGCCGCGTACCGGACCGTGCAGGTCGCGGTCGACGCCACCAACCGGCTCGGGGCCGCGCTGCCCCGCCGGGTCGCCGCCGGCGAGGTGGTCAGCATCGGTACGGCCGACATCGAGCACATCGGCAGCGCCATCGACATCACCGCCCGGGGCGCCGGGTCGGTGGTGGCGATCGTCATCGTGGCGATGATCCTGCTCACCGCGTCCGTGCCCCTCGGGCTGGTCGTGGTGCTCGGCGTGCCGCTGCTCATGGGGCTGGTGGCGCTGCTGATCCGGCCGCTGCACCGGCAGCAGGGGGCGTACCGGGACTCGACCGGCCGGCTCACCGCCCGCGCCGCCGACATCGTCTCCGGGCTGCGGGTGCTGCGCGGCGTGGGCGGGGAACCGGTGCTCGGCGCCCGCTACCGGGAGCAGTCCCAGGCGCTGCGCGCCGACGGCCTGCGGGTGGCCCGGGTGGAGTCGCTGCTCCAGGCGGCGCAGATCCTGCTGCCCGGTGTCTTCCTGGTGCTGGTGACCTGGCTGGGGGCCCGGTTCGCGCTGGCCGGCGAGATCAGCGCCGGTCAGCTCGTCGCGTTCTACGGCTACACCGCCTTCCTGGTCAGCCCGCTGCGCAACCTCACCGAGGCGGCGGACAAGCTGACCCGGGGGCACGTGGCCGCCCGCCGGGTGGTCCGGTTGCTCCGCCTCGCCCCGGAGTTCACCGACCCGGCCCGCCCGCGGCCGCTGCCCGACGGGCCGGGCGAGCTGGTGGACGTCCGGTCGGGGCTGGTGCTGCGGCCGGGTCGGCTCACCGCGCTGGTGGCCAGCGTCCCCGAGGACGCGGCCGAGATCGCCGACCGGCTCGGCCGGTACGTCGACGGGGACGTGACGCTGCACGGCGTACCGCTGCGGGACGTGGCACTGGCCACGGTGCGCGAGCGGATCCTGGTGGTCGACAACGACGCGCAGCTCTTCACCGGCCCGCTGTGGGTGGAGCTGGACCCGCACGACCGGGGCGACCGGGCCGCGGTCGAGGCGGCGCTGGCCGTGGCCGGCGCGACCGACATCGTCGACGCGCTGCCCGGCGGGCTGGACAGCCAGGTGGCCGAACGCGGCCGGGAGTTCTCCGGCGGGCAGCGGCAGCGGCTGCGGCTGGCGCGGGCGCTGGTCGCGGACCCGGAGACGCTGATCCTGGTCGAGCCGACCAGCGCGGTGGACGCGCACACCGAGGCGCGGATCGCCGACCGGCTGTGCGCCGCGCGCCCCGGCCGGACCACGCTCGTCTGCACCACCAGTCCGCTGGTGCTGGGCCGTGCCGAGCACGTGGTGTTCGTGGAGGACGGCAAGGTGGTCGCGGAGGGCCGCCACGACGAACTGCTCGCCGTCGAGCCGCGCTACGCGGCCACGGTGAGCCGGGAGGAGGACCGGTGAGCGCCGCCCTGCCCGTCGCCGACGCCGGCCAGGTCCGCCGGTACGCGCGTACCCTGGTCCGCCGGCACCCGCGCGGGCTGGCCGCCGCGCTCGGCCTGCACGCGCTCGCCGCGGCCGCCGGCCTGGTCGCGCCCCGGCTCCTCGGCGACCTGGTGGAGGGGATCTCGCGGGGCGTCGGCACCGTCACCGTCGACCGGATCGCGCTGGCCATCGCCGGTTTCATCGTCGCCCAGTCGGTGCTGGTCCGCTTCGCCCACCTGGCCTCGGCCCGGCTCGGCGAGCGGGTCCTCGCCGAGCTGCGCGAGGAGTTCGTCGAGCGGGTGCTCGCCCTGCCGCTGGCCACGGTGGAGCGCGCCGGCACCGGCGACCTGCTCACCCGCACCTCCCGGGACGTCGCGGCGCTCTCCCGGACGGTGCGGTTCGCCGTGCCGGAGACGCTGATCTCGGCGGTCACCGTGCTGCTGATCCTCGGCGCGTTGCTGCTGACCGGCCCGCTGCTGGTGCTGCCCGCGCTGCTCGCGGTCCCGGTGCTGGTCGCCGGCACCCGGTGGTACCTGCGCCGTGCGCCGGCGGGCTACCTGCGGGAGAACGCCGCGTACTCGGACATCACCGACGGGATCAACGAGGTGGTGGAGGGCTCCCGGACCACCGAGGCACTGCGTCAGCAGGCCCGCCGCCGGGCCCGCACCGACGCGGACATCCGCCGGTCGTACGCGGCCGAGAAGTACACCCTCTACCTGCGCACGGTCTTCTGGCCGGTGGCCGAGTTCGGGTACGTCGTACCGGTGGTGGCCACCCTGCTCATCGGCGGCTGGTTTTATCTCAAGGGCTGGGTGAGCCTCGGGCAGGTCACCGCCGCCACCCTCTACGCCCAGCAACTGGTGGATCCGGTCGACCGGCTCCTCGCCTGGCTGGACGAGCTGCAGGTCGGCGGCGCCTCGCTGGCCCGGCTGCTCGGGGTGGCGGCCGACCCCACCGCCGAGCCGGCCGACGCCCCGGCGGCGTCCACCGGTCGCGGGCCGGGGCGGGGTGACGGCCGGGTGGCCGCCCACGACGTCCGGTACGCCTACCGGACGGGACACGACGTGCTGCACGGCGTGACCCTGGTGCCCCGGCCCGGGGAGAAGCTGGCCATGGTGGGCCCGTCCGGCGCGGGGAAGTCCACGTTGGGGCGGCTGCTGGCCGGGGTGCACCCGCCCCGCTCCGGCTCGGTCACCGTGGACGGCCGTCCGCTCACCGGCCTGCCCCTGGCCGAGCTGCGCAGCCACGTCGCACTGGTCAGCCAGGAGCACCACGTCTTCATCGGCTCCCTGGCCGAGAACGTGGCGATGGTCCGGCCGGACGCGGAGCCGGCCCAGGTACGCGCCGCACTGGTCGCCGTCGACGCGCTGGGCTGGGCGGAGGCGTTGCCGGACGGGCTGGACACCCTGGTCGGGGCGGGCGGGCACCCGCTCTCGCCCGCCCAGGCGCAGCAGCTCGCGCTGGCCCGGCTGGTGCTCGCCGACCCGCACACGCTGGTGCTGGACGAGGCCACCTCGCTGATCGATCCGCGCGCCGCCCGGGCGCTGGAGCGCTCCCTGGCCGCCGTGCTGGCGGGGCGGACGGTCATCGCCATCGCGCACCGGCTCTTCTCCGCGCACGACGCCGACCGGGTGGCGGTGGTGGAGGACGGCCGGATCACCGAGCTGGGCTCGCACGACGAACTGGTCGCCGCCGGCGGCTCGTACGCCGCGCTCTGGCGCTCCTGGCACGGCTGAGGGCTAGAAGTTCACCCGCCGGGGTGATCGGTCAGCCGACGTCGAGGGGGTCGGCGAGGAGGCGGTCGAAGGCCAGCTCGGCGGCCCCGATCAGCGCCGCGTCCGCGCCGAGCTTGGGCGTACGCAGCCGCACGTGCTCGAGGCAGGCGGGCAGCCCGTTGGAGTTGAGCCGGCTGCGGACCTGGGCGGCGGCGGCCAGGTAGAGGTCGCGCATGGTGCCGCCGAAGATGACCATCTCCGGGTTGAAGATGTTGACCAGGTTGGCCACCCCGAAGCCGAGCCAGTCACCGGCCTGCCGGACGGCGACCTGGGCGCGGGCGTCACCCCGGTCGGCCGCGTCGAAGACGGCCAGCATCGCGTCCCGGCCCCGGGCGTCGGAGCGGCCGGCGGCCCGGAGCAGCCCGTGCTCGCCGATCTCGGTCTCCCAGCAGCCCCGGCGGCCGCACTCGCAGCGGGCCCCGTCGCGGACCACCACCATGTGGCCGACCTCGCCGCTGTAGCCGCCGTGCCCGGTGAGCCGCCGGCCGCCGGCGATGATGCCGGCCCCGACGCCGACGTCCCCGTACAGGTAGATGACGTTGTCGCAGCCGGCCGCGACGCCTCGGGCGTGCTCGGCGAAGGCGGCCACGTCCGCCACGTTGCCGACGGCGATCGGTACGTCGGTGCCCAGTTCGGCGGCGAGTGCCGCGCCGATCGGCTCGTCCACCCAGCCGGTGGTCGGGCTCAGCCGGACCAGCCCGTCCTCCCGGCGGACCATGCCGCAGACGGCGACACCGGCCCCGATGCAGATGGAGCCCGCCGGCACCGACTGGTGCATCTCCTTGACCGCGCCGGCCAGCAGCGGCGCGGCCTCGCCGGCGACCAGGTTGCGGGGCCGGTCCAGCTCCCGGCGGTCGAGCACCACACCGCCGAGACCGATCCGCGCGGCCCGCAGCCGGTCCACCTCCACGCTGTACGCGTACGCGTAGACCCGGGCCGACTCGGGCCGGACGACCAGCGAGGGTCGTCCGGCCCGGCCGGTCTCCTTCGGCGCCCCCTCGCTGACCAGACCGGCGCCAGCCAGGTCGGCGGTCAGCGCGCCGATGGTGCTGCGGTTCAACCCCAGGGCGGTGGTCAGCTCGGCGCGGGTGGTGGCGCCGTGCACGTGCACGTAACGCAGCAATGCGCCCAGGTTCTGCCGACGGATCTCGTCCTGGCTCGGTCCTGCGCGCATTGCCACAGCCATTTCCGTAAGCGGTTCAGCGGGTGCCGGTGGCGGCGGCCCGCCGCCGGGACAGTGCGTCGATGGTGGCGGCGCCGAGCAGGACGATGCCGGTGACCACGTACTTGACGCCTGAGCTGTATCCCATCAGGCCCATCCCGTTGTCAATGACGGCGATCACCGCACCGCCGAGCACCGCGTCGAGCACCCGGCCCTTGCCGCCGAAGAGGCTCGTGCCGCCGATGACCGCCGCGCCGACGGCGTAGAGCAGGACGCTGCTGCCACCCGTGTTCGGGTCGACCGAGTTGGCCCGGCTGGCCGCGACGATGCCGCCGATGGCCGCCATGGCGGAGCAGATCACGAAGACCGAGATCCGGATCCGGTCGACGTTGATGCCGGCGCGGCGGGCCGCCTCCCGGTTGCCGCCGACGGCGTAGACGTGCCGGCCGTAGCTGGTGCGCTGGAGCACGAAGGTCCAGACGATCAGCAGCACCGCGATGACCGGCACCACGATCGGTACGCCCTTGAGTGAGGTGATCAGGACGTTGCGGCTGCGCTCCAGGTTGAGGATGAAGACGGCGGCACCCAGGATCAGCGCCAGCGCGCCGATCCGGGCGAGGACCACCGCGATCGGGTCGGTCAGCAGGCCACGGACGGAGCGCTGGCGGTGCCGGAGCAGTTGGACCGCCGCGTAGCCGGCGACGCCGACGGCGGCGAGCAGCCAGCCCACCGCCGGGGGGAGGTTCCGGTTGGCGATGGCCAGCAGCACGTCGTCCCGCACCGAGATGTTCTTGCCCTCCTCCACGAGCATCAGCGCGATGCCCTGGAAGGCGAGGAAGCCGGCGAGGGTCACCACGAAGGAGGGGATGCCGACCTTCGCCACCAGCAGGCCGAGCAGCGTGCCGATGACCACACCGGTGGCGATCGCGGCGAGCACCGCCACGTACCAGGGGTAGCCGAACACGGTCACCACGTTGGCCAGCACGGCGGCGCAGACCCCGCTGGCGAAGCCGGCGGAGAGGTCGATCTCGCCGAGCAGCAGCACGAAGACCAGCCCCATCGAGATCAGGGTGATCGCCGCGCCCTGGGTGAACAGGTTGGCAAAGTTGCCGGCGGTGAAGAACGACGGGCGCACGATCGAGAAGGCGGCGCAGAGCAGGACGAGCATGCCGACGGCGGGGAGCGCGCCGATGTCGCCACCGCGTACCCGGCGCCAGTAGTTGTGGAGGTGGCTGCCGACGGTCGGTGCCGGCGCGACGGCGGCGGGGCCTTCCTTCTGCACGGCGGTGGTGGTCATCGGAGGGCTCCTGGGGTCGTGTCGGCGGGCTCGGCGCCGTTGCCGTTGCCGCCCGGCGCCGAATCGGCGGCGAGGCCGAGGCTGCCGGAGCGGCCGGCGGTGATCAGCTCGACCACCTGCGAGTGGGTGATTTCGGTGGTCTTCACCTGGGCGACCATCTGGCCGAGGTAGAGCGCGGCGATCCGGTCGGAGACGGCGAAGACGTCGTTCATGTTGTGCGAGATGAGCACCACCGCCAGGCCGTTGTCGGCCAGCCGGCGGACCAGTTCGAGCACCTGGGCGGTCTGCGCGACGCCGAGCGCGGCGGTCGGCTCGTCCAGGATGACCAGCTTGCTGTTCCACAGCACCGCCTTGGCGATCGCCACGGTCTGGCGCTGGCCACCGGAGAGGCTGGAGACGTGCTGGCGCAGCGACTTCACCGTACGGACGCTGAGCCCGGCCAGGGTCTCCGCGGCCATCTGCTCCATGGTCGGCTCATCGAGCACGATGCCACTGCGCTTCTCCCGGCCGAGGAACATGTTCTGCACGATGTCGAGGTTGTCGCAGAGCGCGAGGTCCTGATAGACGACCTCGATACCGAGCGCGGCGGCGTCTCGGGGGCCGTGGATGCCCACCGGCTGGCCGTTAAAGAGGAACTCGCCGGCATCCGTGGGGTAGATGCCGCTGATGCACTTGACCAGGGTCGACTTGCCGGCGCCGTTGTCGCCGACCAGCGCGGTCACCTCACCGGCGTGGGCGGCGAAGGCGACGTTGCGCAGCACCTGGACGGGACCGAAGCTCTTGTCGATCCCGCGTAGTTCCAGCAGGGGGCTCGCGGACACGGGGGTCTCCTTTGGACGGAGGGGAGGTCTCGGGTCCCGTCCGGAATGCTGCCCGGCACGGGATCGTCCCGTGCCGGGCAGCACTGCCTGAAGCGGGGTACGGAAGGTCAGCTGATGCCGGCGTCGGCGCACAGCTTTGCGTACGCCCCGGTGCAGAGCTCTTCCTTGGTCACATAGCCGTCGGCCACGACGTCCTTGACGTTGTCCTTGTAGATCGCCTTCGGCTCCAGCAGCACGGCCGGCACGTCCCGGCCGCTCTCCGGGTCCTTGACGGTCTGGCCGGTGTCCTTCGTCTTCCCCTTGGCGAGACCGATGGCCAGGTCCGCGGCGGCGTCGGCCTCCTGCTTGACCGCCTTGTAGACGGTCATGCACTGGTCACCGGCGAGGATGTTCTGCAGGCCCGGGGCGGTGGCGTCCTGGCCGGTCACCGGGACCTTGCCGTTGAGCTTGTTCTTCTTCAGCACCGAGATGGCCGCGTTGCCGAGGCCGTCGTTGGCGGCGAGCACCCCGTCGATCTTGCCGCCGGCCTTGGTGAGCTGCTGCTCGAAGATCGTGGCGGCCTGGGCGTTGTCCCACTCCGGCACGGAGTCGTCGGCGGCCTTGGTGTACTCCTTCGAGTCGAACTTCGGCTTGAGCACCGAGTCGTACCCGTTCTTGAACAGGGTGGCGTTGTTGTCGGTCGGCGAGCCGTTGAGGTAGGCGATCGCCGGGTTCTTGGCGCCCTTGTCGGTCAGGCACTTGCTCAGGCCCTCGCCCTGGAGCTTGCCGACCGCCTCGTTGTCGAAGCTGACGTAGTACTGCGCCGACCCGCCGAGGGTGAGCCGGTCGTAGTCGATGGTGGCTACGCCCTGGGACTTCGCCTTGTCCAGGACGGCCTTGCCGGTGCCGGAGTCCAGGTTGACGATCATCAGGACGGTCACGCCGTTGGTGATCATCTGGTCCGCGATGGTCTGGAACGCGGTCTTGTCGTTCTGGGCGTTCTGGATGTCGGAGTCAACGCCCGCGGCGTCGAAGGCCGCCTTGAGGTACTTGCGGTCCGCGGTCTCCCAGCGGGCGGAGGACTTGCTGTCCGGGAGGATGACGCCGATCTTCGGCTTCTTGGCGCTGCCGGCCTGGTCGGAACCGCCGTTGTCGCCGCAGGCGGCCATGCTGCCGGTGGCCAGCAGGCCGACGGCGGCGAAGGTGAGGAAGCCCTTGCGCATGTGCACGGGTCCTTTCCGGGGGTGGGGGAGTGGTCGATGGTTTGTTGTGTCCGGCAACGTATTCCCGTATGCGTGACGAGCGCAAGACTGCCGAGGTCGGTAGTTTGTTGGCGGCGGTAACAATTCAGCAACGCCACTGTCACCCGGCTGAGAGCGCTCCCCGCACGAGGTGCGGGAACGCCCGTGGAGCGACTCCGGGGTGGATCAGGCGGCGGCGATCGGCGCGGTGACGGCGTCGGTCAGCGCGACCAGATCAGCCGGGGCGAGTTGCAGTTGCAGGCCGCGGCGACCCGCCGAGACGTAGACGGTCGGGTGGTCCAGGGCGGACGCGTCCACCACCGTGGGCAGCCGCTTGCGCTGACCCAGCGGGCTGATCCCGCCGCGCACGTAGCCGGTGGCCCGCTCGGCCACGACCCGGTCCGCCATGGTCGCCCGCTTGCCGCCCGCCGCGGCGGCCAGTGCCTTGAGGTCCAGCTCCCCGGTGACCGGCACGACCGCCACGGTCAGCCCGCCGTCGACCTCGGTGACCAGGGACTTGAACACCCGCTCCGGCGGCACCCCGAGGGCCGCCGCGACCAGCGCGCCGTAGTTCGGCGCGTCCGGCGAGACCTGGTACGGGTGGGTGCTGTGGCTGATCTTGCGCTTGGCCAGCAGCGCCGTCGCCGGAGTGCCCTGTCCCGCCATGCCCGACAAGCTAACCCCGCCCGGGCCGGCGGGGCGAGTCGAAATCCCGGCTCAGCCCGGCACCGGCTGGCAGATCAGCACGGTCGGCGCGCCGCCCACCCGGGTGAGCATCAGGCTGGCCGCCGCCTTGCCGGCGAGCTTCAGGTCCCGGCGCAGCTGCTCCGGCTCCAGCGCCGAGCCGCGCTTGAGGATCTCGACCCGGCCCACGCGGCGCTCGCGCAGCAGGGCGCGCAGCCGCTTCAGCGAGAACGGCAGCACGTCGGTGACCTCCAGGCAGCGGGCGTACGGGGTGGCCACCGGCGCGTCGGCGTACAGGTAGGCGATGCTCGGGTCGGCGAGTGTCGCGGACAGCTCCGCGGCCAGCTCGGCGACCAGGTGCGCGCGGACCACCGCCGGGTCGGGGTCGTACACGTACCGCCGGACCGCGCCCACCGGCGCCTCGGCGTCGCCGGAGCCGGTGAGCTGATGGCAGGGCGCCGCTCCGCTGCCGGCGGCGTGGAGCGGGGGCCCTTCCGTCAGCACGGTCGCGCGGCGGGGCACCTCGGCCAGCTCGCCGCACCAGAGGGCGGCCTCGACCAGGTCGCCGGCCACGCTGACCCACTCCGCCTCGGCGCCCGCCGGGATCAGCGCGTGGTCCAGCCCGGGGGCCACCTTCACCACGGTCCGCGGCACCCGCTCGGCCAGCCCGGTGACGAAATCCCAGGGCGGCGAGTAGGCGTTCGGATCGAAGATCCGCCGCCCGGTGCCGGCCGCCCGTCGCGCCGGGTCGCAGAAGACCGCGTCCACCCGGGTCACGTCGAACGCCGTCGCGTCCCCGCACTCGACGGTGAACAGGTCGGCCAGCCCGGCCGCCTCGGCGTTCGCGGCGGCCATCGCGGCGGTCGCCGGGTCGGCCTCCACCCCGTACACCCGGATGCCGGCGCGGGCGGCGGCGAGTGCGTCGGCGCCGAGGCCGCACCCCAGGTCGGCGAGGGTGCGCACGCCGGCGGCGCGCAGCCGCGCGGCCCGTCGGTCGGCGACCACCCGGCGGGTGGCCTGCTCCAGCCCGGGGCGGGTGAGGAACATGCCGGCGGCCTCGGGCCCGAACTTGCCGACCGCTCGGCGGCGCAGCTCGGCCTGGGTGAGCGCGGCGGCGGCCAGCCCGGCCGGGAACCCCGCCGAGCGGAGCCGGGCCGCCGCGGCCAGCGGGTCGCCGCCGGCCACCTCGGCGGCCGCCGCGAGGGCGGCCGACCCCTCGGGGGTACGCAGCGCGGCGAGCTGGTCGAGATCCACCCGCCCATTCTCCCGCCGGGGGCGAAGGTGTGGGCGACACGGGGCCGTTCCGTTGGCACTCTCCTTGACGGAGTGCTAGCCGAGGAATAACCTGCGATTAGCACTCTCACCCTGAGGGTGCCAACGCCCGGGCCCTGGTGTCCGGGGGTTGAACGCCAGGCGGACCGGCACCCGCGACGACGGCCCCGCCCGGTGGCATGTGGCAGATTGACGCCGGTCGGCGTGTCGACCGGCAACGAAACCAGTACCCCAGGAGGGTATGCCCGTGACTACCGCGACCAAGGTTGCGATCAAGCCGCTCGAGGACCGGATCGTGGTCCAGGCGAACGAGGCTGAGACCACCACGGCGTCGGGCATCGTGATCCCCGACACCGCCAAGGAGAAGCCGCAGGAGGGCACCGTCCTCGCTGTCGGCCCGGGCCGGATCGACGACAAGGGCAACCGCGTTCCGATCGACGTGAAGGTCGGCGACACCGTCCTGTACTCGAAGTACGGCGGCACCGAGGTCAAGTACGCCGGCGAGGAGTACCTGGTGCTCTCCGCCCGCGACGTCCTCGCGGTCATCGAGAAGTAAGCAACCGATCAGTGTCGTTGCCCCGGTCCGGCTCGCCGGGCCGGGGCAGCGTCGCTTCGAAGGGATACCGATGGCGAAGATCCTCAGCTTCTCGGACGACGCTCGGCACCTGCTCGAGCACGGTGTCAACGCTCTCGCGGACGCGGTCAAGGTCACCCTCGGCCCGCGCGGGCGCAACGTCGTCCTGGACAAGAAGTTCGGTGCACCGACGATCACCAACGATGGCGTGACCATCGCCAAGGAGATCGAGCTCACCAACCCGTACGAGAACCTCGGCGCGCAGCTGGTCAAGGAGGTGGCGACCAAGACCAACGACGTCGCCGGCGACGGGACCACCACCGCGACCGTGCTGGCCCAGGCGATGGTCCGCGAGGGCCTGCGCAACGTCGCGGCCGGCGCCAACCCGGCCGGCCTCAAGCGGGGCATCGACGCGGCGGCGAACAAGGTCTCCGAGGCCCTGCTCGGCCGGGCCGTCGAGGTGGCCGACAAGGAGTCGATCGCGCACGTCGCGACGATCTCCGCGCAGGACGCCACCATCGGCGAGCTGATCGCCGAGGCGATGGAGAAGGTCGGCCGCGACGGTGTCATCACCGTCGAGGAGGGCTCCGCGCTCACCACTGAGCTGGAGGTGACCGAGGGCCTCCAGTTCGACAAGGGCTTCATCTCGCCCAACTTCGTCACCGACGTGGAGGGGCAGGAGTCGGTCCTGGAGGACCCGTACATCCTGATCACCACCCAGAAGATCTCGGCGATCGAGGAGCTGCTGCCGCTGCTGGAGAAGGTCCTCCAGCAGAACAAGCCGCTGCTGATCATCGCCGAGGACGTCGAGGGCCAGGCGCTGTCCACCCTGGTGGTCAACGCGATCCGCAAGACCCTCAAGGTCTGCGCGGTGAAGGCTCCCGGCTTCGGCGACCGCCGCAAGGCGATGCTGCAGGACATGGCGATCCTGACCGGTGCCGAGCTGGTCGCCCCGGAGCTGGGCTACAAGCTCGACCAGGTCGGTGTGGAGGTGCTCGGCACCGCCCGCCGCGTGGTGGTCGACAAGGAGACCACCACCGTCGTCGACGGTGGCGGTCGGGCCTCCGAGGTCGCCGACCGGGTCGCCCAGATCCGCAAGGAGATCGAGGCCTCGGACTCCGAGTGGGACCGGGAGAAGCTGGCCGAGCGGCTGGCGAAGCTCTCCGGTGGCATCGCGGTCATCAAGGCGGGCGCGGCCACCGAGGTCGAGATGAAGGAGCGCAAGCACCGCATCGAGGACGCCATCGCGGCGACCAAGGCCGCGGTGGAGGAGGGTACGGTCCCGGGCGGCGGCGCCGCTCTGGCCCAGATCCTGCCGGCGCTCGACGACGACCTCGGCTTCACCGGTGACGAGAAGGTCGGCGTCTCGATCGTGCGCAAGGCGCTGGTCGAGCCGCTGCGCTGGATCGCCCAGAACGCCGGCCACGACGGCTACGTGGTGGTGCAGAAGGTCGCCGGCAAGGAGTGGGGCCACGGCCTCGACGCCGCCAAGGGCGAGTACGTGGACCTGGTCAAGGCCGGCATCATCGACCCGGTGAAGGTGACCCGCAACGCGGTCACCAACGCCGCCTCGATCGCCGGCCTGCTGCTCACCACCGAGAGCCTGGTGGTGGAGAAGCCGGAGAAGGCCGAGCCGGCCGCCGGCGGTGGGCACGGCCACGGCCACGGTCACGGCCACCAGCACGGCCCGGGCTTCTGATCCCCCGTACGGCCTGAGTCAGGGCACACCGCCCACGCGGTGTGCCCTGATCCGTATCTGCTTACGGAACGCTGACGTGGCTGGCGGTCGGCCGCTGGGCGCGCCCACACTGGTCGGCGTGAGCAGCATGTCCCGCCGCCGGGCGGCGCTGGCCGGGGTCACCGCCGCGGCCGTGGCGATCGGCTCGGCCGAGCCGGTGGCCGTCCTCACCGGCCCCAGCTCGGCGCCACTGATCGCAGTCGGCGGCCTGGTGGTCGACCTGGTGCCCGAGCCGCTCAAGCAGTTCGCCATCGCGCTCTTCGGCCGGTACGACAAGATCGCCCTGCTGGTCGGGACGGCGGTGCTGCTGGCCGCGTTCGCCGCGCTGCTCGGCGTGCTCGCGGCCCGGCGACTCTGGACCGGCCCGGCCGGCATCGCCGGGTTCGCCGCCCTCGGGGTGGCCGCCGCGCTGACCCGGGCCGGCGCGGACGCCGCCGACGCGCTGCCCTCGCTGGTCGGCGGCGGGCTGGGGGCGCTGACGCTCTGGGCCTTCGTCGCCGGCCCGCTGCGGGTGGATCCCGGGCCGGCGGCCCCGGACGCACCACACCGGGCCACCTCACCCGGGCCCACCCCACCCCCGGCCGTCGCCGCGCTCGCGCGGGAGGAGCCCGTCGCGGGGTGGGAGCCGCTGGAGCGCGGCGACCCGGGGCCGCGGCGGCGGTTCCTGCGCGACGTCGGCCTGCTGGCCGGGACGGCGGCGGTGGCCGGGCTCGGCGGGCACTGGCTGGCCGGCCGGCGGGGCGTCTCGGCGGCCCGGCAGGCGGTGGCCCTGCCCACCCCGGTGGCGCCCGCCCCGCCGGTGCCGGCCGGCGCGGACCTGTCGGTGAGCCGGCTCGCCCCCTACGTGACCCCGAACCGGGAGTTCTACCGGATCGACACCGCCCTGGTGGTGCCGCAGGTGGACCCGGCGACCTGGCGGATGCGCATCCACGGCCGGGTACGCAAGCCGATCGAGTTGAGCTTCGCCGACCTGCTCGCCCGGCCGATGGTCGAGCGCTACGTGACGTTGGCCTGCGTCTCGAACGAGGTGGGCGGGGACCTGATCGGCAATGCCCGGTGGCTCGGCGTACCGATCAAGGAGTTGCTGGACGAGGCCGAGCCGGAGGAGGGCGCGGACCAGGTGGTCGGGCGCTCGGTCGACGGCTGGACCTGCGGCACCCCGACGGCGGTGCTGCGGGACGGCCGCGACGCGCTGCTCGCGGTCGGCATGAACGGCGAGCCGTTGCCGGTCGAGCACGGCTTTCCGGTGCGCATGGTGGTGCCCGGGCTCTACGGGTACGTCTCGGCGTGCAAGTGGGTGACCGAGCTGGAGCTGACCCGCTTCGCCGACTTCGACGCGTACTGGGTGCCGCGCGGGTGGTCGGCGCAGGCGCCGATCAAGACCCAGTCGCGGATCGACACGCCGCGCCCGCGCAACCGGCTCACCGCCGGCCCGGTCACGGTCGCCGGGGTGGCCTGGGCGCAGCACCGGGGCATCCGGACCGTCGAGGTACGCGTCGACGGCGGGCCCTGGCAGCAGGCGACGCTCGCCCCGGCGGTCTCGGTGGACACCTGGGTGCAGTGGTCGTGGCGCTGGGCCGCCACCCCGGGCGAGCACACCCTCCAGGTACGCGCCAGCGACGCCGACGGCGAGACCCAGCCGGGGGAGCAGCGGCCGGTCGCGCCGGACGGGGCCACCGGCTGGCACACGGTACGGGTCACCGTCGGCTGAACCGGCCGACGGACGCCGGGTCGATCTCCACGACGGGCACGTGCGCGGCGAGGGTGGCCGCCGCGGGTGGCTGGCGGCGCGGGGCCGGAGAGACTCTGCTCGCTCGCTGTGGAGCTGATGTCGTGAACGACTCACGCGCGTGCCGAGTCGTTCGTGATGTCAGCTCGAAAGGGAGCGGGAACCTGCCTCCCCGCGCGGAGCCGGCGTCGCCTGGCGGGTCCGGCCCGACGGCGCACACACGACGCCGCGCCCGGAGTTCGGGACGCGGCGTCGGGATGGTCGGTTCGGCCGGTCAGGCGACCTTGCGCTGTTCCGGCACGGTGGATCTGTGCGGTTGGCCGAGCCGGGCCTCCAGCCGGGCCACGTCGACCCGGGTGTGCCGGCGGTCGGCGAGGTCCTCCCAGCCGAGGGCGAGCAGTCGGAGCCGCTCCGCCTCGCTGAACCCGCCCCACACGCCGTACGGCTCGCGGACCGACAGGGCGTGGGCGGCGCACTCGGCCCGTACCGGGCAGGCCCGGCAGACGGCCTTGGCACCGGACTCGCGGCGCAGCCGCGAGGAGCCGCGCTCCCCGTCGGGGTGGAAGAACTGAGCGCTGTCCCTCCCCCGGCAGGCACCGAGCCGCTGCCAGTCCCACAGGTCGACAATGGGTCCAGGCAGTCTGCGTACGTTCGACATCAGCACCCCTCCTCCCGCGCGGCACCGCGGAGAATCCTTCGTGGCCAGCTACCGGTCGGCGGTCCGCGCGGGACACCCGTTTCCGGCCTGACCCCTCGTACCCGGGCTGTCCCGCGCTCACACATCTTTGATCGAAAACCTCGGACGGTTGGTGGCATATGCCCCATCTGTCGGAAAAGTTCTGATGATTGCCCGGAACCTCCTCCTGACCCGACCCCGCCGTGGTCTGCTCTGAGGCGGAGAGGAGACGACTGTGCGTAGCGTTCTCGTATGCGTTCGGACACCAATCGCGGCCCAGCACCTGGCCTCCGCGGCGGCGCGGCTCGGGCTGTCCGGCGTCGTCCGGACGGCGGTCTCCGATCCCGAGGTGATGTTGCGGCTCGCCGAACGTCCCGTCGACGTGGTGCTCGCCGACACCGCCCTCACCCGGCCGGACAGCGCGGGCTTCGTCCGACGGGTGCTCGCCCGGGCGCCCCAGGCCGCCGTGCTGCTGCTCGGAACCGAGGAGTCGGAGGCGGCGGCGGCCACCATCAACGCCGGAGCGCGTGGGCTGATCCAGGGCGCCGACCATGATCTGACCAGCGCGGTGGCGAAGGCCCTGCTGCTGCTCGCCGCTCCCGGACGGGCGGCCAAGCACCGGGTGACCGACCCGGCCCGGGACACCGCGGCGGTCGGCGGGACCGCACGCTCGGCCGCGCCGGGGCGTACCCCCGCCGGGTCGGCGCCGGCCTGGTCGGCGGGCCCGCCGGAGGTGCCGGGCGGCGCGCCCACGGTGGTGCCGGTGCAGCGGGGCGAGGACGCCCCCGATTCGGCCGATGCCGAGCCGGCGCCGGCGGGCGGTCCGCAGCGTGCCACGCCCAACGCCCGCAGCGCCATCGGGCTGACCGAGCGGGAGCTTCAGGTGCTGCTCGGCATGGCCGAGGGGAAGAGCAACGCGGAGATCGGGCGGGAATTGTTCGTCTCGGAGGACACCGTCAAGACGCACGCCCGCCGGCTGTTCCGCAAGCTGGGCGCCCGGGACCGGGCGCACGCCGTGGCCGCGGGCTTCCGCGCCGGTCTGGTCGCCTGAGCGGCACCGGCCCGGCGGTCAGTCCTCGGCCGACGGGTCGTCCTCGGTGCCCTCGGTCAGGGTGTCGTGCACGCCGTCCGCGTAGCCCCGGGCGTAGTCCCAGCTGACGTAGTGGTCCGGGTCCGGGTCGTAGGCCGGCTCGTGCACCCGCGGCCGCCCGGAGTTGAGCAGGTGGCGCAGGTTGCCCCGGAGCAGGTCCCAGTCGAAGTAGTGCGGCTCGCGGCAGTCCTCGCACTCGATGACCAGGCCACGCACCCCGATCGGCTGGAGCAGGGCCTGGTAGATCTCCAGGTCGGCGAGGTCCTCCAGGACGTCCTGCCGCTCGACCTCGGTCAGCGGGTCGAGCGGGTCGTCCTCGCGCGGGTCGTGCAGGCTGGCAGCCGGATCGGCCGGGTCGCCGTTGAACGGGTCGATGGGCTCGTCGTGCACCCCCTCACCGTAGTCCCCGCCACACCGAAAAGTCCGCCCCCGGGACTCCCTGTGGCGCCGCCTACCCTGGCCCGCCGCTGCCGGGACCCGCGTTGGTTGGTGGGTACGATGAAGCGACGCGCCGTCATCTCGGCGTGCGCCGGTCCAGGCGCGCGCCGCCTCGCTGAAGCCCGTCCGAAACAGCTCAGGGGAGCAATCGTGGAGAATTCGCCCAGCACCGACCTTACTGCCGGCGTCGACGGCGGCGAGCTGGGCGGTCACCTGCCCGAACTGCCGGCCGGCTCGGCGCGGGTGGTGCCGCTCGGGCTGACCTTCGACGACGTGCTGCTCCAGCCCGGCGAGTCGGACGTCGTCCCGAGCCGGGTGAACACCCGCACCAAGCTCACCCGCACCGTCGAGCTCAACATCCCGCTGCTGTCCAGCGCGATGGAC
Source organism: Micromonospora sp. NPDC007230 (assembly GCF_042869115.1). NCBI lineage: Bacteria > Bacillati > Actinomycetota > Actinomycetes > Micromonosporales > Micromonosporaceae > Micromonospora > Micromonospora sp. NPDC007230. The sequence goes on along the minus strand of NZ_JBIAFE010000001.1, from coordinate 90,748 downwards.
ACCGTCACCGAGGCGCGGATGGCGATCGCCATGGCCCGCCAGGGCGGCATCGGTGTGCTGCACCGCAACCTCTCCGTCGAGGACCAGGCGCTCCAGGTCGACCTGGTGAAGCGCTCCGAGTCCGGCATGATCACCAACCCGGTGACCGCCAGCCCGGACGACACCCTCCGCGAGGTCGACTCGCTCTGTGGCCGCTACCGCATCTCCGGCGTACCGGTGGTCGACGGGCAGGGCGAGCTCGTCGGCATCGTCACCAACCGCGACATGCGCTTCGTCTCCGACCCGTCCACCCCGGTCCGCGAGATCATGACCCGCACCCCGCTGGTCACCGCCCCGGTCGGGGTGAGCAAGGACGAGGCGCTGGCGCTGCTCCGGCAGCACAAGGTGGAGAAGCTGCCGATCGTCGATGACTCGGGCAAGCTGCGTGGCCTGATCACGGTCAAGGACTTCACCAAGAGCGAGCAGTACCCGAACGCCACCAAGGACTCCGCCGGCCGGCTCCGGGTCGCCGCCGCGATCGGCGTGGGTGAGGACGCGTACAAGCGGGCCCGCACCCTGGTCGACGCGGGCGTCGACGTGCTGATCGTGGACACCGCGCACGGCCACCAGCGCGCCGTGCTGGAGATGGTCGCCCGGCTCAAGAAGGACGTCGCCATCGACATCGTCGGCGGCAACGTGGCCACGTACGCCGGCGCGAAGGCGCTGGTCGACGCGGGCGCGGACGGCGTCAAGGTGGGCGTCGGCCCCGGCGCCATCTGCACCACCCGGATCGTGGCCGGGGTGGGCGTACCGCAGATCACCGCGATCATGGAGGCCGCCCGGGCGGCCCGCCCGGCCGGCGTGCCGGTGATCGGCGACGGCGGCATCCAATACTCGGGCGACATCGCCAAGGCCCTGGTGGCCGGCGCCGACACGGTGATGCTCGGCGGCCTGCTGGCCGGCTCCGAGGAGAGCCCGGGCGAGCTGCTCTTCATCAACGGCAAGCAGTACAAGGCCTACCGGGGGATGGGCTCGCTCGGCGCGATGCAGTCCCGCGGCCAGGCCAAGTCGTACTCCAAGGACCGCTACTTCCAGCAGGACGTGACCAGCGACGAGAAGCTGGTCCCGGAGGGCGTCGAGGGCCAGGTGCCCTACCGGGGCCCGCTGGCCCAGGTCGCCCACCAGCTCGTCGGCGGGCTGCGGCTGGCGATGGGGTACGCCGGTGCCGAGAGCATCCCGGAGTTGCACGAGCGCGGCCAGCTCATCCGGATCACCGCGGCCGGGCTCAAGGAGAGCCACCCGCACGACATCCAGATGACGGTCGAGGCGCCCAACTACCACACCCGCTGACCATCACCCCCAACCACCTGGAGTCCCCCATGCGTGACGTGGTCGAGATCGGGCTGGGCAAGACCGCGCAGCGCGGCTACCACCTGGACGAAATCGCCATCGTGCCGAGCCGCCGCACCCGGGACGTCGACGACGTCTCCACGGCCTGGCAGCTTGACGCTTACCAGTTCGGCATCCCCTGCGTCGGGCACCCGTCCGACGCGACCATGAGCCCCTCCTCGGCGGTGCAGCTCGGCCAGCTCGGCGGCCTGGGCGTGCTCAACGTCGAGGGCCTGTGGACCCGGTACGAGAACCCGACCAAGGTGCTGGAGGAGCTGGCCGGCCTGGACGAGGAGGCCCGGGCGACCAAGCGGCTCCAGGAGGTGTACGCCGAGCCGATCCGCCCGGACCTGATCGCCGAACGGGTCCGCGAGCTGCGGGCCGGCGGCGGCACGGTGGCCGTCCGGGTGTCCCCGCAGCACACCCTCGCGCTCGCCCCGGTGATCCTGGACGCCGGCGTGGACATCCTGGTCATCCAGGGCACCATCGTCTCCGCCGAGCACGTCTCCACCACCGACGAGCCGCTGAACCTCAAGGAGTTCATCGCCGACCTCGACCTGCCGGTCATCGTCGGCGGCTGCACCGACTACAAGACCGCGCTGCACCTGATGCGCACCGGCGCGGCCGGCGTGATCGTCGGCATCGGCGGCGACGACTGGTCGACCACGGAGTCGGTGCTCGGCATCCGGGTGCCGATGGCCACCGCCATCGCCGACGCCGCCGCGGCCCGTCGGGACTACCTGGACGAGACCGGCGGCCGGTACGTGCACCTGATCGCCGACGGCGACATCCAGACCTCCGGCGACATCGCCAAGGCGCTCGGCTGCGGCGCGGACGCGGTGATGCTGGGCGAGCCGCTCTCCCGCTGCGCGGAGGCCCCGGCCGGCGGTGCCTGGTGGCACTCGGCGGCCAGCCACCCGTCGCTGCCGCGCGGCGCGTTCGAGGTGGCCGGCGAGCCGCTGGGCGGGATGGAGAAGCTGCTCTTCGGCCCGGCCGACGAGCCGGACGGCCAGCTCAACCTCTTCGGCGGTCTGCGCCGGGCGATGGCCAAGTGCGGCTACCGCGACCTCAAGGAGTTCCAGAAGGTCGGCCTGGTCCTCGACCGCTGACTCGACCGGCGACGGCGCGGGTGTGGATTCCGTCTCACCCGCGCCGTCGCGCGTCTAGGCTCGGCGGATGACACGGGGGCGGCGGTGGTCGGCGGCGGTGCTGGCGGTCGCGCTGCTGGCGGGCGGGTGCACCGACGAGGACGCAAACGCGCGGTTCCGACCCGGGGCGGCCGACCTCGGCGACCCGTACGTGCCGGGGGCCGGCAACGGCGGCTACGACGTCGCCCACTACGCGCTGCAGGTCCGCTACGAACCGGCCAGCGACCGGCTCACCGGCCAGGCCACCGTCACCGCCACCGCGACCGCCGGGCTGTCCCGGTTCCAGTTCGACCTCGCCGGCCTCACCGTCGACCGGGTACGCGTCGACGGCGCCCCGGCCACCCACCGGCGGGACGGCAACGAGCTGGTGGTCACCCCGGCGCGCGGCCTGCCGGCCGGGAAGCGGTTCACCGTCGAGGTGGCGTACGGCGGGGTGCCGCAGCCGCTGCCCAGCGGCGAACTGGGCGACGGCGGCTTCCACGCCACCGGCGACGGGGCGATCGCGCTCGGCCAGCCGGAGTCGGCGAGCACCTGGTACCCGGTCAACGACCACCCCTCCGACAAGGCCACCTACGACCTCGAGGTGACCGTCCCGGACGGGCTCGCCGCGCTGAGCAACGGCGTGCCCAAGGGACAGTCCAGCAAGGACGGCTGGACCACCTGGCGCTGGTCCGAGGGCTCGCCGATGGCCAGCTACCTGACCACCCTGGTGATCGGGAACTACCGGGTGTCGACCGGCACGCACGCCGGAAAGCCGCTGGTCACCGCGGTCGCCGCCGGGTTGCCGGCGGACGGGCCGGCCGCCCGGGCGCTGGCCCGGACCGGTGAGGTCGCCGACTTCCTGGCCGAGCGGTTCGGGCCGTACCCGTTCGACGCGTACGGCGGCATCGCGGTCGCCGACGAGCGCATCCGGTATGCGCTGGAGACCCAGACCCGGCCGGTCTACGGGCCGGGCTTCTTCCGGGGCGGCCGGCCGAACACCGAGGTGGTGGCGCACGAGCTGGCCCACCAGTGGTTCGGCGACAGCGTCTCGCTGTCGCGGTGGAGCGACATCTGGCTCAACGAGGGCTTCGCCACGTACGCCGAGTGGCTCTGGAACGAGCACGACGGCGTCCGCACCGTGGCGCAGGCCGTCGCCGACCGGTACGCGGTGACCGACTGGACGAAACCGACGCTGGATCCGGGCCGGGGGGCGATGTTCGGCGACGCGGTCTACCAGCGCGGCGCGCTGGCCGTGCACGCGCTGCGCCGCGCGGTCGGCGACGAGACCTTCTTCCGCATGCTGCGCGGCTGGTTGGCCGAGCGGCGCAACGGCACCGCCACCACCGCCGACTTCATCGGGTACGCGGAGCGGGTCGCCGGCCGGTCGCTGCGCCCGCTCTTCGACGCCTGGCTGGTCGGTGCCACCGCGCCCGCCCTGCCGTGACGCGGGCGTGATCATCGATCGGTAGGCTGCCGCGGGCGGAGCGGCCCGGGCAGGGCCGAGGAGGGATCGAGGGCGATGACGCGGGCACGGCGGAGCGGACGACGACGCCTCGGGCTGCTGGCCTGCGGCACGCTGCTGCTCGCCGGCTGCGGCTCGGCCGACCCGGCTGCGGCGCCGGCCGTCGGGCCGCCCAGCGCGACGGCCGCGCGGACCTTCGGGCCGGGTGCGGCCGGGGCCGGCGACGCCTACTTCCCGAGCTACGGCAACGGCGGCTACGACGTCACCCACTACACCGTGCGGGTGCGCTACGACCCGGCGAAGGACCAGCTCACCGGCACCACCGAGCTACGGGCCACCGCGACGGCGAACCTCTCCGCGTTCAACCTGGACCTGGCCGGGCTGACCGTGCGGTCGGTGACCGTGGACGGGGCCCAGGCCGCTCACGCCCGTACCGACGACGAGCTGGTGGTCACCCCGGCCACCGGCCTGACCTCCGGCAACGGCTTCGTCGTCCAGGTCAGGTACGACGGCGAGCCGGCCGCCCTGCCCAACGACGCGCTCGGCGAGGGCGGCTGGCTGCACACCGCCGACGGGGCGATCGCGCTCGGCCAGCCGGAGTCGGCGAGCACCTGGTTCCCGGTCAACGACCACCCCTCCGACAAGGCCACCTACGACTTCGAGATCACCGTGCCGAAGGGGCTCACCGCGGTCAGCAACGGTGTCCCGAAGGGACGGACCACCCAGGGCGACTGGACCACCTGGCGCTGGTCGGAGGGGTCGCCGATGGCCAGTTATCTGGCCACGGTGGCGATCGGGAAGTTCCGGGTGACCACCGGGGAGCACCGGGGACGGCCGGTGTACAGCGCGGTCACCACGAAGGTGGCCGAGGGCGCGCCGGACCGGTCGATCGCCCGGACCACCGAGGTCGCCGACTACCTGGAGAGCGTCTTCGGGCCGTACCCGTTCGACGCGTACGGCGGGGTGGTGGTCGCCGACGACCGGATCCGGTACGCGCTGGAGACGCAGAGCCGCCCGGTCTACTCGGCCAGCTTCTTTCGGCAGGGCGACAACACCGGGGTGGTCGCGCACGAGTTGGCCCACCAGTGGTTCGGCAACAGCGTGGCGCTGCAGAAGTGGCAGGACATCTGGCTCAACGAGGGCCTGGCCACGTACGCCGAATGGCTCTGGGCCGAGCACACCGGCCAGTCCACCGTCCAGCGCACCTTCGACCAGAAGTACGCGGGCGCCTCGGGGCAGGTCTGGCGTACCCCGCCGGGCAAGCCGGGGGTGGCGAACCTGTTCAGCCAGTCGGTGTACGAGCGGGGCGGCATGACCGTGCACGCGCTGCGGGTGGCCGTCGGCGACGCCGCCTTCTTCTCCATCCTGCGGACCTGGGCGGAGGAGAAGAAGAACGGCAACGCCACCACCCAGGACTTCGTGGCGCTGGCCGAGCGGATCTCGCGCAAGAAGCTCGGCAAGCTCTTCGACGCCTGGCTCTACGACACCGAGCGGCCGGCCGCACCGAAGCGGCTGTGAGGAAGGGCCGCGGTCAACGCCGGCACCGCAGGCCGTCCCGACCGACCGCGGTCAGGTCTTGACGCGCAGCGCCGGGTGCGCGGCCAGGAACGCGTCCGCGGTGCCGCCGCGCAGCGCCGCCAGGAACTGCCGGCCCACGGGCTGGAGTTGCTCGCCGCGGTAGGACCCACCCTTGCCCACGGCGTCGCCGGGAAGTCCGACCAGGACGAAACCGTCCGCCGGCAGCCCGCCCAGGGCGTACGCGAACTCCACCAGCCGGCGCCCGCCGCCGGCGTACACCAGGGTGTCGCCGAGGGCGGCGGCCACCTGGTCGACCCGCGCCGGGTCCCGGGCCAGCCCCTGGTCGAGGATCTTCCGGGCCAGCGCCCGGATGAGTTGCTGCTGGTGGCGCTGCCGGGTGTAGTCGCCGCCGGCGGTGTAGCGCTGCCGCGCGTAGTCCAGCGCCTGCCAGCCGGTCAGGTGGCGGTCGCCCTTCTCGTAGACCATCTGCGGGCCGGTATAGGTGCTGCCGGCCCGGTCCCGGTGGCGCCCGTCGGGCCGGCGGTGGATCGAGGCGACCCGCTGGTCCACATAGAGGTCCACGCCACCGAGGATGTCGACCAGCTTGTCGAACCCGCCGAAGTTGATCACCGCGCCGGCGTCGATGCGCAGGCCGGTGTACCGGCTGACCGTGGCGCGCAGCAGTTCGTACCCCTGGGCGGTGCTGGGGTGGGCCTTGTCGCCGGGGATCCGGCTGCCGTAGCTCATCGCGTGGGTCAGCTTGGTCCGGCCGCCCGGGTAGCCGGCCTTCGGGAAGGCCGGGATGTCCACCACCAGGTCGCGGGGGAGGGAGAAGAGGTACGCCCGGTCCAGCCCGGCCGGCACGTGCAGGACCAGCACGGCGTCGCCGTGCGGCTCCCAGCCGGGCACGGTGACCCGGGTGTCCACCCCGACCAGCAGCAGGTTGAGCGGGCCGGTGAGGTCGGCGCCGGGCGGCGGGGTGGGGCTGGCCGGGGTCGGGCTCGGGGTGCCGGCGGACGCCGTGGGCGTGGCCGCGCCGGCGGCGGGGCCGGGCGAGGCGCCGGGGGAGGGGCGGGAGACCAGCCGGGCGGCCACCACCGCCCCGGCGGCGACCAGCAGTACGGCCGTCAGCGCGGCCAACCCCAGCGGCCAGCGTCGTCTCGGTGTCGCGCCCGGCATGTGGACCCCTTCCCCGATGTCCACTCAACGCGTCAGGGGGCACCGCTGGTTGCATGGCCCGGCTCCCGGCCCGTCGAGCGCTCTGCATGATCTCCGAAAACTGGCCCTGGCGCGATGGCTACTCGTCGGTAATGATGCGTTCATGCGGTACGACGTGGTGGTCGTCGGGTCCGGATTCGGTGGCAGCGTCACCGCGCTCCGCCTGGCCGAGAAGGGCTATCACGTCGGCGTCCTGGAGGCCGGCCGGCGGTTCGCGGACGAGGAGTTCCCGGAGACCTCCTGGCGGGTCCGGCGCTTCCTGTGGGCTCCGAAGCTCGGCTGCTACGGCCTCCAGCGGATCGACCTGCTGCGCTCGGCCGACCGGCAGGCCGGTGGCGGGGTCCTGGTGCTCTCCGGAGCCGGGGTGGGTGGCGGCTCCCTGGTCTACGCGAACACCCTCTACGAGCCCCTCGACGCGTTCTACGCCGACCCGCAGTGGCGGGACATCACCGACTGGCAGGACGAGCTGGCCCGGCATTACGACCAGGCGAAGCGGATGCTCGGCGCCACCACGTACCCGGTCCGCACCGGCGCGGACAAGGCGATGCGGGCGGTGGCCGAGCGGATGGGGGTGGGGCGCTCCTTCCACGCCACCCCGGTGGGCGTGCACCTCGGCCGGCCCGGCGAGCGGGTGCCCGACCCGTACTTCGGTGGGGCCGGGCCGGACCGGACGGGCTGCCGCCACTGCGGCGCCTGCATGACCGGCTGCCGGCACGGCGCGAAGAACACGCTGGTCAAGAACTACCTGTGGCTCGCCGAGCGGCTCGGCGTCCAGGTCCACCCGCTGACCACGGTGACCGCGGTCCGGCCGGCCAACGGCGGCGGGTACGACGTGCACGCCGTGCGCACCGGCGCCTGGGTGCGCCGGCGCCGCCAGGTGATCCACGCCGACCAGGTGGTCTTCGCGGCGGGCGCGCTGGGCACTCAGCGGCTCTTGCACGAGATGCGGGCCACCGGAGCGCTGCCCGGGCTCTCACCCCGCCTCGGCGAGCTGACCCGGACCAACTCGGAGGCGATCCTGGGCGCCTCGGTCGCCCCACGGCAGGCCCGGCAGCGCGGGCTCGACTTCACCGAGGGGGTGGCGATCACCAGTTCGTTCCACCCCGACCCGCAGACCCATATCGAGCCGGTCCGCTACGGCCGGGGCTCGAACGCCATGGGCCTGCTCCAGTCGCTGCTGGTCGACGGCGGCCCGCACCGGGTCCGGCGCTGGCTGGGCAGCATCGTCCGGCAGCCCCGGCTGGCGGCCCGGCTGCTCTCGGTGCGCGGCTGGTCCGAGCGGACCGTGATCGCCCTGGTCATGCAGTCGGTCGACAACTCGCTCACCACCCGGGTCCGGCGCGGCTGGTTCGGCCGGCGGCTGGTCTCCGGGCCCGGGCACGGGACACCCAACCCGACCTGGATCCCGGCCGGCAACCAGGCGGTGCGGCTGCTCGCCGAGGAGATCGACGGCACGCCAGGCGGGGCGATCACCGAGCCGTTCAACATTCCGATGACCGCGCACATCCTCGGCGGGGCGGTGATCGGGGCCACCCCGGAGCGTGGGGTGATCGACCCGTACCACCGGGTCTACGGCCACCCGGGGCTGCACGTGGTGGACGGCGCGGCGGTGTCGGCGAACCTGGGGGTCAACCCGTCGCTGACCATCACCGCCCAGGCCGAGCGGGCCATGTCGTTCTGGCCGAACAAGGGCGAGGCGGACCCCCGGCCGCCGCTCGGGTCGGCGTACCGGCGGCTCGACCCGGTCGCCCCGCACCGGCCCGCCGTCCCCGGGCACGCCCCCGCCGCGCTGCGCTGAGGGGGTCGCCCGGAGGGTTGTCATCGACCTCACGGCGGGACGCGGCCGGGCCGCGCCCGGTCCGGCGGTGACTGTCGGTAGGCTTGCTGCACATGAGCACGCCTCGCCCCGTCCTCGTGGTGGACTTCGGAGCCCAGTACGCCCAGCTCATCGCGCGCCGCGTACGCGAGGCGAAGGTCTACTCGGAGATCGTCCCGCACTCCATGCCGGTCGCCGACATGCTGGCGAAGAACCCGGCCGCAATCATCCTGTCCGGCGGCCCGGCCAGCGTCTACGCGCCGGGCGCCCCCCAGGTCGACGCCGACATGTTCCAGTCCGGGGTCCCGGTCTTCGGCATCTGTTACGGCTTCCAGGCGATGGCCCAGGCGCTGGGCGGCACCGTCGCGCGGACCGGCAACCGGGAGTACGGCGGCACCCCGCTGCACGCCCGCCCGGAGGCCGGCGTGCTGCTCCGCGACCTCCCGGACGACCTGCCGGTCTGGATGAGCCACGGTGACTGCGTCACCGAGGCGCCGACCGGTTTCACGGTCACCGCCGAGTCCGCCGGGGCGCCGGTCGCCGCGTTCGAGGACCTGGTCGGCCGGCGGGCCGGCGTGCAGTTCCACCCGGAGGTCGGGCACACCGCCCACGGCCAGGAGATGCTCACCCGCTTCCTCTACGACATCGCCGGGATCGAGCCGACCTGGACGTCCGAGAACATCATCGACGAGCAGGTGGCCCGGATCCGGGAGCAGGTCGGGGACAAGGAGGTCATCTGCGCCCTGAGCGGCGGCGTCGACTCCGCGGTCGCCGCGGCGCTGGTGCACAAGGCCATCGGCGACCAGCTCACCTGTGTCTTCGTCGACCACGGCCTGCTCCGGGCCGGCGAGGCCGAGCAGGTGGAGAAGGACTACGTCGCGGCCACCGGCATCAAGCTCAAGGTGGTCGACGCCCGGGAGCGGTTCCTGGGCGAACTGGCCGGGGTGACCGACCCCGAGCAGAAGCGCAAGATCATCGGCCGCGAGTTCATCCGGGTCTTCGAGGCCGCCGCCCGGGAGATCGCCGCGCACGGCGACGTCGAGTTCCTGGTGCAGGGCACGCTCTACCCGGACGTGGTGGAGTCCGGCGGTGGCACCGGCACCGCCAACATCAAGAGCCACCACAACGTGGGCGGCCTGCCGGAGGATCTGAGGTTCGCGCTGGTCGAGCCGCTGCGCACGCTGTTCAAGGACGAGGTCCGGGCGCTCGGCCTGGAGCTGGGGCTGCCCGAGGCGATGGTCTGGCGGCACCCGTTCCCCGGCCCGGGCCTGGCCATCCGGATCATCGGCGCGGTCGACGAGGAGCGGCTCGCCCTGCTCCGCAAGGCCGACCTGATCGCCCGGCAGGAGCTGTCCGCCGCCGGGCTGGACCGGGGCGTCTGGCAGTTCCCGGTGGTGCTGCTGGCCGACGTGCGCAGCGTCGGTGTGCAGGGTGACGGGCGCACGTACGGGCATCCCGTGGTGCTGCGCCCGGTCTCCAGCGAGGACGCGATGACCGCCGACTGGTCCCGGCTGCCCTACGAGGTGATCGCCCGGATCTCCACCCGGATCACCAACGAGGTGGCCGAGGTGAACCGGGTGGTCCTGGACGTGACCAGCAAGCCGCCGGGCACCATCGAGTGGGAGTGATTCGGGCTCAGGCCGCCGGCGGCTGAGGAGCGGTTCCGGGCGCCGGCTCCGGCGCGGGTCCGGCCGGCGGGGTCGGCCCGGCCTGCGGCGCGGGCCCGGCGGCCGGAGTGGGCGCGGTCTGCGGCGTCGCCCACGCGTGGGTGGGGGCGGCGGCCGCCTGCGGCGGGACCGGCGGCCAGCCCGGCGCGGTGCCCGCCGGGTGCGGCCAGGCGGGGGCGCTCGCCGGCTCCTCGGGCATCAGGAACCACATGATCGGGTACGCCAGCGCGGCGAGCCCGCCGGTGAGCAGGGTGGCGACGGCGAAGACCACCCGGACCAGGGTGGGATCGACGGCGAAGTAGCGGCCGAGGCCGCTGGCGACACCGGCGACCATCCGGTCGGTGGTGGGACGACGGAGCTGCTTGTACGGGGCGTGAGGGGTGCTCTGGTAGGTCATGCGTCCACGGTCCCGCGCGGTGTGCCGGACGACCTCGGTGACCGCCCGGACTCCTACCCTGACCGATCCCTGAGGCGCCAGCAAAGAGTCAGGAATCTGACTCTTTTCGATGGACGTAACGGCAGCGGGGGAGAATTTTGTCCCGTGACCACCTCGCTGGAGCCGCTCCGCAGGATCGCGGCATACGCAGTTTGTGCTGATTCAGACGACCGAGTGTTGCTGGTCCGCGCATCGGACCGCTCCGGCACCCCCGGCACCTGGTCCCTGCCCGGCGGGGCGGTCGACCACGGTGAGGACCCCAACCACACGGTCGTCCGGGAGACCGCGGCCGAGACCGGGCTCTCGGTCGCCGTCGCCGGCCTCCGGGACGTGATCGCCGACATGCGGGCGCTGCCCGAGCGGGGCATCACCATCCACACCGACCGGCTGCTCTACACCGTCTCGGTGCGCGGCGGGACGCTGACCGAACGGGAGGGTCGGCCGACCGACCTGGCCCGCTGGTTCACCCTCGACGAGGCCCGGGAGCTGCCGCTGCGGTCGTTCACCGCGCGGGCCCTGGGCCTGCCCTCCGCCACCGGGGACATCGTCCCCGAGGAGGTCCCCGAGTTCCCCTCGTTCTACGCGGTCCCGGGGCCGGACGGGCTGCACCGGGCGCAGCGCTTCGCCGCGTACGCCGTGGTGACCGACCCGGAGGAGCGGGTGCTGCTCACCCGGGTCTCCGACGGGTACCCGGGCGCCGGCTGCTGGCACCTGCCCGGCGGCGGCACCGACTACGGGGAGCAGCCGGGCGCCGCGCTGATCCGCGAGCTGGTCGAGGAGACCGGGCAGACCGGCCGGCTGGTCGAGCTCCTCGGCGTCGCCAGCCACCGGGACGCGGCCTCGCTCGGCCCGGAGGGCTACCCGATCGACTGGCACGGCGTACGCGCCTTCTACCGGGTGGTCGTCGACCAGCCGGCCCCGCCCACCGTGACCGACGTCGGCGGCTCCACCTGCGAGGCCCGCTGGTTCCGCCGCGAGGAGTTGGGCGCCCTCCCCACCGACCGCCTCACCGAGGTCACCGCCGAGGCCGTCCAGGCCGCCCAACTCATCTGACCGTCCGCCCCGCCTCCGGCCCGCCAGCCCTCGGTGATCATGAGGCGACGGTGCGGTACGCCCATTGCCGGACCGCTAACCTCATGATCGACGCAGGTGGCGGCGACGGGAGTGGTGCGGGGTGGAGGAACGGCGGCGGATCGGGGCGTACGGGGTGTTGCGGGACGCCGACGGGCGGGTGCTGCTCGTGCGGGGGTCCGCGGCCTGTCCCTACCCCGCAGTGTGGCAGCTGCCCGGGGGTGGGCTGGAGCACGCCGAGCACCCCGCCGACGCGGTGTTGCGGGAGTTCGCCGAGGAGACCGGCCTGGCCGTCGACGTGACCGGGGTTCGGGCCGCGGTCGCCGACGTCGCCACCTTCCGCGACGCCGGGGTCACCGTGCACACCGACCGGCTGGTCTTCGACGTCGAGCCGCGGGGCGGGACGCTTCGCCCGGAGCCGTCCGGGGGCAGCGACGAGCTGGGCTGGTACACGTCCGCGGAGGCGGCAGCCCTGCCGCTCATGCCGTTCACCGCCGAGCTGCTCGGGCTGCCGGTCACGCCGCTGCCGTCGGAGTTGCCCCGGGCCCGGCCGCTCGGGCAGGCCGCCCCGCCACCCGCCGACCGCCGGCAGCGCTTCGCCGCGTACGGGCTGGTCACCGACCCGGCCGGGCGGGTCCTGCTCACGATGATCGCCGACGGGTATCCGGGGGCCGGGAAGTGGCACCTGCCCGGCGGCGGCACCGACCACGGCGAGCAGCCGGCGGCCGGGCTGCTCCGCGAGCTGGTGGAGGAGGCCGGCCAGCTCGGCCGGGTGGTCGACCTGCTGGCGGTGGACAGCCTGCACAACCCCGCCGCGCTCGGCCCGGAGGGGCGGCCGATGGACTGGCACAGCGTCCGGGTGATCTACCGGGTACGCGTCGACGCCCCGACCGAGGCGGTCGTCACGGAACTGGCCGGCGGGTCCACCGCGCGCGCCGCCTGGTTCGCTCCGGACCGGGTGGGCGGCCTGCGGATGACGGACGTGGCGGCCCGGGCAACCGGACATCGGGGCAGGTGACACCCGCTCGTCGGCTCGAGGTGGCCGGCCTCCGGTACAGTCGGGGGTACTTGGCGAACGAAAACGGGCGATGACGCCCGAGATGGGAAGATCTGAGCGATCCGCGCGGTTAAGGGAGTTATAAGTACCGCCGGCAGCTATCGCCAAGCCCCACTTTCCTGTGCAATGGTGTACTCCGCAAACGGGCTGCCGGACCAGAATGGGTCCGGCACGAGACAGCCGGACACCCGCCCCCCACGGCGGTTCAGCCGATCCGGTGATGGAGGAAACGTGCCGAGAGCCCCATGGCGCCGGCGTCGTACGAGTGACAGTCCGCGCCCCGCAGGGCGTCGCTGGGCGGGCCGGTTGCGCCGCAGCAGCACGTTCGCCCGCCAGGTGCTGCTGGTCCGGGTGGGCCGCCGGGACGGCGCCGCCGCAGGCGCGACCGACCTGGTCACCGACCACCGCTGGACCGACCGCCAGCGCCGCCGCTACGGCCGGTTCGACCCGGAGGTCGAGGCGGTGCGGCCGGTAAGCCCCGCACTCGCCCCCGCCGCGCCGGTCGACGACTCGCCAGGGATGTCGATCCCGCTCCTGCCGGGTGACCGCACCGCCGCCCGCCGTGCCAAGTTCGCCCTGGTCAACGCCTGCACGCTGAGCAGCCTGATGCTCGGCATGCTGGCGATCTTCCTGGCCATGCGGGGCGAGGTCCGGGTGGCGGCGCTCTGCCTGATCGCCTGCGTCGCGTTCGACGGCCTGGACGGCGCGCTGGCCCGCAAGCTCGGCGTGGCCAGCCCGTTCGGCGCCCAGATGGACTCGCTGGCCGACATGTGCTCGTTCGGCCTCGCCGCCCCGGTGGTCGTCTACGCCTCGCTGGCCGGCTCGGTCCCGGCCGCGGCCGCCGCGGTCGCCTGCGCCCTGGTCGCGGGGTGCGCCGCGATCCGGCTCGCCCGGTTCAACGTCTCGCCGAAGGACGGCCGGTTCTTCTGCGGCGTACCGACCACCATGGCGGCGGCCGTGCTGGCCCTGACCGTGGCGATCGGGGTGCCGGTCTCCGGCCTGGTGATGGTCGGCGGGGTGGCCCTGCTCGCCTTCGCCATGGTCTCCAGGTTCCCGTACGCGAAGCTCGCCCGGCTGGTGAAGCTGCCGCCGTGGCTCTGGCTGGCCCCGGTGATCGGCGCGCTGGTCGACATCCGGCTCACCTTCGGCCTCGTGGTGGTGGGCTACCTGGTCAGCGGTCCGGTGCTCTGGCTGCACCAGCGCCGCGCCGCCTGACCCGTACCGACGCGAAAGGGGCGCCGCGACGAGCGGCGCCCCTTTTCTTCGTATCCGGGATCAGAGCCAGCGGGCGATCACGGTGGCGCCGCCGACCACCTTGTCGCCCGGGCCGACCAGCGGCTCGGCCGCGTCCGCCGGCAGGTAGACGTCGGTCCGCGAGCCGAACCGGATCAGGCCGAAGCGCTCGCCCTTCGCCAGCAGCGCGCCGACCGGTGCCCGCTGCACGATCCGCCGGGCGATCAGGCCGGTACGCTGCGCCACCACCACGGTGCCGTGCTCGGTGTCCAGCACCGTGTAGGCCGCCACGTTGTGCTCGGCGTCCGGCTTCATCGCGTTGACGAACCCGCCGTCCGCGACGAAGTAGTCGATCACCTTGCCGGCCACCGGCGACCGGTTGACGTGCACGTCCAGCACGGACAGGAAGACCGCGACGCGCAGCCACTCGCCGTCACCGAAGCGCTCGTCGTGCAGCCGCTGCACCGAGAGCACCTGGCCGTCCGCCGCGGCGACCACGGCCGACGGGTCCTCCGGAACGTCCCGCTCCGGGTCCCGGAAGAACGCGGCCACCGGGGCAGCGGCCAGCGCCGGCAGCAGCCAGAGCTTCGACTTCGGCCGAGCCACCCGGGCCAGCGCGGCCAGGCCGAGGCTGATGCCGGCCGCCGCCACGCCGTTGGAGTCGATGTGCATGGTCCGGGTCAGCGGCACGCTCGACGGCCGGTACGCGGGCGACAGCTTGGCGGCCAGCGCGGCGGTCGCCGGGGTGAAGCGGAGGTGGTGCACGCGTACCGGCGGGGAGTTGCGCAGCACCAGGTCGACCCGGACGCCGTGCAGCACACCCTGCCGGTCCAGCTCGGCCCCGGCGCCCTCGGTACGGAAGACCGGCGCGGCGACGCTCAGCACCCCGCCCTCGGTCAGGTACTTCGACAGCCCGTCGACGGCCACCCGGGTCTCGTCGGCGCTGCCGGTGAACGGTTCGGCGGCGATGACCACCTCGGCGGCGTCCGCCTCGGCGAGGGTGTCGGCCACCCGTACCCGGTCGGCGACCCAGCGGCCCTGGGCCGTCACGTGCTCGCGGAGCGCGGCGGCGGAGAAGTCATCCGCCGGCACCACGGTGAGCCGGTCGCCGGGGAGCAGCGCCTCGATCGCCGCCGCCAGCACCGCGGACTCCGGGGTCGCGCCGACCAGCAGGCCGGCCTTCGGGTCGTTGCGCCGGGCGAGTTCGCTGACGAGGGTACGGGCGGCACGCTCGCCGATGCCGACCGCACCGAACGGACCGGGGGTGCGCACGGCGGGGGACTGGGTCATGTCGGACGGGCTCCTGACGAGGTAGCGACGGACGGCGGCGGGACCACCACGGTGACCTGGCCGGCGGGGACGGGCCCCGACGACCGGAGGCACCGGCCGCGGCCGGGGCGCCACGCGGTGGGCCGGCCGGCGGAGGCGGGATCTCCACCAGCCAGCATAGGCGGCAGCGTCGCCGCCCTGCACCGTCGTGGTCAGCTCGGCGGCCGCTCCGACCGGTCGGCCGTAGCCCCGTCGGCGCCCGGACCGGCCGCGGCACCGCGCCCGCCTGGCTGCTCCGGACCGTCCACCACGGGCAGTTCACGGGTCACCGGCGCGCTCTCGCCGGGACCTCCCTCGGCCGCCGCCTCGACGGCGGGCAGCTCGCGGGTGGCGAGGTCGCCGGGGTCGCCCGGGCGGGTGGGGGGCGACCAGTGCGGCTCGCCGCCGGCGGGCCGATCCTCCCGCGCCTGGACCGGCCAGTCGGCCACCGCATCGGTGACCCACTCGTCGGCCTCGGGGGCGGTGGGCACTCCGCCGGTCGGGGCGGTCTCCACATAGGACGTGGCGGCCGTCGCTCCGGGTCGCTGGTGGACCGGTTCGCTGTCGGCGTGCCGCCCGGAGCGCAGCGCGCCGACCAGGCCGAGCAGCCCGATCAGGAGGAGCCCGCCCGCCAGGAACCAGCCCACCGGGGGCAGGGTCAGCCCGAGGATCCGGGCGAGCAGCCACCAGACGGAGAGGCCGAGGAAGACCAGCCCAAAGGCGAACGACACGACGTCGGTGCGGTGGGCCTTCACCGGGTCACCTCCAGATCTCCGGCGTTCACGTGGACGAGCAGGCGCAGGGTGCCCCCGCCGCGGCCGTCCGGCCCGAGGTCGGTGGTCTCCCACTGGCGGCCGTTGACTCCGCCGGTCTGCCGACCGAAGACGGTGGCGTTACCGGCGTTCACGTCGGCCACCGTGGTGACGTCCACGTTCGGCGGTACGACCACCGTCGCCTTGCCGAAGTTGACCTCCACGGTGACCTGGGTGTCCTTCTTGTCGAAGTCCACCGCCCGCAGGTCGAGCACCGCGTCGCCGAAGTTGTTCTCGTAGCGGTCCGCCAGGTCGCGGTAGCTGGGCGGGGCCCAGGTGACGTTGCCGTCGATGCCGCGGACCCGGTCGTAGGAGTCGGCGACGGTGGCGAAGCCGAGCGCCGCCGCGGTCACCAGGCCGAGCGCGATCAGCCAGCGGGCCCGCCCGAACCAGGTGCCCACCAGCAGCCCGATCCCGATGGTGGCCAGCGCTGCGGCGAAGTAGCCGGCCGCACCGACGGTGAAGACGTCGAGCAGGTCGAGCACGGTCACCACGCCAAGCGCCAGGAAGATCAGTGAGAAGGTGACCGCGCCGAGCGCGGAGCGCTCCTTCGGCCGCTTCGGTGGCCGGGCCGGCTGTGCGGGGGCCGGCGGCGCCGGCGGGTACGCCTGGGCGTACGGGCCGTGCGGCGCGAACGGCGGCCGGTAGCCGCCCGGCGGCAGCGGCGCGCCCACCGGCGCCGGCACGGAGACCGGCTGCCCGAGCGGAGCACCCGTCGTCGGCGCGCCCGGCCAGGCCGGCGTCTCGTCGCCCCGCCACGCCTCGGCGGTCCGGTCGCCCGAGCCCGGGGCCGAGGGGTACCCGGTCGCCGGCCAGGCCGGCTGCGCGGCGGTGCGCTCGGGGTCGGACCAGGCCGGGGCCGCCGGGGCGGGCCCGGCATCCGGAGCCGGCGGGGTGCCACCGACCGGCTCGTCACCGGTCCGGGCCGGCGCGGCCGCCGACCAGGCCGGCGACGCCGTGGTGGCCGTCCAGCCACCCGGGTTCGCCGGGGCGCTCGCCGGCCAGCCGGGCGCGCCGGTCGTCGGCGCCGCGGCCGGGCCGGCGGTGGCGGAGCCGGACCAGGCCGGGGCGGGCGTACCGGCCGGCGGGGTGGCGCCGGGCGCGGGCCAGGCCGGCGGACCCGGTGGCGTGCCGGGCGCGGCGGTGGCCGGCTGCCGGCCCAGCGGGTTGCGCTGGTCCCGGTTGAGCAGCAGCGCACCGCCGATGAGGATCACCGCGCCGAGCAGGATCGCCCGGAACGCGTTGGTGACGACGTAGCCGAAGCCGACCGCGACCGCGATGCTGAGCACGATCACGGTGATCGGGGACATGCTCGACCGGCCCCGGCCGAGCATCGACTCGACCGGCGAGGCGGTGTCTCCCTCGCCGGGGATGATCAGCCACGCGGTGACGTAGACCAGGATGCCGATGCCGCCGAAGAAGCCCAGCACGGCGAGCAGCACCCGCCACAGCACCGGGTCGGTGTTGGTGGCCCGGCCGATGGCGGCGCAGACGCCGGCCAGGTAGCGGCCGTCCCGAGGGCGGACCAGCCCGTACCGGGAGGTGAAGCCGGCGGTGCCGGGCGGTGGGGCGTACCCCGGGGGTGGCGCGTCGGCGAACGGCGCGGAACCCGCGGTCGACGCGCCCGGCGGCGGGCCGGTGGATCCGGCCGGCGGCGGCGTCGGGGCATCGGCGGGGGTGGCCGCCGGCCCCGGCGGCGGGGGTGGCGGTGGCCCGTCCAATGGTGCCGCCCCGGGCCGGGGCGGACGGGCAGGGTCGTCGGTCATGCCTTCGATCCTGCTGCCCCGGTCGCCCGAGCGTCCTCCGGACCCGACCCTGACCCCACCCTGAGATCCTCGGCCCCCGAATGTCGGGGGCGTCCCCGTGGTCGGGGGCCGTCCAGCCGTGTGACGATCGGACCGGCACCGCCTCCGTCCCCGACCTGGGAGCCTCCGATCAGCACCACCACGACCCCGCCCCCACCGCGGCTCTACCGGGCCACCGAGCACCGGTTGGCCGCGGGGGTGGCCGCCGGCATCGCCGAACACCTCGGCGTCTCCGTGCTCCGCGTCCGGATCGCCTTCATGGTGCTGCTCGGGCTGAACGGCCTCGGACTGCTCCTCTACGCCGCCTTCTGGGCGGTGGTGCCCCCGCGCCCCGGCGACACCGCCGTCCCGCCCCGCCGCGACCTCGCCCAGCTCCTGCCGTTCGTGGCGATCGGGCTCGGCGTGCTGATGGTCCAGATGATGGCCTTCCACTCCGTCGGCGCGGCCGGCACCGCCGGCTGGCTGGTCGCGATCATCGCGGTGGGCGCCGGCGTGATCTGGCACCAGTCCGCGCCGGAGCGCCGCCGGCACGGGGGCGGGTCGATGCCGGTGCCCTGGCTGGGCGCGGTGGTGGAGGAGAGCGACCGGCGGGCGTTCGTGCTCCGCTTCGTCGGCGGCGGGGTGCTCGTCGCGGTCGGCATCATCGGCGTGGCGGCGGTCTACTCGCCGGTGCAGAACTTCGACGCCGTGCTCAACGGCGTGATCTTCGCGCTGGTCGGGCTGGCCGGCGTGGGCGTGGTGGCCGGCCCGGTGCTCTGGCGTACCTGGAACCAGCTCCGCTCCGAGCGGGAGGGGCGCATCCGGGAGCAGGAACGGGCCGAGCTGGCCGCGATGGTGCACGACCAGGTGCTGCACACCCTGGCCCTCATCCAGCGCAACGCCAGCGACGTCAAGACCGTGCAGCGGCTGGCCCGGGGCCAGGAGCGGTCGTTGCGGAACTGGCTCTACAAGCCGACCGCCTCGCCGACCGAGCGCTTCGCCGCCGCCCTGGAGCAGGCCGCCGCCGAGGTGGAGGACACCTTCGCCATCACCGTCGAGGTCGTGGTGGTGGGCGACCGGGAGACCGACGAGCGGGTGGGCGCGCTGGTCGCCGCCACCCGGGAGGCGCTGGTCAACGCGGCCCGGCACGCCGAGGTACGCACGGTGTCGCTCTACGCCGAGGTGGAGCCGGACCAGGTCAGCGCCTTCGTCCGGGACCGGGGCAAGGGCTTCGACCCGGATACGGTGGAGGATCACCGGCACGGCGTCCGGGGTTCGATCATCGGGCGGATGAAACGGCACGGGGGCCGGGCGGAGATCCGCTCCGCGCCCGGGGAAGGCACCGAGGTCCGGCTGATCCTGCCGATCAGCGGCTCGGGCGGCACGACGGAAAGGGACAGATGACCATGGCCGAGCACGAACCGGTCGAGGAGGCGCAGCCCCGCGACGGGCGGCTGCGGGTGTTCCTCGTCGACGACCACGCCATGTTCCGGGCGGGCGTACGCGCCGAGCTCGGCGCTCGCGTCGAGGTGGTGGGGGAAGCCAGCACGGTGGCCGAGGCGGTCAGCCGGATCGCCGCCACCCAGCCCGACGTGGTGCTGCTCGACGTGCACATGCCCGACGGTGGCGGCCGGGCGGTGCTGGACGCGATGCGGCGTACCCACCCGCAGGTGCGGTTCCTGGCGTTGAGTGTGTCCGATGCGGCGGAGGACGTGATCGGGCTGATCCGGGCGGGTGCCCGGGGCTACGTCACGAAGACCATCTCGCCGGAGGAGCTGACCGACGCGATCCGCCGGGTGGCCGACGGCGACGCCGTGTTCAGCCCGCGGCTGGCCGGGTTCGTGCTGGACGCGTTCGCGGCCCGGCCGGACGCGCCGGTCGCCGACCCCGAGCTGGACCAGCTCACCAACCGCGAACGCGAGGTGCTCCGGCTGCTGGCCCGGGGGTACGCCTACAAGGAGATCGCCCGGGAGCTGTACATCTCGATAAAGACGGTCGAGACGCACGTCTCCAACGTGCTGCGCAAGCTGCAGATGTCCAACCGGTACGAGCTGTCCCGCTGGGCGGCCGACCGCCGCCTGGTCTGACCGCCCCGACCGGCCGGCCCCGGTGCCCTCGTGGCGCCGGGGCCGCGCGCTGTCCGGGGCTGTCGGCGACCGGTTCAGATCACTCGGTGCGCAGCACGGTGAACGCCTCGGCCAGTCGGCCGGCGGGCAGTCCGGCGTCGCCGGCGATCATGCCGAGCAGGTCGTGCACCCAGGCCGCCACGTCCAGGTGCGCGGTCTGCGAGCGGTGCGCCCGCATCGCGGCGATCTTCCGGTCCACCCGGTCGGTGACGTCGACGGCGTGGTCCGGTGCCGGGCCGCCCGCGTACCAGATCTCCCGGACGACCCACGGCTCCAGGCCCGCGTCGATCAGCTCCGGAAAGGCGAAGCGGTTGCGGGCGTCGGGGTAGACGGCGCAGGTGGTGGCCTCGCCGACGGCCAGGTGGTCGGGGTGGCTCGGGCCGGTGAGGTGCTCCCAGCGGCGCAGCGGGGAGCTGGTCAGCACCCGGTCCGGGCGGAACCGGCGGATCCCGGCGGCGATGTCGCGGCGTAGCTCCGGGCTGGGGGAGAGGACGCCGTCGGGGTGGCCGTCGAGGAAGTCGACCCGGTGTACGCCGACCGCGGCGGCCGCCGCCCGCTGCTCCGCCTCACGTCGGGCGGGCAGTTCCGCGCGCGGGGTGTCGTCGAAGCCGCCGGAGTCCCCCCGGGTGACGATGAGGTACGCCACTTCGATACCCTCATCCACCCAGCCGGCGATGGTGCCCGCACAGCCGAAGTCGACATCATCCGGATGGGCAAAAACTGCCAGCGCCCGGCGTACGTCGGGAAGTACCGAAGCGGAGGCAGGAAGGCTCACAGCCGTCGAGACTACGCGTCGCCCTTCGACCGTTGTGGCCGGATTTTGCCTGTTCAGACCGGTACAGTTCGTCGATTTCATGATCTTTTCTCAAGTATCGGCAACGTGGCGGCCAACTAACGTCTTGATAACGGCACCTTCACGGAAGCTGCCGGTGGGTGTCACAGTTGCAGCACCTCACCCCCAGGTGTGAGGCAACTCGTCGGGCCCGCCGACCACGTGACGCCACCTCTGGTGGTGGCATGTGGCCGTCGACCCTGCACGGTGTCCTCGGGGGTGCGGTGCCCGGCGGATCGGTACCCCTGGGGTGTCCCGATTTTCCTCTGCGGTAAGCCGGCGGTCTGTGGTTCGGGCCGGCGGTTGGTGTCACCCCCCAAGACGTGCGTGAAACCCACGACGGAACCAGGTTAGAAAGAGGAGGCCCCTCGGAATGAGAGTCTCGAAGCGGGCGAGCGGCGCGCTCGCGGTGGGCGCGGCTTTCGCGCTCGTCGCGTCCGGCTGCTCGAGCGGGAACGACAACGGCGGCGACGCCAGCGCCAGCAAGGACGGCGCGATCGTCATCGACGGCACCCAGCCGGAGAACCCCCTGGTTCCGGCGAACACCACCGAGACCGGCGGCGGCAAGATCATCGACTGGATGTGGACCGGTCTGGTCGAGTACCCCAACAACGGTGGGGCCCCGCAGAACGCCCTTGCCGAGTCGATCGAGACGAGCGACTCCAAGGTCTTCAAGATCAAGATCAAGCAGAACACCAAGTTCCACGACGGCACCACCGTCAAGGCCGAGAGCTTCGTCAAGGCCTGGAACTGGGCGGCGTACGCCCCGAACGGCGCGCAGAACGCCAGCTTCTTCGCCGACATCCAGGGCTTCTCCGACCTGAACCCGGAGGACCCGGACGGCGACGGCCCGAAGAAGGCCCCGACCCCGACGGTCAAGGAGATGTCCGGCCTCAAGGTCGTCGACGACTGGAACTTCGAGGTCACGCTCTCCGCGCCGACCGCGGTGTTCCCGACCAAGCTGGGCTACAGCGCCTTCATGCCGCTCCCGGACGCCTTCTTCAACATGAAGCCCGAGGAGTTCGGCAAGAAGCCGATCGGTAACGGCCCGGTCAGCCTCGTCTCGTGGCAGGACGACGTCGAGATCAAGCTCACCCGCTTCGACGACTACAGCCTGCGCGACAAGATGAAGATCAAGGACGTCACCGTCAAGATCTATCAGGACGACACGGCGGCGTACGCCGACCTGGTCTCGGGTAACCTGGACTTCCAGCAGCAGGTCCCGGTCTCGTCGCTGGCCGGTGACAAGTGGAAGACCGACCTGGGCGACCGGGCCATCGCTTCCACCACCCCGTCGACGGGCATCATCGCCTTCCCGATCTACGACAAGCGCTTCCAGAACCCGAAGCTGCGCAAGGCGATCTCGCTGTCGATCAACCGGCAGGAGATCACCGACAAGATCTTCTTCGGTAACCGCAAGCCGGCCGACAGCTGGGCCAACCCGCTGACCCCGGGCGCCGAGCCGGGCAACTGCACCGCCTGCAAGTTCGACCCGACGCAGGCCAAGCAGCTCCTCACCGAGGCCGGTGGCTTCACCGGGCAGCTGAAGATGTACTACAACGCCGACGCCAGCCACAAGGAGTGGATGGAGGCCGTCGCCCAGCAGGTCAAGACCAACCTGGGTATCGACGCCGTCGCCGTCGGTGTGCCGACCTTCGCGGTCTTCCGGGCGAACATCAACGCCCACAAGATGGACGGCGCCTACCGGGCCGGTTGGCAGCAGGACTACCCGGACGTGGAGAACTGGATCAACCCGCTCTACGTGAAGGGTGGCTCCTCGAACGACGGTCTGTACAGCAACGACCAGGTGAACGCCCTCGCCAAGGAGGCCTCCGCGGCCCCCAGCCTCGAGGAGTCGCACAAGAAGTTCGCTGACGCCGTCAAGCTCATCGACCAGGACGTTCCGTCCATGCCGATCTACTTCGGTGGCCAGCAGTCCGGCCACTCGGAGAAGATCAAGAAGATGGAGCTGACCAACGTCGGCGAGCTCGACATCACCTCGGTCGAGCTCTGATCCGAACGGTCTGACCCCGGGTCGGGCTCGCCTACCGGTGAGCCCGACCCGGGGCCGTTCCGCGAGGGGGTGTACAACAAACCCCTCGCACGTTGTCGCCGCCCGTGTCGGCCGATCCGACGCGCCCCTTGTCTGGAGGACCACCCCATGGGCCGTTATCTCTTGAGACGGCTACTGCAACTCGTGCCGGTGTTCATCGGCACGACATTCCTGATCTACTGGCTCGTCTGGTCGGTACCCGGCGACCCGTTCGCCGGCAAGTGCGGCGACCGGGGCTGCCCGGAGAACTTCCGAGCGGTCATGACCGCGAAGTACCACCTCGACGACTCGATCTGGTTGCAGTACGCCAGCTACATGAAGAACCTGTTCCAGGGTGACTTCGGCATCACCTTCGGTGGCCGGGAAATCAGCGACATCATTCTGACGTCGTACCCCAACACCCTGAAGCTGGCGGTGGTGGCGCTGGCCATCGAGGCCGTCATCGGCCTCGGCGCGGGCGTGCTGACCGGTCTCCGGCGCAACGGGTTCCTGGACAACCTGGTCCTGGTCTCCACCCTGTTCCTGATCGCCCTGCCGGTCTTCGTCATCGGCTTCGTGCTCCAGTGGCTCCTGGGCGTCAACTGGCACATCGTCCACCCCACCGTCTCCAGCGAGATGCGGATCACCGAGTTGCTCCTGCCAGGCTTCGTCCTGGGCAGCGCCTCGACGGCGTACGTCGCCCGGGTGGCGCGCACCAGCATCGCCGAGAACCGGCGTGCCGACTACGTCCGTACCGCCATCGCCAAGGGCCTGCCCATGCGCCGGGTGGTCGGCGTGCACCTGCTGCGCAACTCGCTCATCCCGGTCGTCACCCTGCTCGGCACCGACCTCGGCGCCCTGATGGGTGGCGCCATCATCACCGAGGGCATCTTCGGCATCAACGGCATCGGCCGTCAGGTGCTGCGCGCCATCGTCACCAAGGAGAGCGCTACCGTTGTCGGCATCGTGGTGGTGCTGGTCGTCGTGTATCTGGTGATGAACCTGCTGGTGGACCTGCTCTACGCCGCCCTGGACCCGAGGATTCGCTATGAGTGACCCGAGCGCCGCATCGCTTGTCAGCACCCCCCGCCCCGAGCAGCCGTCCGAGGCCAGCGCCCCGGCCAACGCCGGGCTCCCGGAGAGCGCGCAGAAGCAGCAGAAGCCGCGCGGTCTGCTCGGTGACGCCTGGATCGACCTGCGCCGCAAGCCGCTGTTCTGGATCTCCGCCACGCTCATCGTGATCTTCGTGCTGATGGCGGCCTTCCCGTCGCTGTTCACCTCCGGCGACGCGGTGAACGGCGCGCTGTCCCGCAGCCAGGTGAAGCCCTCGGCCGACGCCTGGTTCGGCTACGACGTGCAGGGCCGGGACGTCTTCGCCCGGACCATCTACGGCGCCCGCGCCTCGATCATGGTGGCGCTGCTCTCCGTGATCGGCACGCTGCTGATCGGCGGCACCATGGGCATCATCGCCGGCTATCGCGGCGGCTGGGTGGACGCGTTGCTCTCCCGGATCGCGGACATCTTCTTCGGCCTGCCGTTCGTGCTCGGCTCGATCGTCATCCTGACCACCTTCAACGGCTCGGGCTCGGACAACAACGAGTGGACGATCATGGGTCTGGTCATCATGTCGCTGACCGTGTTGAGCTGGCCGGTCGTGATGCGGCTGATGCGCTCCTCGGTGCTGGCCACCAAGGAGGCCGACTACATCGTCGCGGCCCGGGCGCTGGGCGCCGGTACCGGCCGGATCATCCTCAAGCACCTGCTGCCGAACTGCCTCGCCCCGCTGCTGGTGTACGGGACGATCATGGTCGGCTCTTTCATCGGCGCCGAGGCCACCCTGTCCTTCCTGGGCATCGGCCTGAAGACGCCCGTCGTGTCCTGGGGCATCATGATCAGCGAGGCGCAGAACTACCTCCGGGTCTCGCCCTACCTGCTGTTCTTCCCCGCCGCGTTCCTCGTCACCGCCGTGCTGAGCTTCGTCATGCTCGGCGAGGCGGTCCGCGAGGCCCTCGACCCGAAGCTCCGATAGGGGATTCAGTTGTCCGACATTCTCGTGTCCGAGCAGTCCGCGCCGGGCGCCGACGGATCCGGCCGCCCCTCGGGCCGCCTGCTCGAGGTTGACGACCTGCGGGTCGAGTTCCGCACGCGGGACGGCGTCGCCAAGGTCATCAACGGGGTGACGTACCACGTCGACGCGGGGGAGACCCTCGCCGTGCTCGGCGAGTCCGGCTCCGGCAAGAGCGTCACCGCGCAGACCATCATGGGCATCCTCGACACTCCGCCCGGCTTCGTCACCGGTGGCCAGGTCCGCTTCCACGGCAAGGACATGCTCAAGATGTCCGCCGAGCAGCGGCGCCGCATCCGCGGCGAGGGCATTGCGATGATCTTCCAGGACTCGCTCTCCGCCCTCAACCCGGTTTTCACCGTCGGGTTCCAGATCGCCGAGCAGTTCCGCGTCCGGCGTGGCATGAGCCGCTCGGACGCCAAGAAGCGCGCGATCGAGATGCTCGACCAGGTGAAGATCCCGAACGCCAAGGGCCGGTTCAGCAACTACCCGCACCAGTTCTCCGGCGGCATGCGGCAGCGCGCCATGATCGCGATGTCGCTGGCGCTGGACCCGGAGGTGCTGATCGCCGACGAGCCGACCACCGCCCTGGACGTGACCGTGCAGGCCCAGATCATGGACCTGCTCGGCGAGCTCCAGCGGGAGCGGCAGATGGGCATGATCCTGATCACCCACGACCTCGGCGTGGTCGCCGACGTCGCGGACCGGATCGCGGTGATGTACGCCGGCCGGATCGTCGAGGAAGCCAACGTGTACGACCTGTACGCCAAGCCGGCGCACCCGTACACCCTCGGCCTGCTCAACTCGATCCCCCGGCTGGACGAGAAGGGGCAGGAGCTCCGCACCATCAAGGGCCTCCCGCCGAACTTGATGAACATCCCGTCGGGCTGCCCGTTCAACCCGCGCTGCCCCATGGCGCAGCCGGTGTGCCGGGAGAAGTTGCCCCCGCTGCTGCAGATCGGCAGCGGCCGGGCCAGCGCCTGCCACTTCGCCGAGGAGCTCGTGAACCGTGACTGAGAACATCATCGAGGTCCGTGACCTGGTCAAGCACTACCCCGTGACCCGGGGCGTCGTGTTCAAGAAGACCATCGGTCACGTCAAGGCGGTCGACGGCGTCTCCTTCGACCTGAAGGCCGGCGAGACGCTCGGCGTGGTGGGCGAGTCCGGCTGCGGCAAGTCGACGCTCGCCCGGGTCCTGATGAACCTGGAGCGGCCGACCAGCGGCCAGGTGCTCTACAAGGGGCAGGACATCTCCAAGCTGTCCGGTGGCGCGCTGCGGCGGCTGCGCCGGCAGATCCAGCTGGTGATGCAGGACCCGTACACCTCGCTGAACCCGCGGATGACGGTCGGCGACCTGATCGGCGAGCCGTTCGAGATCCACCCCGAGGTGGCCCCGCGCGGCAGCCGCCGGAACAAGGTCAAGGAGCTGCTCGACCTGGTCGGCCTGAACCCGGAGCACATCAACCGGTACCCGCACCAGTTCTCCGGCGGCCAGCGGCAGCGCATCGGCATCGCCCGGGCGCTCGCCCTGCGGCCCGAGGTCATCGTCTGCGACGAGCCGGTGTCGGCCCTGGACGTGTCGATCCAGGCGCAGGTGATGAACCTGCTGGAGAAGCTCCAGGCCGAGTTCGGTCTGTCGTACGTCTTCATCGCCCACGACCTGTCGGTCGTGCGTCACCTCTCCGACCGGGTCGCGGTGATGTACCTGGGCAAGATGGTGGAGATCGGCACCGAGGACGAGATCTACGAGCGGCCGACCCACCCGTACACCCAGGCGCTGCTGTCGGCGGTGCCGGTGCCGGACCCGACCCTGCGGGACAACAAGGCGATCATCCGGCTCACCGGTGACGTCCCCTCGCCGATCAGCCCGCCCTCGGGCTGCCGGTTCCGCACCCGGTGCTGGAAGGCGCAGGACCTCTGCGCCCAGGAGGTGCCGCTGCTCCAGATCCGCCCGGGCTCGGACCACCCGAGCGCC
The DNA here is from genome assembly GCF_042869115.1 of Micromonospora sp. NPDC007230. Lineage (NCBI taxonomy): Bacteria > Bacillati > Actinomycetota > Actinomycetes > Micromonosporales > Micromonosporaceae > Micromonospora > Micromonospora sp. NPDC007230. Next base: position 63,838 of record NZ_JBIAFE010000001.1, on the reverse strand, counting down.
TGCCACTTCGCCGAGCGGCGGGAGATCGTGCCCGCCCACGAGGTGGCCTGATCGATCCGGACCGCCTGCCGGCGTCAGCTCGACGCCGGCAGGCGGTTCGTCATGTCCGGCGACTCCAGCTCGGCTGGCGACCATAATTCGGCCTCCGCGCCGCCAGGCGGCGCTCCGGACCGAATGAAGGCCGGTCTGGCGCCGCGCCACGACCTGGAGCCGCCGTCCGAGCTCCTCACAGCGGGCCGCGGCCGGCGCGGAGCAGCAGCAGCGCGAGTTGGGTGCCGTCCGCGCCGAGCCCCTCCCGGAACCGCTCCAGGATCTCCCGCTCCCGGGACAGCACGAGGCGGGTGCCGCCGGAGGCCATCCGGGTGGCTCCGACCTCCTGGGACAGCGCGGCCCGCTCCTGCCAGAGGGCGATGATCGTGCGGTCGATCTCGTCGATCCGTTCGCGGATGGCCACGATCCGCTCGGCGGCCGCCGAGTCGTCGGTGCCGGTCCGCGCCGCAGCGGCCCCGGTCGGGTCGGTGTCGCCGGTCCGGTCGTGTCGCGCCGGGCTGCCGCTGGACTCCACCACGTCAGTCATCATCGTCGTACCCTTCGGGTCTCGGGCCCGGTGCCCGGATCCCGGGACGAAAAAGCCCCGGGCTCCAGGAGCCCGGGGCTTTCGCAGGTCTGTGATCAGGCGCGACCTACGGCTGCCGGACTCCCGGTGCCGTAGTAAAAGTAGAAGCGCTGACCGAACACGTCGTCGAGTATGCCGACCGGCGGGCCCGGCGCGCAAGGAAACCCGCCAACAGATGGGACGGGGCACTGACAGCTTCGTCTCGTCCGGGCCGGCGTGGGCGGGAAGTGTCCGCCGGGCGGCATAGACTCGCCGTGCGATGCATCCTCTCTTCGACATTCCCGCGCCCCCGCCCGCGCCGGAGTCCCGCCCGGCCCCGTCGCGCCGGCCCGGGGTCGTCCGGCCGGACCCGCAGGCACTCCTCGACGGGTTGAACGGTCCCCAGCGGGACGCGGTCACCCACGCCGGTTCGCCACTGCTGATCGTGGCCGGCGCCGGCTCCGGCAAGACCCGGGTGCTGACGAACCGGATCGCGTACCTGCTCGCCGCGCGGGACGTGCACCCGGGCGAGATCATCGCGATCACCTTCACCAACAAGGCCGCCGGCGAGATGAAGGAGCGGGTGGCCGCGCTGGTCGGCCCGCGCGCCCGGTTGATGTGGGTGTCGACCTTCCACTCGGCCTGCGTCCGGATCCTGCGCGCCGAACACGAGCACGCCGGGCTCAAGTCCACCTTCTCGATCTACGACGCGGACGACTCGCGCCGGTTGATGCAGCTCGTCGCCCGCGAGCTGGACCTGGACCCGAAGCGCTACCCGGCGCGCGGCCTGGCGGCCCAGGTCTCCAACCTGAAGAACGAGCTGGTCGACCCGGAGGCGTTCACCGCCCGGGCCAAGGGGCCCAACGAGCGGGCCCTGGCCGAGGCTTACACGCTCTACCAGCGGCGGTTGCGCGAGGCGCACGCGCTGGACTTCGACGACCTGATCATGACCACGGTGCACCTGCTCCAGTCGCACCCGCACGTCGCGGAGAGCTACCGGCGCCGGTTCCGGCACGTGCTGGTGGACGAGTACCAGGACACCAACCACGCCCAGTACGTGCTGATCAAGGAGCTGGTCTCCGGCACCGAGGGGATCCCGCCGGCCGAGCTGTGCGTGGTGGGTGACGCCGACCAGTCGATCTACGCGTTCCGGGGCGCGACCATCCGCAACATCCTCGAGTTCGAGCGCGACTTCACCGACGCCCGGACGATCCTGCTGGAGCAGAACTACCGCTCCACCCAGACCATCCTCAACGCCGCCAACGCGGTGATCGACCGGAACACCTCCCGCAAGCCGAAGCGGCTGTGGAGCGACGCCGGCGCCGGCGAGCAGATCGTCGGCTACGTGGCCGACACCGAGCACGCCGAGGCGGACTGGGTGGCGCGGGAGATCGACCGGCTGGTCGACCAGGGTGACACCCGCCCCGGCGACGTGGCGGTCTTCTACCGCACCAACGCCATGTCCCGGGTCTTCGAGGAGGTGTTCATCCGGGTCGGCCTGCCGTACAAGGTGGTTGGTGGGGTGCGCTTCTACGAGCGCAAGGAGGTCCGCGACGCACTGGCCTACCTGCGCGCGGTGGTCAACGACGACGACACGGTCAGCCTGCGGCGGATCCTCAACACCCCGCGCCGGGGCATCGGCGAGCGGGCCGAGGCGTGCGTGGAGGCCCTGGCCAGCCGGGACCGGATCTCCTTCGGTGCGGCGCTGCGCCGGGCCAAGGACGCACCCGGGATCTCCACCCGGGCCGCCAACGGCATCGCCGAGTTCGTCGCGCTCCTCGACTCGGCGCGCGAGCTGGCCGCGACCGGCACCCCCGAGGACGTGCTGGAGGCCCTGCTGACCCGCTCGGGCTACCTCAGCGAGCTGGAGGAGAGCCTGGATCCGCAGGACGCCGGCCGGGTGGACAACCTTCAGGAGTTGGTCAGCGTCGCCCGCGAATACACCGAGCGGATCGAGGCGCTGGGCGAGGAGGATGAGCGGGCCACCCTGGCCGGGTTCCTGGAGCAGGTGGCGCTGGTCGCCGACGCCGACCAGGTCCCCGCCGACGACCCCGAGCACCAGGGCGTGGTCACCCTGATGACGCTGCACACGGCGAAGGGCCTGGAATTTCCGGTGGTCTTCCTCAGCGGCCTGGAGGACGGCGTCTTCCCGCACCTGCGCTCGCTCGGCGACAACCGGGAGCTGGAGGAGGAGCGGCGACTGGCGTACGTGGGCATCACCCGGGCCCGGCAGCGCCTCTACCTGTCCCGGGCGGTCACCCGGTCGGCCTGGGGGGCACCGGCGTACAACCCGGCGTCACGCTTCCTCGAGGAGCTGCCGCCGGAGCTGGTCCGCTGGGAGCGCCTCGAGGCCTCGTACACCTCGTGGGCCGGCGGTGGCGGCGGCGTCGGCGGCCGCGCGGACCGCGCGCCCGGCGGCCGGGGCGGCTTCACCGGGGGTACGCCGAAGGCCACCCAGCTCGCGAAGCGGCTCGGGGTGGATGCCAGCCGGCTGTCCACGGCCAGCGAGCTGCGGCAGGCGCCGAAGGTGTCGGTGGGGGACCGGGTCAACCACCAGCGCTACGGGCTGGGTCGGGTGCTGGCCGTCGAGGGGCACGGCCCGGGCGCCCGGGCGCAGATCGACTTCGGCGACCAGACCATGTGGCTGGTGCTCCGGCACGCCCCGATCGACAAGCTCTGACGGCGGGGCCCGGCCCGGCGGGTGCCGGACCGGGCCCCTCCTCGTGCCGTGGCCGTCAGCAGGCCACGTCGATGCCCCGGGCGCGCAGGAACGGCGCCGGGTCGATCTGGTTCCACATGGCGCCCTGGTGCACCTCGAAGTGCAGGTGCGGGCCGGTGGCGTCGCCGGTGGCGCCCTCGTAGCCGATGACCTGACCGGCGCTCACCTTGTCGCCGACGCTGACGATCAGCCGGCTCTGGTGCCCGTAGTGGGTCAGGTAGCCGTTGTGGTGGTCGATGAAGACCGAGTTGCCGTACCCGTCGCCGGCGTCACCGGCCTTGACCACCGTGCCGGCCGCAGCCGCGTGGATCGGGGTGCCTGCGGGCATCGCGAAGTCGATCCCGGCGTGCAGGGTGCCCCACCGCGGCCCGTAGCAGGAGGTGATCGTGGCACCCTTCATCGGGATGACCCAGGCGGGCTTCGGCGGGACGGTCTTCTTCGGCTTCGGCTTCGGCTTCGGCTTGGCGGTGGCCGTCCTCGTCGGCGTGGGGCTGGCCGCAGTCGGGCTCGGCGACGGGCTGGCCGGGGTGGCCGACGGGGTGACCGGGGCGGTCGACTCGCGGACGGAGCGGTCGGCGCGGGCGGCGTCCTCGGCGCGGGCCTGGGCGTCGAAGTCGACGGCGGCCGGGGCCGGGGTGCCATGGTCGGCGGTCGCGACGGAGACGCCGCCGAAGCCGAGGCCGACCAGGGCGACCGCGCCGAGGACCAGGTAGGTGGCACGGCGACCCGTGCTCGCGCGCCGCCGATGCCGGGCGGGGGCGTCCGGGGTTTTCTCGTTCTGGCTGGAGCTGGCTTCCTGCACGGGGACCTTCATCAGTCGAGGGGCACGTGACCTCGAAATACTGGTGTCGGCTCCGGTCGTGGCGGGTACTGGGTCCGGGAGGCCGGGCCGGACTGGTGATCGATCGTGTCCGGGTTCAGCCCGTTCCAGTGCGATTTGCTCGAAAAAAGGATCATGCGTGGTGGTGGCGCTGCTCACACTTCCCGCTGTGACCCAGCCAACTTTTGCGCCTACGAAAAACCGCCCAGATCATGCGATCCGGGCGGTCAATGCACGATGCGCAGCGTCAGGACGCGGCTGCCTCGCTGTAGAACTCCTCCAACTCCAGCTGGATGTTCACTCCGCGCTTCATGAGCCACGGCACCGGGTCCTGCGGCTGGCCGTTGACATGGATCTCCAGGTGCAGGTGGGAGCCGTAGGAGTGGCCGGTGTTGCCGACCAGGCCGAGCTGGTCGCCGGCCTTGACCTGCTGGCCCTCCTTGACGCTGACCTCGGAGGAGTGACCGTAGATGGCCTCGCTGCCGTCCGGGTGCTGGACGATCACCGCGTAGCCGTAGCCGCCGAACCAGCCCGCCTTGGTGACCGTGCCGCTGTGGATCGCGGTGTACGGCGTGCCCTCCGGGGCGACCAGGTCGATGCCGGTGTGCAACTTGCCCCAGCGCACGCCGTAGGGCGCGTTGAAGTCGTATCCGTGCAGGGGCAGCAGCCAGGCGTCCTGCTCGGCCGCGGCCTTGCTCTGCCCGCGGTCGGCGCGGGTCGCCACGTCAGCGCTGTCGGCGCGGCTCGCCGCGTCCTGGCTGGTGATCGAGGCCCGCTTGAGCTCGTCGATGGCCGACGGGCTGACGCTCTTGGCGTCCGGGAGGGCGTTCGCGCCGAGGGCGACGATGCCGGCTCCCACGAAAGCGGTCGTCACGACCGCGGCGTAGCGGCTCCGCGGGGGGGTGGGTACGCGGCGTCGACCGCGATATCTATCGGGCTCAGACGACAGGCGCTGGCGCACGCACACCCTCCGTTGTCGGGGATCCGATGCGACCTCCAGCCGTTCGATGAAGCTCCGTCGAACGTCCGGTGGCCGCGTCGTCACCCGTCCGTGGACCTGATGACAACCGTGGACACGTTAGCCAACAGCCACACTGGTCACAAGCCAAAGCGCCGAAATGGTGTTTCTTTCTGTCCCTTTACATCCGCTCTTGTCATGTCTCGTGCCGCCGGTTGGAGGGCCCGATCACTGTCCGTTCGTCGCGGACAGTGACCGTTCGGCGGAGGCGTCCGGCTTTGGGCGTGCGGGGGCGCGCGGTAGTGGGCACGGTGCTCCAGGTGACTGCCGCCCGGGTTCCGCGCGTCGGATCCGCCTGGCGCGGGCGCGGTCGTATGAGACAGGCCCCAACGGTGCCGGCCCGGGTTCCCGGCACCCGACCGGGCGGGTTACCGTTCGTTCAGGTGACAGTGCCGTAGCCGGTGAAAGGTGTGCGCTGATGAGCTCTCGTATCCGGGTCGTCGTCGCGAAGCCCGGCCTGGACGGCCACGACCGGGGCGCGAAGGTCGTCGCGCGTGCCCTGCGGGACGCCGGTATGGAGGTCATCTACACCGGGCTGCACCAGACCCCGGAGCAGATCGTGGAGACCGCCATCCAGGAGGACGCCGACGCGGTCGGCCTCTCCGTGCTCTCCGGCGCGCACATGACGCTCTTCAAGCGGGTGCTGGAGTTGCTCGCCGAGCGCGACGCGGCCGACATCGTGGTCTTCGGCGGCGGCATCATCCCGGACGCCGACATCCCCGAGCTGGAGCGGCTCGGCGTCGCCAAGATCTTCACCCCCGGCGCCACCACCCAGTCGATCGTCGAGTGGGTCCGGGAGAACGTCGCCCAGCCGGTCGCCTGACCCGGGTCGCGCCCGGTCCTCGACGAATGTTCGCGCGAGCGGCGGTAAGGAAGGATGCCGGGCGGACGCGACCGGGGAACCCCGGACAGGGGGGAGGGGCCGGACGCACCCCTCACACGCCCGGCCCCTCTATGCACGATGCCCCGCCGCCACCCCTCGACCGACAGGGCATCGGCCGCTCCCGTCGCCGCGCTGTACCAGCGCTCCGACATCAGACTCAACGACGCCCCCACCGGGCGGTTACGCCTCTTCCGTAAATCCCCCGGATGGCTGACCCGCCCTCCGGAATGAGCCCGCCCGACCAGATCGCCGTCGTTGGCCGAGCGGCCCCGGTACGGCCGCCGCGCAGGAGGGGAGAGGCCCTGGTCTACCGATCGCGGCGAGGACATTTCTTCGCTGGGCCACCTGGGCGTACCGGGCAACGGTGGCTGTGCATTACGGCACACCGCGCACCCGCTCGGTTGCCCCCGGTTCCCATCTCGTTAGGCTGCGGCAAATGGCCTGTCTCATCTGATGACAGGCGTCAAACTTATTTTCCAACGCTGGTGGCGGCGCGAGGGCGCGCCGCGGAGACGGGACGGGACGCGCAATCGTGGACCTGTACGAGTACCAGGGGCGGGACCTGTTCGAGCGGCACGGCTTGCCCGTGCTCGCCGGCGGCGTCGCCACTACCCCGGAGGAGGCCCGCGCGATCGCCGAACGCCTCGGCGGCCGGGTGGTCGTCAAGGCGCAGGTGAAGGTCGGCGGCCGTGGCAAGGCCGGCGGGGTCAAGCTGGCCGAGGGCGCGGAGGAGACGGTGGCCCGGGCCACCGACATTCTCGGCATGGACATCAAGGGTCACACGGTCCACAAGGTCATGATCACCGTGACCGCGGACGTGGCCGAGGAGTACTACTTCTCCTACCTGCTCGACCGGGCGAACCGTACCTTCCTCTGCATCGCCAGCGTGGCCGGCGGCATGGACATCGAGCAGGTCGCGGCCGAGACCCCGGAGAAGGTGGTCAAGGCTCCGATCGACGCCAACGTCGGCGTGGACGAGGCGAAGGCGCGCGATATCGTGACCGCGGCCGGGTTCCCCGCCGAGGTGGCCGACCAGGTCGTCGAGGTCGCGGTGAAGCTGTGGCAGGCGTTCGTCGCCGAGGACGCCACGCTGGTCGAGGTGAACCCGCTGGCCAAGACCAAGGACGGCAAGCTGCTGCTGCTGGACGCCAAGATCAGCCTGGACGAGAACGCCGCGTTCCGGCACCCGGACCACGAGGCCCTGGTCGACCAGGCCGCGGTGGACCCGCTTGAGCAGGCCGCCAAGGAGAAGGACCTCAACTACGTCAAGCTCGACGGCGAGGTCGGCATCATCGGCAACGGCGCGGGCCTGGTCATGTCCACCCTCGACGTGGTGGCGTACGCGGGCGAGCGGCACGGCGGCGTCAAGCCGGCCAACTTCCTCGACATCGGCGGTGGCGCGAGCGCCGCGGTGATGGCGAACGGCCTGGAGATCGTGCTCTCCGACCCCTCGGTCAAGAGCGTCTTCGTCAACGTCTTCGGCGGTATCACCGCCTGCGACGCGGTCGCCAACGGCATCGTGCAGGCGCTGGCGCTGCTCGAGCAGCGCGGCGAGCAGGTCACCAAGCCGCTCGTCGTCCGCCTCGACGGCAACAACGCGGAGGCCGGCCGGGCGATCCTCGACGGCGCGAACAACCCGCTGATCGAGCGGGTCGACACCATGGACGGCGCGGCCGAGCGGGCCGCCGAGCTGGCGGCTGCGGGGGTCTGATCATGGCTATCTGGCTGACCAAGGACTCGAAGGTCATCGTGCAGGGGATGACCGGATCCGAGGGTTCCAAGCACACCCGGCGGATGCTCGCCGCCGGCACCAACGTGGTCGGTGGCGTCAACCCGCGCAAGGCGGGCCAGACCGTCGACTTCGACGGCACCGAGCTGCCGGTGTTCGCCACCGTCGCCGACGCCATGAAGGAGACCGGGGCGGACGTCACGGTCATCTTCGTGCCGCCGCAGTTCACCAAGGCCGCGGCCATCGAGGCGATCGACGCCGGCATCGAGCTGGCCGTGGTGATCACCGAGGGCGTGCCGGTGCACGACACCGCCGCGCTCTGGGCGTACAACGTGGCGAAGGGCGAGCGGACCCGGATCATCGGCCCGAACTGCCCGGGCATCGCCTCGCCGGGCGCCTCCAACGCCGGCATCATCCCGGCCGACATCACCGGCAGCGGCCGGATCGGCCTGGTCAGCAAGAGCGGCACGCTGACCTACCAGATGATGTACGAGCTGCGCGACATCGGCTTCTCGACCTGCGTCGGCATCGGCGGTGACCCGATCATCGGCACCACCCACATCGACGCGCTGGCCGCGTTCGAGGCGGACCCGGAGACCGACGCCATCGTGATGATCGGTGAGATCGGCGGCGACGCCGAGGAGCGGGCGGCCGAGTTCATCAAGGCCAACGTCACCAAGCCGGTGGTCGGCTACATCGCCGGCTTCACCGCCCCGCCCGGCAAGACCATGGGCCACGCCGGCGCGATCATCTCCGGCTCGGCGGGCACCGCCGAGGCGAAGAAGGCGGCGCTGGAGGCGGTCGGCGTGAAGGTCGGCAAGACGCCGACCGAGACCGCCAAGCTGATGCGGGAGATCATGTCCGGCCGCTGAGCTGCCGGGTCACGTACCGCGGGGGTCGACCGGTCCGGTCGACCCCCGCGGGCTTCTTGCCCGGCGCTTGAGCAGGCGAGTCCGGTGCGGCCGGCCCGGCGGGTCAGCGGTACCAGTAGGGGTAGTGGGCGCCCCGAGCCCGGACGATCGCGCTGGCGATGAGGTTGATGACGCCCAGCGCGACGGCCAGCCAGCCGAGCAGTTGCGAACGCCCGAAACGCCGCGCGTCCCGGATCGACAGGTAGCCGAAGACGATGCCCAGGATGCCGCAGCAGAGCACGCCGAGGACGATCCCCAGGACGCCCCAGAGAGTGGTCCGGTCCCGGCCGGGGGCCGGCGGTGGTGGTGGCGGCGGGTACGGAGCGTTCACGGCTACCTCCGGACGGACGGACCGGCGACGAACGGCCACGTCCTGGGCCGAGGCTAACCGGATCGGGGGCGGAGAGCCGGTGGATCAGGGAACTCGCCGCTCTGCCGCAGCGGTATCGGACTGCCGTCGCCCGCGTGACATGCCAGAGTAGAACGCGATGCCACCCGTCACCCCTGACCAGCCCCGCCGTCCCGCCGCCGGTGCCCGGCCGACCGGCCGTGCCCGACCGGCGCCGCGGGTGCCCGCGCCCCGGTCCGGGGAGGGGTCGCGCGGCCGGGCCCCGCTGCCCGTCGCCGCCGGGGTGGCGGCCGGGTGGGCGGCCGTGACGTCCTGGCTGCCGGTCACCCTGGTGCTCGGCCTGGCCCAGCTCAGCGCGGACGCCGGCTCGCTGCCCGGTGCGCTGCGTGCCGGCGCCGCCGGCTGGCTGCTCGGCCACGGGGTGCCGCTGGGGACCTCCGCCGGGCCGCTCGGCCTGGCGCCGCTCGCCCTCACCGCGCTCGCCGTCTGGCGGCTCACCCGGGCCGGCGTGCACGTGAGCCGGGCCATCGGCGCGCGCGGCGGTCGCTCGCCCCGGCAGGCGCTCACCGCCGCGGTCGCCGTCGGCATCGGGTACGCGCTGCTCGGCGCCGTCGCCGCGATCGCGGTCAGTGCCGGCGGCCCGCAGGTGTCCCCGGTCCGGGCCGCGGTGACCTTCTGGATCTTCGGCACGGTGTGCGCACTGGTCGGCGCGGCGCGTACCACGGCCGTGTCGGTGCTGCTGGCGCGGCGCTTCCCGCCGCCGCTGCGGGACGGGCTGCGGACCGGGCTGGTCGCCGGGCTGCTGCTGCTCGCCGCGGGTGCCGGGGCGGCCGGCCTGTCGGTGGCCACCGGGGGCGGCGACGCGGCCGACATGATCGGCGCGTACCGGACCGGGGTGGCCGGTCAGGCGGGGGTCACCCTGGTCAGCCTCGCGTACGCCCCGAACGCCACCGTCTGGTCGACCAGTTATCTGCTCGGGCCCGGGTTCGCCGTCGGCAGCGGCACCGCCGTCCAGGTCAGAGAGGTCTCGCTCGGCGCGCTGCCGGCCGTACCGCTGCTGGCCGGGCTGCCGCGCGGCCCGATGGACGGGGCCGGCGCGGGACTGCTCGCGGTGCCGGTGCTGGCCGGGATGGCGGCCGGCTGGCTGCTGGCCCGGCGGCTGCTGCGGGCCGCGACCGACGGGCGGGCGACGGTGGGCTGGCCCGCGCTGCTCGTCCCGGCGGCGCTCGCCGGCCCGGTCGCCGGGGCGCTGCTCGGCCTGGCCGCCGCGCTCTCCGGCGGTCCGCTCGGCGGCGGCCGGCTGGCCGAGATCGGCCCGGTCTGGTGGCAGGTGGCCGGGGTGGCGACCCTGGTGGTCGCCGCCGGCGCGCTGCTCGGCGCCGCCGCCACCAAAATCCTCGCCCGCACCCCCACCCCTACCCCCTCTCGCCCCACCCGCGCCACCCCCACCCGCCCCGCTGCCCCACGCCCCCCCGGCCCGCCGCGTTGATCAAGAAGTTTGCGTTCGGGACGACCCGCGGAGCCCGGACGCAAACTTCTTGATCAACCCGGTGGGGTGTGGGCTGGGCAAGGAGAAGGGGGGCGGCCGGCGGTGCCGGACGCCCCCCTTCTGGTGGGCTCAGGAGCCGAGGTTGCTCAGGTTGATCGCGGCGCCCGCGATGGCGTTGATGATGCCGATGACCACGCCGATGCCGCCGCAGATGAGGCCGGCCTTGGCCTGGCCCGCGTTGGTCGCCAGGCCCTGCTGGGCCTTCTTCTGGCCCATCACGCCGAGCACCACGCCGGCGATGCCGGCCGGAATGCCGAGCAGCGGGCAGCAGAGGCCCAGCACGATCGAGGCGATACCGGCGATCATGCCGATCAGACCGAGGTTGTTGTTCTGCCCCTGCCCCTGCCCCTGCGGGTAGCCCGCGGCCGGGTACGTCGGCGCGGCGCCGTACGGCTGCTGCTGCGCGTACGGGTCCTGGTAGGGCTGCCCGGAGGTCGGCTGGCCGTAGGGCTGGCCCGAGGTGGGCTGCTGCCCGTACTGCGGCGCCTGCGGCGGCTGGGCGTAGGGGTCGGGCTGCTGGCCGTACGGCTGGCCCGAGGTGGGCTGCTGCCCGTACTGCGGCGCCTGCGGCGGCTGGGCGTACGGGTCGGGCTGCGGGGAGGTCGGGTTCTGGTTGGGCTGCTGACCGTACGGGTCCTGACCGGGGTAACCGGGCTGCATTGCGGGGTGCTCCTCAAACTGGGGGTCGACGGTCCATGGTCGTTGCTGCTGCGCATCACTTCGCCCAGCACCGGGACCCCGCGGCAGACGGGCCCGGAACCAAGGTCACGATGCCGACGCCGGGCCGGGCCTACGCCAACGAACCGGGCGACGGCAGCGTATCGTGCCCGCACCACCCGGAGATCACCCGCGAGGTTCACCGCCCGCACGCTGGACGCCCCGGCCTGCCCGATAGGGTGGCCCGGTGACCGAGCCCGCGTCCGTCGCCCGCCTCGTCGTCCTCGTCTCCGGCTCCGGCAGCAACCTCCAGGCGCTGCTGGACGCCACGGCCGACCCCGGGTACGGCGCACGGGTGGTGGCCGTGGGCGCCGACCGGGACGGGATCGCCGGCCTGGACCGGGCCGCCGCGGCCGGGGTACCCACCTTCGTGGAGCGGCTGAAGGACCATCCGACCCGCGCCGACTGGGACGTCGCGCTCACCGCCCGGGTCGCCGAGTACCGGCCCGACCTGGTGATCAGCGCCGGTTTCCTCAAGCTGGTCGGCCCGCAGTTCCTGGCCGCGTTCGGCGACCGCTACCTGAACACCCACAACACCCTGCTGCCGGCGTTCCCCGGCATCCACGGCCCCCGGGACGCCCTCGCCTACGGCGTGAAGGTCACCGGGGCCACGCTGTTCTTCGTCGACGCCGGGATGGACACCGGGCCGATCGTCGCCCAGGTAGTCGTGCCGGTGCTGGACGACGACGACGAGGAGACGCTCACCGAGCGCATCAAGGAGGCCGAGCGGCGCCAGCTCGTCGAGCAGGTCGGTCGGCTGGTCCGTGAAGGTTGGACGATCACCGGTAGAAAGGTCAGGGTTCCGTGAGCACCACTGAGGACGCGCGCCGCCCGATCCGACGGGCGCTGGTCAGCGTCTACGACAAGACCGGTCTGGTCGAGTTGGCCCGGGCCCTGCACGGGGCCGGGGTGGAGATCGTCTCGACCGGCAGCACGGCGGCCACGATCGCCGGCGCGGGAGTGCCGGTGACCCCGGTCGAGCAGGTGACCGGCTTCCCGGAGATCCTCGACGGCCGGGTCAAGACCCTGCATCCGAAGATCCACGGCGGCCTCCTCGCCGACCTGCGCAAGGACGCGCACGCCGCCCAGCTCGACGAGCACGGCATCGCCGGCATCGACCTGCTGGTCTCCAACCTCTATCCGTTCCAGGCCACGGTCGCCTCCGGCGCCGACCAGGACGAGTGCGTCGAGCAGATCGACATCGGCGGTCCGGCGATGGTCCGGGCCGCGGCCAAGAACCACGCCTCGGTCGCCGTGGTGACCGACCCGGCGGCGTACCCGGCGCTGCTGGCCGCGCTCGCCGACGGCGGCTTCACGCTGGCCCAGCGGCGGGCCCTCGCCGCCCGGGCCTTCGCCGACATCGCCGACTACGACGTGGCCGTCGCCGACTGGTTCGCGGCCACCCTGGCACCGGCCGCCGACGGCTGGCCGGAGTTCGCCGGCCTGGCGCTGCGCCGGCAGGCGGTGCTGCGCTACGGCGAGAACCCGCACCAGGCGGCCGCGCTCTACGCCGACCCGGCGAGCCCGGCCGGGCTGGCGCAGGCGGAGCAGCTGCACGGCAAGGAGATGTCCTACAACAACTACGTCGACGCGGACGCCGCCTGGCGGGCCGCGAACGACTTCCCGGCGCAGCCGGCGGTGGCCATCATCAAGCACGCCAACCCGTGCGGCATCGCGGTCGGCGCGGACGTGGCCGAGGCGCACCGCAAGGCGCACGCCTGCGATCCGGTGTCGGCGTACGGCGGCGTGATCGCGGTCAACCGGCCGGTGAGCGTGGCGCTGGCCCGACAGGTCGCGGAGATCTTCACCGAGGTCCTGGTGGCTCCCGGCTTCGACGAGGGCGCGGTGGAGGTCCTCCAGGCCAAGAAGAACATCCGGCTGCTGCGCGCCCCGGAGTTCAACCCGCTGCCGGCCGAGTGGCGGCAGGTCACCGGCGGGGTGCTGGTGCAGTTGCGGGACCGGATCGACGCCGAGGGCGACGACCCGGCCAACTGGCGGCTGGCCACCGGCGAGGCCGCCGACGAGGCGACCCTGCGCGACCTGGTGTTCGCCTGGCGGGCGGTCCGTGCGGTGAAGAGCAACGCGATCCTGCTGGCCAGGGACGGCGCGACCGTCGGCGTGGGGATGGGCCAGGTGAACCGGGTCGACTCGGCGCAGCTCGCGGTCCGCCGGGCCGGTGCCGACCGCGCTCGCGGGGCGGTCTGCGCTTCGGACGCCTTCTTCCCCTTCGCCGACGGCCCGAAGATCCTCCTCGAGGCCGGGGTCCGGGCGATCGTCCAGCCCGGTGGCTCGATCCGCGACGAGGAGACCATCGCCGCCTGCAAGGAGGCCGGGGCGACCATGTACCTCACCGGCACCCGGCACTTCTTCCACTGAGCACCGTCGTCCGGGGCGCGGCCGGCGGGCCGCGCCCCCGTTTGCACGTGCCGGGCCGTCGTCCGATGGCACCGTCACATGGCGGCCGCTGACCAGCCGTAAGTAGGAGCACCTGGCCATTGCTCGCCGGCAAAAGTTGTTGCTAGCGTGGCCCCGGCAGCGATCGATACCTCTCTCCTCTCGGCCAGCCCCGTTCGCGGCCCGGGCTCCCTCGCGGCGCCCGCCCGAGCGGCCCCCTCCTACCGACAGGTCCGCCCCATGCGCGTGTTCGACCGGTTGACCGCCGTCGTCGTGGCGCTGGCGTTCGTCCTGGTCGGTCTGGAGGCGCCCGCCCACGGGGAAACCCCTGGTCCCGGCGCGGCGGTCACCGCCGCGCACCGGTCGATCGGCCACGACACACCGTCGGTCGACCCCCGAGCCGTCGTGGTGCGCCCCGCGCCTCCCGACACTCCGCCGGACCTGCGGACGGAACTCCTCGGCGGACCCTGTGGTGACCACCGCGCCGGCGTCTCCACCGACGGACCGGACGATCTCCTCCCGGCCCCGCCCGTGCCCGTCGGCGGCCCGCCCCATCCGGGCCTCGCCCCGACCCGCTACCGGCCGCCGGCCCTACCGCTGCCGCCGCGCGGCACCCTGCTCGCCCGGGCCCCGCCGACCGTCGCCTGACCCGCCCGCGCGCCCGCCCGTCGGCGCCGGCGCACCGCGGAACGACCGTCGAATCCGGACGATCCGTCCGATCCCGAACCTGCCCAGGTGGCCATCCGCCGCCCCGGCTTTCCCAGCCCGGGCCACCTGCCCGGGCCCCTTGAATCCCGGAGGATTCAGATGTCCAAGTCCCGCTGGCGTAAGCCGGCGACCATCGCGGGCGCGCTGGTGCTGGCCGCCGCGCTCGGTGGTGTCGTCGCCACCAACCACGAGGTGCAGGAGAAGCTCGGCCTGGCCGACGAGCCCGGCGCCAACCTGCCGTGGCACCCCAGGGAGTTCACGGAGATGGCGGCCGGGGAGTCGTCCGAGGAGGCCGGCGAGGAGGCCTTCGAGGCCCGGACCATCGCCGAGCAGTTCGCCCAGGCCCGCTACGCCCCGGGCATCGTCTCGCCGGGCGCGTACTCCAACGCGCTGAGCCAGCTCAACGGGCTCGCCGCCACCAAGGGCACCTGGCGCGAGGTCACCAACATCAAGTACGACGGCGACGACCCGCGCTACCGCGACTACGCGTCCAACTCCTCGGGCGGCGCCGGCCTGGTCACCGGCCGGATCACCGGCCTCGCGGCGGACAACAGCGGCTACGTCTACGCGGCCGGCGCGGACGGCGGCGTGTGGCGCTCCTCGACCGGCGGCGGGAGCTGGACGCCGATCACGGACGCGCTGCCCACGCTGTCCAGCGGCGACCTCGTGCTCGCCGCCGACGGTTCGCTCTGGTATGCCACCGGCGAGGCGAACACCGGCGGCACCTCGTACGTGGGCGCCGGCGTCTACCGGCTGGCCAACCCGAAGAGCGGCGCGTTCAAGCCGACCGACCGGGTCGGTGGGACCGAGCTGGAGAGCACGGTCATCAACAAGCTGCGGTTCTTCGACGGGAAGGTCTGGGTCGCCACCAACCGGGGCCTGTTCTCGCACCCGATGAGCAGCACCTCGGGCGCCTGGAAGCTGGAGTTCGCGCCGAACCCGAGCTACCTGCCGGGCGGGGCGAACGCGGGTGACGCGAACGCCGCGTACAAGAACATCGTCAACGACGTGGCGAACGATCCGCGCAACCCGAAGCACGTGGTGGTGGCCTCGGCCTGGCGTTCCGGCGACACGTACAACGGCTTCTACGAGACCGCCGACTACACCGCCGGGGGCTGGACGAAGGTCAACCCGACCGGCGCCATGCCGGCCGACGACATCGGCTACGTGACGTTCGCCTTCTCCGCCGACGGCGGCCGGCTGTACGCGATCAACCAGTCGCCGCGGCTGCTCAACAAGCCGGCCGGCAACGTGAACAGCTACCTGGACGGCATCTACGTCGCCGACACCGGCAACCCGGCCGGCCCGTGGAACAAGATCGCCGACTCGTCGAAGCTGGGCAACTCCGGCTCCGCGCTCAAGCAGGCCGTCGGTGGCAAGGGCTACGGCCCGGGCATCCAGGCCTGGTACAACCAGTTCCTCGCGGTGGACCCGGCCAACCCGAACCACCTCTGGGCGGGGCTGGAGGAGGTCTACGAGACGACCGACGCCGGCGCCACCTGGAAGACCGTCGGTCCCTACTGGAACTTCAACTTCTCCTGCTGGAACATCTACGACGCGCAGAACACCTGCAGCAAGACCACCCACTCCGACCAGCACTCGGTGGCGGTCGGCAACGGCTTCGTCTACGTGGGCAACGACGGCGGGGTGTACCGGCGGCCGATCAACGGCAAGACCGACAAGGCCGGGCACGCGACCGACTGGGCGAGCCTCAACGACGGCACCATCGACGCCCTCCAGTACTACGCGGTGGCGGTGGGCAAGGACCCGGCCAAGGCCGGCACGGTCGTCTCCGGCGGCCTGCAGGACAACGGCGTGTCGGTGCTCCGCCCCGGCGACACCGCGATGGGGTCCAACTTCGGCGGTGACGGTGGCGACTCGCTGGCCGACCCGGCCAACGGCTGCCGGCAGGTCCAGGAGTACACCAACCTGGCCATGCGGGTGACCGAGAACTGCAATGAGAACCCCGGCCCCGGCACGGCGAGCACCTCCACCTCGCGGGACATCCGGCCGTACACCTCGCGGCCGGGCGACGAGCCGGCCCGGTTCATCGCGCCGTTCGCGCCGGACGACCACGACGCCAACGTCTGGGTGGCCGGTGGCCAGCACGTCTGGGTGAACACCAAGGGCTACGCCATCCAGAACGGCAAGGGCTGGACGAACGTCTTCGACCTGGGCGCGGGGCACACCGCCACCTCGGTCGCCGTCTCCAACGGCATGGCGTACGTCGGCTGGTGCGGCCCGTGCAACAACGCCGGGTTCGCCCGGGGCGTCGCGGTCGGCAAGGCCGGCGACCCGTCGAGCTGGCACCAGCTCACCCTGCCGGGTGACTTCCCGAACCGGTTCGTGCAGGGCGTCGGGATCGACCCGGCGAACGCCGGGCACGCCTTCCTCGCGATCAACGGGTTCTCCCGCCGGTTCACCGAGGGACCGGGCGCCGGCTTCGGCCACGTCTTCGAGACCACCGACGCGGGCGCGACCTGGAAGGACGTCTCGGCGAACCTGCCGGACGTGCCGGCCAGCTCGATCAAGGAGTTGTCCAACGGTGCCCTGGTGCTGGCCACCGACCTGGCCACCCTCTACCGCGCACCCGGCGCCACCAACTGGCAGCGGCTCGGCTCCGGCCTGCCGCTGACCGTGGGCATGGACGTCGAGTACAACGCGGTGGACAACTCGGTCTACGTCGCGACCCACGGCCGTGGCATCTGGGCGTTCCCCCTCGCCCAGCTCTGACCACGGACGGGTCGGCCGTGCCTGGGGGCCGGCCGACCCGTAGGCCGCGACCGCGCAGGCCCCGCCCCCTCTTCCTCCGGGGGCGGGGCCTGCGTCCTGTCCACCTCGTCGGGCGGCCCCGACCAGGTGGCGGTCGCCGGACCGGGAGACCACAGTGGCCGCCCGGACCGGGAACCGGGTGACGAAGTGGCGCGTCGGAGGGAACGGGGCCGGCCGGTCCCGGTCCGAGCGACGAACGGGGCGAGACGATGAGGATGGTGACGGCCGGGCTGGCGGTGAGCGGATTGCTGTTGGTGGCGGGGTGCTCGGTGGCCCGGGCGGACCATACCGCGGCGCCGGTCGAGGCCACCGCGGCGCCGGAGCCGCAGCCGGTCGACGTGCGGTGCGGGTCCGACGGCGTGACGGCCTCCGGCACGACGGTCCGCGCGGGCCGGGCCGGGGTGCCGGTACGCGTCGGTGGCACCGCCCCGGCGGGCACCTATTTGAACATCGAATGGACCCGGGGCGGCGAGGGACATCCGGTGCCCGCGTCACCGGCGGTCTGGACGCTGGCCGCGCCACCCGGGCAGCTGCGGCTGAGGTGCGCGAACGTGGAGAAGCGGGAAGTGGTGGTGACGGTCGTCGACCCGTCCGGCTTCTGGCGGCCGGGCACGGCGGCCGACCATTCGTGCCGGTTCGGCGGGCTCATCGACTGGCCCGGGCACCCCGGGCGGGGGGCCAGCGTGGACGCCGCCCTGGCGGACCTGACCCGCCAGCTGTCGGCGTACCGGGGGCAGTCGGCGAGCTGGCGGGAGCTGCCGATCGGCTACCTCGACGCTCCGGTCTCGACCTGGCTGCTGTCGGTCGACGGCGAGCCCCGGTACACCGCGCTGGTCCGGCGCACCGGGTCGACCGTCGAGGCCAGCCTCGACCGGTTCTGCGGACGGCCGCAGCGCTGACCGGGACGACCGGGAGCCGCCCCGGGCGGCTCCGGGGCAGGCGGTGGGGCATCGGGCCGACCGGGATTCGGGACGAGGTCTCGACATCCTCGCGGGCTTACCGGCCCGCCGTCCGTTCCACCCTGGTTGAGCATCGGCTGTCCGCCCCGACGTGTGGCGAAATCCACAATCCGTAACTCTGGGTGACGAAGCCCGCGTAGTGGATCGGCACCGTTGGCCGTCGCGGGCCGGCCGGGCGCTCGGCGTGAGACGATCCAGACGTGACGGCGATCATCCTGGACGGCAAGGCGACCGCGGCGGAGATCAAGGACGAGCTGCGGACACGGGTCAAGGCGCTGGCCGATCGGGGCGTCGTCCCGGGGCTCGGCACCGTCCTGGTCGGCACCGATCCCGGCTCCGAGGCGTACGTGAACGGCAAGCACCGCGACTGCGCCGAGGTCGGCATCGCCTCGATCCGCCGGGAGTTGCCCGCCGACGCCACCCAGGAGCAGCTCGACGCCGTCCTCGCCGAGTTGAACGCCGACCCGGCCTGCCACGGCTACATCGTCCAGCTGCCGCTGCCGGCCCAGCTGGACACCCAGCGGGCGCTGGAGATGATCGACCCCGAGAAGGACGCCGACGGCCTGCACCCGGTCAACCTGGGCCGGCTGGTGCTCGGCTATGACGCCCCGCTGCCCTGCACCCCGCGCGGCATCGTCGAACTGCTCCGCCGGCACGACGTCGCGCTGGTCGGCGCCAAGGTGGCGCTGATCGGCCGGGGCAACACCGTCGGCCGCCCGCTCGGCCTGCTGCTCACCCGGCGCAGCGAGAACGCCACCGTCACCCTCTGCCACACCGGCACGCTCGACCTGGCCGAGCAGACCCGGGCCGCCGACATCGTCATCGTCGCGGCCGGCGTGCCGGGCCTGCTCACCGCCGACATGATCACGCCGGGCGCCACCGTCGTCGACGTCGGCATCACCCGGGTGATCGGCCCGGACGGCAAGGGCCGCTACACCGGCGACGTGGACCCGGAGGTGGCCGAGGTCGCCGGCAAGCTGGTCCCGATGCCCGGCGGCGTCGGCCCGATGACCCGGGCCATGCTGCTGACCAACGTGGTGGAACGCGCCGAGCGTGGCGCCTGACCATCCCAAGCACGTCATAACCGTCCGCCCCTGGCCGGATCGGTGACAGGATGGCTGATACGGTCCGGAAAACCGACTGGTATCAGGGAGTGGGACGACCATGGGTAAGAAGGTCACTGTCGTCGGGGCCGGCTTCTACGGCTCCACCACCGCGCAGCGCCTGGCCGAGTACGACATCTTCGACACCGTGGTGATCACGGACATCATCGAGGGGAAGCCGGCGGGCATCGCGCTGGACATGAACCAGTCGCGCCCGGTCGAGGGCTTCGAGACCAAGGTCGTCGGCGTCACCACCGGTCCGAACGGCGAGGGCTACGAGGCCATCGAGGGCTCTGATGTCGTCGTCATCACCGCCGGCCTGCCCCGCAAGCCGGGCATGAGCCGGATGGACCTGCTGGAGACCAACGCCAAGATCGTCCGCCAGGTGTCCGAGAACGTCGCCAAGTACGCCCCGAACGCCGTCGTCATCGTCGTCTCCAACCCGCTCGACGAGATGACCGCGCTGGCCCAGAAGGCCACCCAGTTCCCGAAGAACCGCGTGCTCGGCCAGGCCGGCATGCTGGACAGCGCCCGGTTCACCAACTTCGTGGCCGAGGCGCTGAGCGTACCCGTGAAGTCGGTGAAGACCCTGACCCTCGGCTCGCACGGCGACACCATGGTGCCGGTCCCGTCGAAGAGCACGGTGGACGGCAAGCCGTTGCGTGACGTCATGCCGGCCGAGCAGATCGAGGACCTGGTCGTCAAGACCCGCAATGGTGGCGCCGAGGTGGTCGCGCTGCTGAAGACCGGCTCGGCGTACTACGCCCCGTCCGCCGCCGCCGCCCGGATGGCGAAGGCGGTCGCGGAGGACTCCGGCGAGGTCATGCCGGTCTGCGCCTGGGTCGACGGCCAGTACGGCATCTCCGGCGTCTACCTGGGCGTCGAGGCCGAGATCGGCCGCGACGGCGTCCGGCGGGTCGTCGAGACCGACCTGGACGCCGACGAGCTGGCCAGCCTGAAGGAGGCCGCCGAGGCGGTCCGCGCCAAGCAGTCCGACGTCGCCAACATGTGATCCCGGCTACCCGAAGCGCCCCGCGACCGCCGGTCGCGGGGCGCTTTCGCGTCCGGGCCGGGGATCAGTCGGTCCGGACCGCGTCGGAACGGCCTCGACCGCCGCTTCCACCGTCGATCAGGACGCCCAGGCCGTCGAGGACCCGGGCCAGGCCGAAGTTGTACGCCTGCTCCGGGCTGTACGCGGCCCCTTGCGCGGCCCCCGCGGCGGCGCCGACCCGGACCGCGGTCGGGTACCGCTGCTCATCGAGCACCCGGGCGAGCAGCGGGCCGTTCGCCGCCCACCACTGTTCATCGCTCCACGCGCTCTCCCGGCTCGCGAGCCGTGCCTCGGCCGCCGAGCGGGCCGCGGCACCGAGGCGCCGGCACCTCGGTGAACGGCGCGCCCAGGTGCGGCGTCGCCAGCACCGCCCGGCCGTGCCCGGCCAGTTCGCGCAGCAGAGCCGTACGGACCCCGCGTGCCGCCGCGGGGTCCTCCTCGTGGGCGTACGCCAGGGTGGGGTCGACCAGCTGCACGGTGTGCACCAGCACGTCGCCGGTGACCAGCATGCGCTCGTCGCCCGAGTCGACCAGCACCGACTGGTGGCCCGGGGTGTGCCCGGGCGTGCTCAGCACGCGTACCCCGGGGGTGAGGTCGGTGTCGCCGTCGACCAGCCGGAGCTGGCCGGCGGCGCGCAACGGCCCGAGGAGCCGGGCCGGCAACTCGGGGTGGAACCGGTCCAGCGCCGCCAGCTCGGCCTGTTGCAGCAGGTAGGCCGCGTTGCGGAAGTAGGGCGTGCCGAGCACCGCCCAGCCGACGTGGTCGCTGTGCAGGTGGGTGAGCACCACGGTCCGGACGTCCGCCGGGTCGATGCCGGCGGCGGCCAGTTCCGCCGGCAGCCGGCCCGGGACCGGCGCCCAGGCCGCGGCCAGGGAGTCGGCCGGGCCGATCCCGGCGTCGACCAGGGTGACCGGCCCGTCCCCGGTACGCAGGGCGAAGCACCGGAACGGCAGCCACCAGCGACCGTCCGGGGTGACCGTGTCCGGGTCCCGGCGGTCGGCCGCGCGCCACTGGTCCGCCGTGGCGTCCGGGAAAGCCTCCTCGCGGGGCTGGAAGAACGGCCCCGCCCCGTCGACCAGTGCGGTGACCGTGATAGACCCGATCGTGTGCGTCAGCGGCATCCGGGAAGGATGCCATCCCGACCCGTCCCGGGTGACCCCGATTCCATCGGGTGAGGCCGGCTGAGAAGCCCCGGTCAGTTTCCAGTACGCTCGTACTGCTTGAGCACGTGTCCCCCGAGAGGAGCGCCGGCCGATGGCGAAGATCAAGGTAAACAACCCGGTCGTGGAAATCGACGGCGACGAGATGACCCGGATCATCTGGAAGCAGATCCGGGAGCAGCTGATTCTGCCGTACCTCGACGTCGACCTGCACTACTACGACCTGTCGATCCAGTACCGCGACGAGACCGACGACCAGGTCACCGTCGACGCCGCCAACGCGATCAAGGAGCACGGCGTCGGCGTCAAGTGCGCCACCATCACGCCGGACGAGGCTCGGGTGGCGGAGTTCGGGCTGAAGAAGATGTGGCGGTCGCCGAACGGCACCATCCGCAACATCCTCGGCGGCGTCGTCTTCCGTGAGCCGATCATCATGTCGAACGTGCCGCGGCTCGTCCCGGGCTGGACCAAGCCGATCATCATCGGCCGGCACGCGCACGGCGACCAGTACAAGGCCACCGACTTCGTCGTCCCCGGCCCGGGCACGGTGACCATCACCTACACCCCGGCCGACGGCGGCGCGCCGATGGAGATGGAGGTCGCCAAGTTCCCCGGCGGCGGCGTCGCCATGGGCATGTACAACTTCGACGAGTCGATCCGGGACTTCGCCCGCGCCTCGATGCGCTACGGCCTGGACCGCGGCTACCCGGTCTACCTGTCCACCAAGAACACCATCCTCAAGGCGTACGACGGCCGGTTCAAGGACATCTTCGCCGAGGTGTTCGAGAACGAGTTCAAGGCGGAGTTCGAGAAGGCCGGCATCAGCTACGAGCACCGGCTGATCGACGACATGGTCGCCGCCGCGCTCAAGTGGGAGGGCGGCTTCGTCTGGGCCTGCAAGAACTACGACGGTGACGTGCAGTCCGACACCGTGGCCCAGGGCTTCGGCTCGCTCGGCCTGATGACCTCCGTGCTGATGACCCCGGACGGCCGCACCGTCGAGGCCGAGGCCGCGCACGGCACCGTCACCCGGCACTACCGGCAGTGGCAGAAGGGCGAGAAGACCTCGACCAACCCGATCGCGTCGATCTACGCCTGGACCCGGGGCCTGGCCCACCGGGGCAAGCTGGACGGCACCCCGGCGGTCACCGAGTTCGCCAACACCCTGGAGCAGGTCATCGTCGACACCGTCGAGGGTGGGCAGATGACCAAGGACCTGGCGCTGCTCATCTCGCGGGACGCCCCGTGGCTGACCACCGACGAGTTCATGAACGCGCTCGACGAGAACCTGGCCCGCAAGCTCGCCGCCTGATTCCCGTACCCGTCACCGATCGAGCCCGCCGGCACCCGCCGGCGGGCTCCGTCGTCCGGTGCCGGCGTCACCAAGAGGTGGCGCGCCTCGTTGAGCTGGGTGGACGGGATGCCAGTCCCATCCAGGAAGGTTGACCGCGGTCGCCTCGCGGCAGAGTGCCGATCAGCCAGCCTTCCCGGCTGTCGCGCACAGCCAGCCGTCCCTTCCCTTGCGGGGGGCCCTGTCCCGGGCCCCCCGCGCCCTGTTGTGGCACCCGCTCCGCCCCGAGTGTCGGCAGGCGGCCGTCGCTACCCAGGGAGCTTCCTTTCAAGCGGCCCGCAGCAGCTCGGCGGCCCGCTCCGGGGCGATGTCGTTGATGAAGACGCCCATCGCCGACTCCGAGCCGGCCAGGTATTTCAGCTTGTCCCCGGCCCGCCGGATGCTGAACAGCTGCAGGTGCAGGTGCCCCAACTCGCGGTCGACGTGCAGCGGGGCCTGGTGCCAGGCCGCGATGTACGGCATCGGCACGTCGAACAGCCCGTCGAAGCGGCGCAGCACGTCCAGGTAGAGCGGGCCGAACGCGTCCCGCTCGGCGTCGTCCAGCGCGGGGATGTCCGGCACCGGCCGGTGCGGGGCCAGGTGCACCTCGAACGGCCAGCGGGCGGCCGCCGGCACGTACGCCGTCCAGTGCGCGTTGCGCGCCACCACCCGGTCCCCGACGGCGCGTTCCGCGGCGAGCACGTCCGCGTACAGGTTGCCGCCGGTGCGCTCGGCGTGCCGGCGGGCGGCGGCGAGCATGGTGCGGGTCCGGGGCGTCACGAAGGGGTACGCGTAGATCTGCCCGTGCGGGTGGTGCAGGGTCACGCCGATCTCCACGCCCCGGTTCTCGAACGGGAAGACCTGCGCCACGCCGGGCAGCTCGCCGAGGGCGGTGGTCCGGTCGGCGAGCGCGTCCAGCACGGTCCGCACCCGGCGGGGCGAGAGACTGGCGAACGAGGCGTGGTGGTCGTCGGTGAAGCAGACCACCTCGCACCGGCCGCGCCCGGGGCGTACCGGGGTGAACGGGGTGATCTCGGCGGGCTCCGCGGCGACCCGCTGGCTCAGCGACGGGAACCGGTTCTCGAAGACCGCCACGTCGTAGTCGGGGGCGGGGATCTCGCTGAGCCGGTCGCCGTGGGACGGGCAGAGCGGGCACTGGTCGGCCGGGGGAAGGAAGGTGCGGGTCTGCCGGTGCACCGCCACCGCCACCCACTCGTCGGTCAGCGGGTCGTACCGGAGCTGCGACGCCTGCGGCGGCAGGGGCAGGTCCCGCCGGTCCGGCTGGTCCCGGACCGCGTCGTCCCGCTCGTCGAAGTAGATCAGCTCGCGGCCGTCGGCCAGCTCGATCCGCGTACGCTTCACTTCGTCCCTTCCGTGCCGCGGACGATCAGCAGTTCGCCGACCCGTTCCTCGAGTACCCGGCGCGCCTCCGGCGCCAGCCGTTCGTCGGTGACCAGCACGTCGGCGGCGTCCAGCCCGACGATCGAGGAGATGCCGACCGTGCCCCACTTGGTGTGGTCGGCGAGCACCACCAGCCGGTCGGCGGCGGCCACCAGCGCCCGGTTGGTGTCCGCCTCCATCAGGTTGGGCGTGGTGAACCCGGCTCGCTCGCTGATCCCGTGCACGCCGAGGAAGAGCAGGTCCAGGTGGAGCGCCCCGAGCGCCGCCACGGCCAGCGGGCCGACCAGCGCGTCGGAGGGGGTACGCACCCCGCCGGTGAGCACCACGGTCTGGTCCGGCCGGCCGGCGATGTGCAGGATCTCGGCCACCGGCAGCGAGTTGGTCACCACGGTCAGCCCGGGCACGTCGACCAGGCGGCGGGCCAGCTCGGCGGTGGTCGTACCGGCGGAGAGGGCGACCGCGGCGCCGGGCCGGACCAGCTTCGCGGCGCGGGCGGCGATCGCCGCCTTCTCCGCCGACTGGCGGACCGACTTGGCCCGGAAGCCCGGCTCGTCGGTCGAGCCGGCGAGGGTCGCCCCGCCGTGCACCTTGGCCAACAGGCCCTGCTCGTGCAGCGTCTCCAGGTCGCGCCGGATGGTCATGTCGGAGACGCCGAACTCGCCGGCCAGCTCGGTCACGCGTACGCCTCCGGCGGCACGGACCCGTTCCAGGATGGCCGCCTGCCGCTGCCGTGCCAGCACCCGACCTCACCTCCGCCTCCCGACCCCGTGCTCACGTGGTCGAACGTGTTCCAACAAGAATGAACACTAGCGCGCAGGGGGGAACGGCGGAAGAAAGGGGTGCCCGACCGCCGACCGCCGTCCTCCAGCGACCGGACGGGCGGCGGCCCGAACTGCTCGGCCCGCCGCCGTGTCGACGCGCCGGGCCCCGGTCAGGCGGGCGCGGGGCCCGGGTCAGGCCGGCTGGAGGCGGGGCTCTACCCAGCCGGTCTCGGTCAGGTGCTCCATCACCCGCTGGACCGCCTCCTCGACCGCCAGGTCCGTGGTGTCCACCACCAGGTCGGCGTCGGTGGGCTCCTCGTACGGGTCGTCGATGCCGGTCATCCCGGTGATCAGGCCGGCCCGGGCACGGGCGTACAGGCCCTTGCGGTCGCGCTGCTCGCAGACCTCCAGCGGGGTCGCGACGTGGACCAGCAGGAAGCCGGCCCCGGCCGCCTGCGCCATCTCCCGGGCGGTGGCCCGGGCGGCCGCGTACGGGGCGATCGGGCAGCAGATGCCGACCCCCCGGTGCCGGGCGATCTCGGCGGCCACCCAGCCGATCCGCCGGACGTTGGCGTCCCGGTCGGCCCTGGTGAAGCCCAGCCCGGCGGAGAGCTCCCGGCGCACCACGTCCCCGTCGAGCAACGTGATGCTTCGGTCGCCGCCCTCGCGCAACAGGTCGGCCAGGCCTCGGGCGATGGTCGACTTCCCGGAGCCGGAGAGGCCGGTGAGGAAGATCACCAGGCCCCGGTGCCGGCGCGCCGGACGGGCCCGCGCCAGCTCCTTGGCCACCGCCGGCGGGGTGTGCCACTCGGGCAGCGGGAAGCCCCGGTCCAGCAGGTCGTCGATCTCCTCCTGGCTGAGCGCCAGCCGCCGGTTGCGCGGCGGGATGTCCTCCCGCCAGCGCCACTGCCCGTCCCGGTTGTCGTACGCCAGTTCCCGGGGCACGAGCACGCGCAGCCCGGCCCCGGAGAGCATCCCCTCGGTGGAGAGCAGGTGGGTCACCCCGTACGCGGCGGCGACCCGGGCCCGGAGCAGGGCGTCGCTGATCTCGTCGCGCCGCCGCACCAGTGGCACCGCCAGCAGGGTGGCCGGGGGCATCCGGTCCCGGGCGGCGAACACGCTGCGCACCAGCGCCTCGGACGGCAGCCCGCCGGTCGCCGCCTCACCCACCGGGATCATCACCAGCAGGTGCGCGCCCAGGGTGCGGGCGGCGTGCGCGATCTGCGCGAGCTGCGGCCGGTGCAGCGGACGGTCGGCGAAGACGCCGAGCACCCGCCCCGGCGGCAGCAGCCCGCGGACCTCGTCGGGGCTGCGCCGCAGCCGCTGGAACGGCCCGTGACCGCCGTCGCCCAGCCGGCGCACCGCGCCACCCACGCCCGCCATGCCGTCGCGGACCGGCCAGACGTCGGTCACGTCCATCGCCGCCACCGGGGCACCCTCACCGTCGGTGAGCACCAGTGCCCGGCGCAGCGGGTCGTCCAGCTCCAGCCCGTCGGCGAGCGCCGCTGGCACCTGGAGGGTCACCGGCACCGGCCACGGCGTGCCGTCGGCGAGCCGGCCGCGCCGGCTCAGCGAGGCCAGGTCGGCGCGGGCCATGAAGCCGGTCAGCGGAGCGTACGCCCCGGTCAGCAGCAACTCCAGATCGGCCAGCTCGCCGGGACGAGGCGCGTACGCCGGCGCGTCCCGCAACACGTCCTCGGGCAGCACCCACCCGTTGCTCATCGAACCCCCAACTCACCGGCCGGCACACAGTTTCTCAGCCCACCGCCGATCGGTCGAGAGCGCCACTCCACCTCCCGGCCACCGCCCGTTGGCGCGGCGGTCGCCGATCGGCTCAGCCGGCGGGGGTGAGCGGGGCCGCGCCGAACGACACGGCGAAGCGCTGGCACCAGATGGCGACGCTGGTCAGCCCGGTGAGGTCGGTTCCGGCGGGGATCTCGTACACCTGGTCTCCCCGGTTTCCCTTGAGCGGGCCGAGCGCGACGTGGCGCCCGTCGTCGAAGACGCGCCACCCGGACGGCCCGGTACGAACCGGCTGGTCGGTCAGCCAGACCTGAAGATCCGGACCGTTCGAGGTGTCCAGCCCGGCCAGTTCCAGCCGGTACCGATCCCCGGCGGTCCGGACGATCCGGGCACTGCCCCGGGTGTCGTGCTCATGGCTGACGAACTCGCCCCGGCTCACCAGGGT
This sequence comes from Micromonospora sp. NPDC007230, assembly GCF_042869115.1. NCBI lineage: Bacteria > Bacillati > Actinomycetota > Actinomycetes > Micromonosporales > Micromonosporaceae > Micromonospora > Micromonospora sp. NPDC007230. Next base: position 36,721 of record NZ_JBIAFE010000001.1, on the reverse strand, counting down.
CGGCGCCGCCCGGGTGGCGGTGGCGGGACTCGCGGTGGACGTGGTCGGGGCCGGGGTGATCTCCTCGACCGCGGTGAGCCGTTCGTGCACCTCGGTGTCGGTGACCAGCGCCCAGGGCCGGAACCAGTACAGGCCGGCCGCGGCGCCGACCGCGAGGACGGCGACCACGACCCAGGTCAGCGGGGTGCGAAGCAGTCGGCTCGACATGTGCCGAGTCTTCCGCGCCCGGCGCCCGCGGTCACCGGTCGCCGCGCTTACGAAACCCTTACCGACCGTACGGAAATCAGGGGCATCCCCGAGCGTTTCCCGATACCCGGGGCGGCGTCCACTTCTTACGCTGGTCGTCGTGACACTGCTCGCGACCGAGTCGCTGACCAAGACGTACGGAGGTCGGGTCACCGCGCTGACCGACCTCACGGTGTCGGTCGAGCCGGGGATCATCGGGCTGGTCGGCGCCAACGGCGCCGGCAAGTCCACCCTGATCAAGATCCTCCTGGGCCTGCTCGCCCCGACCAGTGGTCGGGTCTCCGTGCTCGGCCTCGACCCCACCACCGACCCGGCCGCGGTCCGCGCCCGGGTCGGCTACATGCCCGAACACGACGCCCTCCCGCCTGACCTGTCCGCCGCCGAACTGGTCACCCACCTGGGTCGGATCAGCGGCCTGCCGCGGACGGTCGCCCGGGAGCGGGCCTCCGAGGCGCTGCGCCACGTCGGCCTGCACGAGGAGCGCCACCGGGCCGTCGGTGGCTACTCCACCGGCATGAAGCAGCGGGTGAAGCTCGCCCAGGCCCTGGTGCACGATCCCGACCTGCTCCTGCTCGACGAGCCCACCAACGGCCTCGACCCGGCCGGCCGGGACGCCATGCTCGCCCTGATCCACCGGATCGGCACCGAGTTCGGCATCTCCGTGGTGGTCTGCTCGCACCTGCTCGGCGAGGTCGAGCGGATCTGCGACACCCTCGTCGCCATCGACGGCGGGCGGCTGCTGCGCGCCGACCGGGTGGCCGCGATGACCTCCGCCACCGACGTGCTCGCGGTCGAGGTCAGCGAGGGCACGGAGGAGTTGGCCGCCCGGCTCGCCGCGCTCCAGCTGCCGGTGTCCCGGGAGGGGCGGCTGCTGCTCGTCCCGCTCGCCGACGACGCCACCTACGACCTGATCCTCGGCGCGGTCGCCGAGCTGGACCTGCCGCTGCACCGGCTGGACCAGCGGCGGCACCGGGTGGCCGAACTCTTCGCCACGAGGGAGCCCAGCCATGTCTGAGCCGACCGGCGTCATCCACGACATCGGCTACCAGCGCTACACCGGTCCGCGGCTGGGCCGCCGGCACGTCTTCGGCGCGCTCTACCTGCACGGCCTGCGGACCGCGTTCGGCCTCGGCCGGTCCGCCAAGGCGAAGATCTTCCCGTGGCTGGTGGTCGGCATAGTGGTGGTGGTCGCCGCCGGGCTGACCGCGGTACGCACCCAGACCGGCCAGGTCGTCATGACGTACGCCCAGTTCGCCGACGCGATGAGCTGGCTGGTCATCTTCTTCGTCGCGGTGGTCGGCCCGGAGCTGGTCTCCCGCGACCTGCTCAGCGGCGTGCTGCCGCTCTACTTCTCCCGGCCGCTGCCCCGCGGCGACTACGCGCTGGCCAAGCTCGGCGCGCTGGTCAGCGCGCTCTGGCTGCTGCTCGGCGCGCCGCAGCTGGTGATGTTCCTCGGCGCCGCGTTCACCACCGACAACGGCATGCACGGGGTCTGGGACGAGCTGCTCGACCTGCTGCCCGGCCTGCTCTACGCGGCGCTCTGGGCGGTGGTCTTCGCCTCGATCGGGCTGCTCATCGCCTCGTTCACCGGCAAGCGGGCGTTCGCGGCCGGCGGCATCGTGGCGGTGTTCCTGATGACCGCCCCGATCGTCGGCATCCTCTCGATCATGCCCTCCCGGACGGTCAACGAGCTGGCGATGCTCGGCTCGCCCACCGCCCTGGTTCACGCCGTCGGCCGCTACGCCCTCGGCGACCTGCTGGCGCCCGGCGCGGCGGCGGACCAGATGATCGGCGGCTTCGGGCCGGTCTATGTCGCCGCCGCCGTGCTGCTGGTGGCCGGCTGCGTCGCCCTGCTCCTGCTGCGATACCGGAAGGTGGCCGCCCGATGACCACGATCAGCGCTGGCACCCAGGCGGCGGCGCCGACCACGCCCGCGTCCACCCTCGACCTGGCCGGGGTCTCCCGCTGGTACGGCAACGTGGTGGCGGTCAACGACATCACCATGCGGCTCGGGCCCGGGGTGACCGGGCTGCTCGGGCCGAACGGCGCCGGGAAGACCACCCTGCTGCACATGATGGCCGGCTTCCTCGCCCCGTCCCGGGGTGCGGTGACCCTCGACGGGGAGCCGACCTGGCGCAACCCGGACGTCTATCGGCGGCTCGGCCTGGTCAGCGAGCGGGAGGCGGTGCACGCCTTCCTCTCCGCGTACGAGTTCGTGCTGGCCAGCGCGAAGCTGCACCGGCTGCCCGACCCGGCGGCCGCGGCCCGTCGGGCGATCGACCTGGTCGAGATGGCGGACGCGCAGGACCGGCGGATCGGCACCTACTCCAAGGGCATGCGGCAGCGCACCCGGGTGGCCGCCGCGCTGGTCCACGACCCGCAGGTGCTGCTGCTCGACGAGCCGTTCAACGGGATGGACCCGCGGCAGCGGCTGCACATGATGGCCCTGCTGCACCGCCTCGGCGACGCCGGCCGGACCATCCTGTTCAGCTCACACATCCTGGAGGAGGTCGAGCAGGTCTCCGGCACCGTCCAGGTGATGGTGGCCGGCCGGCTGGCCGCCTCCGGCGACTACCGGACCATCCGGCGGCTGATGACCAACCGGCCGCACGTCTTCGCGGTCCGCTCGACGGACGACCGGGCCCTCGCGGTCGCGTTGATCGCCGAGCCGTCGGTCACCGGGGTGGAGTTGGGCCGGGACGGGCTCACCGTCCGGGCCGGCGACTACGGTGCCTTCACCCGGGCACTGCCGAAGATCGCGCTGGCCCGGGGTATCCGGGTCCGGTCCCTGACGCCCGAGGACGAATCGCTGGAGAGCGTCTTCTCCTACCTGGTGGGGAGCTGACTCATGTCGACCGTTTCCTGGATCACCGCGCGCGGGCTGTTCGGCCGGCGCCGGTTCCTGCTGCTGCTCCCGCTGCCCGCGCTGCTGCTGGTGCTCGCGATCGTCTCCCGTTCGCTCGGGGTCGACCCGGGCCAGTGGGGGCCGCCGGTGCTGGTTGGGCTCGGGCTGGCCGTGGTGCTGCCGGTGGTCGCGCTGATCGTCGGCACCGGGGTGCTCGGTGCCGAGATCGACGACGGCACGGTGGTGCACATCCTCACCAAGCCGCTGCCGCGCTGGCAGATCGTGCTGCCCAAGCTCGCGGTGGCGACCGGGGTCAGCGCGGCCACCGTCGCCGTCCCGCTCTACGTCGCGGGCGTGCTCGCCGATTCGGTACGCCTCGGCCTGGGGCTCGCCGCCGCGTCGGCGCTGGGCGCGCTGGCGTACTCGGCGCTGTTCCTGGTGCTCAGCCTGCTGACCCGGCGGCCGGTGCTGCTCGGGCTGGTCTACGTGCTGATCTGGGAGGGGCTGCTCGGCCGGTTCGTGGACGGCACCAAGGTGCTCTCCATCCAGCAGTGGGTGATCGCCATCGCCGACCGGATCGCCCCCACCGAACTGCTCGGCACCACCGTCTCCGTGCCGGTGGCCGCGGTGCTGACCGCCCTGGTGGCGATCGGCTCCACCATCCTGGCCATCGACCGCCTCCGCTCGTTCAGCGTGGCCGGCGAGACGAGCTGACCGCCCACCGCCGCCCCACCCTCCCCGGGGCGGCGCCGTCCGCCCGCCGAGGCCAACCCTCGGCGGGCGGACCTGTCTCCCGCCCCGCCCACGCTCCCCGCTGGCCGCCCGCCGTCGGCGGAGGCCACTACTTCATGGAAAGAGTGGCCTCGGCGCTGCTGATGGCCACTCTTTCCATGAAGTAGTGCGATCTTGGGCAGGCGCAGGCGCAGGCGCAGGCGCGGGCGCGGGCGCGGGCGCGAGCGCGGGCAGGGGGCAGGGGGCAGGGCGGGGATCAGAAGGCGCAGGCGACGACGAGTTCGGGGGTGCGGTCGGGGAGCAGGTCGAGCTTGGCGATCCGGCCCGCCGCCCGGAGGTCGTCGGCGACCAGGGTGAGCTGGTCGAGCTGGGCGGCCGGGCCGAGCACCTCGGCCAGTGGCACGTCCGCCTTCATCGACAGCTTCCGTTCCGACTTGGCCCGGCGCACCTGGCCCAGCGCGTCCGCGGCCAGCCGCAGCAGCTGCGGGTCACCCGGTCCCTGGGTGGCCCGACCCACCTCGTAGGTCGTGGGCCACGGCGCGCGGTGGACCGAGCCGTACCGCCACCAGGACCAGACCTCCTCGGTGACGAAGGGCAGCACCGGGGCGAACAGCCGCAGCTGCACCGAGAGCGCGGTGGCCAGCGCGGCCCGCGCCGAGTCCGCCCCCGGCCCGGCGCCGTAGGCGCGCTCCTTCACCAGCTCGATGTAGTCGTCACAGAACCGCCAGAAGAACGCCTCCGTCGCCATCAGCGCGGCGGTGTGGTCGTACCCGTCGAAGGCGGCGGTCGCGGCGGCGACCACACCGGACAGTTCGGCGAGCATGGCGGTGTCCAACGGCTCGGTGGCCGACAGCTCCAGGTCGCGGCGCGGCGTCAGACGCGCCGAGCTGGAGTTGTTGTACGGCGCGCGCAACGCGTCGGCGGCGCCCAGCCCGAGCGCGAACCGGGACGCGTTGAGCAGCTTGGTGGCGAGCCGCCGCCCGACCTTGATCTGCGCCGGGTCGAAGGCCAGGTCCATCCCCGGCTTGCCGCTGGCGGCCCAGTATCGCACCGCGTCGGAGCCGTGCTGCACCAGCAGGTCCATCGGGGTGACCACGTTCCCCTTGGACTTGGACATCTTCTTGCGGTCCGGGTCGAGGATCCAGCCGGAGAGCACCGCGTCGCGCCACGGCAGCACGCCGTGCTCCAGGTGGGACCGGACCGCGGTGGCGAAGAGCCAGGTACGGATGATCTCCTGCCCCTGCGGCCGCAGGTCCATCGGGAAGACCCGGCGGAACAGGTCCGGGTCGGTCTCCCAGCCACCGACGATCTGCGGGGTCAGCGACGAGGTGGCCCAGGTGTCCAGCACGTCCGGGTCGCCGACGAAGCCGCCCGGCAGCCCGCGCTGCGCCTCCTCGTAGCCGGGCGGCGGCTCGCCGGACGGGTCGACCGGGAGCATCGACTCGTCCGGTGTGAGAGGGTGGGTCCAGTCCGGCTCGCCAGCGTCGTCGAGCCGGTACCACACCGGCACCGGCACACCGAAGAAGCGCTGCCGACTGACCAGCCAGTCTCCGGTCAGGCCGCCCACCCAGTGCTCGTAGCGGTGCCGCATGTGCTCCGGCACCCAGCGCAGCTCCCGGCCGCGGGCCAGCAGCTCGTCGCGCAGCTCCGGGTCGCGCCCGCCGTTGCGCAGGTACCACTGCCGGGTGGAGACGATCTCCAGCGGCCGGTCGCCCCGCTCGTAGAACTTCACCGGGTGGGTGATCGCGCGCGGCTCGCCCACCAGGTCACCCGCGTCGGCCAGCAGTTGCACCACGGTGCGCCGGGCGCCGTTGACGGTCTGCCCGGCCAGCGCCGCGTAGGGCTCCGCCGGCACCCCGGCCGGCGGCTCGGGCAGCAGCCGCCCGTCCCGGCCGATCACCACGCGGGTGTCGAGCTGCAGCTCCCGCCACCAGGTCACGTCGGTCAGGTCGCCGAACGTGCAGACCATCGCGATGCCCGTGCCCTTGGCCGGGTCCGCCAGCGGGTGCGCGCGCACCGGCACCTCGACCCCGAAGACCGGGGTACGCACCGACGCGCCGACCAGATCCGCGTACCGCTCGTCGTCCGGGTGGCAGACCAGCGCCACGCAGGCCGGCAGCAGCTCCGGCCGGGTGGTGTCGATCAGCACCTCGCGCCCGCCCGGGCCGTGGAAGCGCAGCCGGTGGTACGCGCCGGGCCGCTCCCGGTCCTCCAGCTCGGCCTGGGCCACGGCGGTGGCGAACCCGACGTCCCAGAGCGTCGGCGCCTCCGCCTGGTAGGCCTCGCCCCGGGCCAGGTTGCGCAGGAACGCCCGCTGGCTGGTCGCCCGGGCCACCCGCCCGATCGTGGTGTAGGTCAGCGACCAGTCCACCGACAGCCCGAGTCGCCGCCACAGCGCCTCGAAGACCTGCTCGTCCGCCGTGGTGAGCTGCTCGCACAGCTCAATGAAGTTGCGCCGGGAGATCGGGGCCGGGTCCTTGCGGGCCGCCTCGCTCACCGGCGTGGCCGGCGGCTGCCACTCCGGGTCGTACGGCAGGGCCGGGTCGCAGCGCACCCCGTACACGTTCTGCACCCGCCGCTCGGTGGGCAGGCCGTTGTCGTCCCAGCCCATCGGGTAGAAGACCGTCCGGCCGCGCATCCGCTGGAACCGGGCCACCGTGTCGGTGTGCGTGTAGGAGAAGACGTGTCCCATGTGCAGTTCGCCGGATACGGTCGGCGGCGGGGTGTCGATCGCGTACACGTCCGAGCTACGACCATCCGCGCTCGGCGCGTCTGACGCCGCGCCGCGACCCCGGACAGCCGCCTTCGAGCGGTCGAACGCGTACGTGCCCTCCTCCTGCCAGCGGCGCGCCCAGGTCTCCTCGATGCCGTCCAGGGTCGGACGCTCGGGGACGCCGGCGCGGGCTGTCCTCGCCGTATCGCTCATCGGTTGATGCTAGGCCGCGGACCGGGGCGTGGCGACGCGATTCCGCCGCGCGCCGCTGGCGGGCCTGGTCGGCCCGCCAGCGGCCCGGGTCAGGGGCGGGTGTTGAGCGGGAACGGGCCCTGGGTGGCCAGTTGCAGACCGAGGGTGCCACCGGTGCGCGCGTTGACCCGGTCCAGGATGGTCGACACCGGCGCGTAGTGGTTCTGCTCGTTCGGGTTGGTGCACGGGCCCGAGCCGTCGTCGCCATAGGAGAGGATGCCGAGCGCCTTTCCGTCGGCCTCGGTGAACAGCGGGCCGCCGCTGTCCCCCGGGCGGGCGCAGATCCGCACGTCGATGCCGCCGCTCGCCGTGCCGAGGACCTCGCCGCACCGGGTGCCGGGCAGGTAGCCGGCCCCGGCGCCGGAGTCGACGTACACCTCACCGGGCTTCGGGGTGTAGGCCGAGCCCGTCGCGCACACCACCCAGCCTGCCTTGACGTCGGTCACCCGCACGAGCCCGGTGACCGCGACGTCACGACTGCTGGTGCAGCGCGGGTTGTCCTTGACACACCAGTAGTTGACCAAGCTGGGCGTCGAGCCGGTCTTCCGCCGCGGGTATGCCCAGTCGTCGATGGCGCCGTTCTGGTACGGCATGATCGCGTAGTCGGCCGGGTAGGCGTTCTCGGCGAGCACCGGTGCGGTCGACTCGATGCCGACCCGGACCTTCGGCCCGAGGTACTGGTGCCAGGTGCGGTCGACGTGCTGGTGCGTCGGGCTCACGACGCAATGGCCGGCGGTCAGCACGTAGGGCACCCCGCCCTTGCCCACCACGTTGAAGCCGGTGGTGCAGCCGCCGACGGTGCCGTTGTCCCGGGGCACGTCCAGTCGGATCCCGCCGCGCATCGGGGCCTGAGCACAGTAGCGCGGGTCGCAGGCCTTCTCGATGGTTCCCTGCGCCACCCGGGCCTGGGCCCGCGCCGGTACGCCGGCGGCGGCGAGCGCGTCGGCCAGCCGGGCGTCCTGCGCGTCGAGGCCGCCGCCGGTGAGCACCACGACCTCGTTGGCCCGCTGGTCGACGACGACGTCGGTGCCGGCGGTCACGTCGAGCGCGCGGGCGAGCCGGGCTGCTGCGCTGGTGAGCCCCGCCAGCGAGTGGCGCACCGGCACCACCCGCAGGTGAGCGGCGTCCGGCTCGGTCGCCACCGCCGCCCGCACCACCTCCGGACGGGTCGCGCCGATGGTGAGAAGGCCGCCACCGGCCTGGTCGAGCCACATGCCCCCGTACTCGGCCGGGAACCGGTCGGCCAGCCGGTCGGCGAGCGGCGCGGAACGCTCCTGCAGAGCCAGCCGCCGGGCCGCCTCGGCCGATGAGATCCGGTAACGCCCGGCCAGATAGGCGATCGAGGCCGGGGCGACCTCGGCCAGGTCTGCGGCGCTCCGGCCGCCCGTCTTGCCGCTTGTCGGGCCGGTCCGGACGGGTGCCGGACGGTCGCTGGCAGGAGCCGACGGCGTGCCGGAGCCGGTAACGGCGTGGGCCGAGCCGTCCGTTGACGCGGGGTCGGTCGCCTGAGCCGCGGCAACTGTCCCGGTCGATGGCCCGCGGTCACCGTCCCCTCGGACGGCCAGCGCGACGCTGCCGCCCGCGATCGTGCTGGCGATTGCCAGCCCAACGATGATCATGCGTGGTCGTGTCCGCACGCCGCGCCCTCCCCGTGTGTTCGGCGATGCCTGATCGGCGGAATCGACGGCCGGGCGGGGATGTGTGTGGTCCGTCCGGCGCAATGGCGGCCGATCGACGAGCCGCCAGTCTAGCCAGAGCGCACCGGTTCGGGCTGTCCCGTCGCCGGGCCGCCATTCGCGGGCGGGGCGCCGGCGCGCCACCCGCTGTCGACTCGACGGCCGGGCGGGAGCTGCCGGCCCGGCCACGCCGTCGGCGTCGCCGAGCGGGTCGACAATCGCTGAACCCGCTCAGATCAGCGAGTCGCGCCACTGGCGGTGCAGGGCGGCGTACCGGCCGCCGGCGGCGGCCAGCTCGGCCGGGGGGCCGTCCTCCACGATCCGTCCGCCGTCGAGCACCAGCACCCGGTCCGCGATCTCCACCGTGGACAGCCGGTGCGCGATCACCAGCGCGGTGCGATCCCGCAGGATGCTGCCGAGCGCCCGCTGCACCAGGCGCTCGGTCGGCACGTCCAGCGACGAGGTCGCCTCGTCCAGGATCAGCACCCGCGGATCGGCCAGGAACGCGCGGGCGAACGCGACGAGCTGCCGCTGCCCGGCGGAGAGTCGGCCGCCGCGCCGGTGCACGTCGGTGGCGTACCCGTCGGGGAGCGCGGCGATGAAGTCGTGCGCGCCGATGGCCCGGGCGGCGGCTTCCACGGCCGCGTCGTCGGCGTCCGGGCGGCCGAATCGGATGTTCTCCGCCACCGAGCCGCTGAACAGGTGGTTCTCCTGGGTCACCAGCACGACCGCCCGGCGCAGCTCGGCGTCGGCCAGGTCCCGCAGGTCGACCCCGTCGAGGCTCACGGCGCCCGTGTCCGGGTCGTGGAACCGGGCGACCAGCTTGGCGATGGTGGACTTGCCCGCGCCGGTCGGCCCGATCAGCGCGACCGTCTGGCCGGCCGGCACGGCCAGCTCCAGCCCGGCGAGGATCGGCGCCTCCGCCCGGTAGCCGAAGGAGGCCGACCGGAAGACCACGGCACCTCGGCCGCAGCCGGCGGGTAGTGGCACCGGCCGCTCCGGCTCGGCCACCGCCGGCCGCTCGTCGAGCACCCCGGCCAGCTTCTCCAGCGCGGCGGTGGCCGACTGCAACGCGTTGTAGAACTGGCTCAGCTCCTCCATCGGCTCGAAGAACCGGCGCAGGTAGAGCAGGAACGCGGCGAGCACGCCGACCTCGGTCCGGCCGCCCAGCACCCGCCAGCCGCCGTAGCCGAGCACCACTGCCACGGTCAGGTTGCCGATCATCCGGATGCCCGGCGAGTAGACCGCGATCAGCCGGAACGCGTCCAGGCTGGCCTGCCGGTAGTCGTCGTTCACCGCGGCGAAGATGCGCTGGTTGCGCGGCTCCCGCCGGTACGCCTGCACCGCCCGGATGCCGCGCAGCGACTCGACGAAGTGCACGATGACCAGCGCCACCGCCTCCCGGGTCCGCCGGTACGCCCCGGCGGAGGCACGTGCGAACCAGCGGGACAACCAGAACAGGAACGGGAAGGCGAGCAGGGTGGCCGCGGCCAGCGGCAGGTCCAGCCAGAGCAGGATGCCCGCCACCGACAGCACCGACAGCGCGGCCATCACCAGCTTGTCGATCCCGCCGTCGACCAGTTCGGCGATCGAGTCCAGATCGCTGGTCAGCCGGGACACCATCCGGCCGGAGGTGTAGCGCTCGTGGAAGCCGACGTCGAGGCGGAGGAAGTGGCCGTACACCCGCTGGCGGAGGTCGAGCAGGACGGCCTGGCCGATCCGGGCGGCGAGGGTGAGGAAGCCGCGCCGGGCCGCGTACTCGGTGCCGGTGGCGATGACGAAGGCGGCGGCGACGGCGACCAGCGGGCCGGCGTCGCCGGCCCGCAGCGGTCCGATGCCCCGGTCGATGCCCAGCATCACCAGGTACGGGCCGGCCATCGCGGCGGCGTTCTGGAGCAGCAGCAGCGCCACGGCCCAGCCGAGCCGGCGCCGGTGCGGGCGGAGCAGCCCGCGCAGCAGCGCCCGGCTGCGGGCCCGGAGCCGGGCCACCGCCTCCGGGGTGGCGACCTCGGCCCGGCTGCGGTCGGCGTCCGGGTCGGTGGCCCGCCCGCGCCACCGGGACAGGTCGAGGCCGTCGTCCCGTGGTCGGCCCGGGGCGGGGCCGCCGTCCCGACCTCGGCGCGGGGCGGAAGCGCCACCGCGGCGCGGCCTGGGTACGCGGAGCGGACCATCTGCCCCACTCACGAGTGCACCAGGCCGACGTCGTCCGGCCGCCGCTCCGGCGCGGCGGAGAGCACCGCCCGGTAGGCCGGCACGCCGGCCAGCAGTTCGGAGTGGGTACCGACGGCGACGATCCGCCCGCCGGCGAGCAGGGCGACCCGGTCGGCGAGCGCCACCGTGGAGGGGCGGTGCGCCACCAGCAGGGCGGTAGTGTCCCGCAGGACCCGGCGCAGCGCCGCCTCGACCAGCGCCTCGGTGTGCACGTCGAGGGCGGAGAGCGGGTCGTCGAGGACGAGCAGCGCGGGTCGGCCGAGCACCGCCCGGGCCAGCGCCAGCCGTTGCCGTTGCCCGCCGGAGAGGGACAACCCCTGCTCGCCGACCCGGGTGGCCAACCCCCACGGCAACTCGTACGCGAACTCCGCCTGGGCCAGCGTGAGCGCGGCCCGGACCTCGTCCTCGCCGGCGTCCGGCCGGCCCAGGGTGAGGTTCTCCCACACCGACATGGAGAACAGGGTCGGCTCCTCGAACGCCATCCCGACCAGCCGGCGCAGCGAGCCGAGCCGCAGGTCCCGCAGGTCGTGCCCGTCGAGGGTGATCCGGCCGCCGGTCACGTCGTGCAGCCGGGGGACCAGCGACAGCAGCGTGCTCTTGCCGCACCCGGTGGCCCCGACCAGGGCCAGCGTCTCGCCCGGTTCGACGGTCAGGTCGACCTCGCGCAGCACCGGCGCGGTCGTACCGGGGTAGCGGAAGGTCACCCGCTCGAAGCTCAGCCGACCGCGGACGTCGGCACGGTCCAGCGCCCGGGCATGCGGGGCGTCCACGATGGTCGGCGGGGTGTCCAGCACCTCCTGGACCCGGTCGGCGGCGGTCGCCGCCTCCTGCCCGTTCGCGATGATCCAGCCGAGCGACTGCACCGGCCAGACCAGCATGAGCTGGAGGCTGACGAAGGCGACCAGTTCGCCGATGGTGAGCACGCCCCGGGCGGCGGCCGCCGCCCCGGCCACCAGCACCACCCCGAGGGTCAGGTTGGGGACCAGGTCGAACAGCGCCGCGGTACGCGCCAGCAGCCGCGCCTTGCCGATCCCGGTGTCGTGCAGCCGCCGGGCGCCGCCGGCGAACCGGGCGGCCAGCTCCGGCCCCCGCCCGTACGCCCGCATGGTGCGCAGGCCCTGCGCGGTCTCCTCGACCAGCGTGGCCACGTCGCCCTGCTGGTCCTGCATCCGCCGGGACGCCGCGTGGTAGTGCCGGGCGAACCGGCGGCTGATCAGGAACAGCGGCACCGCGCTGACCGCCACCAGCAGGCCGAGCCACGGGTGCAGCCGGATCAGCAGCACCACCACGGCGGCGTAGGTGACCAGGTTGAGGACCAGGAAGAGCAGGCCGAAGGAGAGGAACCGGCGGATCACCGACAGGTCGCTGGTGATCCGGCAGAGGAGTTGGCCGGACTGCCAGCGGTCGTGGCAGCCGGCCGGGAGCCGTTGCAGGTGGGCGTAGACGTCGGCGCGGATCGCCGCCTCCATGCCGACCGAGGACGACGACTGGGTCCACCGCCGGATGAAGATCAGCACCGCCTCGGCCACGCCGAGCAGCAGGACGAGGGCGCCGAGCCGGAACAGCCCGGCCGGGTCGTGCCGGGCCACCGGCCCGTCCACCACCCGCTGCACGACCAGTGGCACGGCCAGGCTCGCCGCCGTGGCGGCCACGGCGGCGAGCAGCAGCCAGGCGAACTCGGCCGCGTACGGCCGCAGGTAGGGACGCAGCCGCCAGAGGTTGCGCAGCGGGGGGTGAGGCGCCGAAGGGTTGCCGTCGCTGTGCGCAGGCACTACGCGACGGTAGCGGCAGGGTGCGACGGTAGCGCTGTCAGCTAGCCGTCACCCGTCCCTCATGCCCGAGAAGCCATTTCTTCACGTCCAGCCCCCAGCGGTAGCCGCCGAGCGTGCCGTCGGTGCGCAGCACCCGGTGGCAGGGGACGAAGAGGGCGGCCGCGTTGCGGGCGCAGGCCGCCGCGGCGGCGCGGACCGCGGCCGGCCGTCCGGCCAGCTCGGCGAATCCCGTGTAGGTCACCGGCTCACCCGGCTTCACGTCGCGCAGCACCTGCCAGGCGTGCGCCAGGAAGATGCCGTCGGTGTGCTGCGCCACCGGGACCGGGTCGATCGCGGTCAGGTCACCGTCCAGATAGGCGCGTACGGCGGTGGTCACCGGACCCAGTTCGGCGCGGTCCCGCAGCTCGCCGCGCAGGCTCGGGTGCATCAGCGGGACCAGGCCGGCCGGCTCGGCGGTGAACCCGGCCGCGCGTACCGCCCCGTCGGGTCCGGCGAGGACGCTCAGCGGGCCGACGGGGGTGTCGATGACGGTGCTGTCCAGTGTGGTCATGCTGCTCTCCAGAGTCGGATCACCGCGTACGACCGCCAGGGGCGCCAGCGGTCGGCGTACGCGTCGAGGTTCTTCGGGTCGTCGGGCAGGCCGAGCGCGGCGGCGCCCCGGCGTACGCCCAGGTCGGTGGGGAGGAGGACGTCGGGGTCGCCGAGGGCACGCATCGCCACGTAGCCGGCCGTCCACGGGCCGATCCCGGGCAGGGCGGTCAGCCGCCGTACGGCTTCCTCCCGGTCCCCGCCCGGCGCCAGGTCCAGCGACCCGTCCGCCACGGCCCGCGCCACCGCCCGGATCGTCTCCCGCCGCGCCCCCGGCATCCGAAACCCCTCGTCCCCCACTGAGAGGACCTCCTCCACCCCCGGAAACGCCCCCAGCCCCGCCCCCCGTTCGTGTTGATCAAGATGTTCGCGTCCGGCAGGGGCTGTCTCCTCGACGCAAACTTCTTGGTCAACGCGGCCCTGCCGCACGGCGGCGAGGAGGTGGGTGAGGGTGGTGCGGGCGGACTGGAGGGAGATCTGCTGGGTGGTGATGGCACGGACGGCCATCTCGAAGCCGTCGACGGCGTGCGGGAGTCGGACGCCCGGTTCCGCCCGGACCGCCGGGGCGAGGGCGGGGTCCTCGGCCAGGGTGCCGTCGACCGCGACCGGGTCGGCGTCCAGGTCGAGCAGCCGGCGGCAGCGGGCCACCGCGGGGGCCAGGTCACGCATGTCGGCCAGGCGCAGCGTCGCGGCCACGTGGCCGTCGGCCGGAGTCAGCGCGACCGTGCCGGCTCCGTGCGGCAGCCGCAGCCCCCGGTGGTACGTCCCGTCGCGTACCTCCTCCACCCCGGGCAGCGCCCGCAGCGCGAGGAAGTCCAGCAGCGCCGCCGCGTGCAACGGCGGACGGTACGCCAGCCGCAGCGTGATCGTGCCCGCCCCGCCCGCTGCCGGCCGTCCCGCTCGGCTGACCCGCAGCTCGGACGGCGTCGCCCCGTACACCTCCCGGACCGTGTCGTTGAACTGCCGGACGCTGCCGAAGCCGGCGGCGAACGCGACCTCGGCCAGACCGAGGCCGGTGGTCTCGATGAGGATCCGGGCGGTCTGGGCGCGCTGCGCCCGGGCCAGCGCGAGCGGCCCGGCGCCGAGTTCGGCGCGGAGCATCCGGTGCAGGTGCCGCTCGGTGTAGCCGAGCCGGGCGGCCAGCCCCGGTACGCCGTCCCGGTCGACCACCCCGTCCGCGATCAGCCGCATCGCCCGCCCCACCACGTCGGCCCGGACGTCCCACTGCGGTGACCCGGGGGCGGCGTCGGGGCGGCAGCGACGGCAGGCCCGCAGGCCGGCGCCCTGCGCCGCGGCGGCGGACGGGAAGAACCGGACGTTCTGCCGTTTCGGCGTCATCGCCGGGCAGGACGGCCGGCAGTAGATCCCGGTCGACGTCACGCCGGTGTAGAACCAGCCGTCGAAGCGCTGGTCACGGCTGTCGACGGCCCGGTAGCACCGTTCGAAGTCCAACTCCACGCCATCGATCCTGCCTCGCAGGTCCAGCCCCCGGCTGGCGGGATTCGGACGTGGCCGTACCCCCGCTCCGCCCCCCTCCCCGCCAGCCGGCACGCCCCTTCCGCGCCTGCCCTGTCGATCATGAGGTTGGCGGCAGCCCGGGAGATCCACTTCGCCGTCAACCTCATGATCGACCGAGCCGAACGAGGGCGCGGCGGGCAGGGGGGACCGCCGGGGGTGTGGGGGAGAGGTCAGGGGTGTGGGCTGGGCGACGGGGCGGGAGCGCTGGGTGAGGGGACGAGGGTGCTGGTCGGGCCGGGCCCGCTGGGCGACGAGACGGGGCTGCTCGGCGAGGGGGCGGCCGTGGGCGTCCCGGGGCTCGGGGAGGGGACGGCCGTCGGGGCGGACGGCCCGCTGGGGGAGGGAACGGCGGTCGGGGCGGACGGCCCGCTGGGGGAGGGAACGGCGGTCGGCGTGGGCGGCCCGCTCGGGGAGGGGGCGGCGGTAGGGGCTCCGGCCGGCGTGGTGGCCGCCGGCGGGCGCGGGGCGGCGGGGCCGGGCGCCTCCTCGCCGGCCGCCGCGAGCGCGAGCGGCGCGGCGACGAGTACGGCGGCTACGGCCCCCGCCACGCTGAGCGCCGCGGTGACGCGCCTGCTGTTCCGGGCCCGGTGTTCCGCCGGGATCAACTGGTCCTGCACGGTGGGTGCCTCCTCGGCCAGGTCGGAGAGGGTGGCGCGGATGAGATCCTCGAACGGCGTGGTCACAGCCGTACCTCCAGGAGTTCGACGTCCGGCAGGAGCTGCCGCAGCCGGCTCACCGCCCGGTGGGTACGGCTGCGTACCGTGCCGACGGTGCAGCCCAACACCTCGGCCACCTGGGTCTCGGTGAGGTCCTCGTAGTAGCGCAGGACCAGCACCGTGCGCTGGGCCGGCGGCAGCCGTCGCAGCGCCGCCCGCATGGCCAGGCGTACGTCCGTCCCGCCGCTCGGGTCCGGCTGGACCGCCTCGTCCGCCCCGGTGAGCGCCGTCTCCCGCCGCCGGCGCAGTCGGCGCCACCAGCTCACCTGCTCCCGGTACATGACCGCGCGCAGGTACCCCTCGGGGTCGGTGTGCCGCAGGGTCCGCCACTTCGGGATGGTCCTGGCCAGCGCCGACTGGAACAGGTCCTCGGCGGCGTGCCGGTCGCCGGTGAGCAGGTACGCGACCCGCATCATCGCCGGCGTGCGGTTGACCACGAACTCGGCCAGCCGGGCTCGGTCGTCCTCGTCCACGCACCCTCCCGCGCTTTGTCTGTCAGGGATACAGACGCCCCAGCTCAATCCAGCTATCCCTGACGCGGCAACGGTTTTCGGCGCCGAAAGTGTCGGTAGTGGTCGGTACGGTCCCGCCAACCAACTCAAGAAGAGGGTGCGGGGAGATGGCGAGCGTGGCCGGGCGAGGTGCCCGCTGATGCGGTCGGGGCGGATTCGGGTGGATCGCGCGGTGGTGCAGGGCTTCTACGACCGGATGCGGGTGGTGGCGCCGGCCGCGTACGGCGCGATCGAACGGGACCGGGCGGACGACCCGGGGCGGGCCTTCGCCGAGACCGCCTGCGGCCGGCTCGTCGGCTCGCTCGACCCGGCGGGGCTGCGGGCGCTCGGCATGTGGGCGCACCACTGGTGCATGCGCTTCTACGACGACGACACCCGGGTGGGACTGCGGCTGGTCCGGGAGATCGCCGGCCGGGCCGGGCTGGGCTGGACGGTCGACGAGGTGCGCTGGCTGCTCGACCAGTCGTACGCGGCCGGCCCGGCCGCCGCACACCGGTTCACGCTGCCGCTCGCCGCCGCGGCCGAGTTGCCGCCCGGGGCGCTGCCGGATCGGAGCGGCGAGGCGCCGGACTGGCCCCGTCTGCTCGCCGGTTGAGCGCCGGCCTCGCCTCCGCGGCGGACGCGGGCCGGCCGGCCCCCGCCCGGGACGCGGCCCCCGCAGCGGACCCGGGCGCGGCAATCCCCGCAGCGGACCCGGGGGCGGTGGGCGTGAGCCGGCCCGACGGTTCGCCCGGGCGGGGCCGGCCCGGTAGCTGACCGAGCACCATCGCGGCGACCGCCACCGCGAAGCCGACCAGCTGGAGCGGGCTGAGTGCCTGCCCGAGCACCAGCCAGCCGAGGGCGGCGGCGGTCAGCGGGCTCAGCGCGCCCAGCACCGACACCCGGGTGACGGGCAGTCGTGCCGCGCCCCGGAACCAGAGCGCGTACGCCAGGGCGGTGCCGACCAGCCCGAGCCAGGCGTACCCGAGGAGGGCGGGCCGGTCCGGCGCGGGCGGCGCACCCTCGACGGCGGCGGCGACCGGCAGGATCAGCAGGCCGCCGGCGACCAGCTGCCAGCTCGTCGCGGTGAGGGTGCCGACGCCGGCCGGCCGCCCCCAGCGGCGGGTGAGCACCAGCCCGGTGGCCATCGCGGCGGTGCCGGCGAGCCCGGCCGCCACGCCGAGCAGGTCCAGGCCGGCGCCGGGCCGCAGCACCACCAGTGCGACGCCCAGCGGCGCGGCCAGCGCGGCGAGCAGCGCCGGCCGGCCGGGCCGCGTGCCGAGGGCGGCCACCGTGAGCGCGACGACCAGCAGGGGCTGGGTCGCGCCCAGCACCGCTGCGGTGCCCCCGGGCAGCCGGTACGCGGCGACGAAGAGCAGCGGGAAGAAGGCGCCGATGTTCAGCGCGCCGAGCAGGGCGGCGCGCCACCACCAGGCGCCGTGCGGTCGGTGGCGGGTCAGGGCGAGCAGCAGCAGCCCGGCCGGCAGGGCCCGGTACGCGCCGGACCAGAGCGGCCGGTCGGCCGGCAGCAGCTCGGCGGTGACCAGGTAGGTGGTGCCCCACGTGGTCGGGGCGACGGCGGTGAGCGCGACGTCGGTCCAGCGGCGGTGCATGGCGACCCTCTTCCCTCGCTGCTAAGTAGCTTAGAGCTAAGCTAATCAGTGTCGAGTGAAGAAGGAAGTGCGAGGTGCGGCACAATCCCTCCGTGGCAGCGGACGACGTGGACGTCATCGTCGAGCAGTGGCGCCGGGAGCGGGCCGGCATGCGGCCCGAGCCGATGGCGGTCTTCGGTCGCATCTACCGGCTGGCCCGCCTGGTCGGCGACGGCCAGGAGAAGGTGTACGCGGGCTGGGGGATCAGCCGGGGCGAGTTCGACGTGCTCGCCGCGCTGCGGCGCGCCGGCGACCCGTACACCCTGGCACCGAAGGCCCTGAGCGCCTCGCTGATGCTGACCTCCGGCGGGATGACCGGGCGGCTCGACCGGCTGGAGCGGGCCGGGCTGATCCGCCGATCACCCGACCCGGAGGACCGTCGGGGCCTGCGCGTCACCCTCACCGACACCGGCCGTCGCCTCGTCGAGGAGGCCGCCGACGCCGGCCTGGAGGTGCAGCGGCGCCTCCTGGACGCCCTCCCGCCCGCCGACCAGGAACGCCTCGCCGACCTGCTCCGCGCGCTGCTGGCCGCCGCCGAGACGGGTCGCTGACCCGGGCGGGCGGCAGGTGCCCGGGCCGGTGGCGCAGGATGATCGGAGATCGCCACGCCACCGACCGGGAGGACTTCATGCCGGCTGCCGAACCGACCATCGTCGCCACCAGCACAGGCTTCAGCAGCCGCCGCCGCGGCCCCTGGGACGCGCAGCCCGGGCCGATCTTCGAGCTGATGGCCGAGCTGGCGGACGCCGGCCCCGCGCCGCGGATCTGCTACCTGAACCAGGCCGTCGGCGACCAGCCCACCTCGTTCAGCGTGTTCTACGGCGCGTTCGCCGGCACCCGGTTCCGCCCCTCCCACCTGGCCCTGTTCCCGATGCCCAACGTCGAGGACATCCGGGCCCACCTGCTCGCCCAGGACCTCATCTGGGTCGGCGGCGGCAGCGTCGCCAACCTCTGCGCGGTCTGGCGGGTGCACGGCCTCCAGGACATCCTGCACGAGTGCTGGCAGGCCGGGGTCGTGCTGGGCGGCGTCTCCGCCGGGTCGATCTGCTGGCACCTCGGCGGAGCCACCGACAGCTACGGCCCGGCCCTGCGGCCCTTCACCGACGGCCTGGGCTGGCTCCCGTACGGCAACGGGGTGCACTACGACAGCGAGGGGCAGCGCCGGCCGCTCATGCACAAGCTGGTCGGCGACGGCACGCTGCCGACCAGCCACTGCACCGACGACGGGGTCGGGCTGGTCTACCGGGGCACCCGGCTGGCCGAGGCGGTGGCGGACAAGGAGGGCGTCGCCGCCTACCAGGTGAGCCGGGAAGCGGACGGCAGCGTCCGGGAGACCCGGATCGAGCCCCGGCTGTTGACCGCGCAGCCCTCCTGAGCCCGGCCTGCCGGGCAGGCCCGGCCGGGCACGGAGTCCCTTTTCGCTCGGCGGCGGGCCTGCCTGTCCGGGACGGGCGGCGAACCGCGTAAGCTGGCTCGTCGTGAGTCTCACCATCGGCATCGTGGGCCTGCCCAACGTCGGCAAGAGCACCCTGTTCAACGCGCTGACCAAGAACGACGTGCTCGCGGCGAACTACCCCTTCGCCACCATCGAGCCGAACGTCGGCGTGGTCGGGCTGCCCGACGAGCGGCTGACCAAGCTCGCCGAGATCTTCTCGTCGCAGAAGGTGCTGCCGGCGCCGGTCTCGTTCGTCGACATCGCCGGCCTGGTGCGGGGTGCCTCCAAGGGCCAGGGCCGGGGCAACGCGTTCCTCGCGAACATCCGCGACGCCACGGCGATCTGCCAGGTGGTGCGCGCCTTCTCCGACCCGAACGTGGTGCACGTCGACGGCAAGGTCTCCCCGGCCGACGACATCGAGACGATCAACACCGAGCTGATCCTGGCCGACCTGCAGACCCTGGAGAAGGCGCTGCCCCGACTGGAGAAGGAGGCCAAGCTCCGCAAGGACCGGGCCGCCGCCGTCGAGGCCGCGAAGAAGGCCGTCGACCTCCTGGACAGCGGCGTCACCCTGTACGCGGGCGCGGCCGCCGCCAAGATCGAGCTGGAGCACCTGCGCGAGCTGCACCTGCTCACCACCAAGCCGTTCCTCTACGTCTTCAACGTCGACGAGGCCGAGCTGGGCAACGCCGAGTTCCTCGACGAACTGCGCGCCCTGGTCGCCCCGGCCGAGGCGGTCTTCATGGACGCCAAAATCGAGTCCGAGCTGGTGGACCTGCCCGAGGAGGAGGCCCGCGAGCTGCTGGAGTCGATCGGGCAGTCCGAGCCGGGCCTGGACCAGCTCGTCCGGGTCGGCTTCCGGACGCTCGGGCTCCAGACGTACCTGACGGCCGGCCCCAAGGAGGCGCGGGCCTGGACCGTCCCGGTCGGCGCGACCGCGCCGGAGGCCGCGGGGGTCATCCACAGCGACTTCCAGCGCGGCTTCATCAAGGCCGAGGTGGTCTCCTACGACGACCTGGTCGCGGCCGGATCGATGGCGGCGGCGAAGGCCGCCGGCAAGGTCCGGATCGAGGGCAAGGAGTACGTCATGCAGGACGGCGACGTCGTGGAGTTCCGCTTCAACGTCTGACGGCATCCATTGGTCCGGGCGGCTCCAGGTGCGTGACGGCGGTGATCCGTGCGGTCACCGGGAGGGCTCACCGGACTCGACGAGCCGGGCGAGGTTTGCCAGCGCCATGCGGGTACCGGTCTCGTTGTCGGCAGCGGGGATGCTGTCGGGGATCCCTTCGTGTACGACAAGGACGTCGGTGCCGCCGTCCGCATCGGTGAGCGTGGTGGTCATCGTCATGGTGCCGCCGAACGCGGGATCCGCGGTCTCGAACTCGAACACCTCGACCACCTGCTCGTTCGGCACGAGCTTGAGGAACCGGCCGTGGTAGGTGTCGGTGCGGGACGTCGACTTGCCGGTGCCTTCCGTCGTTTCGTAGGTGAGCGAGACGCGGAATGCGCCACCTTCGTGGGCTTCGAACTGGTGGACCTGGCCCCTCATGCCGGAGGGAACCCGCCACCTGGCGATCGCATCGCCATCCACCAGCGCCCGATAGACGGCGGGACGCGGGGCCTTGACATGCTGAGAGACGCGCGTCGAATACATACGGTCAACGTACTGCCCGCATGCGCCGCGGACCGGGAGCTGATCGTCCAGTCGGGCAACGTGGTCCTCAGACCTGAAGGTGGGCGCGGATCTTCCGGGCCAGGGCTGACTGGGTGCCGTCATCGACCGCGAGCACGCCGTTCTCGGCCATGAGTGCGTGGAACTGCTGCTGGTGATAGGGCACGCCGGGCGGTAACGGCGCGAGGTGCCAGTGGAGGTGGGCGTTGCCCTGCCGGCTGCCGAGGCTCATCGAGTACATCCGCTCGGTCGGCAGGGTCGCCGCGAGCGCCGTGGCGACCGCGTGCACGACGCCCTGGAAACCCTGGAACTCGTCCTGCCGCATGTCCTGCACCCAGCTCTCGATGTGCTGCTTCGGCGCGACGAGACAGTAGCCGAGCAGCGTCGGGTTGCGGGCGAGGAAGGCGATGGTGTCGTCGTCCTCGTAGACGACGTGGTGCCGGTAGTCGGGGTCACCGCGCACGAAGGCGCAGACGAAGCAGGGACCGAACCGGACGCGACGTCCGTACCGTTCGAAGTCGAACGCCGTCTTCGCCGGCTGACCATCCATATCGGCAGCCTAGGTCCACACAGCGGCTCTGAGGTACGTGTCAGACTCCACAGCGTGGTGACGGAGGAGCGGTCCCGGGAAGTGCGTTCGATGGTGGATCTGGTGACGGGGTGGGCGGCTGAGCGCGCGGACGTCGCTGGGGTGGTGGTCGTGGGCTCCTGGGCACGCGGGGCCGCGCGGATGGACTCCGACGTCGACATCGTGGTCCTGACGGACAACTCAGGTCACGCCGAGGCGGGCGTCTGGGCGGGTCTGCTCGGTGGTGAGGTCGTCCGGTTGGCCGAGTGGGGCCCGCTCCAGGAGATCCGCCTGCGGCGCCCGTCCGGGTTTGAAGTGGAGCTGGGCATCGTTCCGGTGAGCTGGGCGGACACCGACCCGGTCGACGCAGGCACCCGCCGGGTCATGCGGGACGGACACCGCATCGCGCATGACCCGGCCGGTGTGCTGGCCGCGCTGTCGGCGGCGTGCCGCACAGCGTGACGCGAAAGGAGGCCTGGTCCCGCAGCTCAAGCGGCTCCGTGTGATCATGGCCCGGTGAACCTCACCCGGCTCGTCGCACTCGAGGATGCGCCAGTCCTGGCGGAGTTGCTCCGCCTCAACCGTGACTTCCTCGCACCATGGGAGCCGCTCCGGGGCGAGGACTACTTCACGGCGGACGGCCAACGCGCCGTCCTCCAGGCCGATCTCGCGCAGCACGCGCAGGGCTCGAAGTTGCCGCACGTCATCCTGGACTCCGGCAACGTAATTGGCCGCATCACGCTGAACGGCATCGTGCGGGGCCCGTTCCAGTCGTGCAGCCTGGGCTACTGGGTGAGCGCCAGCCACAACGGCCGTGGCTTTGCGACCCGGGCAGTACGGGAGATCGTGCGGGTGGCCTTCGAGGAGTTGGGCCTGCACCGGGTGCAGGCGGAGACGCTGCTGCACAACGTCGGGTCGCAGCGCGTGCTGAAGCGCAACGGGTTCCTGCCCATCGGTGTCGCCCCGACATACCTCAACATCGCCGGCGAGTGGCAGGACATGGCCCTGTTCCAAGTGGTGAACAGCTCCTGGTCACCCAGCTGAGCCCGGTCGGCCCGGCCCTGACCGGCGTTCCGCCCTACTCGTCCTCGATCACTGGTTCAGCCCACGCCGCGTGCCCGAACTCCCACACCCAGGTCACCTCGTCCAACCTGCCGAGGGACAGGTCGACGGCGGCAGCGATCAGGTGCCGCCCGGCGGGCACGATGGCGACGCGCTGCCGGATCCGTTTCGCCTGCCGGATGCGATACCGCAGGCCCTCGATATCCACGACACCGCATTCGTCGCCCGGCTCGTCGACCGAGGACGACTCCACCGTCACCGACCAGCCTTCCTTGCCGGCCTTGTAGCACCAGACCTCGAAGGCGCGCTGCTTACCGTCCTGCTCCGACACCCGGGCGATGATTTCGATCGGGTCGGTGCGGTTGTCCATCCTCATCCCCTGCCGGCCGGTGGAGAACGCACCTTAACCGCCTTCGCCGTTGGTTGTCCCTCCGGCGGGGGAGGGCTCCGCCCCCACTGGAGGGAGTCGGTACCCGGTCTCCGGTGCCTACGGTCGCAGTCCTGAAGGACTCCGCTCGCCCGCGTCACTGGCCCGCGTACACCATGGCCGTGCTGTTTCTCGCCTATGCCGCCGGGAAGGCGGTCTTCGCCCTCCAGGCCAGGCTCGGCTTTCCGGGCGGCCCGCCGGTGTCGGCCGCCGAGACCGAACGGTACGCCCGCGAGCTCATGGCTCCGGCCACCGCGCAGTGGCTCGCGGTCGCGTCCGGCGTGGCCGGTGCGTGCCTGGCCCTCGCCACCGTCACGTCGCTCGGGCGGCGGGTGCCGCGGGCGCTGGCGCTGCTGGTGCTGGCCGCCATGTTCCTGGCGGTGGCCGGTGGTGCCGGAATCATGATCGTGGACGGCTTCGTCGGCGTCGGTATCGGCTGGCGGTGGTACCACGGCGTGCTCGGGCTCGTGGTGATCGGGCTCCAGGCGGCGACGATCCGGTCCTACGCGATGGCGACGAGACGAAATGGCAACTGACCGGGCGCGGATCGGCGGGTACGTGGCGGCGGCCGGCGCGGCGGCGTACGGGTCGATGAAGCTGGCCCAGGCGCTGGGGGCGAACGCGCTGGCCGACCGGGATCCGCTCCCACCGGCGCTGCGGGAGCGGCTGCTCGCGCGGGATCCGTTGTTCGTCGCGAGCCACTGGGCGCTGGCCGTCGCGGCGGTGGTCGGCGTACTCGTCGCGCTGGCCACCGTCCGTCCCTGGGGTGCGGCTGTCCCGCGCCGGCTGCTGCTCACCATCACCTGGACGCTGGGCGGCTTCATGATCGCCCGGGCGGTCGGGGTGCTGGGATTTGGCTTCGTCGGCGACGCGCTGCTGCTGACCGGGGTACGCCCGCCGCCGAGGGAGCACGCCGCGCTGGCGCGCACCCTGGCGCGCTGGGACCTGCTGCTCTGGTCGCCGTTCTTCCTGGTCTGGGGTGCCTCGTGGACGGTCGCGGCACGGCGGCTGGGCAGGCCCGGCAGCACTGGTCACATCGGTGGGCGGACCAGCGAGGAGGCGGGCTCGGGCGCCCCCGGTTGTCGGTGACCGGCGCTAACCTCGCCGTGGATGGCGCCGACGGCGACAGGTGGGCAGTCACCAGGGCTTCGGTGAACTGCCTGTAGGGGTTCATGCCGGGCGGGTCAGCTCGACCTCGTCTGCCGGCAGCACCTCGACGCCGCCCTTCGGGTCGCGAACCTCCAGCACCGGTACGCCCTCGTCGAGCTGCATCGACCGGCGCTCCTTCCCGCTGGGCATCCGCGCCACCACCGACCCGCCTGGCGGGACTTCGACCTTCGTGCGCTGCGGCGTCTCCCGCACCCGCGTGCCCGAAGGGCGGCTGGTGGTCACCAGTCCTTCTGACCTCAGCAGCGCGATCGCCATGCGGACCGCATCGCGGCCGATCCCGTGCTCCTGGCTGAGAGTCATCTCGCTGCCGACGCTTGCGCCGGGAGCCAGTTGGCCGGACTCGATCTGTTCCCGGATCAGGTCAGCGAGCTGCACGTAGACCGGGGTGTGCGAGTACGGATCGATGGTCATTCCTACAGCCTTGTCGCCCTGTGGCTACTAGCCATGTTGGGGTTGTAGCAACATTGCCTACTTGCTAGGGTCGTCCACAGCGAAGCGTGCTCGCCGGGTAACGAGGAGAGGTCACCCAGGTGGGTTCGCTCGTCGCTGACCAGCTCTGCTGCCGTACTGCTGATTGGAGCTGCGGTGGTAGGGCCGGGTGGTCGGCCCGCGCGCGGCGGGCAGGTCGCCCACCCTTCCATTCCTGACCGGAAAGGCGGGACGACGATGCGTGCCTTCCTCCGTGGGCTGCGCCGGAACGAGCGGCCGAGACCGGCGGCGACCTGTTACCGCTCCTCGACCTACGTCCCGCTCTCGCCGTGGCAGGTGCGCCAGCGGCGGTTCCGGGCGACCCGGGTCGGCCGGCGGGGGCTCGACCCGGACGAGGTGCGGGAGTTCCTCGACCGGGTGGCCGACGACCTCGCCGCCGCCTATCGGGCCTTGGGCGACAGCCGGCAGGAGGCGGCCCGGATCAAGGACGCGCTCAAGCGCTGGCAGTCCGAGCAGGCGCAGCGGACCAATGCCGGGCGGCACCACTGATGGTCGAGCGGGAGCGGTTCGTCATCCACCTGCCGGTGGCCGCCACGGACCTGACCGGCGCGGTACGCCTCGCCCGGGTGGTGGCCCGCTGGGCCGGCCTGCTGTCCGCGGCCGACCCGGGCGAGACCACCGTCTCCGCCGAGGACGACCAGGGCGTACGCCATCGGGTCTTCTGCGATCTGCGCCTGCCCGGCGGCCGGCGGTGCCTGCTCCGGGCCGACCACGACGGACCGTGCACGCGCCGGCTGACCCGCTGACCGTCGTCAGCCGACGCGGAGGGCGTCGTCGATGCCGGTCTCGCGGCGGCCGAGGTGGACGGGGTCGCGGCCGGAGAGCACGTCCACCGCCGCCTTCACCGAGGCGCCGTACTCGCGAACGGAGCCGATCCGCCACTTGGAGTACTGCCGGACGGTGTCGTCGCCGACGCCGTTGGCCTCGATGCCGAAGTGCCGGCACAGCGCCACGGCGCGGGGCAGGTGGAAGGACTGGGTCACCACCGTCATCCGGTCCACCCCGAAGATCCGCTTGGCCCGCGCGCACGAGTCGTACGTGTCGAAGCCGGCGTAGTCCAGCACCACCTTGCCCGTCGGCACGCCTCGGTCGACCAGCCAGCGCCGCATCGCCTCGGGCTCGTTGTAGTCGGCGTTCATGTTGTCGCCGGACACCAGGATCGCCCGGACCTTGCCGGCGGTGAACAGCCGCTGGGCGAGCTCCAGCCGGGCGGTGAGGAAGGTCGACGGGCTGCCGTCCGCCTCCACCTTGGTGCCCAGGACCAGGGCGACCGGCGCCTCCGGCACGTCGGCCTCGGTGAAGATGTGGCCCTCGGCGCCACCGCGGAGCCACGCCACGCTGGCCACGCTGCCGGTGCCGGCCAGCACCGCGCCGACGGCGACCGCGAGCACCGCCCAACGCACCCGGCGAACGTTCCACCACCGCTTGACGACCCCGAACCGTCCCCGCATGTGGACGAGTATCCCAGGCAGGTTCCGGTGCCGGGCACCCCGATGTCGGGCGCGGGCATAGCGTGAGTCCGACGCTGGCAGGAGGAGGTCCGAGATGAGGGAACGCCATCCCGCGCTCGCACGGCTGAACGTGCTCGTCGGACGCTGGACGGTGCGGCCGAAGGTCGAGGGCCTCGGCGCCGCGTGGACGGACGTCACCTGGGTCGAGGGCGGGCCGTACCTGCGGATGTTCACCGACGCCGAGCCGATGCCGGACACCGCGCCGCAGGCGTGGCGGGAGAACGCGCCGTTCCCCACCACGCAACTGGTCGGCCTCGACGACGCCGACGAGGAGTTCGCCGTGCTATACGCCGACGCCCGCGGCGTGCACCGGGTCTACCGGATGACGTTGGCCGACGGCCTCTGGCAGATGTGGCGGGATGCGCCTGGCTTCCACCAGCGGTTCACCGGGACGCTCAGCGCCGACGGCGACACCATCGACGCGCGCTGGGAGAAGTCGCCGGACGGGGTCGACTGGACGCTCGACTTCGAGCTGACCTACCGCCGCTGACGCCCTCGGAGTCCGCAGGGGCAGCGCGCGCGTCCGGACAGCGCCTGAGATCAGACCACGTGGGCGACGACGATCAGTTCGCCGTCGTCGCTCGCGCCGACCGGCTCGCCGGCCCAACCGCCGTACACCCGCTCCACGGTGAAGCCGGCGCCGGCGAGGGACTCGCGCAGCTCCGCCTCGGTCCGGAAGCGCAGCGTGCCCGGGCTGCTCAGCTCCGCGCCGTCCGGCCACCGGTAGTGGTGGACGTAGCTGACCAGTCCCTCGCTGACCTCGGTCAGCTCTGTCCAGGCGTCCACCACCGTGCCGTCGGGCAGGGTGAGCCGGTGGCGGGATGCGCTCGGGGTCCAGCGCTCCCAGCGGCGGGCCGCCGGGTCGCGCGAGTCGAACGCCAGCCCCCCGCCCTCCACCACGGCCCGGCGCAGGTCGGCGAGGGTGCCCGCCCACTCGTCGTCGCCCCGGATCTCCTGCGCCACGTGGCTGGTCATCAGGGCCACCTCGTACGCGGCGTCGGGCAGGTCGGCCGAGCTGCCCTCGACCCAGGTGACCCGGTCGGCGCCCGGCTTGACGCGGGCCGCGGCCAGGGACGCCGAATGCGGCTCCAGCCCGGTGACGGTGTGGCCGGCGGCGGCCAGCGCCAGGGTGAGCCGTCCGGTCCCGCAGCCCAGGTCGAGCACGCGGGCCGGGGTCGCACCGGCGAAGCCGAGGAAGAACTCGTCGTCGCGCCCCCACGGGTTCTCCACGTCGTAGAGAGCTGCCAGCCGCCGGTCCATGACGGATCAGGATAGGGGTCAGGAGATGTGGTGGAGGATCACGTTGTGCACGTGGTGGCTCTTCTGCGCGCCCCGGAACTCGACCTCGTAGGGCTGCGCGCCGACGTGGATGGCGATCGCCCCGGTGGAGAAGAAGGAGCCGCCCCATGACTTGTTGCTCACCACGCTGACGCTGGTGATCTTCGAGTACGGGATGCTGGTGATGGCGTACCGCTTGCCGATGAAGGACCGGTCCTGGATGATCACGCGGCGGTCGGTGAGGCCGATGAATCCGGTGCCGGCGCCGACCGCGTCGTACACGGCGATGATCTGCTCGCCGGCCAGGAGCCCGCTCTGGATCTGCTGGAACTGTTCCTTACGGTCGTACGTCGGGGTGGTCATGCCCCGACGGTAGGTGGCGCGTGCCAGCCGGCTCAGGGTGCGGTGACCGCACGGACGGCGTCCTCGATGCGGGCCGCCAGCAGCACCTCACCCTCCGTCAGCGGCTCGCCGTCGCCGTGGCCCACCCGGATCTGCGTACGGTCGGCGCGGCGGCTGATCTCGGGCCGCAGGCGCAGCGCGTCCGCGACCACCTTGACCCGCTCGGTCAACGCGGCGTGCTGGGTGTCGTCCAGGACGAGCGTCCGGCGGATCTCCTCACCCTCCCGGGTCCACCCGGACAGCAGGGCGAGCGCGTCGCTGAGGTAGTCGTGCTTCGCCCGGCCGCTGAACAGCACGCGCATCACCGCACCTCCCAGGCGTCGTTGCTGGCTTGTGGCCAAATCGTCGCCATCCCGTGTCCCAGTCGACGCCCTCTAGTCTGTCGTCGTGCAGATCGTGTGTCCACGCCCACACTTCCGTGTTCTGCTGACCTGACGGCGATGCTCAGCTACCCAAACCGCCGATTGATCTGGCACCCTGGACGCCCGTGCGGACCGAACGGGTTAGCGGCAACGGGCAGGGCGGGCGGGAGCCGAGGGTGGTCGTCGGGGCGGCCATCATCGCGGACGGCAGGGTCCTGGCCTGCGAACGGTCCGCACCTCCGGAGGTGGCCGGCCGCTGGGAGTTCCCCGGCGGCAAGGTCGAGCCGGGGGAGGACGAGACGACCGCGCTGGTCCGCGAGTGCGCCGAGGAACTCGGCGTACGCGTGGAGATCGGCGCGCGGGTCGGCCGGGACGTTCGGATGGCCCACGGCCGTTCCGTCCTCCGGGTGTACGTGGCCCACCTCCTCAATGACGACCAGCCGAAGGCCCTGGAGCACTCCGAGCTGCGCTGGCTCTCGGCCGCCGAGCTCGACACCGTCGCCTGGCTCCCCGCCGACGCGCCGATCGTCGCCGCCCTGCGCCCCCTGCTCACCAACGCCTGAGCGGGGGAGGGGGACGCGGGGGCGGAAACGGGACGGGGGCCGGCGGCGTGTGCCGCGGCCCCCGTCTTCGTTGTCGTGCTGCTCAGTGCTTCGGCTGGTCCTGCTGCGGGTGCGCGAAGTTGAGGTGCTCCGGCGGCAGCGGGAAGCTGACGTCGTCACCGAACGGCGACGGCGCGGCGGCCTTGTCGAAGGTCAGCTCGGTCAGCGGCAGCTTGCCGTTGGCGTCGAGCGGGGGCGTGGTCGGGTGCGGCACCTGGCGGTGCCAGTTGACGCCCTTCTGCGCCTGCGCCTCGGACCGGGCGTCGTGCGAGCCGCCGGCGTGCGAGTGCACCCCGCTCTGGGCGGAGCCCGCGCCGCCGCTGTGGTGCTCGCTGGTCACGCTGGTCTGAGGCACCTGACCCCTCCGGAAGATCTTGCTACCAAGCCACACAAGGGGATCGTACCTGCGGTCTACGACCCGCTCCTTCATGGGGATGATCCCGTTGTCCGTGATCTTGATGTGCTCGGGGCAGACCTCGGTGCAGCACTTGGTGATGTTGCAGAAGCCGAGTCCCATCTCGGACTGCGCGTACTCCTTGCGGTCGGTCTTCGCGTCGAGCGGGTGCATGTCCAGCTCGGCGGCCCGGATGAAGAACCGGGGACCGGAGAACGCCTGCTTGTTCTCCTCGTGGTCACGGATGACGTGGCAGACGTTCTGGCACAGGTAGCACTCGATGCACTTGCGGAACTCCTGCGAGCGCTCGACGTCGACCTGCTGCATCCGGTACTCGCCGGGGGCCAGGTCGGCCGGCGGCGCGAACGCCGGGGTCTCCCGGGCCTTCTCGTAGTTGAACGAGACGTCGGTGACCAGATCCCGGATGATCGGGAACGTCCGCAGCGGCGTGACCGTGACGGTCTCGTTCTCCTCGAACGTCGACATCCGGGTCATGCAGCTCAGCCGCGGCTTGCCGTTGATCTCCATCGAGCAGGAGCCGCACTTGCCGGCCTTGCAGTTCCACCGGCACGCCAGGTCCGGCGCGTCGGTGGCCTGCAGCCGGTGGATCACGTCGAGGACAACCTCGCCCTCGTTGACCTCGACGGTGTAGTCCTGGAGGTCGCCGCCGCTCTCGTC
The DNA here is from genome assembly GCF_042869115.1 of Micromonospora sp. NPDC007230. Taxonomy (NCBI): domain Bacteria; kingdom Bacillati; phylum Actinomycetota; class Actinomycetes; order Micromonosporales; family Micromonosporaceae; genus Micromonospora; species Micromonospora sp. NPDC007230. The sequence goes on along the minus strand of NZ_JBIAFE010000001.1, from coordinate 7,259 downwards.
GCCCCGCCAGATGCGGAACTGTCGCTTGTTCCCCATTACTTGCCCGCCTCCTCGGTGAGGGCGTCGAACTCGGCGAGTTCCTCGTCGGTCAGGTACTTGGCCAGCTCCGCCCGGTCGAACAAGGTGATCAGCTCCGGGCGCATCTTCGGCAGCGGCTTGCGCTCCAACCGGACCGCGTCGCCGTCCAGCGAGCAGACCAGGTTCACCCGCCGCCACGCCGGGTCCATCGCCGGGAAGTCCTCCCGGGTGTGCCCGCCGCGCGACTCCGCCCGCTCCAGTGCGGCCTTCGCCGTGCACTCCGAGACCACCAGCATGTTGCGCAGGTCCAGCGCCAGGTGCCAGCCCGGGTTGTAGCGCCGGCCGCCGGCCGCGCTCACCTTGGCCACCCGCTCCCGCAGCTCCGCTAGCTTGCCCAGGGCGTCGGCCAGCTCACCCTCGCGCCGGATGATCCCGACCAGTTCCCCCATCACCGCCTGGAGGTCCTGCTGCAGGACGTACGGGCTCTCCCCGGTGTCCCGCTGCAGCGGCGCCAGCGCCGTCTCCACCGCGGCCTCCACGGCGGCGACCGCCACCTTCGGGCGCGCGGCCAGCTGATCGGTGTACGAGGCGGCGTGGCCGCCCGCCCGCTTGCCGAAGACCAGCAGGTCCGAGAGGGAGTTGCCGCCGAGCCGGTTGGAGCCGTGCATGCCGCCGGACACCTCACCGGCGGCGAAGAGCCCGCGTACGCTGCCCGCCGCCGCGCCGGAGTCCGGGTCCACCTCGACGCCGCCCATCACGTAGTGGCAGGTCGGGCCGACCTCCATCGGCTCCTTGGTGATGTCGACGTCGGCCAGCTCCTTGAACTGGTGGTACATCGACGGCAGGCGGCGGCGGATCTCCTCGGCCGGCAGCCGGGAGGCGATGTCCAGGTAGACCCCGCCGGCCGGGGTGCCCCGACCGGCCTTGACCTCGCTGTTGATGGCGCGGGCCACCTCGTCGCGGGGAAGCAGCTCGGGCGGACGCCGATTGTTGTCGGGGTCCTTGTACCAGCGGTCCGCCTCCGCCTCGTTGTCGGCGTACTGCTTGCGGAACACGTCCGGCACGTAGTCGAACATGAACCGCTTGCCCTCGGAGTTCTTCAGCACCCCGCCGTCGCCGCGGACCGACTCGGTGACCAGGATGCCCTTCACCGAGGGCGGCCAGACCATGCCGGTCGGGTGGAACTGGAGGAACTCCATGTTGATCAGCGTCGCCCCGGCGCGCAGCGCCAGCGCGTGACCGTCCCCGGTGTACTCCCAGGAGTTCGAGGTGACCTTGTAGGAGCGGCCCACGCCGCCGGTGGCCAGCACCACGGCCGGCGCCTCGAAGAGGATGAACTCGCCGGACTCTCGGTAGTAGCCGAACGCGCCGGCGACCCGGTCGCCGTCGAGCAGCAGCTCGGTGATGGTGGTTTCGGCGAAGACCTTGATCCGGGCCTCGTAGTCGCCGAACTCCCGCTTGTCCTCCTGCTGGAGGGAGACGATCTTCTGCTGGAGGGTCCGGATCAGCTCCAGGCCGGTTCGGTCGCCGACATGCGCCAGCCGCGGGTATTCGTGACCGCCGAAGTTGCGCTGGGAGATCTTCCCGTCCTTCGTCCGGTCGAAGAGCGCTCCGTACGTCTCCAGCTCCCAGATCCGCTGCGGCGACTCCTTCGCGTGCAGCTCAGCCATCCGGAAGTTGTTGAGGAACTTGCCGCCGCGCATGGTGTCGCGGAAGTGCACCTGCCAGTTGTCGCGCGGGTTCACGTTCCCCATCGCGGCGGCGGCGCCGCCCTCGGCCATCACGGTGTGCGCCTTGCCGAAGAGCGACTTAGAGATGATCGCGGTCTTCTTGCCGGTCAGCCGGGCCTCGATCGCCGCGCGCAGGCCGGCGCCGCCGGCGCCGATCACGACGACGTCGTAGTGGTGTCGTTCGATTCGCGTCTCAGTCATGTCCGGGCCTCTAGTTGATGAACCGCAGGTCGTTGAACCAGCCGGCCGCCACCGCCATGACGTAGAAGTCGGTGAGCGCCAGCGTGCCGAGGGTGATCCAGGCGAGCTGCATGTGCCGGACGTTGAGCCACGAGACGAACGTCCAGCCCTTGTATCGCAAGGGGTGCTTGGAGAAGTGCTTGAGTCGCCCGCCGATGATGTGCCGGCAGGAGTGGCAGGAGATCGTGTACGCCCAGAGCATCACCACGTTGGCCAGCAGGACCAGGTTGCCGAGCCCGAAGCCGAAGCCCTTGGGGGAGTGGAAGGCGTAGATCGCGTCGTACGTGTTGATGATCGAGATGATCGCGGCGGCGTAGAAGAAGTAGCGGTGCAGGTTCTGCCCGAGCAGCGGGAATCGGGTCTCCCCGCCGTACGCCTGGTGCCCGTCCGGGACCGCGCAGGCCGGCGGCGTGAACCAGAACGACCGGTAGTAGGCCTTGCGGTAGTAGTAGCAGGTCAGCCGGAACAGCAGCAGGAACGGCAGGGTCAGCGCCGCGTCCGGGATGATCCACCAGCCGGGCAGGAAGGTGCCGACGTGGGCGGAGCCCTCGACGCACCGGTCGGTCACGCAGGGGGAGTAGAACGGCGTCAGGTAGTGGAACTCGTCGACCCAGTACCACTTGTGCATGAAGACCCGGACCGTCGCGTAGATGACCCAGGCGCTGAGCCCGACGACGGTGATCAGTGGCGCAAGCCACCAGCGGTCGGTTCGCAACGTTTTCGCCGCGATCGCGGCGCGTGCCCGCGCCCCCCGCGGCCTCGTTGCCGTTGATGTCATTCGAGTCGTCTCCCTGACGGCGCCCTCGCGGGGGCGGCGGATCACCTTCCGTACCGGCCAGCGGACCGGGCGAGACCGCGTCCACTGCCACGTCTTGCGCACGCATGCGACCGCGCCGGCGAACCGGCGCAGCTAAATGACACACGTTACGCCGATCTTCGCGGCCCGGCCGCGCAACGCAGTGTCCCGTGTGTCCCGCACGTTGGAAAGACCCGAGCCATGATCAATATCCGAGCGGCTGTCGCGGACCGGGCCAGCGGCTGCCTCCGCTACACCGTCACCGGCCCCGGCAAGTCTCTCCGGACGCTACGAACTGTCACCCGGACGCGCCGCCGGTGAAGTTCCACGACGCCAGCCGTAGCGGTGGCGCCTCCCACCAGACGCCGTCCGTCCGGTCCGGCTGGCGGAGCGGCAGCCGGCCCAGGCCGAGCACCCGGCCCGGCCCCAGGGCCCGGGGGTACGACTCGGTGAAGCGGAAGTCGCGGACCGCCCGGGTCGGCACCCCGTCCTCGACCAGCCACACCCCGTTCCGGGTCAACCCGGTGATGACCAGGCGTTTCGGGTCCAGCACCCGGGTGTACCAGAAGTCGCTGACCAGCAGCCCGCGCGCCACCCCGGCGACCAGCGCCGCAGTGTCCGCATCGGCCACCGCCCCCGCCGGGGTGCCACCGCTCGGGCCGCCCGCCGCTATCCCCTCGGCCGGTCCGCCGACCGGGGCCGGGCTGTCACCGCCGGCTGTGCGGGCGGCGGCGGGAAGCAGGCGGAGGTTGGTCGGGATCGGGCCGAAGGTGGCGGCGCCTGGAATCCCGTGCCCGGTGGACGCCACCCCCGCCTCGGCGCCGCTGCGCCGGTCGTGGGTCACTGCCCTGGTGGTGCCGGTGTCGACCAGGGTCAGTGCGTGTCGCGGGGTGCCCTCCAGGTCATACGGCAGGGCCGAGCCGTGCAGCGGATCGTCCACCAGGGTCACGGCCGGGTCGAACTGGGCAACGCCCAGTTCGGCGAAGGACTGCCGCTCGGCGTACCGCTTGCCGTTGAAGCCGAACCAGGAGAGATTCTGCAGCAGGTCGGCGACGGCGGCCGGTTCGAGCACGACCTCGTAGCGCCCCGGAGGCAGTTCGATCGGATCCGCCGCGGCCCGCGCCTTCGCCGCCGCCCGGCCGCCGAGCGCGGCGCCGTCGACCTCGGCGAGCCGGTCGGCGCAGCGCCGGGCCACCCCGTCCGCTCCGCCGGCACGCGCGATGCCGTCCATCGCCGCCTCCGCCATCCGACCCGACGCGGAATGGCCGGCCGAATTGGCGAACGCCCCCGACCGGTACGCCGTCCGGCAGTAGCCGGCCGCCTCCAGCCCGCCGACCGCGTCCACGAAGGCGCGTACCCGGGCGGCTCGCTCATCGGGCTCCGCGAACGCGGTGGCCTCGTCGAAGACCGCGCCCGCCGGGACCGGCGCCGGCGGGGCCAGCCCGGGCCAGGCCGGGTCGGGTGGGCAGAGCCGGGCGGCCGCCAGGGTCCGCTCGACCAGGGCGGTCAGCCCGTCGGTGTCGACCAGGCTGCCGCTGCCGGCGGACGTCCGCCCGTCGACGTGCAGCCGCAACCGCACCGCCGTGCCCGACTCGGCGACGTTCTGGTGGATGAACGAGTTCGCGAACCGGGTCAACGCCAGGTCGGCGCGGGTCACCGTGACCTCGGCCTGCGCGTCCGGCCCGGCGAGCCGGCGGACCAGCTCGACGACCTGACCAGCGACATCCAGCTCGCTCATGCCCGTACCCCCACCCGGACGTTTCGGAAGCGGGCCGGTGCGGCCGGGTGGCCGGTGTGCCCGACCTGGCCGGGCTGGCCCTTCCCGCAATTCGGCGTGCCCCACGGGACGATCTCCGAGGAGAGCATGTCCATCGAGCGCCAGAAGACCGGCCCGATTCCCGTGTACGTGGGGTTGCGCAGCATCCGCCCCCGCCGGCCCTTCTTCACCTCCCAGCCGACCTCGCAACCGAACTGGAAGTTCAGTCGCTTGTCGTCGATCGACCAGGAGCGGTTGATGTCCATCAGCACCCCGTCGTCGGTGGCGTCGATGATCTCGTCGAGGGTGTGCGGGCCCGGTTCGAGGCCCACGTTGGTCATCCGCACCATCGGCAGCCGGGCCCAGCCGTCCGCGCGTACGCTGCCGCCGTAGCCGAGACCGGCCACGGCGGCCGAGTCCCGGCCGGCGAGCACCCCCACCCAGCGCCCCGCGCGGACCGCGTCCCGCTTGATCGCCGGGGAGCCCTCGTCGTCGAAGCCGAAGCTGCCCAGCGCGCCCGGGATGGTCGGGTCGATGGTGATGTTCATCAGCTCGGAGCCGTAGCGCAGCGCGCCGAGCTGGGTCAGGTCCAGCCAGGACGTCCCGGCGAAGGCGGCCTCCCAGCCGAGGATCCGATCCAGCTCGATGGCGTGACCGACCGACTCGTGGATCTGCAGGGCGAGCTGCTCGCCGCCGAGGATCAGATCGGTCTCGCCGGCCGGGCACTCGGGGGCGGTGAGCAGCTCGCGGGACTCCTCGGCGATCCGGGCGGCGTGCGCGATCAGGTCGAGCGAGGTGACCAGCTCCCAGCCGGTGGTGCCGTACTGCCCGCGGTAGCTCGGGTAGGACCGGCGCTGGGTCTCGCCGTCGCCGATGGAGGTGGCCGAGATACCGCCGCCGCACTCCCGGATGCGCTGGTCGACGCGGTGCCCCTCGCTGGAGACGAACCACTTGGCGGTGTCCCAGATCTGGTAGAGGCCCTCGGCCAGGTCGGCACCGTGCTCGCGCATCGTCTCGGTGGCGCGGACCAGCAGGTCGCCCTTGTCGGAGAGGGGAACGCCGAGCGGGTCCACCTCGCACCCGGAGGCCCAACTCGCCACGGTGGCCTCGACGGGGACCAGGTCGATGGGCGGGCCGGGGACCCGCGCGCTCGCGGCGGCGATCGCCGCGGCGCGCCGGCCGGCCTCGCGGGCGTCCGACAGATCGGGTACGGCGTGGAAGCCCCAGCTCGACCCGACCAGCGCCCGGATGCCCAGCCCGATGCTCTCGTCCTGGGTCAGCTCCTCGATGTCGCCGTTGCGGGCCGACATCGACTCGTAGCGGCGGTGCATCACCCGGGCGTCCGCGTATCGCGCCCCCGCGTCGAGAGCGGCCTGGACCGCGTCGCTCGCCGCATCGAACTCGCTCATGCCGGCACCTCGCTTCGCTCGGCACCAGCATGAGGCGCACTGCGTTGATGATTCGCTCGCTGGCGCTCGCTCATGCGCCGACCCTAGGCGACCCGACCGGCGTCCGTCAGGGGACCAGATCCTGCGGCCGGATCGTGGCCCGCACTGGCTCGGTCAACTCCAGCGCCTCGCCCGGCTTGGTCACCGACAGCTCGCGGTAGTGCCGGCCGTGGCGTCGGTACCGGTGCAGCGTGCCGTTCTCCTGCTCGACCAGCAGGTACCACTCAATCCCGGCAGCGGCGTAGTAGTGCATCTTGAGCACCTTGTCGGTGGCCGCGTTGCTCGGCGAGATGATCTCGCACACCAGCCGCACCTCGCTCGCCTCGACATTGACCTCGTCGAAGTCGATGGGTCCGGTGATCACCAGGTCTGGGACAGGTATCCGACCGGGCCTGAGGCGAACGTTGACGGCTTCGAGAACATGTAGCCCCGCCTCGCGCGCCGGGATGCGGAGAGCCACCCGCAGCTCGCCGGAGATGTTCTGGTGTCGGGGGGTGGGCGCAGGGGTCACGTGGAGGCTCCCGTCGAAGAGTTCGACGCGCTGCTGCGTCTCGCCGAGGGCGAGGTACTCCTCTTCGGTCCACGGGCCGTTGTGGTCGAACACCGCCGCGGTCATGGTCACCTCCACCTCATGCCGGCGGGAATCTTCACGTGACTGGCGCATCCATCGTCGCACTTGCGGTGCGCTCACGGCACGAAGACATCGAGTCGCGGACGTGAATCTCCTGATGAGGGCTGGTCAAGCCCGAAACCCACTCGTTACGCTCAGGCCGCTGACATCCCACGTTTTGTAGCTTATTTTCGCCTCCAGAACTTTGCTGTAAGTTCTCTTCGTCACTGAGGGAGGCGGTCGTGGGCAGGTCGGAGTCGGCGCCGTCCGGGGAACCGGACCGCCCAGCGGTGCCGGAGCAGCGCTCCGGCGAGGGCCCCTATCTGCGGGTGTCGGATCTGCGGGTGCGGTTCGACACCGAGGACGGGGTGGTTCGCGCCGTTGACGGGGTGTCGTTCTCGGTGGAGCGGGGTCGCACCCTCGGCATCGTGGGGGAGTCCGGTTCGGGTAAGAGTGTCACCTCGCTGGCGATCCTGGGTCTGCATAACGCGAAGCGGGCCACGATCAGCGGGGAGATCTCCGTGGGCGGCCGTCAGTTGGTCGGCCTGCCGGAGGAGGAGGTCCGCCGGCTGCGGGGCCGGGACATGGCGATGATCTTTCAGGATCCGTTGTCGGCGTTGCATCCGTACTACACGGTGGGGCGGCAGATCGCTGAGGCGTA